>JAHBNG010000082.1 GCA_019217005.1 Chloroflexi bacterium TSY
CCTGAAATTTGGATCTACTGAGTCTGTTCTTCAACAATCCCAGTTCCAAGAGTAACCGCCAAAGTCAAAGCAACAGCAACAATTAATTTTGTAATGTTCTTAGAATTCATCTCATGATCTCCTATAAAATAATGATTGTTTCGTAGGAGGGTCATATACCTACCCAGAAAATTTTGTCCTGCCTCTGCTTGGAGAGAGGTGATATAAAGTTTTTCTGGGCAAACATAGAGATGAGAGATCTCTCGGTGAAGTTTTTTGGAATCCGGGGGATTAAGCCAAAGTCATTTCACCTGCTTGCAAGCTAGCGTGCGACTTATCGAAGTCGCCAGACCCTGTGCCACCATCATAGCGGGTGGCGGTCATCGGGGTGTCATGAAAGTGTCATTGCCCAACGCCGATCTATCATGAACCAACTCACGCTTACCTGCTTCAACACATTTCAGGCGGCGCTGGATGGTCAAGCTATCACCAACTTCTACAGCGTCAAGGCGCAGGCCCTGCTCATCTATCTCGCGGTGGAGCAGGAACAACCCCATACGCGTTCCGCGCTGGCAGGTCTGCTCTGGCCCGACTACTCTGAGAAGCGGGCACGACGAAACCTGTCGCAGACGCTGACTACGCTACGGAAATTGCTGGATGCGCCCAGCACCACGGACGGGTCGACACCACCTGCGTTCCAAACCAGTACGCATCTAGTGGCCTTCAATCCAGACCGCACCGTTCAACTCGATGTGGGTGAATTCCACGCACGGCTGGACGCCGTGCAAGGCCACGCCCACGACGACCTGCGCGCCTGCGCTCTCTGCACGGAACATCTCCAACAGGCTGTGGACCTCTACACCGGTCCCTTCTTGGCGGGGCTAACGGTGGCTGAGAGCGACCTCTTTGAGCATTGGGTGTACACCACGCGCGAACACCTGCACCAAGCGGCGCTGGATGCCTTTCTGCAACTGAGCCACAGCTATGCCGCCCAGAGCGCGCTGTCCCAGGCCCTTGCTGTCATCCGCCGCTTGTTGGCATTGGCCCCGTGGCAGGAGGAAGCCCACCGGCAGGCCATGTGGCTCCTGGCGCGCAGCGGTCAGCGGACTCAGGCATTGGCCCAGTATGATCTATGCATCCAACTGTTGATGGACGAGTTGGGTGTACCACCGTCGGCAGAGACAATGGAACTTGATGCCGCGATACGTGCTGGGCACGTCGAGCCACAAGAGACTGTCTATGCGCTGCCAGGATCCGCCACGCCCCTCAGCCCGCCCCCAGCGAGCGTGAGCCCACCCGATGTAACCCACTTTGTGGGGCGCACCATTGAATTGGCCTATTTCCGCCAAAAGTTAACGGAGCTGAACTATGCCGTGATCACCGGCTTCCCTGGCGTGGGCAAGACCGACCTGGCGGCTAAGCTAGCCCGAGAAATGACTGACCCTGACCAGATCTTCTGGTATAAATGCCATGCTGGTGATGGGGTGGATAGCTTAATTTGGGCGTTGGCTGCTTTTGGAGCCAACCACGGTCACGATGAGTTGTGGCACGTCCTTTACAACGCTACCCAGAATGAGAAGGTAACTATGCCCCTGAGCATGCGTATTGCCTATGTCCAACGCCTGTTGGCCGGGCAGGGCTATCTGGTCTGTCTCGATGATTTCCAACATATGGATGAAGAGGCCGAGGTTTTACAGCTTGCCCAACAACTCCTTGCCTTAACGCAGAACGGTTCGCTCCAACTCCTAATCACGTCGCAGCGGATGCCGCCCTTTGTGCGCTACAGCTTTGATCCGCTAGTTGGGCTGAACCGAGCCGACACGGCGCATCTGGTTGCCGCCAGTGGCCTGCGTCTGACGCCGTCTCAACTTGATGCACTCTACACCCACACCGAAGGACACAGCCTCTTTCTTACCCTGGCCCTGGATGTACTCCAGAGTGCGCCCAACCCCGACCGCCTGCTGGCTGACCTGCCTACCGATCACAATATTGAACGCTATCTGCTGCAAGCGGTCGAACAGACATTGACCGCGGCGGAACGGGCGGTCATGGGTGGCATCGCTATATTGGGGGACGACGGTGGTGGACGCACCGCCATCGAAACCATTCTGGATGGCGAGAGCATCCGGCAACCGCTGCGGGAACTTGCTGGACGTCATCTATTAAGCATCCACAGCGGTGAGAACGAGCGCGCATACAGCCAGCACGCCATGATGCGCGCCTTTTACTATGACAACCTGGGACTACGTGAGCGCAAAATTATGCACAGACGCGCTGCCACATATTATGCCGAAGAGGGGGAGCGTCTGCGTGCGGCTAAACACTATGTTGACGCCGAGGAGCACAAACGGGCTGTCGAGATGGCGACACAGGATGTACGACCGCTTCTTCATCAGGGGCAGGCCACGCCCCTGCGCCAGTTGTTGGAAACCTTCCGAGTCAACCAGCTAGAACCGCTTCAGTGGGCCGCAGTACAGGTTGCACTTGGACAAGTCTATACGTTTCTGGGCGAAAGCGAAGCCGCGCAGACAAGCTATGAAACAGCGCACGCGCATCTGGCTACGGTGGCAGAGACCGAGGTGCGTCGCGAATTGATGTATGAAACGTACCGCGGAATGGGCTACCTCTTGCGTAGCCGCAAGCCAGCTGCGGCACTCCGATGGTTGGCGTTGGGGCTGAATGAATTTGCGGGCAAAGAGCCATTCTACGAGGCGGATCTGCTGCTCCAAAAGAGCGTTGCATTACGTAAAATGAAGAACGACGACGCGGCCCTGGACGCGTTAGAGCGGGGACTGGCGCTCGTGCCCGCCACATCCAACCCCACGAACGCGCCCTTAGCTAACCGTCTGCGCTTGCTGGCCCTCATCAATCTGGGCAACTTTTATTTATATCGCAACGAGATAGCGCAGAGCGGTCAATATATGGCGCAGGCACTTGCGCTGGCCACGCAACTCAATGATCCCATCAACCAACTGAATGTACGCACCAATCTGGCGGCATACCAGCTGGTTAGCGGCGATTGGACAATGGCTATCCATAACTTCCAGGAAGCGTCACGTCTGGCCCAGCGCCTAGACAATCAACTGGTCGAGATCCA
Organism: Chloroflexi bacterium TSY; assembly: GCA_019217005.1. The sequence goes on from JAHBNG010000082.1 coordinate 3,077, forward strand.
GTTGGGCCTGAATGGTGGCCTTCTTTACCTGCACATGGGCGACGAGACGCAAGCGGCAACCGTACTTACCCAAGCCCTGGATCTGGCTCGGCAGTGCCAGCAAAATGAGCTGATCATCGCCGGGCTAGCCTATCTGGCAGATCTCTATCTAACGCAAGAGAGATTGGATGCCGCACACAGTGCCTTGGCCGAAGCGGAAGCATTGTCGCTCACCACCCAGATCGAATATCAGTTGCCCCTCATCTATCGCCTGCAGGCCCAACATGCCCTGGCTACGGACGATGCAGCTACTGCCGTCGACCACATCCAATGCTCCCTCGACACGGCTCAACACTTGGGGATTAGCCAGGAGATAGGGCCAAGTCTGCGCGTTTTGGGTGAGCTGCAGGTAGCCAGCGGCCAGATAACGGAGGCTGTAATGAATTTTGCGCAAAGCCTGGCGCGGCTAACAGACAATCCGTATGAAACGGCGCTCACCCAACTTACGTGGGGGCGCACCCTGCTGCAGAACGGTTGCGAGGCAGAGGCACATAGCCGCTTGCAAAAAGCGCAGACGATTTTGCAACAACTTGGGGCCATCCGCGAACTGGCAGTGGCCAACGCGCTTTTGGCGTAATGCACCCGATTCTTTAACGTCTACTTTGGACCGATAATCCACCCTGAGCCCATGAGCTAGCATCGAACAAGCTATTCAGAGGAGACTGCCCCAATGAACTACCCTGATCAACAATATCTCATCGCTCGTGCCTCCGCTTATCCGTGGCGACGCTGCGCCAAAACACTAACGGCTCATCTAAGAAAATTGTGCAACCGTTCTATGAACGGACAATCGTTGTTTTCGCCAGTGGTAAAATATTGCATGTCCCGTTCTATGAACGGGCGCACATTTTCGTCTGATGAGCGAACACGAATCGCCATCGCGCTGCTATTGGTTACAACATCCTTGCTCTGGATGACCGCCCCAACATCTGCTGCCGAAACCATACGCAGCTTATTCCAAGGGCCACCGAACAATGACCTCGCTCCAACCTTAAATCCTGATCCTTTCTGGATTTCTAATGATGTTGCCCAAGCCACAAGCGTTGCGTGGGGCGATGTGGATGGCGATGGCGATCTCGACCTTGCCGTCGGCAATAGTGGCGCGCCCAACAAGCTCTACCTGAATAAGGATGGCGTCCTTACTACCGCTGCTGTTTGGAACTCGAACAGTGATGCCAATACTCGGAGCGTTGCATGGGCGGATATCGACGGTGATGGTGACCTCGACCTCGCTGTCGGTAATCATAGTTCATTATTCGGTGTCGACACCAGTGGTTTGAACAAGCTTTATCTAAACGAAGGGGGGATGCTCGCAACGACTGCCGCCTGGATCTCAGAGAGTGACGATACTACAAGCGTTGCGTGGGGGGATGTGGATGGCGATGGCGACCTCGACCTTGCCGTCGGCAACGGTCACGAAGACATCATCTTTGGTCCCGGTGGCGGCTCGCCCAACAAGCTCTATCTAAATGAAGACGGCATGCTCACTACGACGGCGACCTGGATCTCAGAAGATGCGGATGACACCAAAAGCGTTGCGTGGGGGGATGTGGACGGTGATGGCGACCTCGACCTCGCCGTCGGCAACAGTGGCGATGAGCAAAATCCCCAGGCTAGTGGCACGTCCGACAAGCTCTATCTAAATGAGGGGGGACGCTCGCCACAACTGCGACTTGGACTTCCGACGATACGGATATAACCCAGAGTGTTGCGTGGGGGGACGTGGATGGCGATGGCGACCTCGACCTCGCCGTGGGCAATCTTACCAGCGTATACAATAACAAGCTCTATCTAAATGAGGGGGGGACGCTCGCCACAACTGCTTCTTGGACTTCCGACGATGCTGATGCCACATTAAGCAATGCGTGGGGGGATGTGGATGGCGATGGCGACCTCGACCTCGCTGCCGGCAATGTCCGGTCCATCAAACTTTATGTGAATGAAAGGGGGACGCTCGCCACGGACACTAGCTGGACTTCGGATGACGGTGATGCAACCTATAGCGTTGCGTGGGGAGATGTAGACGGCGATGGCGACCTTGATCTCGCCGTCGGTAATAAGCACTACTTAGACAGCATACCTCCGAGCGGAGCACCTAATAAGCTTTATCTCAATGAGGGAGGAACCCCAGTTGCCTCCTGGGTCTCGGATGATACTGAATACACCACGAGCGTTGCGTGGGGGGACGTGGACGGCGATGGCGATCTCGACCTCGCCGTCGGTAATGAACCTAGCCTATTTCCTAACGACAGCAGTGGTTCGAACAAGCTCTACTTGAATGAAGGAGGCACGCTGACGACAACCCCGGTCTGGGCCTCTGAAGATAAAGATCAAACGTACAGCATTGCGTGGGGTGATGTAGACGGCGATGGCGATCTCGACCTCGCCGTTGTCGATAGTTCGCCTCTCTGGTTCGACACTGAGGGTAACTTCGGTTATGGGGGGGCACCCAACAAACTCTATCTAAATGAAGGGGGCACGCTCGCTCGGACAGCCACCTGGGCCTCTGAAGATAAAGATCATACTTACAGCGTTGCGTGGGGGGACGTTGATGGCGATGGCGACCTCGACCTCGCCGTTGGGAATGATACTTGTGGCTGTCCCGTCGCAGACAGCGGCCAGAACAAAGTCTACCTGAATGATGGCGGCGTTCTCGCGCAGACCGCCGCCTGGACATCGGACGATCTTGATGCTACATTGAGCATTGCGTGGGGGGACGTTGATGGCGATGGCGACCTCGACCTCGCCGTTGGCAATCTCGGTTCGTCCAACAAACTCTATCTGAATGAGGGGGGTATGCTCGCGCGGACAGCCACCTGGACATCGAATGATTCTGACCGTACCGCCAGCATTGCGTGGGGCGATGTGGATGGCGATGGCGACCTCGATCTCGCCGTCGGGAACTGGTCCGGCCCCAAAAAGGTCTATCAAAATGAGGGGGGAACCCTCGCTACGACCGCCGCTTGGACCTTACACGATGATGACGTCACTAATAGCATTGCGTGGGGGGATGTGGACGGCGACAGTGCTCTCGACCTCGCCGTCGGCAATCTCGGCGCGGGTTTTGGTGATAACCTTCGTTACTCACTCAGCAAACTCTATCGCAATTCTGCGCCTTTACGTACCCCGTTCGGCCAACCTGCTTTAATAAAAATTGGTCAGCCAAACACAGATAGCCTTTCCGCCAACGCCAATTTTTATGCGGTACCCACAATCCACCAGACTGGTCAGATCACCATACCCTACACAATCTCAGCGTCAGATACCCAGTCCGTGCATGCTGTACAGGCCTTCTACTCGTTAAATGGTGGCGATGATTGGCAACCAGCAATCGGTGGCACAAGAGCCATCGTGTTAGACCAGACGCCACCATCCATAATTGACCCCGCATCAACACCCAGGATCTTTCTGCCTGTGGTAGCAAGTGCCGGAACCGGATCGAAACCACTACTTCAATTTGACAATGCCTATGTGTGGGACGTCTATGCCAGTGGCTTCTTTGGACAGAGCGATAACGTTGTTTTCCGGTTAGAGGCGCACCTGACTTGTGTCAATACCTGTCAGCGCGCGTACGTGGCGACCCAAACATTCCCCTTCCGCGTGCGTGGCACCCAGGTGCGGGTCTTGAACCAGGATAACCAGCCACAGGTCGGTGCCGTGGTCTATCAATTGAAAGAGAATCAGCAGCAGGATGCCCGCCCCATTGCCAGTGCCGGCGGGACTCTTTTTCAGACCGATGGCCAGGGCTACCTGCAAGGGAGCGGAGCGCTTGCGACAGGCGACCGGCTTGCAGCGTTGGCTCCCATCACGGCCACGGCCAAATATACCGTTTATCACACCAGCGCCGCCCCCATCCTTGACGGCCTGGATTGGTCCACTGGCACCGTAGATCGTCTGGGTGTCCAGGCATTGACGGTCTCTGCCGACCAGCCGCTCATCCTCTTTAACCTGGATGTCTCGTTGGAGTGGGATGCGCGCCAGGATCAGACTTACCTCCAGCAGTTGCAGGACGATCTGAAGCGCACGTCAGAGCTGCTCTATGACTGGACCAATGGTCAGGCGGCACTGGGCAAGGTAACGGTCTACCACGCCAAAGGCCATTGGGAGACAGCCGATATCCGCATCCATGCTACCAACCGTCTGCGCCCCCATGCCACCATTGGCGGTATTTTCCCTTCGCTCCGGCTAGACACCGTTCCCCAGACGGACAATGGTCCCGCTGCCACCCATCTCTACGCCCCTGGTCATGTGGAGATGGGCGTGGTCTGGAACAGGTATGGTGACGTGCGCGCCCAATCCGGTGAAGATTGGGCACGCACCCTCGCCCACGAACTGGGTCACTATCTCTTCTTCCTCCACGACAACTACATCGGTCTGGACGACGCCGGGCAGGTCATTCGCATTGAACGTTGTCCCGGTGTCATGAGCGACCCCTATGGGGATGCGAACAGCGAATTTCACCCAGCGCAGGGCTGGCTACCCCGCTGTGCAGACACCTTCTCGCAGCGTAAGCTGGGCCGCTATGATTGGGCCACCATCAAGGCACACTACCCCTGGCTGCACGAACCGTCTGGAGCCATCGACGCTCCCCAGGATGCTGGCCCGCGGTCGCTGCCGTTGGTCGTGACTGCTGTACGCTTTGTCATCACCACCGAGTCCCCCCCCTTAGTCGCTCCCTCCTTTTCCCTCGTGCGCGAGGATGGTCGGACGGTCAGCCGATAACTTTCGAGGGGCCACATCCTTTTCCCTCGTGCGCGAGGATGGTCGTCCTTATCAGCCCAGCAGACGTGCGCGCGCCCTACTCTTGCAGAATGGCAACAATCGCCTGTTGGATCTGGGCGTACCCCCTAGTGATCGGATCGAGGCGCGCAATGCCCAGCCGGGGGATACTCTCTGCATCTACGATCTGGCAGTCAATCCCATTGATGACACCAGCACATCCTTAACTGGCTGTCGACAGATTCAAACTACGGGTGAGCGGGTCACGCTCGCCACGCCCACCGGCGGCTGGCTACCCGATATCACCATCATCCCGAGCAGTGCCCAAACGCTCACCATACGTGTGGGAAACATAGTCTCACCCAGCCTTGCCCTGCAGGCCCGTCTTTATCCTGTGAACAAACCCGCCTATCCAGCGATTGACTTGGGCTTTGATATGGCCACTCACACTTATACCGGCACGCTCACACTGCCCCATCCCACCTTAGAAGCCTACCTGCACATCTACGCGCCCGATAACCTGGCACAGGGCGTGATGGTCGACTATACCCTGGGCGGGGCACCGGTCCTCGTCCTCAGCGACGGCGATGTGCTGCGCCTGAGCAACGGCACCACCGTGCGCTTGAATACGGGGGGTGTCATCACCTTGGGCAGTGGTGATGTCCTAGTACTCAGTGGCGGTACGGCATTTATTCGCCGTCAGAACGGTGATGTCGTGGTGCTCAATGATGGCGACGTCCTGGTCTTGAATGACGGCGACGCGCTGCGTCGACAGGATGGCGAAGTGGTAGTACTCAACGATGGTGACGTCGTCGTTCTCAACGACGGCGATATCGAAATTGTGTCCCAGAATGGTGAGGTAGTGGTACTTAACGATGGCGATGTCGTCGTTCTCAACGACGGCGATGTACCGGTGCTCAATGATGGCGACGCCGCCATCCAGCAACTCAACGGCGGTGAGGTAGTAGTGCTCAACGATGGCGATGGTCTAGTACTGAATGACGGCGCGGTCGTCGTCCTCAATGATGGCGATGTGCTGATCTTCGGTGATAGTGAAATCCCCTTGGCGGGCGGGGGCGAAGCCATCTATTTCAGCCACGGCAGCGCCCCCGTGCGCTCCAGCGATGGCCAGGTAACCCTCTATGGCGAAAAACTAAAGTTTAAGCAGGGCCAGTTCTACACCCTACAGCCCGCCATTGCCATTCCCGATCCACCCACCTGGGCCACCATTGTCGGACAGGCATACCGGATCACTGCCTCGCCAGATGCTCCTGACCTCAATGGTCTCTCGATCAGCATGAACTATATCGGTCGTAATGTCGAGGACAACAACGAACAGCGGCTGCACGTCTATTACTGGGACGGCAGCACGTGGACTGAGCTGACCACCAAAGTCGATGATGATCACAACATCGCCTTCGCCACGGTACCGGGACCAGGGATCTACACGCTCATGTATAGCTACGATGTGGCAATTTCCGGTGAGGGCTGGTCTACGTTCGCCTATCCCGTTGCCGGTTCACGTCCAATTACCCATGCCCTGGCCTCCATTGATCCCTACTATCAGATCGTCTACCACTATGGGTTCGAGCGGGACTGGTACCAACGTTGGCGTGTCTATGCCAAGCCGCCGGTGCCCGATTGGGTCAATTCCTTACACGCACTAGAATGGAATCAGACCTATGGAATCAGCGCAACCCATCCCAGCAGCCTCACCATCAAATTCGCCGATGCCGAGCCGGGAGAAATCACCGCGGCAGCAGTTGATGCCAGCGACTTTATACCACCCGCCGCTTACTATGGGGTTCTCCAACCCAACGCGGAATTTACACCCGCCGCTGGCATGGTCGTTGACGCCTTCATCGGGAACATCATCTGTGGCCGTGGGACGACGCGGGCCGTGGATGGCCAGATTGTGTTTGCCGTGATAGTCTATACGGACGGTTTCGGCCAGGCTGATGGCTGCGGCCGGCAAGGGCGTAAGGTGCGGTTCGAGGTTGACAAGCAAGCAATGGTCCCCGATGTTGCATGGGAGAGCAGACGGCTCACCGAAGTCTCCTTATCTAGGGCGCAAACTATAAGCACAGAAGAAGTACTATTCGTGCCAGTGATGATGAGACAGCCATAAAGGGTTGGGCAGCGGCCATCGCACAGCATTATCGGTATTGAGGCTTTCTCCTTTGGTAACCGCGTAGGGCGAAGAGCCTAGTCGATGGGGACTAGGCTAATTATAGAGAGCCTGGATGAACTTCTCGGTGCCTACCCTCGGGGGACGGTCATCCGCTTCGAATCATTTCGGCTGCGGCGGCAAGTGTGAAGGGACTCTTGTGTTTGGAGTTGACCGTGAATGATTATCAGTAGATCGCGATAACATCAACACCTTCCGGCTGTTGGTCAAAGAGACGAGCATATTCGATTAAGACTGATTCGATTGCCACACGGTACTATTCTATTCTATATGGATCGCGTCACCTCATCTATGGTTCTGCTCGGCATAAAATGTCTTCAAATCTGGGTCGCGACTCAACCGCTCCAGGATATTGCGTTTCATCCGATAGAGCTCGCGTACGTTGGCAAACTTGTCGGGATAGAGATCGTAGATCTCGCATGGCTTGAGTCCAAAGATAAAACAATGTTCAAGCACAAGACGCTCTCTCTCATTCTGCAAACGAGCGTTGATCAATCGCCAGCATTCTTCGCGCTGGGTCTGCGTAACGACTTCTCGCTCTGGAGAATCTGCGCGGCTGGTTAAGGAGTCTGGCAACTCGACAAGCTGTGGACCACTGCGATCACGTACGTAATTATAGATGGCAGTATGAACACAGGACTTGAGATAGGAAAGCAACGCTGGCAAGTTTGGAAACCGTCCAAACTTTTCGCCTGTACATGCCTTGGCCATATTCATCAACGCACCATTGACAAAGTATTGCTCGTCTTCGCCACAGCGTGCAAATTGGCTATGTGCCTGGACCCAACTGGTCATGAGGGTTCGATATTGACTGAAAACCAGTTCCCAAGCGCGCTGATCGCCGTCGACAAAGGCGCGCCGAAAGATCTCAAAACAGTAGCCATCATTGTGCGCGCGATTGTGAAAGAAGTGCTCAGTTGCTTCTGCACATTTTTGGGCGATCTGTTCCAAGGAAAGTTGACCAAAGCGAATCTCTTGCGTGGGGGCTTCATCGTTGTTTGTCTCTCCGCTCTCAAGACGGTGTGTCCCAAAGCGTATGTCACCCATGCAGCTAAACAGCACCTACAGTTGTCAAATTGCTTTCAGATCTGTTTTACACTATTAGTTTAACTTTACTTTCTGGTAAAGGCTTGAGTGACAAAGGGCAAACCGAAAGGGGCGGAAAAAAGAATCCACCCTGAAAAAACGGGATAAAATGTAAAAATAGTGCTCGGCTAGTTTAAGCAGCGGCATTGAGGCGGCGATGAGCGAGAACGCCTTTAGGTAAATGGTGTGAAACCGAGGCCTTTTTCCGAAAGTCAGGGTCGAGTTGGTCGGGAGTTGGAAAAAGAGCACTCGAGAGAACGCGGCGCAGCCTGCCGGGAGTGGCTTGAGGCTCTCGATCCCAGTAGCCAGTCGGTATGGGAGGAAGAGAAGCGGCTAAATGGGAAAGAAGATTGCCAGCCAGCAGCCCCAGTTCAGGTAAGCAAGCCTCATCGGCATGAACAAATTGACGATGTAAGCCAATCATCTGCTTGGAAGCCAAGGGGGGATGTTCAACAGGCCAGCGCTCCAGATAGAAAAGATAAATGGTTTCAGCTTGTAAAGCCATGACGGTCGCCAGAACCAAAGGTGTGTGATAAGCAGGATCCTGAAAGACGTAAATCGAATAGGTGCGGTTGGCTGTATCCACCTTGGTTGTCCTGGGGACGAGATTGTGCCATGCTTGATAGCGAATCAGGCGACCACTATAGACAAATTGACCAAACGAGTCTGGAGTTGTGGCCTCGAGTCGCTTTCCCCTATAGCATCGAGAGAGCGGACGCACAATATCACCATATTCGGGTGGTCTGCCTTTTTTCCTTACGTTCGGGTAACTCATTGCGGCGCGCTGTGCAGTTAATCGCTTCCCGAAGGACAAATCGGTCGACGTCGCTTTCTAGCATTTCTCTGATTGTAAACCCGGCATCGACCACCGCCACTTCGTCTGACTCCAGTGATTTCTTCGTCTCTTTCAGCAGCTTTTTCCGAAACTCACTTTCCTTTGTGCCTACCTCGCATCTCATGATTGCCTTGAGCAGTGGCACTCGTTTCCCGCCTATCTCCCCCGAGCTTATCATCACTCCAAAGATGAGCGCGGGCAATGCCCGACGAGCCGTTGAGTTATAGAGTCGGTTCACTTTCCCTTGCAGCTTCGGTCGCCAGAACCCTGTGATATCTATGCTTTTCACTCGGTATCCTTCTAACTTTTTTGCCTCCCATTCCCCTTTCCACTCCACTTCTTCTTGCCACGATGAGAGCAGGCTTGCAATATCCCATGATCCATATCGAAAGCTCCACCAGCTTCGCCGGAGCTCCTCATCTTCAAACCCGCTTTCACTCAATCCACTATGGATTGCTCCTCGACTTTTCAGAAACGACCCATTCATCATCGCCCACATCAGACGCATTACATTTACGTTTGTTCCCACCGGCGTTACTTGCAATACATTCATCAGTACTGCTATAGTTATTTCTGGCGCGGTTAGCATTCCTTCCTCCTTTTTGGGTTCTCTACCTTTAGGATGAAACGCTAACCGCTTTTTGTCACATTTCTCACCTCATCTCTTTTCTTTTACCAGAAAGTAAAGTTTACGCCTAATGTGAAAAGAAGAGATTAGAGTTGTTCCGCAATAAGGGTACTAGATGTAGTGTAATCAGAGTAGAAAGGCCCGTATATAGAATTGGTGTTTGAGATAAGAGTGACTTTGCAGTCGAAAAGCTAAGTCTGATAGCCTTGAGAGCCAGAAAGGAGCGAATCAAATGGTAATCAAGGTAAGAAGTGAGCGTCAAATGCGGGCAGTAACCGGTCTGTCAGAAGAGCAATTCAAAGAATTAGTGCCTCATTTCAGCAAAGCCTATGCAGAGCACAAAGATGCTGAATTTGTACGAGGTTTTGCCAAGGGCACTCGCCAAAGGAAATCAGGAGGCGGACAAAAGGGTAAGCTGCCAACGATGGAAGACAAACTGTTTTTCGTTTTGTATTATTACAAGGTCTACCCAACCTTTGATGCATTTGGTCTCCAGTTCGATATGGCTGGCTCTAAAGCCAATGAAAATTTACATAAACTTTCTCCCATTTTGTATACAACCTTGGTCAACCTAGGTGTGATGCCCCACCGAAGCTTCAGGACACCAGAGGAGTTAGAAGCTGCGCTCAAAGATGTTGATCAGATTATCATTGATGCCACCGAACGACCTGTTCGTCGTTCAGTTAACGATGAAAAACAGCGAGACCACTTCAGTGGAAAAAAGAAGCGTCACATGCTCAAGAACACCGTTATGTCTACCAAAGCCAAGTTCATTCTTTTCCTGGGACACACTTTTAGCGGCAGCAATCATGACTATGCCATGCTTAAGCAGGAATTCCCTCCCAATATGGACTGGTTTGAGCACCTTCAGTTGCTTGTTGACTTAGGCTATCAAGGCATTCTTTCTGATTACAAAGGCGATGATATTCATCTACCACATAAAAAACCTCGCAAGAGTAAGAAGAATCCTGCTCCTCAGCTTTCTGATGAACAACTTGCCGAGAATCGCACCCTTAGCAAGCTTCGTATTTATGTTGAAAATGCTATTGGTGGCTTCAAACGATACAACATCCTCGTCGACCGCTTTCGTAATCATATGCACAACTTTGACGACCATTCTATTGCTATCTCCTCCGCTCTCTGGAACTTTTCTCTTTCTTATTGAGGAGCAACTCTATTAGTCAGAGAGCGAAAAAGTCTGAACATCAATGCCAAAATGACGGCGAAGGAGCAACTTAAGAGTATGACTGGCGACCTTGGCAATGACATGAGCAGAAAGGCCGACGACAGTTTTGCGTAATAGACGCTCTAAATTGCGACCAGTGTTCTGCAACTCGTTGAAAGCTCCTTCGATACGTTCACGCAGGCGATTGAGCCAGCGGTCAAAGGCGACTGGATTTTGAATGAGTTGATTGACCCGTTTTGGTGTCCAAATGCGATTGCCTTGTGCATCCAAGTGCTTGTTCTGCCACTCGTCCCCAATGAAGCCTTTGTCAGCAAAGACATCACTGTGCCAGAGCTTATCGAGGACAACATCAGCCGCATCTCGTTCGTCGGTATTGGCTGGGACTAAATCGTAGACGACAGGCACACCATTCACGGTGGAAAGTAAGACCAGTTTATAGCCGAAGTACTTCATGTTGCGGCTCGCACAATGGCCATAGTCAGCAGAACCAGCGAAGTCACTCCGCCCTTTGGAGCGCTTGTAGCCAACTACAGGGATCGGTTTGGTATCTAGCAAATAGTCGGACTGCTCTAGAACTCCAAGCAAGTTAGCCCAGTGCCGACGCAGTTCTTCGACCACCATCCCTAAGCTTCGGCTACGACGGTTGTACTGGCTTTGGTCGACTAATTTTGGAAACAACGATAGATAGTTGGCTCGTATGAATCCCAAATACTGGGTCTCGTCTGGGTATGGCAGATAGTCCATTAACAACATCAGCGTTATTACTTCACTATCGCTGAACTTTGGCTTCCTGCCTCGTTTTCCAGACAGCAACTTAACTCCTTTTTCTTGGTACCAGTCATCTACCAGTATATAAACTAGGGTTGCTAGCTCTTCAAACGGTATACTTTGCATGGGAAGTTCTACAGGTTTCTAGGTTTTGGTCGACCTATGTATTCTCTGGAGTCTTCCCTCCTTTTGTCAATTCAGCTAATTTCACATTAGGCGTCTCCTATAAAATAATGACTAATTCGTAGGAGGGTCATTGAGATGAGATCTCTCTCGGTGAGGGTTTCTTTGGTATCCGGGGGATTAAGGATTCGGAATTAAATGCTTCCGTTGCCAGGTGTTTGTGCTCGACCCGTAGATGGACAGTCGGACAACGTTACTCACTTCCTCGATCGACTGATATTCCTTAAAGCTCTTCACTTCGGGCGAGGACAGCTACCGTCGGAACGGATCTTTCTGCGTCTGGAACGTATCGATCGGTATCTGAACGAATTTTGTAGCGCCGATGGTGAGCAATGGTACGACGTTGGCTCCGCTAACTTTACCGTGGAGGAACCGCTTCTCGTTGGCGTGCACGCCATCGGCAATATCGAGCGCATGATCTATCACGGTGCCTATTCTGAGGGGATGGCTATCAGCTTCGAGTCATTTCGGCTTCTGCGACAGAGGAAGGATTAGCTCGGCACAACTGGTGTTCAAGATATCTGGGATCAGAATGGCAATAATGGTACGTGTGGTAGACAGATATTTGTTGATAATTAGCCCCCTGTTGGGCGAGTATATGCTGCGAAACATTCTATCAAAATTTGGTTGTCTAAACACTAATTCGTTGGATAGCTCTCTTGTTTAAAGTAGGCTCGGTCCAGCGTCCCGTTGCTCGACGTCACTTCATTTGTCACCCAATGGTTGGCGTAGCCGCGTCGCCAATGCTCCGACTCGTTGCGGTGCGAGGTATGGAGGGTTTGGCTGTGATGAAAAACCACGCCACCTTTGCGTACGAGAGCAAGCGACTCTTTCTCCAAGTCGATCAATTCTGGTGGTGGCACCAAATTGTACGGTTCTCCCGGAACTGCTTCATGAGGGATAATGCCTTCCTTATGAGAGCCGTCGATATAGCGTAGACAGCCATTTTCGGCTTCCACATCATCCAGTGCAATCCAAGCGGTAATAACACCGTCGCCAGGGTCGCATTGAAAGTAGTAATTGTCCTGATGATAAGGCTTGGCCGAGCCAAAATGAGGAGGTTTCATGAAGATCTGATCGGTGGCCAAAAGTGGTTGATTGCCCAAAAAAGCGGTCAGTAACTGTAGAAGACGCTCATCCATAATAAACGTTTGGAAATCGGGATGTTTCAGGAATGGTTGGTTGATCTTACGCGGTGCAACTTCTCCATCCGACGATGCGTCGACGACGTAGCGATCGTCGGCGTCCTCTAGCTCCTGTTGGCTGATTGCCAGCGCCAATTCCGCGATTTTGTCCGCTTCATCTCGACGAAAGACGTCCTCGACGACAACCCAGCCCTTTTCCCAATAATGGTTATACGTAGTTTGATTAATCATGCGGTTCCCCTTGTTTATGCTTCATCAGCTAATAGATGCGGATTTTCAATACAGCCAACAACTGCTGGACCATCTGGCCACTCTTCATCTGGTCGTTTTGGATGATTGATTGGCTGTTTTGTCTGCAAAATTTTCATCCAAAGATGATTCTCTTTCTCTATTTTATCTGCTCAACGCAACCAATGCCAAACAGATCCAGCCAGCAATGAATGCGACACCCCCAATCGGCGTAATCGCACCCAGCCAGCGAATGCCGGTAAAGGTCATCAAATAGAGACTGCCCGAAAAGACAAGAATGCCAACGACAAACAGCCATCCGGCAATCGACGGGAGATTCGACTCTGGCCACCGATCCAGGGCCACGACAACAATGACCAGTGCCAACGCATGATAAAAGTGGTAACGAACCCCTGTTTCAAAGACTTCCAAGAGACGCTCTTCTACACGCCCCTCTAATGCATGTGCGCCAAAAGCTCCCAGCGCAACCCCCAACCCACCAAGAATGCTTGCGATTCCAAAAAATAGATTGTTCATTCGATTTTCTCTATCATATTCAGTAACGCAAACAGCTTGTTTGCGCTCTCTCCCTCTACCCAGATTCTTCCAAGAAGCACAACCAATCGACTCAACCACCCATTCGCCAACAAAGTATACCCTCGACAAAGGGCTCTTCTCGTCAACGATCATGAACAAACAAGCTGTTGGTTCTACTGCTTCGTGCATCGCTCCTCGCAGCACAACCAATTCTCTCAACCGGTATCACGCAATACGCACCACGCAATACGTCCTCTCTATGGCAACAACCGCTCCGACACCCGAAATCCTCGCGGCACAAATCGCTCGGCAAATTCAACGCCACATTGTTGGCCCAGCGCGCGATCGCGTGCCTCCATTCTGGCCATCACATCGACGCCATCATGGTCGCGCAACCAGACCAACTGACTTTCATGGGCGGCCAGCATCTTGCGCTTGAGTTCGTAGACTTCGCCGATATCTACATACTCTGCGGCTTCGGAGCGCACGTCATGGGCAACATCCATGTAGTAGAGTTTTGCAACTCGGTCTGAGGCGGGATGTTGCGTTTTGATGTGGGGCACGCCACTGATATAGTTGGCACTAAAAGTCAGTTGCCCCGCCGCCACGTGATCGGGGTGATATGCCTCACTCCAATGGGTAAAGATGATGTCTGGCCGTGCTTGTCGCAACATATCGATGAACGCAAGACGCGTTTCCGCATCATAAAAGAGTTCAGCGTCCGGAAAATTCAACCAGTAGACCTCGGCGCCAATGACCGCTGCAGCCGCGCGCGATTCCTTTTCTCGGACGAGAGCCAACTCATCTGGCGGAATCTCCAAGTGGCCTTTGTCCCCATTTGTGGCATAGCCCATCATCACATGATGTCCAGCCAGTGCATAGCGCGCCAATGTTCCACCGCAGCAGATTTCTACGTCATCTGGGTGGGCGCCGACAGCCAAGATGCGGAGTTTGTTGTTATTCCTTATGTTGACACTCATGGTTGCTTTCCTTATACTGGACGCTACCACAGACTATTTTCGGGAGATTATCTGGATGCGTTTTTTCAATACATCGGGCCCGTGTGACCCTGACAAACATTATATGGTGATGCGTGAAGCGCTTGTGACCAAAGGTGAGCAGCTTGTTGAACAAGAGCGCTACTTTACGATCTTTGCGCCCAGACAGTCAGGCAAGACGACCTATTTTCAATTGCTTATGCGTAAGATCCAGACAGAGGGATATACGCCCATTTGGATTAGCTTCGAAGGGTTCAAGTCACTAACACGAGAAGAATTTTACCAGACATTGACGTTCGACCTGCAAGATGAATTTGCTGAATATAATATTCAAGTAAAGACTGTTATTAAGAATCAGGTTGATTTACGTATGTTCCTACGTGAAGCATCAACCCAATCGCAGGCAATTGTGTTGGTGATCGATGAATTTGAAGACATTCCACCAGTCGTTCTGAGCGAGTTGATGCACACCTTTCGTGCCATGTATCAGAAGCGGCGCAACCACAAGCTGCACTCCTTGATTCTAGTCGGTGTGAGCACCATTGCCGAGCTTGTTCTCTCATCTAGTTCACCCTTTAATGTGGTTGATGAGTTACGCATTCCTTACTTCACGTTTGAACAGGTGGGGGACCTGATCGATCAATTTGTGACTGAAACAGGTATGAGATTTGATAATCAGGTAATTGAGGCCATTTATACAAATACGGCTGGTCAACCCGGTCTTGTCTGTGCCTTTTGCCAAAAGCTCGTTGAAGATGGAGCAACCAAAGACCAACCGATCACGATGGAGCTTTTCTACCCGACACTCAAACATTTTCTGACAGAACGGTTTGATAAAAATATCATAAACATTGTTCAGAAAGCAAAAGAGAAGCTGGACTTTATGTTGCGCGTTCTCTTTTGCAACGAGCCAATTCCTTTCACAGTCGATCATCCAGATATCGCCTACCTATTTGCCCATGGTGTTGTAGACAATATCGATGGCGGGGTGGATATTGGCGTTCCTCTCTATAGCAAGCGCCTGATTGCTGCATTTCGTCCGCTAGTCAATGGTGAAAGCGAATATTATGTCTCGGCACAAGATACATTTCGTGATTATATAACGGATGACGGTCTCAATGTAAATGCCATCTTGGTGAAATACCGAGACTATGTGCGGCGACGTGGTTTTCGTGCGTTTGATACAGAGCATCTGAAAGAAGGGGCCTGGCACTATTCATTAGATGGCTTTATTAATTTTTTCATAGAGCAATTGGGCGGTGAAACGTTCATCGAAGTCCCATCTGGCAGAGGTCGTACTGATATTCTGATTCTTTATCGAGAACAAAAGTATATCATTGAAACCAAAATTTTCACGACCCAAAGGCGACTCGCAGCCGGCAAACATCAGTTGGCCGCTTATCTCGAATCAGAGAACCTGTGCGAAGGTTTTTACGTCGTCTTTAGTAACAAACATACCAAAGAAGATGAGCTCTACTTCGATGAAGAAATCAACGAGAAACGACTTCATACATACATCATTCTGACCCATTTTGAACAACCGAGTCGTATTTCAACCTCCAAACCAGATGAGAGTGCTGAATCATAGAATCGTTAAGGGATGAGCATTTAATAACTTGTACAGTTTGTGTGAGATTCGAGATTAAGAGATTCCGCGAGTCAAATCTCTTAGTCTCAGTAGATCCAAATTTGGCGTTTTTGGCTATTTTCAGTCGAGATTGCAGGGATTTTGGAGTCATTTATTCAGATTTCGGTTACAGAAAACAACCTATTTCATATCTGAAAATCGCCCAAATCTAACGCAAAAACTAGATATCGACCAGCAAATTTGTATTTATGTCAACTGTTTAGCCAGAATTCTCTCTCAAAACCTGAAATTTGGATCTACTGAGTCTCCAAATGCCTAAGTTACTTGTGGCGCATTCTTAAAGCAAATAATGCGCCACTTTTTGTACTCCCATAATGAGATCATCCAGATCCTCTTCTGAGTACATCGGACCCACTGAGATACTGATCCCACGTGCCAGCAGATCCTCGCTGCGGGGACACATGCCCATCTCGTACTGAATTGGCTCTGGGAAGTAGCTGGGACAGTGAAAGGGACAGCCAGCAGTAACCATCCATTGGTTCAGAATCTGGGGTGCTGCGTAGACGGGGAGCCCCCCGTAGACTTTGCCCGCTGGGATGCCTTCGGCACGCAATGCAGAGCCAATGCGGTCGGCATCATCGGCTGTGGGCAAGTAAAAAAGCACGCCAAGTTTGTGGCGATCACGGTGGGGTACAGAGGGGGCAAGCTGGAGTCCATCAAGTTCGCTGACTGCATCATGCACGATGGCCGTATTGCGCTCAATCCGCTCAAGCAATTCCGGCAGTTTCTGTATCTGACAGGCCAAAATTGCCCCAGCAATCTCATTCATGCGCAGATTATCCCCGATCAGCGGTTGCCCTCCCACAGTGTCACGCACACCAGCGTGAGAGGTCCAGAACTGTCCACCTTGATCGGAATAGATGGCGGCTCGTCGAAAGACCTCATCGTCTTCCGTCACCAAGATCCCACCCTCACCACTGGCAATATTCTTCTCCAGTTGAAAGCTGAAGCAGCCGACATCACCCAATGTACCAACTGGCTGTTCACCGTATAGACTGCCGCAGGACTGAGCCGCATCTTCGATGATGAAGAGATTGTGCTGACGGGCAAAGGCTCGCACATGCTCCATCTCAACGGATGTCCCACCCAAATGAACGGGCATGATAGCTTTGGTCAGTGGTGTAAGGCAGCGGGCAAGATCATGGGGATCGAGCTGCATGGTCTCATCGACCTCGGCAAAGACAGGGCGCGCGCCTTGCGTGACAATCGCACCGACCGATGCAATAAAGGTGACGGCGGGCACAATCACTTCGTGCCCTGGTCCCACACCGAGACCTGCCAACCCCATCCGCAGTGCCCCAGTCCCACTACTTGCGGCCACGGCATGTTTTGCGCCGATATATTGGGCAAATGTTCGCTCGAATTCTTGCACTTTGGAGAGCAGGTTTGGTCCATAGTAGCGGAAGAGGGATTGACTATCGAGAACGTCCATGACAGCCTGTTTCTCGTCTTCGCCAATCAATGCCGCTCCTTTGTATCGATTTAATTCGCGGTCGATGACAGGTATGCCGCCGTCGATGGCCAGCTTTGTATTGATACGAGCGTTGTTCATGGGTTCAATAACCAGATTGATAATGCCGACAGTGTTAAACCATCGCGAATGTCGTTTTTTTGGACGAGCGTACGAGCCTGGTCAAGCGAAAGCCAGTGGCAGCCGCGGACTTCATTCTCATCATAGCCGTCGACACGTTCTCCGACTTGACACTGCACGATATGAAAGACCTGATTTGATGTGCTGATTGTCGGGTTGTAGGTGTATAAGTGTTGATAACTATATGTTCGATAGCCCGTCTCTTCTCGCACTTCGCGCGCGGCGGCTTCGATGATGGTTTCCCCCTCGTCGATCTTGCCGGCAGGAAGTTCCCATTCAATTGTGCTTGTTGTGTATCGATAGGCTTCGATAAAGAGCAGATGCTCATTGTCATCTGTGACAAGCGCGGCGACTGCTTGATGGGGGATGTCCAACATGTGGTACTCTTCTATCACACGACCACCCGGGAACTCGACTTTGTCTAGATAGAGATTGACCCATTCGCTTTCGTAAACGACTTTGCGTCCGAGGCGTTTTGGGATCGATGGGGTTTGCACGTTAGTATTTTTTGTCATACGAATACCAAGCTTTTCGCTTCTCCAACTAGTACAGAAAGGCATAAATGATTACATAGATAATTGCAGGAGTTATGTAAACTGGAGGCATCGATAATATCCCAAAGAAGGAGAAAAAGAGATGCCAGGTCCAGAAGCCGAAAAAATCGAACTAAGCCCAAAAGCGAAAGAAGGTCTAGAGCAGTTAGTCAAGGGGCACACAACGGGCCAACAGATGGTCAAGCGAGCGCAGATAATTTTGTACGCAGCTGCGGGTAAAGATTCTGGGACAATTAGCCTAGAAGTGGGCGTGTCTCGCAAAACGGTCTTCAACTGGAAAAAGAGATGGCTAGCTCTAGAAGCGATACCGCTGGAAGAACTCACAGCGCAAGAGAGGTTGGAAGACCTGCCACGTCCTGGGGCACCGTCCGTAATCACGGCAGACCAAAGATGCCAACTGGAAGCCTTGGCCTGTGAATCGCCAGAGAAGTGCGGGCGTCCCATCAGCGAATGGACAGGGCGAGAAATCGCCGACGAACTGGTCAAGCGAAATATAGTAGAAAGTATCTCACCCAGACATGCGGCGAGGCTTTTAAAAAAGATGCATCAATTCGGCCCCATATGAGTCGCTACTGGCAAAACACGCCCAAGGATGAACTCTTTGAGGTGAAGAGCCAAACCATCAATGACCTCTATGCCCGTGCTTCTGAACTGGCGAAGAAGGGTGAACTCGTTGTTTCCAACGATGAAAAGACAGGGGGTTCAAGCCCTCGAAAGGAAATATCCCGATCATCCAACTGTCCCTGGCAAAGACCGTCTCATTGAGCATGAGTATATCCGTCATGGCACCTTAGCCTTCATCCTGACATTCAATGTTGCCTTGGGTGGCATTCTCTGGGTCACTGCTGAACCCACCCGCACCGAGCACGATTATGTTGCACATATTCGCCAGATGGTTGAGGCACACCCTCACATCAAACGTTGGCATATCGTGGTTGATAATCTCAACATCCATTGCTCCGAATCTCTTGTTCGCTACGTGGCCGCTGAGTCGGACATCACCTGTGATCTTGGTGTAAAAGGCAAATCTGGCATCCTCGAATCCATGAAGACTCGTGCCGAATTCTTGTCCCATCAAGAACATCGCATTGTCTTCTACTATACGCCTAAACATGCTTCCTGGATGAATCAGATTGAAATCTGGATTAGCATTTTGGTCCGTAAACTATTGCGCAAAGGTTCTTTTCTTTCTCTTGATGACTTACGCAACAAAGTTTTCGCTTTCATTGACTACTACAACCAAACTATGGCTAAACCTTTCCAGTGGACCTACAAGGGCAAGGCTCTATCTGCGTAATCATTTATGCCTCTTTGTACTAGGTTCTGTTGACATTTAGCGTGCGCCCTCAGAGCGTTGGTTGTGCTACGAGAAGATTTCTCTGAGGAGGACTGTCAAATGTCAACGGCTCCTAGTGCCTGCCATCCAAATTTCGACTGATTAGAGACGAGTCAATCGTAGGTCACTTCTCTGAAGTGACGGACACCAAGAACCTGACCATCTTCACATGTAAGAGACCGTTCTCTTGCTGCTTGTCCCGTCTCCGGCGGGACCTACACTATGCAGATGTGCATCTCCATCTACAACTTAATGGCACTTGATACAGACTGCTCTCGTACTTCCTCGGCTGTGACTTCACGTCCTAATTTATTGGATAGATAAATCCCTTCTGAAATCAACATGGTGTTTAGACCCAGCTTGGCTGTTGGCCACAGCTCAACCCGTCCCTGAAGCGCGGCAACCCAATGCGTCATTGGGTCGTCATAGACATCGCCCTGTTCCAAGACATTGTGGAGACGGTAGTTGAAGAGATCAAGATTGGTCGTTGCATCCAGTCCCAGATCACCGATGTTGCGGAAGTATCCAAAGGGATTCAGGCGCACGCCACCTTCGCTTCCAACGACGTAGGAACCTTCGATCTTGTCCAGATGCATGGCCCATGACTCTATGACGTCGAGAACGATATCGTCGGCGAGACGAACAAAGCCCATTCCAAGCTCTTCTACATTGTAGCCACTACTTTGCGCGCGTTTCTGGTTCATGGGGATTTCCTGATACGTCTTGCCCGAAATCCGTAATACGTCTGGATTACCCAACAAATGGAGAATGGCTGAGATGTGGTAGACGCCCATATCGTAGAGCGCGCCACCCGCCGAGTTTTCTTTTTGCACAAAGGTCGGACTCCCGTATCCATCGACAAATGGTCGACCGCGGCGCCTGTGTCCGGCGGATCGGGCATGATAGACTTTGCCAAGATGTCCTTCATCGATGAGCAGCTTGGCGGCTTTCGTCTCTTTATGGAAGAGGTTGCGTAGCGTGACGTGGAGCTTCAGCCCGGTCTCCCGCGCTGTTTGAGCCATACGTTCTGCATCGCGGTAAGCGCCCGCCATGGGTTTTGCGCTGTGGGCGTGCTTGCCTGCTTCCAGCGCGGCAATGGTCACGGGGGCATGGAAGTTGTTGTGCAAACAGATATCGACAGCCTCAATGTCGTCACGTTCCAGCATCTTGCGGAAATCGGTGTAGACGTTGGGGATACCATTCTGCTCGGCTACGCGATATGCCTCAGATTCGTTGATATCGGCGATTGCGACAATCTCTGCATTGGGGTTGTTGGTATGGCTTTTGACATGCTGTTTCCCGATCTGTCCCACGCCGACAATGCCAATGCGAACTTTTTCTGTTGTCATATTAATCTCCAAGTACCCGCTTCATAAGCTCCAGTGTCTTTGTCGCCCCTTCTTTCTCACTCAATGTACGTGGGCAGCTTTCGATCCCCCACGCGCCGTCATAGCCAGCGTCTAGCAGAATCTTCATGGCTTTGGGGATGTTGACCGATGGTTCGTTGCCATTTTCGTCAAATTCAAAAGTCTTGATATGTGTCAGTCGGGCATACTTGGCACACTTTTCCCAGGCATATTCCTGTGTACCTTCTTCCCAGTTGTTGGTGTCAAAGAGCAATCCGAGTCCATCGACTGCTTCCAAAACAGGCACTAGATGATCGGGGTGCTTGGTAGGTCCCCAATGGTTCTCAATGATTACTTCGACGTTCTTGTCTTGCGCATAGTCGATGATGTCCTGATAACCCTCTACAACAATATCGAAGATCTCATCAAGTGTCTGCTCGCGTCCACCCGCATCAATCCGCACTTGTGGCGCACCTAACGCGCCAGCAATATCGATCCAGCGATAAGCGACTTGACGGTTCGCAGCACGCGACTCCGCAGTCGGTTCATAAATATGAGCACCATCTACAGCAATGCAGCCAAAAGGCAAGTCGACACTCGCAGCGGATTTTTTCACTTTACTTAAAAATGTATCTGCAGCTAGTCCTACTGCGTATCCCTCCTCCAGATGTTTCATCCAGGGATCAAGTTGCGTAAAGCCATTCTCCTTGTTCCAATGGATGTACCCGTCTATGTCCATTGTGCCAGCTTCAAAGTCGCGGCGAAAGCTGTATGAGCAGATGCTGTATTGCATAAAATCCTCCATGAGCGATTGATGATTTTTGATTTACGAGGTACATGTGACATTACCGCGGATCAAATTTCATCACCTTTAACCCGACAAACTCCTGCCAGTCCACCTGGATCATCTGTTGATTGAGTTCGTTGGGAATAATCTGGCTTGGGTCTGTGTACCAGTCGTGCGAATAGACCAACCACACGTGCTCTTGATCTTTGATCAGTTCACGCATATATGGCAAATCTGCTTCCGTCATTTTTGGCTCGAGGATGCCTCGCTGAAAGAGGTCCGCTGGTAATCCTTTGAGAGTCGCCTCAATGTTGTGATGTCGCAAATAATATTCAAAGGGTATCTGGACCCATGTTGCATTGAAGATGATCATGTCGCCAGGCAGCATATGTTGGGCTACATAGTCGGCGGCTTTGGCCCAATCTTCTTTCTGAAAATAGTAATAATAGGAATTCAAGGAGAACCCACTTAATACGATCATGCCGGCAATCAACGCCGCCTGAAGTGGCCGCCAGATGAGACGCAGTCGGCTGAACGATAGATGACGAAATAGAGCGAAAGATGGGGTTTGAGTTGTCAATTGACCGATTGCATCCAGCCCTGTTGCGATCAAAATATAGTAGGGCAAAGTGGTCCAGATCAGAGTGCGATCATAGAAGATGGGGCGACGCAAGCTGACGAGTAGGGCAATGATGCTGGGCAACAAGAAGAGAGTGATGAGCAAATTGGCGCGGGCAGGCGTTTTTTGCCTGTATAGATAAACTACGCCCACAATCGCCAATGCGCCATAGAGATAGTCCCATACATTGAAGAGCGGAAACCATCCAGGCAGATAGGCCTGATTGAAATTGTGGAACGTATTCCAAATTGTCTTTAATGTGGGGGGACCGATCCAGAATTCACCATCGACCATCACGACTTGGCGGACAAAGGGATACGCCCAGGGAAGCCATAAGAGAAATGCTAGAATCTGCCCTCCTATCCAAGCTCGTAAAAAGCCTGATTGGTTCAAAGCTGGGAGAGAAGATGGTTGTGTGCGTCGGGTCTGCATCAAGTGGACGGTTAGGATGACCAGATTGATGCAAACCGGAAAGTAGACAGCCGCCGTGTTGTGCGTCAACATAATGGCAGCTTGCGCCACGCCGAGGCCAACCCAAAAACGAATTGTTTGCCACCGTTGGACAAATGAAGAAGGCGTCCGTCTATCTGTGGATAAAGCAAGCTCTTGTGGCTCAAAGAGGATGCGGGTTAAGAAGTAGAGTGCAGCGGCTACCTCCAATGTGAGAAGGGTATACATACGCGTTTCTTGACTGAACCAAATATGGAATGGTGCAATTGCCAGGATCAGTGCCGAGAGCAGTCCAATACGAACATTTCCAAGACGGCGGGCTGCCCCGAATAGAAACGGGATGGCCAACGTCCCGCAGAGCGCAGAAAACGAGCGTACTACACCTTGTAGATCGCCAAAGAGTTGTTGCCAAAGATTGAGCAATGAATAATAGAGCGGTGGGTGCTGGTCAATTTTAATGAGCCACGCCCAGGCTTCAGTCAGAGGATGGTTTGCAACCCAGACGCTAAATGCTTCATCAAGCCACATGGTCTTGCTGCCGATGAGGAAAAGGCGCAAAAACAATCCGATACCCGTAATGAGCAGCACCAACGGAATTGCATATTCATCTAGGAGGCTCGCACTCTTTTGTCCGTCTTTTTGCAGAAAATGGGCAAAGGGTGGATGTTCTTGCCTTGTTTGATAGATGCGTTCGATTGTTTCGCGTATTTTTTGATCTTTAGATGGAGGCGGATTGGGTGTCATGAATTAGAAATATTGGTAACCACCAATTAATCTTGCGAGATGATCGTGGCATTCTATCTAGAGAGGTGTCAACGGCTAATCCTGGGAGCTTAGGTATTCCGTTCGACGTGCAACCGCCGACTCCATCGTCTCCAAAAGCCCTATCATATCACGATCTTGAGGCAGAAAGTACGCATTGTTATCTGTAGATAAAGCTCCTGAACCGATGTATTCGCGCACACTCTCCCCGTCCATCGCCAAGTATTGACGCACAACCAGTGCAGACCCCAAATCGTCTGCAACAATGGCATTGTCGCTTGCTAAATCCAGACGTTCCGTCAGTCGCTCCTCAGTCAAGGGCGATGAGGTGGCTAAAAATAACGTGTGGCTACCGCCAGTGTACCAAAGGGTGGTATGGGGGAAAACACTCTGGAAGGTACGCAGAATCATTTTATAATCCGATTCAAGCAAGTTGTGGAACGGCATCCACTGTAGAAAAACACCGCCATCAGCCAAGCGATGGGCCACGCTTTGATAGAACTCCTGGGTAAAGAGAGCCCAACTGCTTGTATTGACTGGATGGGTGGCATCGGTCGTGATGATGTCGTATCGATGGGGCGTTTGGAGCAAGAAATTGCGTCCATCCTCAACATACATATTCAGGCGCGGGCTGCGGAGTACATTATAGTTTTCCTCCCAGTAGAGCTCGGCTGCGGCAAATTGTTCTGCCGAGAGATCCACAGCATCGATATGCGGAATGCCATGGGTGTCCAGTGAGCCCGTGGCGATGCCATTGCCGAAGCTCAACATGAGAGCGCGTTCCGCATCTGGCTTGAGCAAGGGCGGGAGGTGTCCAAGAAGCCGAAAGGCATTCATGCTAATCTCATCGGTCGGGACCTCAATGCGACCGTTGACAAAAGAGACTTTAAAGTTTTCTTCTGGAACCTCGAAGACAGCCACAGTCGTCTCGACCCCCTCTTCATAGAAAATCATGTGCTCCGACGGACCTTCGCGAAACCCTAAATAATAGCGATTTGGCAGTAGAAGAATTAGGGCGACACCTAACGCCATGCCGAGTTGTGGCACGACCCGATCCTGCATCGTGTGGTCCAAGGGTAACCAAGAAGCAACGAGTCCGATAATCAGGTTGACAACGGCTAGAATGGCAACCGTGGCTTGCAGACCGGCAATGGGAATGATGCCAAAGCCGACCACAAGTGAACCAAGCACTGCCCCTGCCGTATTGTATGCATTGAGCCGGCCTACCTTGGCACCAATCTGCTCCGATTGCTCCTCGGAATAGAGGCTGACCACTACCGGATAAAGCATCCCAATCAACACCGTCGGCACAAAGAGCGTGATGAAGCCCAGGAGAAACTCATAATAGATATTGGCCTGCACTGAGTATTGACCGAAGAGCTCTTCCAAGTTGAGTCCAGGCAGGCGTGCAAAGACAAAGAGAGTGAGCAGCGACGTGAGTCCAGCGCCGATCTGTAGC
Organism: Chloroflexi bacterium TSY; assembly: GCA_019217005.1. The sequence continues at coordinate 28,169 of JAHBNG010000082.1, forward strand.
TTGACAAAGAGAGTGAGCGTGATAACCCGGCTGCGTGTCCACCAAGAGCCGATCCAGCCGCCGACCGTTAGGCCAGTCAAGAAAGTCGTCAACATGATGGCAAAAGAGAAGACTGCGTCGAGGGTAAAAATCGCGAGAATGCGTGCCCATGCCACTTCATAACCGAGCGCGGTGAAGCCGGAGATCGCGTAAGCCCAGAGAACGAAGCCTGGGATCAGCGGGCTGCTTTTGGCTGATTCATCGGTACATGTTTTCGATTTACGTTCTTTTTTGCCTCCTTTTTTCCGCGCAGAAGACGTTGCTCCTTTGGCGTCAGAAAGCATCTCTTTTCGACTGAGCAGCCAAGCAAGTGATGCGGCACTTAAATTGAGCACCACGCCAACAAAGACGGTCTGTTGTGTTCCCAGAATGCGCAACAGAAATAGCCCCGTCAGCATGCAGCCAATTGCCGCACCCAGCGTATCAGCCGCGTAGAGTTGTCCCACGTCGCTGCCAACGCGCCCGTCGTGGCTGTTCAGCGCTCTTGCCACGACGGGTAATGTTGCACCCATCAACAATGTTGGCGGGACGAGTACTAGTATGGAGAAAAGTGCCCGAATGAGGGTGACGAGAGCCGAGCCAGTGGGTAAAGTCTGCGCCACGGAGCCATACAGTGGCATCAATGCGAGTAAGATAAGGGGAGTCAGTGCGCCAAAGAGAGCGATGCCAAATTGAAGGAGAGCGTAAATACGCAGAGGGGATGTTGTTTGGTCCGCTCGTTGTCCAGCGAGATAACTACCAATGGCAGAACCACCCATGAAGGCGGCCAACACAGCGCTATAGGCATAGATGCTGACGCCGAAAACGAGGGTAGCTTGGCGCACCCATGCTAGTTGGTAGATGAGGGCGCTGGTGCCAGATAGGAAGAAGGCGAGTAAAATGGTGGTTCGATGCATCGGCTGGTGCTGACTATATCCCATACATATCCCGTACATATTCGGCAAACCCCAACTCCCGTAATTTGCTGAGCGGTGCACGGAACGTAACTTGAATAACGCCAGGATGACGACCGATCTCAATACCACCCGTAATTGTGGCGCGGTTCTTTATCTCGGGCACAGTAACGCCCAACAGCTCTGCCGCTCGCTCCAACCCATTGTCGGTGGCCGCGTTCAGATCGGGCCCCGTGCCAATCACCGAAATCGGAGCCGATTCTTCAAGTCCATCAAGACCCCAGCTTTGGGCGACGGCCTTTGCCGTTCGTTTTTCATCTTCCGAAAGAGGTTTTGCTAAGAAGGGTAGATCTTCTTCGACGGGGAATAAGAGCGGACCGTCGATATTCAGTCCTTTGAGCAGATGCACCTGTAATGTCACCGTTCCCGATACATCACAAGTGTGACCGGCAATTTCGCCATCGCCCTGTAGGGCGTGCATGTCGCCTAAATAGACACCACCACCACCTGCGATCTTGACCGGACAAATCAGAATGGAGCCAGCCCGTACAGCATCGATATCCATATGTCCATCGGTGCGATGCTGAAGCTGATCGGCCGTCAATGCATATTCATGAGGTGCCCCAATTAGGAACGAGCCAAAGTCACCAGCGTTATGCGAGTCCGGGATTGGCACCGCTGGCGTTGTGCCTAACTGTCCCATGAACGGACGCAAACGAGCCACCAGCCCAACCAAATCATGAGGGGCAAAGGTCAAAATCGAATTCTGAATCGACCCTTCTGGCATGGCGGCATAGGTGTTGGCGTCGTGGGCAATTTCTTCTGCCGGATTCTGAGAGAGCGTGACGCCAACACCTCGGTTGCCGTCGAACGCAATCGTGTAGCCATTCGTAAAAGTAAAGGGTGTCACATCGGCGCCACAATTGTCGCAGCGGATGGCCGTCTGCCCAATGCCTTCTACACGAGTTTTGGGATAGAGCGTTTCGCACTCTGGACATTTCCCTGCTACATATGGATCACCCAGAAAGCGATCCATCATCCACTGATCGTTTCCGGAAGAGGTCGCCAGGGATGTAACAGTGATATCCTTGATGCGTATTGCAATCGCATCCCCTACCTCGGCACCAGCGATTGCTACCGGTTGCGTCACTTCATGGCCCCCGCGAATTTCGGGCGTGATCATTGGTCCCCAACAGCCTGGGGCTGTGTTGGCAATGATATGGCCTCCATCACGTACTGGTCCCAACATGGGTTTGGCCGGATCGAGAATCCCATCTACGTATTGATTGACGTAAACTGTCTCGTGACCTGCAAAGCCATTCGTCGTGGTCGGTGCTGCTGTTGCAGCTTCTACAGTCTGAACATTAACGGCCATAAGATCTCCTTAAAGATTTAGATCGTGGCTGTGGGTTTAGTGACATGATTTGTTTAGACTCTGGTCGTAGCCTGAAAATCTTGCGTTCGATGACTATCTATCACTTACCGGACAGCCACTATCAAGATATAAATCCACTTTTCCTGATCGATCACTGGATTCCCCTCCAGCGATCGGGAGCAGAATCGCCACTTCCTGACCCGCGGATAAGGCTTCTTCTTCTCTTGCATGCCGTCCGTTAATCACGGGAATCGCGCTCTGCAGTTGGCTCTCTAGATCGGGGTAGTTCGAACAGAGGGTTTGGAATAGATCGTGGACTGTCGCCGCTTGGTTGAGTGCTACGCCAATCCGCGGCTGACCAACAATTCGCGCTAGATCTCCGCTAAAGCGGACATTGATGTTCATAAGTGGATAATGTGAGGAAGATTTTGGTTGTCTGAAGAATTGTGGGGTTTTCAGTTAGTTTGTTGGTTAGATGGTTTGTTAATAAACCATCTAACCAAATATCCAACAACTACTCCACAAATCCTCAAGGAACTCGATTTTTTGCCAGTTTGGGTATCGTTTCATTTTGCTAAAAGCTATTTTGACCTACTCTATTTGGTCTGTCAAATTAACTCAAAGCAGCAATATGGTATAATATACTGAGCAGCGCCATAAATTATTACTTTTTCAGTCGAGAGAAACTGCTATAGGCCAATCCAATCTTTAAAGGATCCACAGATGGACGGGATTGACTGGAATTCTCCCTTCTAATCCTGCAAATCCTGTTCATCTGTGGATAATTTATTTTTGGAATGGTCATAATGTGTTGCTGCGGAGTATACAAAGTATGCGTTACTTCAACACTCATGGGCCGGTGAACGAAATTGAACACTATGTCGTGCCACGAAGCGCGTTGGTTGCGAATTTGGTGGAGCAAATTGTACGCGGCAAATATTTCACGATTTATGCCCCACGTCAAATGGGGAAAACCACATTGTTGCGTCGTCTACGTGATGTGTTGAAAGAGCGCCCAGATCATATCCCCGTCACCATGAGTTTTCAACGCTTTGAGACTTGGTCCGTTGAGGAGTTTATGACCGAATTTGGTCGTCTGCTGGTTCGGCGTATTGTTTCTGGTCTTCAAACAAAATTTCCTACCCAAGTTGAAGCTGTCAGGGAGTTGGCAACAGCACATCCTCCTAATAACTATCCAGACTTTTGGGCGTTTTTTGATGAGTTTCAGCAACTGCTCCCTGACGCAAGAATCGTATTGATTGTTGATGAATTTGACGGCACCCCTCAAGAAGCCATCTCGCCCTTACTTCAAACATGGCGGGATATGTATCTGGATACCGATCCCCCCCGCGCCCTGCACAGCATTGTTCTCATCGGCATCCAAAATATTGCCACGCTCAACTTGGGACGCAGTTCGCCCTTTAATATTGCCAACCAACTTGCTTTACCTAGTTTTACATACGCGCAAGTGGAAGATCTACTTGCACAGCATACCGACGAAACAGGGCAAGAATTTGCGACAGGCGTTGTGGCTGAAATGTTCCGCATCACTGATGGGTATCCATTCTTGGTCAATCGTATTGCGGCTATTTTAACAGAAGAGATTGTTTTTGATCGATCACAGCCGATTACTCATACTGATCTCGATTTGACTCGACGAAAGTTAGTCTCTGAAACAAATTACAATTTCGAAACGATCATGCGTCATGCGAACAGGCATAGAGATGCAGTTCTAAATATTCTCTTTGGTGCCGCACGTGAGTTTAATCTGAATGATTCCGTTGTCAATGAACTCCATATGCAAGGATTGATCGATGGTGACGCGAAAGGAAATTGCCGGATTTCTAACCCGATCTACGCCGATGTAATACTTGCTGCATTGCGCCCAGCTCAGCTTGGATTGCAAGCCGACATCCTCGTCAACGGTTATGATTTTCGCCCACATACGAGCAACGACAGACTTCAAATGGATATATTGCTGTCTCGCTTCCGCACCTTTGTGGAACGGCGAGGACGTGAAGCATTCAAAGTCACTCCCACGCCACAAGAAGCAACAGGGCAGTATCTTCTAATGGCTTACCTATCGCTGCTTGTTCGTCAGACTGGCGGCGATCTATTCACGGAGGTCGATACGAATACTGGACGGATGGATCTGATCGTTGTTCATGTGGGGCACCGTTATATTATTGAGACAAAGATCTGGCGCGGCCCAGAAGCATATGAAAAAGGGTTGGATCAACTGGTTGGATATCTATCAAGCGAAGAAACAAAAACGGGCTACTATGTTGTTTTCCACGCGCGTCCTAATGTGTATGGCAAGCTGACGCATAATGAATTGGAATTTACTGTTCAAAAAGAGGGTAGATTGATCTACGTCTATCTCGTGCGCTTAGAGAGCGTTTTTCAAGACATCTAGCAGCTTGTCGGAGAGAATATATTTGTACTCAGATTGCGCAAATTTTCTCGGATTTATCGCAAAATCGGGGTCGAAATCTGCGTTTATCTGTGTAATCTGAGGACTAGATCGGCTTTTCCAAGTCTCTCCGACAGCCTGCTAGCTTTCGAGTTTACCCAAGTTTGAAGGTAGGATAGCGACACATTGGTCACCGCCATCGAAATTCTCTCACCGATCAACAAACGAAAAGGACGTGAACGCCAGAAATATCTGCGCAAGCGTCAGGAACGATTGCGCAGCGACGTCCATCTGATATAGATTGACTTGTTGCGCGGTGGGGATCGATCGCCCTTGGAGATTGCTCCCCCCGACGCCTCCTATTACGTAACGCTTGGACGGGCCGATCATCGACCATACATCGATGTGTGGCCGATTCGACTCAATGAAAGATTGCCAGTTCCGCCCGTACTGCTCTACCCGCCCGATCCTAGATGTGCCACTTGATTTAGGTGCCATTGTCCGTTCTGTTTACGAACGAGGTGCCTTTGGGACACGAATCGATTACCGTCAACCTGTGCCAGCGCCCGCACTCGATGAGGACGATCAAGTTTGGGTGGACCAATTGCTCGACCGTATCAAGAATTCCTCTGGCAACTCGAACCAAAGCTAGAAGAACAAATCATTAGACGGCGATTGAGAAAAGAACCAACGAGCGTCGCACAGGCCAAAGGCAGATTCGCGTGTTGGTCGATGAATGGCTGGATCGGGTTGAGGAGAGTCAATCGTAGGTCACTTCTCTGAAGTGACGGGCACTGATAACCCTGGAGCTTCACGTGGAAGAGGTTACATTCTTGGCGCTTGTGTACTATTTTATGAGATCGACACCTGAGCTGTTCGGTTCATTCGCGACCCCCATTTGGCCTACATCTCTCCCGTATCAGCGTCTGCGAGTGGTCGCGATGTAGCCGATTTCTAGAGGTGTCGATGTCATAGAACAATACACTTGTCCCGCCAGAGACGGGACCTACGATAATCTGCCAAAAATTTGGATTATCATGTAGTCGTTGACTGATTGTGATTGTCGCTCAATAGCAAACAGCCACTGCTGACGGAGACAGTGGCTGTTTGGGTTGTTCTACTTACCTATTTGATGCCAGTTATGTTTTGGCTCGATGGCCTTGTCGAATTGTTGGCGGAGCCGAACAAACAAGCTATTTGTTCTACTTTATTGTGTTGGCTCCAGGTTGATGAATGTTTTCAAGAGTTCCCATTGCCAAGAGTGGGGGAAGCCATAGGGATCGTTCTGATCGGGCCAGCCAGTCCAGTATTCGGTCGACATGGGGTAACGAATCATTAGTTGCGCAAAGTAGATGTCGGGCATCTCTTGGACCCAGATATCCATTGCCTCTAGGAAGAGAGGCATGATGGCCGGATCGTCAACTGCGAGAGCAGCGATCTGTTCAACCAGCGCGTCATACTCTTCGTTCTGCCAGCGAGAAGTGGCCCACCAAATGGGGGCCGGTTCACCCGTGGGACGGAAGTACTGAGATGTGTAGATGGCGAGCATGAAGTTGGGATCCATGCCCAAGACACCGCTGGGCCCTTTACAACCGAGCGAGACGGCCTGTTCTCCTGTTTGGACTAGGCTCCCCAAACCATCAGAGAAATCGACCGTTACGTCAAAACCTGCGTCACGCAACTGCTGTTGTAGAGGTGGTCCCCAGGCCTTCAGCCATCCAGGCACAAAAATATTCATGGCGAACGTGCCATCATCATTTGCCCACAGACCATCATCATTCAGGCTATATCCCTTGCCTTCCATGATCTCTGTTACTTTTTCTGGACGTGAATTGACATCATAATCATATTTGGCGAAGACATCTTGGAGCGCTTCCTCAAAGGGTTGGAACCAGCCATAAGGAGTAAACTTGTGTAACGCCTCTACACCTGCTCCAGATTCGGCCAACGCAACCAAGCTTTCACGATCGAGTGCATAGGACAAGGCCCAGCGGATATCCGGATCATCAAAGGGTGCTTGGCTGGCGTTGACATTGATGTCGATTGGGCACCAATCAAGATAGCCGTAGGGGGGTTCTTGACCAGTGTATGTGATGATCTTGGGGTTCTGCGCTAGCATCGTCTTGAGCGTGGAGACCTGAACAATCGGTGACATGTCGATCTGGTTTTGGATCAACAACTGTGCAGCCTGACTTTCATCTTGCTGGGGTAGATAAATGATGCGTTCTACCTGTGGCATGGACTTGAATCCAGCCGCAGCCGCCCACCAATCGTCACGCAAGTCGTAAATTTTCTGCTGAGGAGAGGCATGAACCATGCGATAGGGACCCGTTCCGACTGGCAATCCGTTCTCGATGTCGTGATTGCTAAATTCGAGTGGATTCTCGCCTTCCCAGATGTGCTTGGGCATGACGTGAATGCCGTGATTGGTGGTCAAAGTCGTGGCCCAAAACGCGGGATTTGGCTTGTTGAGCTTGAGAAGGATGGTTTTTTCATCAACGATCTCTGACTCTTCGTAATATTCAGGCAGATCGGCTAGATGGACCATTCCACCCGCATTCTCCAGAAGCATGTCGAAGGTAAACTGGATGTCTTCCACCGAAAAGGGTGTGCCGTCGTTCCAGATGATTCCATCTCGAATGGTTAGTTTCAGCTCGGTATCACTGGTGTATTCCCAATCTTCTAGCAACCAATTCTCATATTCACCGGTCAGTACATTGAACATAATCAGTGGTTCATAAACTGCCGGTAGCGTACCTGAATGGAAGCCATTATTCGACCCAGGAATGTAGGGGTTCTGATTATCGTACAAGGTGTACTGGTTCATTTCCCCAGCCATGATGATGAGGGTTCGCTCACGTGGTACGTCGGGTAGATCGGCGGCAGACGCTGTGCTTCCTCCAGCGTCGCTCGCGGGAGCATCCGCCGCGCCAGTATCACCAGCTGGGGCGGGAGTCCCACAAGCAACGACGAGAAGCAGGACGACAATGAGTCCACATAGGCGGACCAAATAGGTCATGGATTTTGACATGAGAGTTTCTCCTTAAATATGGACAGTGTGTCCCAAAGTGTGTAAATAGAGCCTGATCAATCAGAGAATCTACTCCATTTACACACTTTGTGGTACACATCACTAAATATGTAAAAGATTCATACGATGAAAGGCTTAGAACCTATCCGAAAAGTGGTTGTGAGTCCAGCTAGCTTCTCGAGTAAGACTGCACCGTCACAGAACTTTTCGGATAAGCATTTATGTGGATAGTGGATAGTAGATGGTGGATAGTAAGGAAGCTCGGTAGACAGAGACTATCCATCATCTACTATCCACTATCCCTTTAATTCCGATACATCCTGATTGGCAAGAGGTGGTGATTCCTGGTAGAGATAACAGGACGCTGCCCGCTGCGGATTTGTTTGATAGAGCAAGGGAGCGCTTTCCTGGCAAATTGACATCAAATGAGGGCAACGATTGGCAAACTTACACCCCGTCGTCACAACACCATTTTGTTCTCCCTTGCGGATCGTCATCTCTGTCTGATTCCATTTCCGCTCTAAATCGGGCCACGGAATCGAATTGACCAAAAGCTGCGTATAAGGGTGCTGTGGCTCTTTGATGACCAATGAAACATCACCCGCTTCTGCAATGGACCCTTGATATAAGACAAGGATATCATCACTCACATGATAGGCCGTTGTCAGATCGTGCGTAATATACATGATGGAAATACCCAGCTCGCGGTTGAGTTTACTCAGGCTTTCCAAGATGGTTGCACGCAAAGAAGCATCCACCATTGAAACCGGCTCATCGGCGATGATCAAACGCGGCTTCATGAGCAAGGCACGTGCCACCATGATTCGTTGTCGTTGCCCACCACTTAGTTCGTGTGGATAGCGCCCTAACGTCTCATCTGGGCGTAACCCCACATTCGTGAGCGCATCCTCGATCAGCCTTGTGCGTTCACTTTTTGAGGCAGCAAGATTGAATTTTTCAATGGGCACATGCAGAACATGATCGACTTTGTAAAACGGGTTATAAACTGAGAAGGGATCCTGAAATACGGCCTGTACTTCGCGCCGAAAATTTTTCCGCTCCTGTGCTGACAATTTGGTCAAATCCTTACCGTTATAGAGAACCTGACCACTTGTTGGACGCAGAAAACCCATCAAAATCAGACCAAGTGTTGATTTGCCGCTGCCGCTTTCGCCGGCTACGGCGCGTACAGATGGATTCTCTGCATCAACAGCAAATGAAATGTTGTCGAGGGCTACCGTCCTCTTTTTGCGTATCAAACCGCTGCCAAAAACCTTGGTGACGTTGCGCAGTTCCAAAAATGGGATCATGTGAGTCTAATAGAGACGCCACTTAAACTTCGCACAATGGTATCGTTTTCTACGGGAGTGTGTCCCAAAATGTGTAAATGCAGAGGTTCTCTGACTGAGCAGTGTTCATTTTCACACTTTGTGGTACGCACTCTTTTCTTTCTACTGAGGGACAATTGTCCAAAGTTTAAATGATGTGGCGATAAAGCTAAATGGTTAATATAAATGACAGGCAACTTTCTGCCCCGCATCTACTTGCTTCAACGGTGGAATACTCGATTGACAGCGCTCCATCGCTTGCGGACAGCGCGGATGAAACAGACAGCACGCCGCTGGATTCAAGAGCGAAGGGGCAATGCCCGGTATGCCCCGGAAGATGCCTTTGGTTTCGAGTGTTGGCAAGCTGCTAATCAAAAGCTGGGTATAAGGATGTTGTGGTCGCTTGAATATTTCCTGAATCGTGCCAATTTCCACGATTTTTCCTGCATACATGATCACGAGGATATCGACAAATTGCACCATCAAGCCGATATCGTGACCGATGAGAATGACTGAGGCATCCAGATCTTGCTGCACGCGACCAATGGTCTCCATGACTTGTCGCTGAATCACCACATCCAGCGCGCTGGTTGGTTCATCGGCGATGATCAATTTGGGGTGCAACGAAATGGCAATCGCAATGCAGACTCGTTGTTTCATGCCGCCGCTCAATTCGTGCGGATACATGCGAGCCACCTCTGGCTCCAAATCTACCCACTCCAACACCTGAACGATCCGTTCTTGTAACTCTCGCTTTGACATGTTTGCGCCGTGTGCACGCATGCCGTCAATGATCTGGGTACCGATGTGCATCACTGGATTGAGCGAGTTCATTGCCCCCTGAGGGATCATGCTAATGTCATTCAGGCGGGCTTGTCTCATCTGCTCTTCAGAGAGTTGAGCCAGGTCGACACCATCCAACACGATTTTGCCATTGACAATCTGTCCAGGTGGGTTGAGCAGCCGCATCAAGGCTAACGCCATTGTCGACTTGCCGGAACCTGATTCGCCCACGATGCCCAAACGCGTTTTTGCACTCAATTCTAAACTCAGCCCATCAACAGCCTTTACGGGTCCCTTCGCCGTCTGGTAATGAACTGCTAAATCATTCACTTGTAAGAGCGCATCGCTCACGTACTTCACCTCGGTAACAATAATCAGTGTTTGGTTCGGCAGTATTCGGTAAGTTGGTAGTAACCAAAATTCTCAGGGTTCATCAAGAATGACGGAATTGCGGCAATTGTCAGCACTATCCCCTCTCTATCATCCACCATCAACTCCCACTAGCTCCCCGCAATTTAGGATTGGCAATCTGATCCAGTCCCATTGCAATCAAAAAGAGACCCACAAAGGTAACGATAATGACGATGATGGGTGGTGCCCACCACCACCACATATCTCGTAACACAGACGTATAATAAAGCGACCAGTAGATTGTCATGCCCAAGGTCGGTTCGTTCTGAGGACCAAGACCAAGAGCCTCCAAACCAATGGTTGCCAAGATGGCCGAAGCGACTGCACTGACAAAACTAGCGGCCAAATAGGGCAGCAGGTTCGGCATGAGTTCACGGACAATAATCTCAAAACCATTCATACCAGAGAGGCGTGCCACCATGACAAACTGCCGTTCGCGCAATGTGAGCACCTGTGCACGGATCGTGCGGGTCGGCCACATCCAAGCCAGTGCCGCCACAACAAGTGCCATCATATTGACGCTGATGGCGCCTCGGATCGTCGTGGCGAGTACGACCAGAAAGAGCAGACCGGGTACAGTCAGTAAGACGTCCGCTGCACCTTTAATGACATTGTCCACAATCCCACCAAAGTAACCAGCCAAAAAGCCAAATATAATCCCTAGCCCCAATCCAATGACACCTGCAATGAGCCCAATGCGCAGGGTTAAGGGTGTGCCTGCTACGATAACGGCTAGAATGTCACGGCCCACAGTATCAGTGCCCAAACGATATTCTGGCGATGGCTCCTGATCCGGGATCGCCGAACCAACCTTGGCACCATCGACTTCTACATAACGGGAACCCAAGGGACCGATTAATATCACGAACAAAATGACGATCAGGCCAGCGATTAGGTAAGAATGTTGACGAATAAACGACATAAAACTGGGTCAGAATAACTACCGATCTTGATAAACAATGCGCGGATCAATCAACGGATAGAGCAAGTCCATGATGAGGGTTGCAAGACCGATGGACAAGATCAAAATAAAGACGACGCCGTAGATCACAAAGTAGTCGAACGTTTGAATGGCGCGAAAGAGAACAGCTCCAATCCCAGGATAACCAAAAACCACTTCAACTAAGACGGCACCTGACACCACAAATCCAAGCGATAGGGCCAATGCCGTAGCTTGTGGTAGCAGTGCATTGCGTAAGGCATACTGGAAGAAGATCTGGCGCTGCGTCAATCCTTTGGCCTGCGCAAAGTTGATATAATCTTCCCCCAATCCTGAGATCATCATGCCGCGCATACTGATTGCCCATGTGCCCATTGAGGCCAAGACAATCGAAAGGGCGGGTAATACTGAATGATAAAGTGCATCTCGAATAAATGGCCAACTCAGTGAGGGAATACTGCCCAATGTGTAGCCACCACTTAGCGGAAAGAGCTTCAACGTAAATGAGAGGACATAGACCAAAATCAATCCAAGCAGATAGTAGGGAATGGCCGACAACGTCAACAAAGGCGCCACAAAGACTTGAAAAGCTCCTGGGGTCCGCGGCCAAGCGAGCAGCGCCCCAGCCAATGTGCCCAATACCACAGCAATCACGGTTGAGAGTGTCAGCAATATTAGCGTCCACGGCATGGCGGCCAAAATCACGTCCGTCACGCGCTTGGGAAAATTCGCGATCGACACCCCCAGATCAAAGCGTGCCAAATCGCCGATATACGTTAGATACTGTCGCCACAACGGCTTGTCCAGCCCAAACTTCTCCTCATACGCCTTGACCACTTTCTCCATATCGGTCTTGCCCGCCCCCCCAAACGAGAGAGCCTGAAGCAACTTCTCGCGAATTGGATTGACTGGTGCTAATCGGGGAATAAAGAAATTGACGCTGGCCGCGATCCAAACAACAAGCAGGAAAACACCTATCCGTTTCAAGACATATCCAATCGGCATGTTTGCTCATTCCTATTTTTGCCTGATCGCTAAAGAGGGTCAGTCAGGATGAATCGCTGAATTTCAGTAGACCGCAATCGTGTCATTCTCTAATGAAGTGAAGAATTTAATGATTGCAGTCTCCTGAATTTGAATGTCAGTTCGTATGCAGTAATCGGTTAGCTCGTATTTAATGGCTATTTGAAAACCGATTCTGTTGGTGGGGTATTAAGGCGATTATACCGGACCTTTTCTGAATTCACAACATCTTTACTTTCTGGTAAAGGCTTGAGTGACAAAGGGCAAACCGAAAGGGGCGGAAAAAAGAATCCACCCTGAAAAAACGGGATAAAATGTAAAAATAGTGCTCGGCTAGTTTAAGCAGCGGCATTGAGGCGGCGATGAGCGAGAACGCCTTTAGGTAAATGGTGTGAAACCGAGGCCTTTTTCCGAAAGTCAGGGTCGAGTTGGTCGGGAGTTGGAAAAAGAGCACTCGAGAGAACGCGGCGCAGCCTGCCGGGAGTGGCTTGAGGCTCTCGATCCCAGTAGCCAGTCGGTATGGGAGGAAGAGAAGCGGCTAAATGGGAAAGAAGATTGCCAGCCAGCAGCCCCAGTTCAGGTAAGCGGAAGCAAGCCTCATCGGCATGAACAAATTGACGATGTAAGCCAATCATCTGCTTGGAAGCCAAGGGGGGATGTTCAACAGGCCAGCGCTCCAGAGAGAAAAGATAAATGGTTTCAGCTTGTAAAGCCATGACGGTCGCCAGAACCAAAGGTGTGTGATAAGCAGGATCCTGAAAGACGTAAATCGAATAGGTGCGGTTGGCTGTATCCACCTTGGTTGTCCTGGGGACGAGATTGTGCCATGCTTGATAGCGAATCAGGCGACCACTATAGACAAATTGACCAAACGAGTCTGGAGTTGTGGCCTCGAGTCGCTTTCCCCTATAGCATCGAGAGAGCGGACGCACAATATCACCATATTCGGGTGGTCTGCCTTTTTCCTTACGTTCGGGTAACTCATTGCGGCGCGCTGTGCAGTTAATCGCTTCCCGAAGGACAAATCGGTCGACGTCGCTTTCTAGCATTTCTCTGATTGTAAACCCGGCATCGACCACCGCCACTTCGTCTGACTCCAGTGATTTCTTCGTCTCTTTCAGCAGCTTTTTCCGAAACTCACTTTCCTTTGTGCCTACCTCGCATCTCATGATTGCCTTGAGCAGTGGCACTCGTTTCCCGCCTATCTCCCCCGAGCTTATCATCACTCCAAAGATGAGCGCGGGCAATGCCCGACGAGCCGTTGAGTTATAGAGTCGGTTCACTTTCCCTTGCAGCTTCGGTCGCCAGAACCCTGTGATATCTATGCTTTTCACTCGGTATCCTTCTAACTTTTTTGCCTCCCATTCCCCTTTCCACTCCACTTCTTCTTGCCACGATGAGAGCAGGCTTGCAATATCCCATGATCCATATCGAAAGCTCCACCAGCTTCTTCGAGCTCCTCATCTTCAAACCCGCTTTCACTCAATCCACTATGGATTGCTCCTCGACTTTTCAGAAACGACCCATTCATCATCGCCCACATCAGACGCATTACATTTACGTTTGTTCCCACCGGCGTTACTTGCAATACATTCATCAGTACTGCTATAGTTATTTCTGGCGCGGTTAGCATTCCTTCCTCCTTTTTGGGTTCTCTACCTTTAGGATGAAACGCTAACCGCTTTTTGTCACATTTCTCACCTCATCTCTTTTCTTTTACCAGAAAGTAAAGAACATAGAAGGGATGTTTGTGGCTGTGTTTTTTATTGTCCCCAATTTTTGGGAGGTTTCATCAAATGTATTACCGTACAACTAAGGGCAAAGAGATTGTTCGATTGCCCTCTTCCACCATCAATTCTCTTTGTGTCTGACTACTCTGTGCATTGCTGGCATAGGCCCCTATTGAAAGTGTGTATTGACCAGCAGGGAGTCGACCGATTGACCAGCGATTGCTCTTGAGTTTGCCAGATTCCTTTTGGATTGATCCCCTCAACTCAGCTACATACTGCTCTGCCCCTTCTACTTTTCTCCACACCAACGTAATCTCATCATCCGTATCCATTTCTGCATTCGGTTCAGGCTGGAGAATCTGGGGATTCGCCAAAGAGCGTACGGTTGGGGTCAAGGTTGGTGTGGCTGTTGACGTTGGTCGATTCGTTGGTGTTGGGGGAAGCGTTGATGTTGAAGTTGGAATCTGTGTCTGAATCGCCTGTGAAGTCGGTCTGTCGGTCGGCGTATTTGGCGGCGTTGCCGTTTCAATCGATGCCGGTGTAGGTGTCGATGTGGATGGCGGTGTCGATCCGTCGGCTTCTGGCAGAAGCCATTTGCGTTCAATGAGTGGATAGTGATAATCGACGACCTCATATTCATAGCCCCAGATGCGCACCATAACTTCAACCCCCATTTGAAGAACAAAACCACCATAGAGTTTCCACCAGATAGCCTCGTCAGGCTCAACTTCCAATCGTAGACAGCCCAAGATCTCGGCATAGGGACCACGCACACCGTAGATGGCCAATGACAACTTGGGGCCACCGCTGACGTTCAATGCATAATCTGGGGTTGGCCTCTCTAGATCGACCTCCTGTTCTAGAAAATCAACCTCACGAACTACCCCCCAACCATCGCCACGTTGATAGAGAAGACCGGCTTCAAGTATGGCGCTTTGCCTGACACCAGCGGTGATCTCAGCAGAGACCGTGCCATCCAGTCCTAGGTAGAGGGTCAATTCAGGCGTGAGAACCACCGGTACGCCCGCAACCCAAACCCGAAACGTCTTGAATTTGTGCCGTTGCAGCACCTTTTTGGCGCTTAAGTTCAGAATGGGGCTCTCGACCGTCACGTCTATATCTGCCTCAACAGTTGTCCGATTGGAAAAATCCAAGTCAATCAGGCGAAACCCACTAAAATCGGCGTAGAAGGTAAAGCTGGGGCTAAATGAGACAGTCCCATTGACCACCGCACGTCCGCCACCCACTTGACTGAAGATCTCATTATCCAGCTCAATGCTGAAAGTGTCTTGGACCATACTCGCTGCGACCTCATTCCCTTCTGCATCGGTCACCCTTTCCAGATCATTTGGCGTCAAGACAACTGTGCCAGTATCAAGTGTACCGGTGCCGATGGCTTCAGCCAGATTGGCTGGCACCGTTTGGAAAACTTTCTGTCCAGCACGCTCCTCAACCGCAGTGACCTTGCGCAAGAAACCGTGCGGGGCGATGTCGGTCACATCGCTAACGAGAATATCGCCAACTGTGATTGTACTGAGTACATTGGAATCATTTTTTCTAGCGATGGATTTGGTCTGGTCAAAGATGAGCGTTCCGTCTTCTAACAATTGAGCAAGCGAGTGGGCGGCCTCGTCCGTGATGACTTTGGTGCGGATGGGGTGATTGGGTTCGCTGGATGCTGTAGTGATTTTAGGGATCGAGGCATTCAAGAGACTAACGAGAAGAGTTAGTGTGAAGATAGTTCTGATGTAGATGTCGCATCGTTTTATTCGTAGAATGTGCTGGATCATATTTTGCCTCCCGAATATGGGCTGTTTCAAGTAATTGTGCAATACGAATCCATTGAGGTGAGAATAGATTCTCACCTCAATGGATTCTTTGAGATTCAATACAATGTAGGAATGGCTAAATCGTCGTTTCCGTTCGCCTTGATTCGTCTATTAGCTGGATTTTTTCAGAGAAGTCTACATAAGGCCCTACGCAATATCATGCCACGTCGCCACCGCCAAGTACCCCGGCAATGATAAAGACTAGGGCGGGGCGAGAATTCGATTGACGACAAAGCGAAAGCGAATGAAACCCACTCTCCACAGCCAACTCACTAATCAAATTGCAAAGAAAACTCCGGCTCCAGCTTGATTACTAGCCTGTAAGCCAATCCCAAAAGCGACGGATTTTGCTCCAACCCCATCTTGCAGCACGTATCGTTACAGCGATAGGACCAAGACCAATAAGTTCTAGAAACGTATAGAAAGCGTGCCTAACTCGCTCATGCTCTTGACCCAAGTGATATGCCTGTTTCCATGCTTTCTTCAACAGATAGTCGACTTCTTGGGGAGAATAATGTGAAAGTTTATTCTCAATCGATTGGACTACATCTTGTTCTGTGTAATATGACATGTGTCGCTCCTTATGGATATTGTTGATTGTTTTGCTGATTGCCTCGCACCCGTTTCTTCTTCTCGTTAACCATTCGCATCACTTCGTCTCGAATTTCATCGGGTAGAAACTCAAATGGATCAAAATTCTTCAAAGCACCGAATAACCAGGCTCGCTCGGTCGGACAGAACTCTATAATTGTTGTGAAGAGCTGCTGTAAGTTGAATTTCAGCTTGGCCGAATAAGGGATGACAACAACCTCCTTTCCTAACGTTGAAGCAATCTTTGCTTTGCGATCTTGACAAATCATCTCAAGATTCGCTTGCTGTTCTGGAGACGGTGCAACCAATTTGTGATTCCAGTTCATTGGTTCGATCAGATCAACTTGGTTGATCCCAAAAACCATTCGATCCGCAAAAGGTCTGAGGCGCTTTAAATACATCTGATCAAGGGCAATAGCTCGATTTCGCGCCGTGAGAACCCACAGAATGACGTCACACTTTGGCAAATATTCATCATACATGGCCAAATATGCTGGATCACGGTCAATATCTTCGCCAAGTCCTGGTGCATCAAACACGCGAAGCAACGCCTGGCGTTCAGAAATACGCTCACTCGTCACCTTGACATTGAGGTCGCTTGCGAGGAATTCTTTGGTGCAAGCGGCGACGTGACTAATCGCTAATTCAGTCTTGAACAGAGAATTGATCGTAGATGACTTACCCGTCCCTGATGTGCCAATGAGTCCGATTGTAGGCGATTGCTTTTGAAATACATCAGAAACTGCCTTCTTGACCTGTCCCTCTTGTTCTTGACTGAGTTCTGGAAATAGTCGATTACCTATCATGTTTCCTCCTGAGGCTTACTGAACCAACTCTATTAGACATGATAAGGATAGAAATTAGGACACGGATTTTTAGGATGAGCACGGATCATCTCAGAATCAATCCATAAACTCTGTGTGAATCGGTGTCCCACGTTCTTCGTCCTTATCATCTCTATTCTTTTGCGTCCCATCTTATCCGTCCGAATTCGCTCTCTTACACGTGTTCTATTCTACTTTTACAAACCTGTCACCTCCTGTACACCCAATGTCACCAATTCTGATGTATCATCAACTCAGCCGCTTCCATCACAAGTTCGCGTCGTAAACGCAAAAGGTGGCGATCTGTATAGCCCATCCAGCTCGCCAGATCTCGATGTTTGATCTCTTGGCGATAGCGTAGGTGAAGATAATGCTCCAAACGCCAGTTGTGGCGAGCCAGTTCAACATTAGACGGAACATTGGTGATAGCTGTGATCACCTGATCGATCAATCTCTGAAGCGCCAGCCCTTGGACCTGAAACGCATTGTCTTCGGGCAAACGAAACGGTGTCAGATCCAGCATCTCAACCAGTGGGTTTTTGGCCAGGCGAGCCACAAAATGAAAGTCACGCAGCGCCTGTTCGACATAGGCATAGATTTCATCGGGGGAAAGAGGTTGACTTGTACACACAGTTCTGACTCCAATGGTTCTGGGGATTTGGGACGATGGCCTGCGATTTGCGCACTGCTTTTCCTCACTCGAATCATGGGGCGGGCAGTCCACTGTCAACAAGAGTTGCACGTGATGATCATCTGCTAGATCGATGTTCATGAGAAAGAGATTCTTCGTCTTGGCCACGCTGGCTTCCATCTCTTGCAAAAGCTCTTTGGCTTCTTGCTGATTCTGGGCCTTCACCAACGATGCCCGTTCGCCTGCTGTCGTCGTTTCTGCGAGATTGAGAGTGATTTCTAGTTGATTCATGGGGGTGGTTCAAAATTAGGTTTACACTTTTGATATATAGACAAAAATCTATATGAGACCGTTTTCTCTCTGAGAACCGGCGAAATCAGAGAATATAAACGTTCTTTCTGTTTCTAAAAGTGTAAACCTATCTATCCAGCTAAAATGAACCACCCCGATTCATGGGTTGTTTTCGGGGATGACTCTACTAATGAATCGATGCTTGCCGCACAACTATTTTCACAACTGGTGCTAGGCAACATGCAATACGTTCAACATGCCAAGTATTTCATTTTTCAGATTCACTTTATCTGACCACCATCATACCCCCAGCCGGGGATGTAAGTGCGCGCGAAAAGCGCGTAAAAAGTATGGAGTTTTTCGGGAATATGTCCCAAAGTGTGTAAACAGAGCCGATTCTCTGACTAAACAGCGTCCATTTACACGCTTTGGGACATACACTCAGTTTTATTCTGAGTGGCCAAAATGTGTTAAGTTTGGTGATGCAAAACGCATGGTTACTTTCTGACTAGAAACAAGGATGACCAGACCCATGACTACTTCTGTCGATACGATTTCTGATCAGGCGATGTCCAACAGCATGATTTCTGATGAGAGCATCATTACACGGGATGCAGTCAAAGAAGTGTTGAAACAGTGGGACAATACCCAAAAGTTGGGTGAACATCCGCTTTGCCGGTTGCAGATTGTGGAACAGTGCCGTCACCAAGAGGGCTATAAGAACACGCCTGCAGGGCGAGCAATGGCCCTGAGGAGCCTGATTGCTGCCCAGTTGGAGGAAATACGACCACCAAAAAGTGATGACCAACCGGATGATGACCCCTCGCGCTATTACATTATCATCACGGAACAATTCATCAACGGCTTAAAGGCCACAGTTGTGGTTGACATGCTGGGCATTACGCGCGGTTATTATTACCAAAAGCAGCGCGACGCGTTTGACTATCTGGCCAACCGGTTGCGAGAACAGACGCAGGGAGCAGTGGCTCAACAGTCACGGCCTACAGAGATGATTGTATTGCCAGAAGGAAGCAGCCCACCAGATGTGGCTGGCTTTGTGGGACGCGATGTGGAGTTGACCTATTTTCGCCAAAAACTGGAAGAGCTAAGCTATATCGTCATCACCGGATTTCCCGGTGTGGGGAAGACCGATTTGGCGGCCAAGCTCGTGCGGCAAGTGGCCGATCCCGAGCATGTCTTCTGGCATAAATGTCGCGAGGGAGATGGCGTGGAGAGTCTGATCTGGGCGCTGGCTGCATTTCTGGGCGCGCATGGGCACGATGGGCTGTGGCGTTTTCTGCAGGCCGCTGGCCAAAGTGAACAAACCAATATGCCGCTCAACATGCGCATTGGGCAGGCCGTCCAGCTTCTCTCTCAGAATGGATACATGGTCTGTTTGGATGATTTTCAGACCGTGGACGATGACCCCGATGTGCAGCATCTGGCCCAGCGGCTCTATGAAGCAACCCAACAGGTGCGGCTCAAATTGGTCATCACCTCTCACCGCATGCCGCGTTTTGTACGCCAGCGATTTGAGCCTTTACGTGGCCTGACGCAGCCGGATGCCAAACGGCTTGTGGCAACCCGTAATCTTCATCTGCCTGAACCAAAGTTACAAATTCTCTATACTTATACCGAAGGGCACGCGCTCTTTCTCAATCTGGCCATTGATGTGCTGATGGATGCCACCAACCTGGACCGACTGCTGGCAAATCTCCTGGAAGAGAGCAACATTGAACACTATCTGCTCAGCACTGTGGATAAAAGGTTGAGTGCTGACGAACGTGTGGTCATGGGGGCAATTGCCGTGTTGGGCACCTATGGCGGCAATCGATCACTCATCGAAATCGTGGCCGATGGTGGCAGCGTGCGCCAAGCCCTGCGCGAACTGAGCAACCGCCATCTCCTTGCCGTCAGCATCGGTGACGAAGGGCGGACCTACAGCCAGCATGCAATTGTACAGGCCTTCTACTATGATAATCTAGGACTCCGTGAGCGGAAGAGCATGCACAGACGAGCAGGCGAACAGTACGCCGCAACAGATGATCCCCTCAACGCTGCCAGAAATTTTTGCGAAGCTGGAGACCATCCCCGTGCAGTTAGATTGGCAACCCAGAACATCCGCTCGTTGCTGCATGAAGGAAAGCTACGGCCGCTCTTTCTCCTGCTGGATTCGCCCGAGCTGTCGACGCTGGACGCTCTTGACCAAGCCCGTGTTCAGATTGCATGGGGCCAAGTCTATACCTATATGGAAGATCGTCTTCCCGCGCAAACCAACTATGAAGCTGCCTTGGGACAGTTGACCATGCTCGCCCCCGCAGACGAACAACTCCAAAAAGGAGAAGCCGCGGAGGAGAATGCCATCCATGTCAAATCGTCGTCGGTAGGGGTCGCAACGCTCAAGTATCAAGCATACCGCGGGTTGGGCTATCTCTTACGCAGCCGTCAGCCGGCCGAGGCATTGCGCTGGTTGGACAAAGGGTTGTCCGAGGTGCGCCCCACCGAGCCTCTTCATCATGCTGACCTGTTGGTTCAAAAGGGTGTGGCGTTGAGCAAGATGAAGGAGCGGGAAGCAGCCGAAGCAGTGTTGAAACAGGGGCTGGCCATGTTGTCCCCTGAATCCACTACGGGCTCTGAACCATTTGGGGGAGCGGAGGCCGAGCGAATCCGACTGCTGGCGCTCATGAATCTGGGCAATCACTATTTCTACCAGAACGAGATGGCACAAGCAGAAGAGTATCTGCAGCAAGCGCTCACGGTGGCTGAAGCCCTCGATGACCCAAGCAGTCTGCTCTCCATTCGCATGAACTTGGCCACATATCAGCATGCAACTGGGGATTGGGTCGCAGCCCGTCAAGGCTATCAGGCCGCGCTGGTGGTGGCCGAAAAGCTGGGTAAACGCCGAGAAGAGGTGCGATTGGGCTTCAATTTGGGGATGCTCGCCATGCAGATGGGGGATGACAAAGAGGCGCAAACCACGCTTACCCAAGCGCTCGACCTGGCGCAGGAGATTGGTTTTTACGAAAGCAGGGTCGGTGGGTTGGCCTATCTCGCTGAACTACACCTGCTCCGCAATGAGTTGGAGCGGGCCCAAGTTGTGCTGGCAGAGGCTGAGAGACTTGCTCGCGAAACGCAGGTCGAATACCAATCCCCCATGATCTATCGCTTATATGCCGAGCTTTTCCTGGCCCATGAGGAGCTGGTTGATGCGGAAGAGTATGCCCAGCGCTCCATTGACACAGCCCAAAGCTTTGGCATGCACCATGAAGCAGGGCCAGCCTGGCGCGTCCTGGCCCAAACTCAGTTAGTGGTGGAGCAACCTCAACAGGCCATCAACAGCTTGCAGGCCAGCCTGGATATACTCAACGATGATCCTTACGAAGCGGCTCGTACCCAGGTGGTCTGGGGGCACTATCTGTTAGAAAATGGCGCGGTTGAAGATGGGCATCAAAGATTGCAGACAGCCCAGACCACATTTGAGACACTCCATGCCGCACGCAACCTCGCCGAAGTGACGGCGTTGTTGAATCAATCATCAGCAGAGTAAAAGTATTTTTACATTGGCCTTATCCAAGGAGAACACCCTATGCTATATCGACCCCGATACACGAATCGTCCATTCATCAAGGCGAAATTGATAACACTATGCTTCTACCATACCATGGCTAGCCTCATACTACTGCTGGTTATCTCAATGCCAATAGCCGCGGCAGACTTGTTGTCCAACACGACTTTGCATCCCTTGTTTCGAAATACCCCTGACAATGAAACTTTCTCCGATCTAAACCAAACTCCAAATTGGTCCTCAACCGATTCAGACGAGACCATGAGCGTGGCGTGGGGGGATGTGGACAACGATGGAGACCTCGACCTTGTGGTAGGGAATGATGGACCCAACAAGGTCTATCTGAATGAGGGCGGAGTGCTGATTGCCACCCCCGCCTGGTCCTCAACCGATTCAGACGAGACCATGAGCGTGGCGTGGGGGGATGTGGACAACGATGGAGACCTCGATCTTGCGGTAGGGAATGATGGACCCAACAAGGTCTATCTGAATGAGGGCGGAGTGCTGCCTAGCGCGTCCGTCTGGTCCTCAACCGATTCAGCCAGGACCATGAGCGTGGCGTGGGGGGATGTGGACAACGATGGAGACCCCGACCTTACGGTAGGGAATAATGGACCCAACAAGGTCTATCTGAATGATACCTTTACCTCTGCACCTGCCGGGCAAGCTGTGTTCATCGACATTGATGCGAGTCAAACAGTTGGACAGCAATTGGGTTTATCCAATTTCTTTGCTAGACCGACCATTCACCAGGATGGGTTGATGACCATTCCCTATACAATTTTTACTCCTCACGGACAATCGGTGCGCACAATACGTGCAATTTATTCCCTGAATGGAGGCGGTGCTTGGCGATCGGCAATAGAGAAACCACCAGCTCAATCGGAAATCTCTGATCTCGACTCTTCCCACCATATATTTTTACCCTTATTACGGGTTGATCGAACAGATCTAAGATCATTGACTCGTACTGATGGGTTGTATGTGTGGGATGTCCATGCAAGCGATTTTTTTGGCCAGAGCGACAATGTTATTTTTCGATTGGAAGCACACCTCAACTGTGTGAATAGTTGTCAACGTACCTATGTGGCGACCCAAACCTTTCCATTCCGCGTTCGTGGTACGCAAGTGCGGGTTCGAAACGAAAATGATCAGCCGACACGCGGTGCAACCATCTATCGTCTGCCAAAGGGGCAGACCATCGGTGCCATGCCAGTTAGGGGCTTCAATGAGAGGGTCTTGCGCACAGATGCCCAGGGCTATCTGCAAGGTAGTGGCCCGTTGGTGGTCGGCGATCGCTTGATTGCGTTATCGCCTATTACAGCCACCGAGAAATATGCCGTTTACCAGACCAATGCAAATCCCATTCGTAGCGGTCTGGATCTGACTGAAGCCACCGTGGATCAATTCGGTGTCCAGGAACTATCTGTTTCGGCAGACTATCCGCTCATTCTCTTCAACCTGGATGTATCCCTGGAATGGGATGCACGTGCCGACCAACTCTATCTGGGGCAGTTGACCCGCGATCTGGAACGTACCTCGGTACTTCTCTATGATTGGACCAATGGTCACGCTGCGTTGGGGGACATCACCGTCTACCAGGCCAAAGCACAGTGGGAGGAGGCCGATATCCGCATCCATGCCACCAATCGCCTGCGTCCCCATGCCACGATTGGTGGTATCGTATCGAATCTGTTTCTGGACACCATCACCATACCCGCGGAGGATGATGCAACGACGACTGCCACCTACCTCTATGCGCCCGGTCATGTAGAGATGGGTGCGGTCTGGAACCGGTATGGCGAACCCGGCGACCAGTTGAGTGAAGATTGGGCACGCACCTTGGCCCACGAACTGGGGCATTATCTCTTCTTCTTGCACGACAACTATGTGGGGCTGGACAATGACAATCGGGTTGTGCGTGTCAAAAGCTGTCTAGGTGTGATGCAGAATCCCTATGGTGAAACGAACAGCGAGTTTCACCCCCAGACCGATTGGCTGCCCAATTGTGAAGAGACTTTCTCCCACCGCAAATTGGGACGCCACGATTGGGCCACCATCAAGGCCCACTATCCCTGGCTGCATGAACCATCCGTGCCCACGTTTTCGCTGACTAAAAGTGACGGACAGCGCTACTTGGCCAGCAGCAGCGCCCGTGCCTTTCTCTTCCAGGGCGATCAACTGATCGATCTCGGTGCGCCACGCAATGATCGGGTAGAGGCACGCGATGCCCACCCAGGCGACACGCTCTGCGTCTATGACCTGGCCGCCAAGGATCCCGATGGCTTGATTACACCGTTGACTCGCTGCGTAACGATCCAGACTGGCGATGAGGAGCTCTCGTTGGAGATGCCACCAGGAGGATGGCAACCGGAGCTGATCATTACCCCACGAGCGCCCAGACCCTGACCGTACGTGTCACCAATGTGGATTCGTCCGACGTAACTCTCCTGGCGCGCTTATATCCCGTCCAGGGCCAGGCGACCCCAGCCACGATACTTACTTACTTTCGATGATGCTACCCAAGCCTACGTGGGAACAATCGTATTAAGCGGTCCAACGGACAACGCCTATCTGCATATCTATGAAGCAGGCAACTGGTCCCGTGGCGTGGTGGCTGACTACACCTTGGGGGGCGCACCAGCCTTGATGTTGAGCGATGGCGATATTCTCTTGCTCAGTAGTGGTGACAGCCTGCACTTGAGCAATGGTGAAGAGGTACCCCTCAAAGATGGCGACGTGTTGGCCCTGAGTGGTGGTGAAGTGGTGATTCGGCGTAGCAACGGGAGTGCGTTTATGCTCAGTGATGGGGATACGCTTATGCTGAGCGATGGCGATACGCTGGAACGTCGCAACGGTGAAGCCCTCATGCTCAGTGATGGCGATGCGTTGATGCTCAGCGATGGGGATATCATCCTCGAGCGCGTTGACGACGCGCCCATCACTTTGGCTTATGGGGATGCCTTGATGTTGAGCGATGGGGATACGCTCGAATTGAAGAGCGGCGAAGCGCTGATGTTAAGCGATGGGGATACGCTGACGCTACGCGGGGGCAATGTGATGATTCGGCGTCAAGATGGCGAAGTGCTTGTGCTTAGTGATGGGGATGCACTCACGCTAAGCGATGGGGATACCTTCATGCCAGCCGACCAATAGCCTGACACATTTGGCATTCGGAGAGAGCTACTGGATCAGTACGACCCATACGACCAGTTTAACAATCAAATTTAGCGATGCAGTGCCAGGACAAGTCAGTTCCGCTGCGGCAAAGTCCAATTTCTTTCTGGCACCGGCCACTTACTATGGCTATTTGCATCCGAATGATGGTTTGACCCCTGAGGCCAATCAGCCGATCGAAGCCTGGGTTGGAAATCGCCTATGCGGCAAAGGTCAAACGAAGGCGGTTGGTGAGCAGATTGGTTTTGTGGTGATTGTTTACGCTGATGATTCGGATCGGGCTGGAGGATGCGGGGCATCGGGGCGTTCTGTGCAATTTAGGATAAATGATCAGGTATTGTATCCGGAGGTAGCATGGAATAGTAAACGAGTAACCGAGCAGAGTCTTTCGGTATCGCCCCCCTTGCAAGTAGCGCAGGTCGGAGATAGCAAGAAACAACCTGCAAAGATGGATACTATATTTTTGCCAGTATTTACGGGGCCGTAGTAAGTAGCTGCAGGATCTACCTCTTATCCTCCTTTCTGCTCTTGAGCGTTGACTCGTTCATGCTGTTGCAAGTAGGAAGGGGGATCTATTGAACAGTTTGCCGCATTAGAGATTATAAGGATTAAGAATGTGGGACACGGATTTTTAGGATGGACACGGATCATCTCGGAATCAATGCGTGAAATCCGTCCTAATTTCAATCCCTATAATGTTTATTGAGCCAAGCTGCTTTTTCCATATCAACTGAGGTGGCGATTCCCCTTCACCCATATCGATTCGGATCATCCGTCACCAACCCCTCTGCATCACCCGCTGCCACGAGATCCGCATCCGCCGTGACAAACGTAAGGGCAGGCAACTCTGCCGCAAGATATTGTTCATTCACAACAAGTGCGGTGGCGAGTTGGACTGCGTCGTAACCGCGTAGGCGATGGTTTTGAGTTAAGGTTAGTGCACGGTCCAAAACAGTTGTATCGACTGGAATCATCATATACTCAATGTTGCAATGATGGACGAGTAGACGAACGGCATTGTCTCGTTCTGTTTGTGAAATGCCATCAGTTGCTCTATGGCGTGCCGAAAGTGCTGCGGCAACCTCAACGCGAGTAATTTCCGCAGCCAGAATTGTATTGCCAGCACTTGAATCGATCAGAGATTGAATCCATGTCCAACCGCTCTCAGTTAAGTACCGCTTGGCTAATGCACTGGTATCAAGGTAGAGGATGCTCATCTTTTTGGCCCACGCTGGTCAATAATAATTTCGCTGAGCGGTTTTCCGCCTGTTCTGTCCAAAGCTGATTGTACCTCGTCTAAGGGCATTGTCGATTGCGCTGCAATCTTTCGCATTTGTGCACTGGGTTCCGCCAATAACCCTGCTGCACGCAACACCTCACGCGCCCGTTCACGCTCGCTCGTGGGCTTTGGCGATAAGCGCTCAACCACCCATTCGATGACCAAAGCTTCCAGGGGCTTGCCGTTTCGTATCGCTTCCGTCTCCAGTCGCTGATAGAGTTCTTGTTCCAGATCTAGGGTTACTGTTGCCATATTTTGTCTTTTGTAGATTGATCACACCACCATGTTATACAACGTCTAAATCCAGCACATTGTAACACTTTCTTCCCTGTCCGAATAATAGAAGGCTCAACATGTATCTTCATCGTCATGTCCATTGCTTGAGTTCCCATTAGAACGCTAGCCAACTCGCTTTCCCTTGCACTTTGCTAGAAGTAACCATGAGATGCAGAACCGCGAATATACAGAAAAACGTAGATTTTACCCAGCTAATAAATCCACGCAGTCCTGCACATCCGTGGCTCTCCCACACCGATAACGAGATCCGCATCAGTTGTGACAACCATGAGAGCAATCGGTTCCGTCGTATGCCCCTTGCATTACTCTTGGTCCTGTCGAATTCTGGGGCCACCGAACACAACAGCGGATGTAAACAGGAACGGATTAGACCCATCGTCAAAAAGATGATCTCGATTCGCAAGATCTCCACGGATGGCGCAAAAATCCGTTTCTTCCCAAAACTTCGCTGTCGTGTTGTACGTAAATCCACTCTCTCCTACGACAACCGTTCTCGCAGCCAACGCAACGCCCGCGGCCAAGCATCTGCCGCGGCCTCCTCATTGTAGCTTTGGCGTGTATCATTGAAAAAGGCATGAGGCGCACCATCATAGATCACGATCTCATTCTCGACACCACCCGCATTGAGCCCTTCTTCCATTGCTTTAACCGCGTCAACTGGAATTCCTTGATCGGCACCGCCATAGAGCCCCAAGACCGGTGCTTTGACATTGGCAGCGTCTTCCGCTGAGAGGGGACGGCCATACCAGGGAATGGCAACAGCTATATTTTCCTCAACAAGTGCTGTTTGGAGGGTCAAGCCCCCGCCCATACAGAAACCCGTCACACCCACTTTGCCTCCAGAGACGTAGTCTTGTGCCAACAAAAAGGCAATGGCTTGCTGGATTTCGCTGACCGCTTCGGGCATGTCGAGCTCCATGACAAGTTTGCGGGCTTCGTCTGGCTCGCTGGCCACCTGGCCTTTGTAGAGGTCGGGTGCCAAGGCCACAAATCCTTCCTGGGCAAAGCGATTCGTCACGTCCAAGATGTGATCGTTCAGTCCCCACCACTCTTGGATGACGACGACAGCTGATGCAGCTTCATCGCTTTCTGGTCGTGCCAGATAGCCCATGAGTGTTTCGTCATCTCGATCAGGATAGTCAACCATGCCGGTGATTAAACCTGCCGCGCTCATCTCTGCTACGCCACTGCCTTCTCCTTCTCCACCCGACTCTTCTTTAACAACCGGAGGAGGGGCGGTCAGTGGTTGACAGGCCGCCAACACAGCACTGGCTGCCGCAGCACTACCGAGTGCTGCCGTGGCTCGCTGCAAAAATTGACGACGACTGATCTCACCGACTTGAAATGAACGCACTAACTCCATTGCATAGATTCGATTGATTTTCATGTAGGGTTCTCCTTGCTCGCGTTTCTCTAGGATGGTCGTGGAAAATGAGGCACTTTGAGAGTCAAATGTGATTCGCATTGCGTCTTGCGTGGTACCGATTGAGCATGTGGTTGTGCTGCAAGTCTCTGTGAGTCTACACGTGTTAGTGGAGCGGGACGGAATGATGTGGTGAGGGGCGGATAATGCGCAACTCGCCCTCGCTCCTCGCCACGTGACCAGTCAAGTCCACTTTGTTAAGTAGTATCAGTAGACCTCAATCGTGTCATACTCGAGTGGAGCGAAGAATCTAACGATTGCGGTCTACTGAGTATCTATTGATACGGAGACTCCCAAAGTGCTCCTTCTCGGAAGGATTTCAATTTGATTAAAAGGGGGCTAGTTGGGGGTGGTTCATTTTAGGCGGACAATTAGGTTTACATTTTTGCAAAGAGAAAAGATGTTTATATTTTCTAATTTGAGCCATGCTCAGGCAGAAAATGACCTCATATAGATTTTTATCTATGTATCAAAAGTGTAAACCTAATTCTGAACCACCCCGCTAGTTGCTCAGTTTAACATGGTGCATTTCCGTAAACTGTGCTTAGGTTTACGGTTGACAAACGATATACGACAGCACAACAATTTAGGTGATCCCAAAAAACAGATGATCCACAGATGGACAAGATATACAGGATTAGAAAGAGAAAAATCCAGTTAATCTCCTCCATCTGTGGATGGCGAAGCGCCCATTGCATCATCGCTTTAAAATTTGAATTGACCTTAACGGGGTCCTACGCAACCTGCAACCTTCGCCCGGATGGCTCCATCAAGGCTTGATAGGCCAAGATCTTAAACTGGCGCGTAATGGGGTAATGTCCGATGGGCAGTAGCTGGGTCATAAAAATGCCAATGAGCTCCTCGGTTGGGTCGATCCAAAAGTGGGTATTGGCCATACCTGCCCAGCCATACGAGCCGACGGACCCGGGCGCACCGGTCTCCGCCACGTTAAGCAGCGAGCGATATCCCAGGCCAAAGCCACCGAGAATGCTCGGTCCAATCTGAAGAGGCAGAATATGGTTGGGAATGTGGTTCATTGTCATCAGCTCAACTGTTTTGGGAGCCAGCAACCGCACGCCGTCCAGTTCACCTCCATTGAGCGACATCTGGGCAAAACGTAGATAGTCCGTGGCTGTTGATACCAGCCCACCACCACCAGAGTAAAGAGTATGTGGTTGCGCAAATTTACTGGTCTTCGGTGCGTCGTTTAGTTTGTATCCACCGCCGGGTTTGGCCTCATATAGAGCGGCGAAACGATCAACCAGACCATCCGGCACCCAAAAGCCTGTCTCATACATGCCAAGTGGGTCAAAGATCTTGTGTTGGAAAAAATCTTTCAGCGACTGACCCGAAATCACTTCAATCACGCGTCCCAATACATCAGTGGCAACGCTGTAACGCCAATCGTTTCCGGGGTGAAAGAGCAACGGGAGACCTGCTACCTTCTCGACCAAATCAGCCAAATCGGACGCATCATGTCTGTTGATCGTTCGATACATCTCCTCTACGGGTGAATCTTCGAAAAAGCCATAGCTGAGTCCCGCTGTGTGGGTCATCAAATCCCGAATGAGAATTGGTCGTTCCGATTCGGTTGTCTCCATCCCGCCAAACCCCGTCTTGACATAGACGCGTGTTTTCTTGAACTCTGGCAAAAACTTGAAAACAGGATCATCTAGCTGAAAGAGCCCTTCTTCATACAATATCATGGCTGCTACACTCGTAATGGGTTTGGTCATTGAATAGATGCGGAAGATGGTGTCCAATTTCATGGATTGATTGGTTTCTACGTTGCGTAGACCATATCGCTCAAAGTGAAACACCTTGCCCTGACAGGCCAACAACGTGACAATTCCGGCCACTTTTTGGTCATCGATATAGCGCTGCATGTGGGCATCAATCCGTTTCAAACGGGCGGATGAAAAACCAACTTCTTCAGGTGTAACAATGTTCATGAAACTCCTTGTTGACTAACAATTAATGAAATGCGAAATAGAACACGAATGTACACGGATGAACACGGATTAGATCCTGAAAATCTTGAAAATCTGTGTCCAAAAATCTTCTTGGGTTTCCTTAGGACGAGGTTTCGATCGTCTTTCTTACCAACGCTTCCCAATTTTCTCCTGGTGCAATCTGTCCCAGTATCTGATTCTTATTTGCGCCAGTGCAAGCTGGAACATTACCCGGAGAACCGCAAATGGTCAAATAGGCGAGCAAAGCGAATGCTAGAGCTTCTTTGGCATTGCTATCGATTCCAAGAGCTTCGTGGGTGCAGAGTCTAATCTTTGAATCACTTGTTGAGTCGAGCCGAGTCTTCAGAGAACGCATGAGAGTTGGATTTGCTGCCCCGCCACCACTGACCACAACCTCCGCTAACGGCCCAGGGGCAAAGCGCTGATACGCATCAACGATTGTCGCAGCAGTCAACTCAGTCAGCGTTGCGATGAAATCAGCATTGGTGCAACCAACTGCATATGCTTGGGCTTGCCATTGTTGCGTTAGCACGATACCGAAGAGTTCACGCCCTGTTGTTTTTGGTGGATGTTGCAGCATATATGGATGTGCACGCCAGGTTTGAAGCAGTGGTTCGTTTACTGTACCAGTTGCTGCTATCTGACCATCTACGTCGTATCGATAACGTCCCACCGATGCGTGAGCTACTGCCCAATCAATCAGGGCATTGCCAGGGCCTGTGTCAAAAGCAAGAGGGGGAGCATTCAGTTCCCTGGGCGGCAGGAATGTGACGTTTGCAATCCCCCCAATGTTTTGGACGGCGCGCCAGCCACCTGCTACGCCATGTAGGTTAGGGGGTGGACGCATTTGATACCAATCAAAGGTTGATGTCAATGGTGCACCTTGTCCTCCAACGGCGACATCAGCCGTGCGGAAGTTGGCGATGGTTGTTACGCCTGTGCGTGCCGCAATGACTGATGGATCGCCAACTTGAAGCGTGCTGGTGACATGTCCCATTGCATCTTGAGCATCGATGGGTGACTCCCCATCCATTTGAGAAACCCGAACGTCGTGCCAGAGGGTCTGTCCATGACTGCCAATCAAATCGATTTCATGTTGAGGAATGCCAAACCGTTCAAGAACCTCTAGCGCTGCTGTGCCAAACCGTTCTCCCACCATAAAATTAGCGCGGCAAAGATCGGCTGTTCTCGCCCGTTGCTCAACCAGATCAAAGAGCAACGTTTGCTCATGGTCAGGCCAAGGTACTGTCTGAAAGGCAATTTGCTCGATATCAAGAGTTGGCACCGAACCAGCAATCTGAGCAATCGCCACGTCGATGCCGTCGATAGATGTACCACTCATTAGTCCGATTGTTTGCAGCATGATTCCCCCAATTTGGCTCTTGATTCAATATACGTTAAACTAACACAAGTGTAAAATTCACTATTTATTCATGGATTTTTCATGATCTGTGCACAATTGCTCCCCAAAGCTGCCGAAAACTAGACGAAGGTTGTTTTGAGAACTGGAATCTTTAATACCCCCAATAGAGGAATACAAGACCAGTTTTCAAACAGCGCTTGGTCTAGCACATCGATATACTACATTTGTTCACAGATTACCAACAAGCATCAAATAATTTGCGCGTCATTCTTGAGTGAAGCGAACAGATTATTGAACCCTGAATCCTGAATCGATTCGCGTTTGCGATGCAATACCCCCAATTCGTAAACCCCCAATAATTACTTCATGATGTAGAGCAATCATGGTGTAGAGATACGCTGCACCCTCTACCCAGACTATTGAGGTATTGGTGTATGGAACAATCTCCATCTGGACAACAGCATCCCCAACAATCTTACAATTGGATAGTCAATCGTCGTCGTTTTTTGCAATGTAGTCTGGGACTCTTGCCTCTCCAAGGGATGGCAAAGTTCTTTGGCCGACTTGAAAGTCGTTCGCCCGAAGCAATGCGCTCGCTGCCTTTAACACGTTCCAAAGCGGCTCATGTGACTCGTTTTGCCGTCATTGGCGACTTTGGAGAACACGGACACAACGCACATAACGTCTCGCAACTTGTTAAAAGCTGGCAACCAGACTTTATCACAACTGTAGGGGATAACCATTATGGTGGCAAAAAATCTCGGGGCATTGATGCAAATATAGGAGAATATTATCATTCATATATTTATCCTTATTTAGGTGACCGTGGACCAGGTGCATTCGTCAACCGTTTCTTCCCGATCTTGGGCAATCATGATTGGTATGCGGCCAGTTGTGTCGACGGCCAATGCCGCGGACCTTATTTTGATTACTTTACTCTCCCTGGAAACCAACGCTACTACAGCTTCGATTGGGGACCAGTGCGTTTTTTTATGCTCAATAGCGATCCACATGAACCGGATGGAATTTCGGGGATTTCGACCCAGGCCATGTGGCTACGTGCTCAGTTGGCCACCTCCAAAGCAACCTGGAATCTAGTTTATCTTCACCATCCTCCATACTCGTCTGGTCAACGCCATGGATCACACGAGGCGCTTC
Source organism: Chloroflexi bacterium TSY (assembly GCA_019217005.1). The sequence continues at coordinate 60,536 of JAHBNG010000082.1, forward strand.
AGTGGCCCTTTGCGCAGTGGGGTGCGCATGTTGTGTTGAGCGGTCATGATCATACCTATGAACGAATTCACCGAGATAGCATTGTCTATTTTGTCAATGGAGTCGGCGGACGCAGTCATCACCCCTTTGGCTCTCCTGTTGACGGCAGCCAACTACGATATAGCAATGACTTTGGTGCGATGTTGGTGGACGCAACAGACCACAGTCTCACATTTGAATTTTACGATACGCGAGGCAAACTGATTGACCGTTATACAATGACCGCCCCGTCACCACGTCTCCTGCCGGCTCCGTTGAACCCAGAACAAGAGGAGCGATGTATTGTTCGGATTCATACACCGATGGACGATGCGTCCGAGATGTTAGATGATGGAACAACCCTCTGTGGCAATACCGAACTCGCTCTTGGGAGCCGTAGCAGGGAGCGACGTCATTTGGTAGGGTTGCGTTTTCCTGGCGTGGACATTCCCGCGTGTGCCACCGTGATAGATGCGAGGATCGAATTCACAGCCTGCCATAAAAACAAAGGAGATACTTTTTTGCGAATTCATGGAGAGCGAGCGGGATCTGCACAAGTCTTTTCGCATGGACAGTTCAATTTGTCTCAACGCACGCGGACGAAAGCGTCTGTACAGTGGTCTGATTTACCTCGCTGGAAAAAAGTTGGCGAATCCCATCAGACGCCCGATTTAGCCTCAATTGTGCAAGAAATTGTGGATCAGCCTGGCTGGAATGTGGGCAATCCAGTTGTCTTCTTGATTGAAGGAGAAGGCAAACGTAACGCAGTCACCTATAATTTACAACCCGCAGCGGCACCCCGTCTCGTTGTGCAATATCAACGACCACAACCCGAACCTCGACCAGCCAGCGAGTCATCAAACAGGGTTCCCGCCGAGTTAAATCAAAAGATCTATCTGCCTGTTACCATTGCACAACATCATCCATCTCTCCAATGTATGAAAAAATAGCAATCCTCTAGACGAAGCAATGAATTTCAATCGACGACAACTGTTCCAAATCGCAGCGAGCGCACTCTCTTTTTCCGGTATTGGGGCGTGTTGGTGGAAATTTTATACCTATATCAATGCCTACATGGACTTTGGACAAAGCGAGTTTTTAAGCGCAACACCGCTGCTAGAGCCAAAAGAGGCTGGTGCGATACGTTTTGCCGTCATTGGCGATTTTGGGTTGGAAAGTGCGAGCGCCCGTTCCGTCTCCAATTTAGTCAAGAATTTGCAACCTGATTTTGTTACCACGGTTGGTGACAATAACTATCGAGATGGAGCCGCACACAGAATTGATCACAACATCGGACGATATTATCATGAGTTTATCTATCCGTACCAAGGCGTGTACGGAGAAGGTGCCCAGATCAATCGCTTTTTCCCCGTGCTCGGCAACCACGACTGGCGCTCGCTGACATGTATAGATGGGCAATGTCATGGACCCTATTTTGACTATTTTACCTTGCCAGGTAATCAACGCTACTACACCTTTGAGTGGGGGCCAGTGCGCTTTTTTATGCTTGATAGCGATCCACATGAACCGGATGGCATTGATGGGTTGTCAACCCAAGCCATGTGGCTGCGACGAGAATTGATGGCGTCAAAAGCGGGGTGGTTCATTTTAGCTGGATAGATAGGTTTACACTTTTAGAAACAGAAAGAACGTTTATATTCTCTGATTTCGCCGGTTCTCAGAGAGAAAACGGTCTCATATAGATTTTTGTCTATATATCAAAAGTGTAAACCTAATTTTGAACCACCCCTCAAAAGCAACTTGGAATCTAGTTCAATTACATCATGCACCCTACTCATCCGGCGAAAACCACGGCTCACACCCATTGCTACAATGGCCCTACGCTCAGTGGGGCGCGCACGCAGTCCTAGCTGGACATGATCACTCCTATGAGCGCATTTTGCGCGATGATATTGTCTATTTTGTCAATGGTTTGGGCGGCAAAAGTCGACGGGATTTTGATCCACCTATCGAGGGGAGTCAACTCCGATACAATGATCAGTTCGGTGCAATGGTTGTCGATGCAAGTCCTGAAACACTCAGCTTCCGTTTTATTAATACACATGGTCAAACAATCGATCAGTATTCGCTTAAAGCTCAACCACCATCAGAAAACCCCCTGTACGAAGGTGATGTTAAAGTCGCAGCGGCTCGCATTACTGATCCCATGAATGACGTTGTGATGACTGCTGATTCGGGTAAGCCGAACTATACCTCTTTCGAATTGGTGCTTGGAGAAGGTTCGCTGACCGAAAATCAATTCGTAGGTCTGAGCTTTCCCACCCTCTCGCTTCCACCACACGCAAGAATCATACAAGCTCATCTCGAATTGGCTGCACAACAGGTCGATACCGTACCAACTTCTCTCTCGATTTTTGGGACGAGAGACTCTCTGACTCATAATCTAGTTGAGATAGAATCAGAGAGTTTGTCGGTTCTTTCAAAAATATCGCAAACATGTGCCGTCGTTACATGGAAGAATGTTCCCAGTTGGATGAAACTCGGTGAAACACACATAACACCCGATCTTTCCCCAATTGTGCAAGAGATTGTGGATCAACCCACCTGGAAACTGAACGGCGTCGTTACACTGCTTATTATGGGAACAGGTAGGCGTAGCGTTGTCTCTTGCGATCTAGAGCCAGAATTGGCACCACGATTGGTTGTTGTCTATGAGGAACCTAAACTCATTCTAGCATCACCACCTGATGAGACGGGGCTTGTACAGCAAAAACTCACAAATCGCGTCTACCTCCCGCTTGCACTCTCGAATCATTGTCGATAGAGATATACTTAGCACTGCCATAAATTTAAAATAAATTAGACCGTTTTCAGTCGAGGTGAACAGCCGAATTTATTTTTTTATAGTATAAGAAAGGTATCGGATCAATTGGATCTCATGTGGTTGACAAGCCGGCCATGAATGGATAGTGCGAGCTAAATATCTTGTGTCAGTCGGATCATGAGGTACCGGTCGAAAATAAAATGATATAAAATAAGATGTTATCCGAAACGAAGCGATTGAAAAAGGTGACATTGAGAATGACTTCATCAATAACGGTACCGCTAGATATCCCAGAAGTGGAAGTGTTAAGCAGCGAAATCACGGGGTGGTTCAGAATTAGGTTTACACTTTTGATACATAGATAAAAATCTATATGAGGTCATTTTCTGCCTGAGCATGGCTCAAAGTAGAAAATATAAACATCTTTTCTCTTTGCAAAAATGTAAACCTAATTGTCCGCCTAAAATGAACCACCCCGAAATCACGTCTGAAAATCATTTATTGATTCGGGTAGAAAGCACCCAAAAAACAACAGCATGTGGTGTATGCGGAGTTGAGATTGCGTGTACATTTGGCCATGGTCAAGAAATTAGCTTGCGCCATCTCCCAGTTTTTGGGCTTGAGACCTACATCTTGATACGGCCCAAACGGGGTCAATGTTTGTCGTGTCATTGTGACCCAACAACGACTCAAATTGTGAGTTGGTATGAACAAAGAAGTCCTCATACACAAGCGTATGATGAATACCTGGTCATGCAACTAATCAACAGTACAATCGAAGATGTAAGCCTCAAAGAAGAAGTTGGGTACGATGCAGTCGTAGGCGCATTGAACCGTCTGATAGAGCCCAAAATCAACTGGGATGAAATCGACGAAATCGGTACGTTGGGGATTGACGAAATCTCCAGAAGTAAGGGGGCGCAAGAAATTTAGTGCGATCATTACAGCTCGTCAACCCAAGGGCAAGGTACGGATTCTTGGAGTTCTCCCCTGATCGAAAAAAAAGACGGTTAAGGCATTCCTAGAAGAGATTCCTGAGAGACTACGCCCCACCATCAACTATTGCACCACCGACATGTGGGAGGGCTATATCAATGCGATTGATGAATTTATCAATGAGAATGATGATGTGAATGCATCTCCTGTTGTTGACCGATTTCATGTTGCTCAGAACTATCGAGATGACTTTGACGACCTCCGAAAAAAGGAACTCAGACGCTTGAAAAAAGAACTGCCTCCTGAAACTTATGACCAAGATTGCAAAGGAATGCTCTGGATCTTACGCAAAAATCACTCGGCTCTCAATCCTGAAGAGCGGCAGGAGCTTAGACGTTTGTTTGCTCATTCACCAGCCCTTCATCAGGCCTATACCTTTCGAGAAGAATTGACCGCCATCTTCAACCAGGAACTCTCTGTTGCCCAAGCTGAACATCGCCTTGAGGCTTGGATTCGCAAAGTTGAACGTTCCTCCCTTGATAACTTTGATGGCTTTATCAAAACCCTGCGCAACCACTGGCAATCCATTGTCAACTATTTTGACCAACGCATCAACAGTGGTTTTGTTGAAGGTCTCAATAACAAGATTAAGGTCATCACTCGTCGATGCTATGGCATTCGCAATGTCTCTTCTCTTTTTCAACGTATTTGGCTCGATCTCCATGGCAAAGAACGTTTTTCCCTGTCAACCACATGAGATCCTGATCAGCC
>JAHBNG010000077.1 GCA_019217005.1 Chloroflexi bacterium TSY
ATTTTATTTTTTGGATTGGCCTTAGTGCAATGGGTGAGTTCTCGGTAGGGGACGATTTGAGTATCTTCCCCGTCAGCCTACCACCATCTCATTTGGCTCAGCAGGACTACCAGAACGTCCATGACCAAGCCAGGGCTCTGCTGGACATCGGTCTAAATTTCCGCTTGATCGATCTGCAACTGCCACCCACCTGCAGTGGTGCGGATGTAGGTGACTGCCAGCAGAACTATTCAGACTTCAACAACGGACGCATCTTCTATCGCTACTGTGCCACCTTCAACGAGATCGACGTCAATGGTTACTGTCGCTCATTCGATGAGCTTTCACAGACAGAACAGCTTGAGCGCATTCCCGATCTTTCGCCTACGCTACCGTTAGAGGGAGAGAAGGATATCCGCAATAAGCTAATCCGAGCGCGCGAGATGTTTGGTTTCCTCTCACTGGCTGAACCACCCGACATCATCATTGAGGTCGACGGCCAGGAGCGTGCCATGCGCGAAATTGGCCAGACAGGGGTACTCACCGCTACACGCGAGATTGCCACAATCCACATGATTTTTGGCAATGAGTTTATGGTCGACGCCATGGATTATCGCTTCAGCGGTGGGGATCCGCGAGCCGAGCAGATCGTCAACGAGGAGATTCGCCAACTAGAGCAGGCGTTGGAGCAGTTTACGTTGGCAGTCGATACGTTGAGCCATGCCTTCAACGCAGATTTCGGCGGTCCCAATGGCGCCAACATTGGAGACTTCTTTGGTCAGAAGGAGTTTGAGCTATTCGGCCTGGTCAGCGAACGAATGGTCCTCACGATAGGCGAGATGGCCGACCGTTATCGCCAACTTGGCAATGACCAGCGAGCCTTAGAGCTCTACGCCGAAGCATTTGCCAATCAATATGTACAGGCCATGGTGCTGGCAAACAGCGCAACCGAGCGGAACGAAAACTTTGCCGAACACGGTGGATGGGAGGTCATTTCCAATTTGGAGACATTGCGCGCCCGCGCCCAGGCCATCCACGATGGGATCAACCCATTTGGTTTTGTTGACAACTACGTGCCGCTGCAAACCTATGTCGAGCTCCGCAACCTGACCCGCGCCGACTTCCTGCGCGACAGCACCGAGGATGAAGACCGGGCCGCCAACGCGCAGCGAGAGTTTGACCAGAACCGCACTGCCATGAACCGGGAAATCCAGAATCTGCGCCTGGCCTACGATTCTCAGCTTCTGGAGCTCTGCGGCACAACCGATGATGACTTCGCAACCTGTGATGAAGATGGCGGCCTCATGCGGCAGAACTTTCACAACATTAGTAGCGCCTTCTTACGGATTCAACAGATCCAAACCCGACTGCGCAACATCGGCAAACAAATGGAAATTGAGCAAGACCGTACCGGGGAAGTGATCCGCATTACGTTGGAGAATGGCGCACAGATGGCATTGCTGGAATATGAAAAGGGCGTCATCAGTTCGTACCGCACAACGGAAGCCGTTGTCGAATCGGAAACAGATGAAACCTACTATACCTGAATTCGGGGTTCGAATTAGACAAGGGCAGGGAGAGCAAGGTCATCAGCGCGTAAATTGAGAGAAGGCTTTTGTGGCTGCCAAGAGTAAGAAATGAGGCCACAAAGAACATTGACGAGAAAGTTGTGAGGGCTGCGATGGCGAGTGTGAGAGATTTGAGAGATATTCTTGAGCTGGTCATTGATGGTCTCGATGATAGAGCGTTTGCGAGAGAAAATGCGATCCAGTAAAGTGAGAAGAGCCGGTTTCATGTTTTTTCTTGATGGGTGTGACGAGTCGAAGATTGTGGTGTTCAAGTAAGTCTGTGGTGAGCCATTCGGCAATGTAGCCCTTATCGCCGAAGAGTTTGCCCCAGAGGTCTTGAGCCATGTGGGGGAACAGGTTCGCGGTCATCGACGTTGGCAGGCGTGATGTGAAAGGAGAGAATCTCCCCACAGTCGTTGACAATCAGATGCAGCTTGAAGCCATAGAACCAGCCCATGGATGTCTTGCCTCGTTTGGCGAGTTTTGCAAAGACTTTGTGACGAGGAATGCGCAGATTGTGACAGACTGGCAGAGGCGTTGCATCCACGAAATTGATCCCTGTTGACTGACCCAACCGACTCCGCATGTAACTACAGAGTGGCACCAGTGTCCCTGGTGTGTACTCGACGAATCGACTGTAACTCACCAGGTTGGGAAATTCGCTCTTCAACTCTTTTTGTACATGCTTTGTGTAATATTTCTTGAAGCATCTGTAGTCTGATTGATGGAAGTAGATTAGGATCGTCATGATTTCACTCAAATACATCTGCCGTTTGGGTCCACTCGGTTTCTCTCCATTCTGCAGCAGATACAACGCCCACGCTGGCTCAAATAGCAGGCAGAAATCATCGACATCTGTAAATAGTTCGAGTATACTCATTTCTAGCACCTTTCTTTGCTGGTTGATGGGTTTTGCTATCTTCATTTTACCAGCAAAGAAAGGTGCTTTTTCCTTTTTTCTAACCCCGAATTCAGGTTACTATGGAGGCGAATTCCGATCAAGTGTTACCATGGGCGTTCCCATCGTTGGGAAGGCAAAATTTGGTATCGATTGGGAAACAACGGTTTCTGGATTCATCGGATATAGACACTCGTCGGCCACAACCACCTCAGTTACCACTGTCTGGGATCCGTCGGCGGAAGAACTGGGCGCAATCAACGGTGTACAAGCCCTACAAAACGCAATAGTCCAGGCAGAGATCGCCAATGCCAATAGCGAAGCCACCATCCGAAACCTGATGCTGCAGCAGGCCGAGGTGATGATCGAACTAGATATTGCCATCCAGGAATGGAATCGACTGGCGGATGAACATAAACGACTCAGAGAACGCTATCACAATCTACTCAACCTCCGCGCACAGGCACAGGCAGATCTGGCCAACAGCAATCTGAGCAATCCCGCCTTCCGCTTACTGCGCGACCACACAACAGTAGAGGCGGCTCGCAGTCACGGTCTGGCAGCCCAGTTCGGCTATCTGACGGCCAAAGCCTTGGAGTACGAGTTTCTCGCTCGCTACCCATCGCTCAACGATATATTCAAAGCGCGTACGGCAGACGACATCGACAACTATCTCAAAGACTTGGAAGCATTCCGCGTGGCCATTGGGTCACCGGGCGAACGCAATTTGTTCCCCTATACGATCTCGTTGGCGAAGGACATTCTGGGCCTGAGCGACGAAAATCTGGATCCCACCGAGGCGCTCACGAGCAACCAACTGGCGCAGCTACGTCTGGATGAGTTCCAGCGAATTCTGGCTCAGAACACCATCACCGACACCGATTCAGGTGCAGCAGTTGCGATCGAGATTCCATTCAGCACGTCGCTGCTCAATGATGCGCTCTTCTCGCCCAATATCTGGAACAATCGCATTGCTGGCGTGGGGTTGCCGCAGGAGGTGCCGAATGCCAACGGTATCAGTCTCAACGTATTGACCCGTCAGTTTGGCGACATCGGCACGCCAGCAATCCAGCTTACGCATGGTGGTCATGCATCTTATCGCACCTCAATCGGCGAGATTGTGGAATATGTACCAGAGAATGCCAAGCTCTCTGGCTACCCAGTGCCGCGGGGGTTCGAAAGCAAAACCAAGACAGCGACCATCCTGGCGTCGGTCAACGGAAACGGACGGGGCAAGCCCAGCAGTGCGCTCTTCAACCGCAGTGTGGCTGCTTCAGGCTGGGTGCTGCGCATTGACCTGCATTCACCTTTCAATAAAGATCTGACCGTTAATCAGCTCGAGGACATCGAAATTTCGATGGATACGACGGGAATTGCGCTGGCTGCGCAATAGAGGAGTAAGCAACTATGAATTACAAAACGAGAATCCATCTATCCCAGATCCTGCCCTTAGCTGTGGTGCTTCTCTTGTTAGCTGCCGTCGCCGTCAACGGCACGGAATCGACTCGGCCGATCCCTGCGTCGGCCATCAAAGAGCAACAGCAGACAACGGACATCGATACCCTTGGCGGAACCTACGCTGGCGTGGTCATTGTGTCAGACCCTGCTGCACTCGGCTCATTAGATCTGGTGCTCGATATCACCAGCGGTGAGAACAATACCCTTTCAGGTAGCGTAAACGCCGCTCGCACACAGGTCTTTCTGGGTGGCCCAACCATTGCAGGCACGATTTCCGCCAGTGATGATATCACGCCCACGGTCCAGATCGAGTCAGAGATATTCGACAGTGTCGTCTCAGGGCGCGAAGTCCAACGCCAGTTCACGTTGACAGGCGATATCCTGGACAAGGGGAACAAGCTCCAGGGAGAGTACACCGAAACAATCACTGGCTTCACGCCCAAACCGCTTCACGTCACGGGGACATTTCTGGTACTACGACCTGGTGGCTCTATTGCTGTGATTGAGAACCCAGACACCCCAACTGCAACGCCCACGCGCCAAAGCGATCCCGCGGCAGCCACGCCAACACATACGCCAACATTGACTCCGACTCAGCCAGGTCAAACCGATCAGCCAACTGAGACGCCGACACGGCCAGCCCAGGGCGATCCAGCAACGCCAACGCCAACATCGACCCGACCGACCAACGCTGATCCAACAAATGGGAATAACGTTACCTTCTTGCCCTTGTTGGCCAATCGTGTGCAATCTGTACGCGGCGCAGCGATTAGAGTAGTTGAATCTGCGATAACGCCTACACCAGCCGATCCAGGAGCAACGGCAACGCGACCGCCTATCTCAGTTTATCTACCAATTTTCGTTAAAGAATAAAGTCAAATCGTAGGTCCCGCCGGAGACGGGACAAGCAGCAAGAGCATGACCTCTTCCAAGTGATGATCCAGGGCACTTGATACCTGACGGCGAATCGTAGGTCCCGTCTCCGGCGGGACAAGCAGCAAGAGCACGACCTCTTCCAAGTGATGATCCAGGGCACTTGATACCCGTCACACAGGGATGTGTGACCTACGATTCCACGATTCAGACTATCCGGTCATAGTCAACAACTCAGACAGCACTTTCAAGCCTGACGGCAAATCGTAGGTCCCGTCTCCGGCGGGACAAACAGCAAGATCGTGACCTCTTCCAAGTGATGCTCCAGGCCGCTTGACACCTGTCACACAAGGATGTGTGACCTACGATTCTGCCGATCAGCGTGTGCTTGGAATGCGGGATTTCCTTTGGCGTTTATGCGTATAAGAATCGGGGTGGTTCATTTTAGGCGGACAATTAGGTTTACATTTTTGCAAAGAGAAAAGATGTTTATATTTTCTACTTTGAGCCATGCTCAGGCAGAAAATGACCTCATATAGATTTTTATCTATGTATCAAAAGTGTAAACCTAATTCTGAACCACCCCTAAGAATCCAATCAAATAGAAATGGCTCATCTACCACAAATGTGCGCGGCAAACGATTGGTGTCAGAGGAATTCATCCGGTTGCACACATTTGGGAGATAAGCGAATAGAAATTCAGCAAGACAAACTTCGAGCGAATGATGAATAGAACATTGACAATCGTCTTACAAGTCTTTGGCTATCTGTGTCTTCTTGCAATGAGCACAACAATTCAGATCGAGCAGATAGTTAAGTTCGAACCTCCGGTGCTGGTGAGAGTAACCGTTGGTCTTATAGGAATCTCTCTCCTGCTCATAGGGGCAATTTGGATGCAGAGAATCAAGTAACTTATGAAATCGGAATTAAATAACTTAAACAGATTCTTCGTTTCACTCGAGAAAGAAGGATTGCGATAATGGCAAAATTCTATCAAAACAATATAGGTCAACAATTGATCCTACATGGATTCAATCAAAACTTAAGAACATTTATACTTTTACTCACAATCACAATTCTCACTGCACTGCCCAATTTGGCTTACGCCCAGGACAAATCAGGCGTAAAGCCCAGCGTCATTTCACTTCCCTCCGGTCCTGGCTCGCTAGAAGGATTGGGTGAGAGCTTCGAGCCAAACTTGAGCACGGGCACCTCTAGCTACCCGGTCAAGTTCACAGCAGCACCTGGCCGCGTCGGCTTCCAACCGCAACTTTCCCTGAACTATAACGGCGGCAACAAAAATGGTGAGTGGGGCGTGGGCTGGAATTTGAGCGAACCCTGCATTCAGCGCCGCACCGATGATGGCATTCCCTCCTACAATGACTTGCAGGATACCTTCATCCACTGTTCGGGGGAAAAGCTGGTCCGGCTCACCAATGGCGACTACCGCTTCGAAAACGAGAGTTCGTTCATGCGTTTTCGGAGATTGGAGAATAGTGGATGGGAGGCCCATTCACCCAATGGCATCCGCTATCTCTTCGGCGAGACCGAGAATGCCCGCGTCACCAACTCGATGGGTATCTTCCGCTGGGAGTTGGAACGCGTCATCGACACACACGGCAATGAGATGCGCTACATCTATCTACACGACGGTGGCCACGCCTACCTACGCGAAATCCGCTATAACTTCGGTCAGGATGCGCAGGGGCAGAGCACCTCAGGTCGCGCGGCAAAGAACCCTAGCGCCTCAAGTGGAGCGGTAAATATAGATAAGGTCTACAACGCAGTGATTTTCAACTACGAGCCGCGTCCCGACACCTTCACCGACCGACGCAGCGGCGCCCCCATCCGCATGGGGTTACGCGGCACGAATGTGGAGATGTGGTCGCTGGGGAAGTTGGTGCGCGCCTATGCGTTTACATATGAACCAGAGCGCTCCACTGGCGTCTATTCGCTGCTCACCAGCGTCACCCAAGTCGGTGATGACGGCAAGAGCACCTTGCCACCCCACACCTTCACCTACACGCAATTCGATCCAACCGCCTATGAGGTGGTGACGATGCAAAATTCACCACCTGTCAGCCTGCTCAACCCAGATGTTGATTTGATCAGTATATTCTGCAATACACTCCCAGGTATCCTCCATACAACTGAGAGTGGCGAACACCGCTTCTACATCAATCGAGGCAAGGGGCGCTGGGATCCCCCAGCCCATTATTCCTCAGAATTCTCCGGCTGAGCGGCTGAGTGACCCCAATGTGTACTTAGGCGATACCAATGCAGACGGCTGTTCCGACTTCATGGTCAAAGCTGGCAACACGCCGGATTCGCCCTTCTACTATTATGCCAATCGGGGACATGGTGCGTGGCAGAAGGAAGATCGAGTGGACTTGGGGAAAGCACCAGCTCTCAACATGAACTCACCCAACGTCACGATCAATGACTACAACAATGATGGCAGAGCCGACATCAGCGCGAAGATTGGTGACCGACTCAAGATCTGGTTGGCTCACGCGGACGGCTGGCGCAGTGAGGCCACGATTGATGTCCTTGCACCCACGGTAGGCGGTTCGGGTGGCTTCAATGATGAAGGCATCTCGGTGATCGACATGAATGGCGACAACATCACCGACGTGGCCGCGGCGCGCGATGGCCACATTGCGGTCTGGTATCACAACGGCAACGGCAACTACGAAAAGCCGACCACACTGCTCAACCCGCCAAGGGGTGTCGGCGATGGTGTGCTGCGCATGGGCGACCTCAACAATGATGGTGTGGGTGACCCACTCTTCATCGGCAACCGCACCATCACCTACTGGCTCAATCTGGGCGATGGCACTCTGTCAGCCCCGATTACGTTGCAGAATACACCTGCCTACAACGCACAGAATACGGCCATCCGTGAGGCCGACATCAATGGTGATGGTGCAGACGAGATCGTCTTCAGCAACGACCAAGGCATCCAGTATGTGGACTTTTCGACCGGACCGCAGCCGTTCCTGCTGAAGAACGTGGATAACGGTCTGGGTCGCACCATCCACATCACCTACAAATCCTCCACTGAGGATTACATTGCCGACCAGGATGCGGGCAAGCCGTGGGAACATGAACTGCCCTTCCCGGTACAGGTGGTCAATCGAGTCACCGTCCACGATGCAAACTCAGGGGACAATTACACCATTGACTATCACTACCGCGACGGCTTCTACGACGGCGTTGAGAAAGAGTTCCGCGGCTTTATGCGCTCTCAGGAAATCAAGGTGGGCGACGAAACCGCGGCCACGACCGTGGCCCATCTGGTTTTTGATGTGGGCTTGGAGGACGAGAGTCACAAGGGTATGTTGTTGGAGAGTGAAGTGTTAAGCGAAGGTGGTCACTGTAGCGGAGACTTTCGCGGCTGTTTTGTGCGCACGGTCAACCAGTTGGAGACGCGTGTGGTGGTTGACGGATCCGAGACAGCTTCGGGAGAACCAATCGCCTATGCCTTCGTTCGGCAGACTGACTCGTTCCTCCACGAGCAGACGGCTGACCCGGTTCATCTGCGCCAGCAGTTTGCGCAGGATGAGTATGGCAACCAGACTCAGAACTTCAACTACGGCCAGGTCTGCGGAGCGGATCTCGCTTGTGGGAATGATGAGATTCTGGCCCATATCGAATATATCTATGATGAGGAGCGCTATATCTTTGACCGCGCCAAACGCATGGTTGCGACCGATATCAACGGTAACTTTGTCTCTGAATCGCGCCTCTACTACGACGGTCAACCATTCGAGGGGCTACCTCTCGGTGAGATGACTCGGGGCGACTTGACCCGCCAGACCGAGAGTCTCGGACCAAAAGGCGGCAATCGCTTTGTTTCGACCAAACGTCTTCAATATGATCAGTATGGCAATGTCATCACGATGATGGATGCCAATGGCAACCGGATCAGCGTAGAATTTGACCCGATCCAGCAGACCTTCCCAGTCGTCGAACGGCTGCATCTAGAGGAGGGGAAGTCGCTCACATATGCCGCTGCCTATCATCATGGTTTTGGCAAAATAACCGGAGCGACCGACTACAACGGTCACGCCCACGCCTTTACCTATGACACGTTTGGCCGGATCTCCAGCACTGTTAAACCGGGTGACACGCTGGAGCAACCGACGATGACCTATACCTATCAAGTCGGTAGCCCGCGCAGCTTCATCAAAACCGAGCAGCGACAGCAGTCTGGTGCCGATGATATGGTCACCAGCATCACATACTACGATGGGTTGGGTCGCAAATTGCAGATGCGCAGCCAAGGCACAGATGGTCGCGTCATCGTTGAGGAAGCCGTGACCTACAATGCGCGACAGAGCGTTCGTGAACAATATCAACCCTACTTTGCCGATAGCTTTGACTATGCTGCACCCGATCCAAACTTACCTCATTCGACCCTCCACTATGACCCGATAGGGCGCACATTGCGCACAGTCAATCCTGATGGAACGTTCAGTTCGGTCATCCACAAACCGCTGGCGGAACTGCACTTTGATGAAGAGGACAACCACCCCGATTCGCCCCATCACGACACGCCCAAAACCCTTGTCTACGACGGATTGAAGCGGCTGGTGCGTGCAGAAGAGGTCAACATTGTCGATGGACAGATCGAGTCAGATGCGACGCGCTACAAGCACAATCTGCTGGGCAACCTGACTCAGATTGTGGATGCACAGGGCAACATCAAGACAATGGAGTACGATGCGCTGGGCCGCATGATCTCGATGAACGATCCGAACAAGGGTGAACGTCAATATGCCTATGATGATAACGGTAATTTGATCCAGATGACGGACGCAATCGGACAAATACTCCAATATACCTACGATGCCGCCAACCGCCAAATCAGCGAACGTTGGGTCTTCAACAACGGCAAGGCGGATGTGCTCAATGCTCTCTTCCATTACGATGACGATCTATCGCCCCTCCATCCAGACGCCGAGAACACCATGGGGCAGATCAGCTACGTGGAAGATCAGACAGGTACTATCTACTTCTCATATGATCCAGTGGGCAATCCCACTGGCGTGATTCGCCACTTTGAGGAGGAAGGGGTCACGCTGGTGACGCGCTCTGAATATGACACGATGGATCGGCTGCGTCGGTTGACCTTGGCTGATGGCTTTACCGTGAACTATGAATACGATGCCCGTGGCTTGTTGAAGCGCGTGCCGGGCTTCGTCGAGCATATTGCCTATACAGCATCCGACCAGCGAGAGTCGATCCGCTATGCCAATGGCGTGCGTACAATCTATGGCTACGATCTGCGTCAACGTCTGGACCGTCTGCAGACCATGTCCGGACAAACGACTCTCGAAGACTTGCGCTACCACTTTGACAAGGCCAGCAATATTCTCTCGATCGCAGATGCACGACCGGATCGAACGGCAGCCGATGACTTGAGCCAGACCTTCTCCTATGATGCACTCTACCGCTTGACCGGTGCAGACGGAACTTATGGCGCAATCGATTTTGCCTACGATTCGATTGGCAACCTGATCCGCAAGAGCAGCACCGTTGCCGACCCTCGTTTGAATCTGGGCGAGATGCACTACGGTGAGAATGCCGGTCCCCAAGCCATGACCTTAGCAGGCAACCGACTCTACCGCTATGATGCCAACGGCAACTTGAGCCGGAAGGAGAATCCAGATGGCTCATCCAGCACCCATTACACTTGGGATGCGCGTGATCGACTGCTCTCAGTAGATGATGGTGAGACGCTCTCCACCTTCGGCTATGACGCCGGCTACCAGCGAGTGAAGCAGACCATCCGCAAGGGCGATGTGGTGACCACAACACTCTATGGCGCCAATTCGGTGGAACTGCGCGGCGACGAGCTAACCTATTACATCTTTGACGACGAACAGCGCATCGCCCGCATTACCATGCCCTTCCAGCCGGAGCGACTGCTGCAAGGATTTCACGATGCACCATCGACCATTCCACCGCAGCAAGTCGAGCGTCTGTGGTATACGGCTGATCATCTGGGCGGCACCAGTTTGCTGATCAATGAAGATGGTTCATTGGCTGCGCGTGTGGCTTACTATCCGTATGGCCTGACGCGCTACGAACAAGGGGAGGCAGATGTCTACTACCAGTTCACCGGCAAGGAGCTAGATGCCACGGGACTCCACTACTTTGAGACTCGCTACTACGATGCCGAAATTGGGCGCTTTATTGGAGTCGATCCTTTTTATCTCCAACAGCCACACAAAGGTATCGCCAACCCGCAACTGCTCAACCTCTACGCCTATGGACTCAACAATCCTGTCCGCTATAATGATCCCAGCGGATTGAATTCGGAAGATCAGGTCGACGAAGGCAAGATTGTCCAGGAGACCACAGAAGGTGTGATAGCGGCAGGAGCTAAAGCGCTAGAGGATTCAACGGTGGGCAAATATCTTGGAAACGCAGGGGGTCTACTCAGTTTATTCAAGAGTATCCACACCCTAACAGACCCCAAGGCGAGTGAAATGGACAAATTTGAAGCGGGGTATTCCGGCGTGGGCTCTGCGGCTGGGCTGGCAGAAGGCGCTTTGACAGTAGCGGGGTATGGCAAGGCTGCCGCAGCAGCAGGTGCTCTTAGCCTCATGACTGCTGCCCTTTCACCACTGGTAATGATTGCCAAAGGCGCTGTTGATGCCAGGGAAGGAGCGGAAAAGTCTGCCAGGGAAAGCGGTCGCTATGCCTATGCTATTGGTGTGGCAGCTGGTCTGTTGGGCTTGCCGTGGAATGAGACCAGGAACCAATTTGCCTTGACAGAACATACGCCAAACAAGTATCGAAGGATCGCCCACAAGTCCCATAATGAAGCGCTCTACGAAGGTTGGAAAAAGGTGGCGGGTTATTCTCAACAGCGCAAGTTTTTGGCGCTGCAACGTTTGGCACAGAAGATGAAGCGGAGCGGACACAATTACAATAACGGACGGGCCTGGACTGGTAACCTGGACCACGATCTCGAGTTAATTGTCCTTGGAACGGCCCAGGCGCTGCGCATTCACTATGGGGAATTTGTGAATAAGTAGAATGGTCTAACCGAGTAGTGAGCGTCGTACGCGGATTGAGCCAGATTTTTTTCTTCTGACTAGCGGATTCTGTGGTTCAAGATTGAATCAACGACTACAATGGATTCGGATAGGAGCAGATTTTCCGTCACAGGAACACTCGTTTCAATTGCAAAAAACTCGGTGACCGTGACGCACAATTTCATCATAAGCGGGAAGCACTCTACTTACACGACAGAATCCGTTCCTATCTCAATCCGCTGTAGTAACTTGCCGCAATCACAGAAAACGGCAGAACAATAGATGTTCAGATAATGCTTTTCCACACGAAACAGTAGCTTGTCAGCATTTCAGCCGGTCAGCCAGAGAGCTGACGAGCTGACCAGTTGAAATGCCATCAACGACAAGAAAATCTTTTTCTGAAAGGCTATAGATTTTTTCTTCTGTCTAAGGGGTTCTGTTGACCGCGTGCGCTCAGGCCACTCGTTGGTGGGTCGGTGGATCTCCCTTTGGCCTGTGCGACGCTCGCTAACCTTCCCTCGAGCATGCGAACAAATGAACCGCTTATGTAGAATTGCCTCGACCAGATAAACCTGACAGGTCTATACGTCCGTACGTTTGTTACACATGAGCCTCGGAATGTATCCCTTTGACCGCTATTTCCCGTTCAACAATGTGGTAGTGATAACAAAGTAAGTGATGGTGCTGGTATTGTACTCTTCGACAGCGTTTGGCTCGCTTTGTTTACAAGACTCTTTCCCGACATCACCGGTTCATCAAATAGTCAGTAGATCGCAATCGTGTCATTCTCGAATGAAACGAAGAATCTAGCGATTGCGGTCTACTGATAGTTCATTGCTGACTCTAACTGGCGTATTCTTGCATCACTCACTACTAACAATAAACAGGACAACATCCCCCAGACCCGCCGCTCATACAACCCGGGTCTTGAATACAATTTTCCATGCATTGAGTGTAGCAAGATGGGCAATATGATGTACAATGCTGCTGACAGCTGCCCCCTGCCATCATCCCAGTTACGACACTCAACCAATCAACTGATGTCAACGTCATATAAAGTTCCATGTCGTTCTCCTTTCGAAAACATGTTAAACGTTTGATTTTGGGGGTGGTTCAAAATTAGGTTTACACTTTTGATATATAGACAAAAATCTATATGAGACCGTTTTCTCTCTGAGAACCGGCGAAATCAGAGAATATAAACGTTCTTTCTGTTTCTAAAAGTGTAAACCTATCTATCCAGCTAAAATGAACCACCCCGCATTTCCTCGCTTCAAAGTATACTGTTCATAAGATAGGATGTTTAGTGTAGAGAACAGAAAAGGGGAGTCCAACTCATGGTTTGGACTCCCCTTTGAATTTGGAATCAAAATCAATCCAATTCTAAATCATCTCGCATTAATTGGTCAGTGGAAACATTGAAGAACAGAGATATTTTGGGGTGGTTCAAAATTAGGTTTACACTTTTGATATATAGACAAAAATCTATATGAGACCGTTTTCTCTCTGAGAACCGGCGAAATCAGAGAATATAAACGTTCTTTCTGTTTCTAAAAGTGTAAACCTATCTATCCAGCTAAAATGAACCACCCCGATATTTTGAGGATCAATTCTGCTGAGGGCTTTCTTAGTCCATTTTCAATGCGATTTATTTGGACATGGCTTACATCTAATTGTTCACCAAGGTCTCTTGTTGTCAGACCATGTTGTCGTCGCAGAGTATTTAGTTTCTCCCCAAGCCTTTTCACACTTGTATCTCCACGCCAACGCAATATGTATTCTCAAAATAAAATACTACTGTTTTGTCAGATAAGTTATGATACAGGTTGGTCATCAGAATCGGTATCCAAAACAGGATAGAAACGCTGGAACTTCTGGCGAGCGAGAGCGGGGGTAAATTGCCATTGAATGGTAGCGGATTGTTCATTGCGCTCGTTGACAAGAGCAAGGACAACAGTCTCAAGAAGCTCTTTGGAATCAATGCGGCGATCAAGAACTTGGCGAGTGATAACCGAGAGTTCAATTTCAACCATATTAAGCCAACTCCCGTTGACGGGGGTATAAACCATCTGAAAGTGCTGAGCCAGAGCGAAAGCTTCCTCAGGCGAAAAGATGGTGTAGAAGGAACTGGGTGAATGAATGTTGAGATTATCCTGAACAATCTGTAATGAATCGGCATCAGGATTGTGTTTCGTTTTGAGATCATGCATGAAGCGAGCATACTCTTGGCCTCTGCGCCGTTCGGTAATCTGAACAACCCGCTGTCCAGTGTGTGGCTGGTAAGCAATCAAGATGTAACAGATGCCCTTGCGTTCATAGTGATGATCATAGCGCCATTTCTTGCCTGGTTTCATCTCAATCGGCACGATTGTATCGCCCAAGAGCTGACAAGGTTTTCATCGTAACACCCACCAGAGAGGATTCTTGGGGTCATAGGGCTGTGCATAGAGGTCCAAGATTTGTTCCATGTGCCACAAGTATGTAGGTGTTAACTTTCCGATACACCACTGCACCTTCAAATGGGGTTTCAGTTCGTTTTTTCAGAATTTCACTCACGGTTTCATGCGAAATGTCTTCCACAAACTTTAACTCAACCGCTGTGGTTGCTAGCAGCCTTAAAGTCCATCGGCTTCGCCCATCTGGTCCTTTCGTACACGCTAGTGCCGTGATTTTGGCTCTGGCTTCGTTACTAATCTCGACTGGTCGTCCGCTTCTTGGCCTCTCTTCTGGGCTTTGGTTAGCCCTTCCGTCACATATCTTTTGCGGATTCGCACCACCGTTGCTCGCGTCACTCCCACTCGTTCCATGATTTCTCTGTCTGTTTTTCCTCCATCTGACAAGAGCAGAATATGTGCCCTTCTTATCTTTCTTACGTTCTCTTTTCCTTTTGCCGTTATTCGCCTTAATTCATTTCTGTCTTTATCACTTAGTTTAACTTTATATACTTGCTTCATTTCTCTCTGCCTCCTCGTTTTTTTAGTCACTTTCTGGCAGAGTTTACCGTATTATAACTTATCTGACAAAATACTACTTGACATTCAGATCAAGTTATAGTACAATCTTGTTACCCAACAGGTAACAAGATTATTATCTTATTAACTCGATAGTTGTATTTTGAGCAGGTGCCAGATTTGACAAAGTCAAATTAAGCAGAGCAGACCTGCCGTTTGGCGAAAAGGGTAGCGAAGACCTCCGCAATCTCCTGTCCGTCATTCAAGGCATCATGAGCCGTCAAGATGAGATCTTGAATCAGTGACTGAGTTTGCTGCCGGGTAGCCTCACCAAGGGATTTGCTGGGCGAGAATTGAGTTTTAGCCAATGATGGTCCCAAACAATCAAGGTGCAAGAGAGAATAAGCCACGAAGACCAGAGACCAATGTTTTTGAAAGGCGTGGGCAGTTCGCATGCAATATTCATCAAGACCAAGCAGTTGTTTACCATCCTGATAAACCGTCTCGATAGGCCAACGAAGCAGGTAAATCGAGAGAATGCGTTTGGCATTACAGTCGGTGCGATTGGTCACTAAAACGGCATAATTGTCTTGCAATTCAGGATTATCAAAACTAATCACGATGCGTACCTTGCCGATAGAAGGGATACGCACAGTCATGGTAAAGGTGTAGTAAGTACGACCATCAATGGTGACAGGCTTGTAGGCATTCTGGGGGGATGTAGGGGACCAACTCTTTGACTTTAATATGTGGCCCCTCGAAAGTTATCGGCTGACCATCTTCATCCCGCAAACGAAAACTATTTGTCTCCAGATTGCGATTGCACTTCAAGATGCTGATCCAATCTTTATTCAGACGATCGAGTACAGCTAGAAAATCTGGAGCGAGATACCAACCATCGAAGAGAGCCCAACCAAAGATAAGGGTTCGTTCAACAGCTTTTTCAACCAGTTCACTGGCAATGGTTATCTTGGTCTTAAACGCTTCGTCTCGCTCTCGAAAGGCGGGGTCAGTTAATAGGTGGCTATCCACTCGTTTATGAAAAGCGGTTCGTTCTTTCTTTTTTCTTGGGAATCTCGGTCACTGGGAAATGTTTTTCCACAAATGCTTCCCAGTCGGTAAACTCTTCGTACCGTCGGTAGATACTTGCATCGACCGGAAAACGGATAGCGCCACTGACATAGTGACTTGTGACTAAGTTATGAGCCAGTGGATGCTGACCATTGCTATGATTGTAGTGGGTGTCGATATACTCGAACAGACTTCCCACATGTTCACATAGTGTATCATCAATCGCTAATACCGATTCTGACTCTGAACGTTGGTATTGTGCTGTCTCTGACTATACGCTCATCATTGAGTTTTTCGGCTCGCCAAGGAGCTTCACTCAGATACCGTGATACATTCGTCTTATCTGCACTATCTAGAATGCAACGGGCAATATTTGCCATGCTTTTGTTGTCCAAGACCATCAGACCCGTCAGATAGTTTTCAAAGTGGCGAAACTGTTTACGATTGGCAAATACTGAACGAAAGGTTTCGCTATGCTCCTTGACCAGTGGCGCTACATTTACTATCGGCAATTGCATCTTGATGGCTCCTTTTCTGCACTTTTTTCTTGATGCAATCTATTGAGATGACTTTTGTCTCTTTTGTCAAAATTGGAAAACCTTCATTTCACAACTATCGAGTTATTAACCGTATCTACAGAATAGGAGGAACATAATGGCAGCCATAGCGCCCACTGAACTCTTGCGCCAATGGGAACTGGAACAGATTACGCCAGAAATGGCAATTGGTCAGTTGATCCAGAACCAAGTCAAGCAGCAAGAGTTTCTTGAAAGCAACAGCCGTATGCTTTCCATTATTCGTCTTGATGTTGACAGCTTGATTACTCATACAGAGTTGCCTCCGCGCAGCATAAGCAGGCGAAAGCCACCCAAACAAAGCTGAAGCCCATTTCTGAGCAACCAAGCAAATCAACACCAAATCGCCCTGCGCAGTCTCGTCCACTGTGGAGGGCTTTCTGTGTTATTATAGGTTGAGATGGAGATTGCATCAAGTTCTATTGGGTTGATATAATATCAGATAAGATCCACATTGAGTAAGTATGAAGTCAAGGAGACATGATTATGAATGAAAGTACAAAACCCTTGATATTAGGACGTTACATTGTAGCCGATCCTGAAATTTGTCATGGTAAGCCAACATTTCGAGGAACACGCATCATGGTTGCTGATGTATTGGAACAAGTCGCTGAGGGAATGGCTTGGGAGACAATTATTGAAGGCTGGCATGATAGCATTACCAAAGAGGCAATCACAGAAGCAGTGCAGCTAGCACGTGAATCCTTTCTTAAACACATCGAAGAATTCGCTTTGGAACCTATGGCTGCGTGAATATTCTGGATGAAAACATTCTAAAAGATCAACGTCAGTTACTGCGAAGTTGGCGAATTAGGGTTCACCAGATCGGGCAAGATATAGGACGACAGGGGATGAAAGATCGTGAAATCATCCCTCTGTTACATCAATATCGAGATGCAACCTTTTTCTCGCGTGATCGAGACTTTCACAATCGTAGCCTTTGCCACACTCGATACTGCTTGGTTTTTCTGAATGTAGAGAAATACGAGGTCGCACTTTTTGTCCGTCGTATTCTTCGCCATCCAGATTTTAATACCAAAGCCAAACGCCGAGGTACTGTCATTAGACTTTCGCATACAGGTCTTTCTGTATGGCGTTTGCATGCAGAACAGGAAGAACGTTTCGAATGGCCTACGTAATGCTCGTTTACATAGAAAGGTTTGTCGTAGCGGATCGTTTGGGATGTTGGTCGGGTAGCTTGGAATCCATTAGCCTTCATTGAAGTTCTTTATCGGATATACTATGGTTGTGTGACATGAAACCGCTCGAACGTTCGGGGCGTGTCGTCTAGTCTCTTGGTTGGGTGGCAAGTCTGTCGCAGCCAACATGGGCTGCAGGTGACGCCAGGATGATCGGGCGCGCATCATTGTTTTTCCGCATGAATCTGGTTGGGTTGTCCATGTGGTCAGCTCCGAAGTCCTGGCGCACCTGAGCCAGGCGTTGGCTCGCTCACCTCGTCAAGTATTCATAGCTGGTGAGATCCAGTAATGATCAGAAATAGCATAGAAGTTGCTCAATTACACGAACCTATCCCAGGAAACTTTTTCATGAATTTCAGATGTTTTCCAGAAAAAGCATCTTTTACTTCGTTTATTGAGAAGAACACCTAGGTGCTAATTCCCGTAGATGGCATACAGCTTTTGATTCTTATCTAGGTCTTAAAGCACTACTTGTTCATTGTTAGGGTAATATTCGATATGGCAAAGTTTACTAATGGCCGCGCACTCATCATCGGTGTCGGTGCAGACTTACCTGTTACCGTCCAAGATGCAGATGCGGTCGCATCGCTCCTGCGTGATCCAACCCGTTGTGCCTATCCAACTGGCCAAGTAAAGTTATTGACTGAAAAACAGGCTTGCCGACAATACATTCTTGAAGAACTTGAGCAGCTAGCAATTGCAACAAGGCTAAACCAAAAAAATAAATAATTATACGCGAACGAGAGAATGGAGAGGGGGAATAAGGACAAACCATTTTTCTAAACCAGGTAAACGTTGGAAGCGTTGTTCCAAACGGTCCATCTCTTTCTGAGTGAGTTTGACGCCGGTCTCATAAAGAGTGGAATTCAGGTGAACGAAGGGTTGTAGTTGGTTAAAGCGAAAAGAACGGGCAAAATTGAGAACGGTCTCAAGAGAATCGAGAAGAGAACCGTTCCAGTGTTTTTCAAGATGGCCCCAAACCCGTTCGATGGGGTTGTATTTACTGTGATAAGGAGGGTAGCAGGCGAGCTGAATAGAGAGACGATAGTGCTCAACAAACTGAGTGAGACGATACATAAACTGAGTCCGACGGGTATGATTTTCGGGACCATTGTCCTGATTGATCACGAGGGTCTTGACGTGAGGAAAGTGTTCACGTACGCTTTCCCAAAAATCAATCAGGCAGTCGACAATACAGTCACTCGTCACTTTCGACTGAGTCAAGTAAAGAAAGAGTTCCTTGGTTGAAGGGAGGTAAATGCCAAAAGGAGTGACTTTCTCGGTCTTCTTATCTTGAAAGTCATGATCGAGCGCTTTGACAACCACTCGACTTATCCCTTCTCTCGAGAAACGGTCAAGTAAAATCGTCGCTTTGGCATCCCAAGAGAGGCGCAGAACCGTCTCGTCTGCATCCGCTTCTTGATTGATCTGATGAATTCTATCAAAGATCGCATCGGTCTCTGGGATCTTTTTCACTGGTTGACTTTTTTTGACCCGGTTTGAGCCATAGCCTAACTCATTGAGCTTCAAGCGGATGGCCTCTTCGCCAGGCAATTCCTCATCTGTGTATCCTTTCTGCTCGATGAGCTGGGTACGCATTTCGGCGGCGGTTAGTCGAGTGTACAATTGGGGGGTTCGAAAGGTGGGATCGGTCTGGCTGAATTGATCGGCGATTTCAACCATATCGGCCAGTAAAGTGGGGATATGGTCTTCGGCTTTTGCGACCACGTCGGTGGCTTTGGTCGACATAACAGAAGCCGCCTTCTAGTTCTTCCAGGGCTTTGGCTATCGTCGCCCGATTCCAGCCCAACTCTCGTTCTGCTTTCGTCGGACTCCCTTCGCATATCGTTTTGACCGTTTGGGCCATGAAGTGCCTTCTTTCGTATCCACTTAACATGGCCTTCGTCTCTTTCAAGACTTCAACCATTTCTGGCGAGATTGTCATTTTTGCTCCTTTTGGAGAGCTAGTTTAACACCTTCTCGCGTATATTTTATTTTTTGGATTGGCCCAAAACAAGATGATATTGTTCTAATTTACTTCTCAGGTCATGGTGTCAAAACACCTGCTTACCATTTGTTACCAAATGACTATGATTTGACTAATTTAGTAGAGACAGCGATTGCTGGTAGTCTGTTCACAGAAAAGTTACGTGCCATCCAAGCGAAAATACTACTGGTGTTGCTAGATTGTTGTCATGCGGGTGGACAGGCTGAAGCCAAAGGGGTACTTAAATCTTCATTACCATTGTCTGCCTTTGACGAATTTCAGAAGAGCAGTGGGCTAGCTGGCTATGGTGCATTTGAACAAGATGGTTATGCTCGCATCATAGACACAGCTATGTGGATAAGTCGTAAAGTTCCTGAACGTACAAATGACAAACAACATCCAATTCTCAAGTTGCACAATTTGGCTGATAATTTTGCGATTGCATGGTACGGCGGAGGAGGAAAAGCGGTAAATCCGCTAAATTGGATAGTTGACACACCAAATGCTAATTTGGCAGTAGATGCTACCCAAGTAGCTGCTTGGAAACGTATGTTGACGAACTATCGTGATAATTTATTACTTATTGAAGAGCGAATGAGCGAATATGTTGAATATAATGAAACTTTACTTTCTGGTAAAAGAAAAGAGATGAGGTGAGAAATGTGACAAAAAGCGGTTAGCGTTTCATCCTAAAGGTAGAGAACCCAAAAAGGAGGAAGGAATGCTAACCGCGCCAGAAATAACTATAGCAGTACTGATGAATGTATTGCAAGTAACGCCGGTGGGAACAAACGTAAATGTAATGCGTCTGATGTGGGCGATGATGAATGGGTCGTTTCTGAAAAGTCGAGGAGCAATCCATAGTGGATTGAGTGAAAGCGGGTTTGAAGATGAGGAGCTCCGGCGAAGCTGGTGGAGCTTTCGATATGGATCATGGGATATTGCAAGCCTGCTCTCATCGTGGCAAGAAGAAGTGGAGTGGAAAGGGGAATGGGAGGCAAAAAAGTTAGAAGGATACCGAGTGAAAAGCATAGATATCACAGGGTTCTGGCGACCGAAGCTGCAAGGGAAAGTGAACCGACTCTATAACTCAACGGCTCGTCGGGCATTGCCCGCGCTCATCTTTGGAGTGATGATAAGCTCGGGGGGAGATAGGCGGGAAACGAGTGCCACTGCTCAAGGCAATCATGAGATGCGAGGTAGGCACAAAGGAAAGTGAGTTTCGGAAAAAGCTGCTGAAAGAGACGAAGAAATCACTGGAGTCAGACGAAGTGGCGGTGGTCGATGCCGGGTTTACAATCAGAGAAATGCTAGAAAGCGACGTCGACCGATTTGTCCTTCGGGAAGCGATTAACTGCACAGCGCGCCGCAATGAGTTACCCGAACGTAAGGAAAAAGGCAGACCACCCGAATATGGTGATATTGTGCGTCCGCTCTCTCGATGCTATAGGGAAAGCGACTCGAGGCCACAACTCCAGACTCGTTTGGTCAATTTGTCTATAGTGGTCGCCTGATTCGCTATCAAGCATGGCACAATCTCGTCCCCAGGACAACCAAGGTGGATACAGCCAACCGCACCTATTCGATTTACGTCTTTCAGGATCCTGCTTATCACACACCTTTGGTTCTGGCGACCGTCATGGCTTTACAAGCTGAAACCATTTATCTTTTCTATCTGGAGCGCTGGCCTGTTGAACATCCCCCCCTTGGCTTCCAAGCAGATGATTGGCTTACATCGTCAATTTGTTCATGCCGATGAGGCTTGCTTCCGCTTACCTGAACTGGGGCTGCTGGCTGGCAATCTTCTTTCCCATTTAGCCGCTTCTCTTCCTCCCATACCGACTGGCTACTGGGATCGAGAGCCTCAAGCCACTCCCGGCAGGCTGCGCCGCGTTCTCTCGAGTGCTCTTTTTCCAACTCCCGACCAACTCGACCCTGACTTTCGGAAAAAGGCCTCGGTTTCACACCATTTACCTAAAGGCGTTCTCGCTCATCGCCGCCTCAATGCCGCTGCTTAAACTAGCCGAGCACTATTTTTACATTTTATCCCGTTTTTTCAGGGTGGATTCTTTTTTCCGCCCCTTTCGGTTTGCCCTTTGTCACTCAAGCCTTTACCAGAAAGTAAAGTGAAATACCATTACAACTTATAAGAAATCGGCAGTTACTAACGGATAGAATTTCAGAGATTGAGAAGGATTTAGAGTTGTCCTAGCTATTTGTCTAATTCATCAAATTTTTTAATTGCTGGGAGCAGTCATCTATATGTCCGATATGTTTCACTCAGTGGACAAGCAAATTGCAGAGATTGAAGAGAACCTGCGCATAATTGACGAACGTAAAACAGAGTACGTAGAGGTAGAAAAAATCGATCTACAGTTGATCAAAAATGAACGACAATTGTTAGATCAACTTGAACAACTACGTAGTCGACGTAAACAGTTATCAGACAATCCATGCCCATATCGTGGACTATTACATTTTGATACAGAGCATCATGGTAACTTCTTTGGACGTGATGAGATGCTCAAACGATTGATTGAAAAAATAGGACTCTTTGATTTTGTGGCAGTAGTTGGGCCATCTGGTTGCGGTAAATCGTCCTTGGTTCGCGCCGGTTTAATCAATGCGTTAAAAAATGATGCATTACCTAATAGCCAAAGTTGGCACACAAGTATTGTCCGACTTGGCTCCGATCCAGTTTTTGCTTTCATTTCAGCAATTATTGAACGATTAGAACCAAATCTAAAAGAAAGTCAACATGTAAAAGAAGTAAGAACATGGGCTGATGGGCTAAAACATAATAAAATGCGTATTGACGATATACTGCATCGTCTCGAATCGAAGATTTCGCAACCCATCCGCCTATTGATTGTATTAGATCAATTTGAAGAAGTCTTTACGCTATGCGAAGACGAATATACTCGCAATTGATTCCTAGATATTCTGCGTGTTTCCTCAAAGTTTGAATGCCTCAAACTGGTCCTCACTCTTCGTGCTGATTTCTATGGTCGCGTTTTAGCAGATGAACATCTTAGTCAGCAAGTCGATTCCGGTTTGGTAAATGTCTTACCCATGACAGTAGCTGAGCGCCACACTGCTATAGAGCAGCCAGCAATAAATGCTGGTCGCCGCTTTGAAGAAGGATTAGTAGAACGTATTTTAGAAGCAGTTGCCCACGAGCTGGGACAATTGCCACTCTTACAATTTGCATTGACGGAACTTTGGGAACGTCAAACTGCTGACGGTTTGTTAACTCATAAAGCTTATGAAGAAATAGGTCAAGTGAACGGTGCTATTGCCCAACGAGCAGAGGAAGCTCTTCTTAGTTTTGAATCTGATGAACAAACGGCTGTACGTGCAATTTTCACCCGATTAGTACGTGTGGCTCAGCCCAATGAAGAGGTTGAAGATGTGAAGCGTCGCATCAGTCTCGCTGAGTTGAATACACATTTGCAACCATTACTTCACAAATTAGCCGATGCCCGTTTGATAGTAATGGGACGCAATGAACGTACAAACGAAGAAACTGTTGAAGTGTCTCACGAGGCATTACTTCGAAATTGGCAAGAACTTCAAATGTGGCTTAATAGTGACCGAGAATTCCTGTTATGGAGACAGCGGTTGCGTACCTTAGCCGAAAATTGGATTTCTTTACAAAAAGACGAAAGCGTATTGCTTCGAGGAGTCTTATTAACAGAGGCTGAAGGGTGGGCTGACCGCTCAAATGAATTGAGTGCTATTGAACGTGAGCTAATCACATCTAGCCGTATTCTCGCCGATCGCGAAACCGCCGAAAAAGAGGCAATTCGCCAACGAGAGTTACAACAAGCACAAGAATTGGCAGAAGAACAAAAACTACGTGCCGAGGCAGAGCAACAGCGGGCAGATGCAGAAAGCCAAAGAGCAATCACAGAAGCTACAACATCCGCTCGTTTGCGTCGTCAACGACTTTTATTACTAATCTTGGCATTACTCGCTGCTGGAATCGCTATTTATGCATTTTTCCAACAGAGTATAGCAGATGATCAAAGAAGGCGGGCAGAACGTAGTGAAGATCGAGCTCTTGATGAGAAGGCAACAGCGGTAGCAGCCAAAAGTACAGCAGAATATAATGAACAATTGGCCGAAGAGAACGAATATTGGGCCAGAAATGCAGAGCAAAATGCACTTGACAATCAATACTTTGCGAGGATAGCGAGAGAGACGGCAGTAGCACAAGCAAATGAAGCAGCGATAGCTAAAAGTACAGCTGAGGCTAACAGACTAGAGGCAGTATCCAATAAGCTTTCCGCTCAGGCATTAGCCGAAAGGAATACACGCCCTAAAGTAAGTTTGCTATTAGTTCTAGAGGCTATTGATCTTGCTGACGATACTTTTGATCAAAGTGATGATATCTATGCTAGAGAAGCACTACAAAGGATTTTGATTGCAGCGAGCAGTGTGTCTACATCAACATTACCAAATCGTATAAGGCCAATCCAAAAAATAAAATATACGCGAGAAGGTGTTAAACTAGCTCTCCAAAAGGAGCAAAAATGACAATCTCGCCAGAAATGGTTGAAGTCTTGAAAGAGACGAAGGCCATGTTAAGTGGATACGAAAGAAGGCACTTCATGGCCCAAACGGTCAAAACGATATGCGAAGGGAGTCCGACGAAAGCAGAACGAGAGTTGGGCTGGAATCGGGCGACGATAGCCAAAGCCCTGGAAGAACTAGAAGGCGGCTTCTGTTATGTCGACCAAAGCCACCGACGTGGTCGCAAAAGCCGAAGACCATATCCCCACTTTACTGGCCGATATGGTTGAAATCGCCGATCAATTCAGCCAGACCGATCCCACCTTTCGACCCCCCCAATTGTACACTCGACTAACCGCCGCCGAAATGCGTACCCAGCTCATCGAGCAGAAAGGATACACAGATGAGGAATTGCCTGGCGAAGAGGCCATCCGCTTGAAGCTCAATGAGTTAGGCTATGGCTCAAACCGGGTCAAAAAAGTCAACCAGTGAAAAAGATCCCAGAGACCGATGCGATCTTTGATAGAATTCATCAGATCAATCAAGAAGCGGATGCAGACGAGACGGTTCTGCGCCTCTCTTGGGATGCCAAAGCGACGATTTTACTTGACCGTTTCTCGAGAGAAGGGATAAGTCGAGTGGTTGTCAAAGCGCTCGATCATGACTTTCAAGATAAGAAGACCGAGAAAGTCACTCCTTTTGGCATTTACCTCCCTTCAACCAAGGAACTCTTTCTTTACTTGACTCAGTCGAAAGTGACGAGTGACTGTATTGTCGACTGCCTGATTGATTTTGGGAAAGCGTACGTGAACACTTTCCTCACGTCAAGACCCTCGTGATCAATCAGGACAATGGTCCCGAAAATCATACCCGTCGGACTCAGTTTATGTATCGTCTCACTCAGTTTGTTGAGCACTATCGTCTCTCTATTCAGCTCGCCTGCTACCCTCCTTATCACAGTAAATACAACCCCATCGAACGGGTTTGGGGCCATCTTGAAAAACACTGGAACGGTTCTCTTCTCGATTCTCTTGAGACCGTTCTCAATTTTGCCCGTTCTTTTCGCTTTAACCAACTACAACCCTTCGTTCACCTGAATTCCACTCTTTATGAGACCGGCGTCAAACTCACTCAGAAAGAGATGGACCGTTTGGAACAACGCTTCCAACGTTTACCTGGTTTAGAAAAATGGTTTGTCCTTATTCCCCCTCTCCATTCTCTCGTTCGCGTATAATTATTTATTTTTTTGGTTTAGCCTCAGTGAGAAGATTCGGTTAGCCTGTCAAACAGCTAATTCTAATTTCAGTTGGGCAGAGTGGAATGAGTTCTTTGAAGATCTACCCTATAACAAAACTTGCACCGATTTATCTGTCGATTCTTCTGTTATACGACATTATTTGAGTGAAGGTGATGCGTATGCAGATGAAGGGGACATAGAGCAAGCTGTAACTGCATATCTGCATGCCCTTAAGCTAGACTCAAGTCAAAATATTTCTGTTAATTCAGACCATATGCCTATGAATTGTTGTTACGCAGCATTAGGGGTATTTCATCGGGCAATGTAGAACTAGCAGTTGCATCTTATCGTAATGCCGAATTGCTCGACCCAACTTTGGTTAACTATGATCATTGGAACGAACTTTGTCGACAAGGAACTCTTTGGGGATACGCAGAGAATGTTGTTGATGCTTGCGATAGGGCAGTTGACTTACGACCTACAAACCCATATGTTCGTGACAGCCGAGGCATCAATCGTGCATTAATCGGTGATATAGCTATGGCAATTGCGGATTTCGAATATTATGTTCTTGAGACGGGAGATTATGAAGGCCAACGTAGGGAATGGTTACAAAGATTAAAAGCGCGAGAAGATCCTTCCAGAATATTCGATTCCGCAACATTGGAAGCTCTTAGATATTAATAAAGACGGTGGTCAAAATGATATTTAAGTAGGGAAACTAACAAAAGGCCGTGATCACCATATTGTTGGTGATCACGGCCTTTTGTAAATAATCAAGCTGATGATTCGTATTTAGCCGATTCACATACTTACAAACTTACAAATCCACGTTCAACAACTGTTCATATAGTGTAATTTCATTGTGCGGACACAAATGCTGTTGCGTAAATCCAGCAATAGCACAGGCATAAAAGAGCGCAGATAGCATAGACCAGTCACCAATATCGCCAGCTGGTGTTGCCTCATAGGCAACTCGACATGCTTTGGCGATTTCGGCACACTGAAAGGGTGATAAACGAATCGTAATGCACCCATGTTGAATGGTTAAGGGCTTCATCATATCCTCCAGTATCAGTAGATCCAAATTTCAGGTTTTGAGAGAGAATTCTGGCTAAACAGTTGACATAAATACAAATTTGCCGGTCGATATCTAGTTTTTGCGTTAGATTTGGGCGATTTTCAGATATGAAATAGGTTGTTTTCTGTAACCGAAATCTGAATAAATGACTCCAAAATCCCTGCAATCTCGACTGAAAATCGCCAAAAACGCCAAATTTGGATCTACTGAGTCTGGTTGCTAGACTCTGTCCGTCCATTTTACGCATTGGGGATCATCGAAGATATCCTCGCTCAAGTAAAGGGTGGCAAGGAAGCGAGCGTCTATCGCTGTCGCGCCCAAGCTGACTTCATTGCCGCAAATGGGTTAGAGTCGAGTTTATTGGCTGCCAAGGTCTATCGTCCACGTCAATTTCGCAATCTACGGAATGATGCCATGTACCGTGAAGGACGAGGTGTTCTATCGGGGGCTGGTCACATGGTGAAGCAGAATGAGCATCGCGTCATGCGTGCGTTGGGAAAGAAGACGAGTTTTGGGGCGAAAGTTGGGGGTGGTTCAGAATTAGGTTTACACTTTTGATACATAGACAAAAATCTATATGAGGTCATTTTCTGCCTGAGCATGGCTCAAAGTAGAAAATATAAACATCTTTTCTCTTTGCAAAAATGTAAACCTAATTGTCCGCCTAAAATGAACCACCCCGAAAGTTGCGCATACATCGTGGATCATGCATGAATACCAAGCGTTGGATCGACTGTACAACGCTGGCGCAGCGGCTCCTCGACCTGTGGCTGTGAGCGAAAACGCGATTTTGATGAGCTATCATGGGGATGAACGGATGGCTGCATCAACGTTAAATGAAGTCTCGCTCGACGGGGATGAGGCACGCAAACTCTTCCACAAAGCCATGCACAACGTTGAGCTGATGCTACGCTTGGGTTACGTTCATGGCGATCTTTCAGCCTACGACATCCTCTATTGGCAGAACGATATTACCATCATTGATTTTCCGCAGATTACGAGTGTCGAGGGAAATCGTCAAGCATATGCAATTCTGCAACGTGATATTGAGCGGGTATGTGATTACTTTGATCGACAAGGAGTCGATTGCGATGCGGAGACAATCGCCGATTCGTTCTGGCAGCGCTATCGTGCTCTGAATGCCAACGAGCGGGCGGCCGATGATGCATTAGCTGCACAAACGCTCTTTGGAATCGAAGATAATGATTAGGGTTCATTGCACAAGCGAACATCGAAAGGCACTTGGCTGAAACGTTGACGGATGCTCTATTTGGATTCGAACTGATCTTGTCTGAGTGTTGCGGTCGGGGTGACATCCGGCAACGGTTCTTCGGCGTGTCCTACCTTGTGATAGTTGAGGTAGAGCAAAGTGATCTCCAAAACCTGGGATGCAGGCATTTCGGCTGTGTTGATGCGCAAGTGGGCGTGGGTACGGGCATGAAGCAAACGCTTTTCCTCTTCCCATAACATCATGGCCGTCCAGGTGACGTCAGGTCGACGCGCTTGCTGCCCTTCGAGATCATTGTTAAGGAAAATGAGAATATCAGGTTTGTCAAACTCTTGCCAAAGCTCTGGCACGTTGCTGTGTTCCTGACTGACTGGACGTGCCCGATAGCCTGCCTGACGCAATGCACGAACAAGCGTCGATTTGCCACTGGCGCTGATACCGACAACTTTGATCAAGGGTAGGTCGTCTTCTGACATGATGACAAGATAATGCTTATCCTGCGGTTGTGATGAAAACATGGTATTTCCTACAGCTTTACTAAAGAAAACAAAACCATGCTTTCATGGAGAGCTCAGTTTAAGTGCTTCCCCGTAAAGTTGGGAGTGTGTTCCAAAGTGTGTAAATGCAGCCGATTCTCTGACTGATCGGCATCCATTTACACACTTTGTGGTACACACTCGAAAAGTTTTATGGCGATGTATTCTCATTCGAGAAGTTGGTCAGACTCCCAACCACGTTTCGGATAGGTTCTAAATTGGAAAACGCATAAATAAACGTCGAATGTTGTCTGATGTTCCAGACTCTGATTGCTGAGACAATACTTTGAGTACGAGTACTGTTGCATCATCTTGAGGACGGCCCTGATCCAACCGCAAGGTTTCTTCTAGTAAAGCATCGGCAACCTGACTTGCCGATGCTTTCTGCGCCTCGTCTATCCGCAAAATCAATCTGGAAATATCAAGCGGTTGATTTGTGCGATGCCCAGCGTGCCAAACTCCATCTGTGAACACAACTATGGTTGTATCTGCTTCTAATCCGAGTTCAGTAATGGCGGGCTTTGTATTGTGATGAATGCCGACAGCTTCGCTCTCTGCGTCGAGAAGCATGACAGATTCCCCTCGCCGTAGAAGCACAGGACAGCGACTATTGCGGCTCACCACAAGAATCCTCGTGACTAGATCAACGCTGACAATGAATAACTCTGCACTAACTTTGCCACCTCGCTGAACATGGAGATAGTCGTGCGTCGCGCGTGCAACGGCTCCATCGCGCACACCTTCCGCTAATAGACTAATGGCCTTGCGTACAACAATGTTGCTAATCGCTTTGGCGCTGCGTCCACTGCGTTGACCGTCAGCAACGACAACGCTAATGCCTCCTCGAGGTCGTTCGATCACTTCTACCGTATCACCACTCTCGCTCGTTGCATATTTGTTAATTTTCGCAACCGCGGTCTGTACTTCAAGTCGTTCCATCATTTCAAGATTGTGACCTTATTTTTGCGCAACGAGAGCGTGATTCTATTCGTTCATGCAACTAGAGGGGGTTTCTAATCGGCCTCTAGATAGGATTTCAAGCAAATCAGAAGGTCACGAGAATAAGGATGTGAACTTAGCAGGTCAATCCGTGAAAGTGAGCCGTTCTGAAAAGAGAGAAAACCAGGTATTTGTAATAGATCTCGAACAATTCGTTTCTGCCGGAAAGGTTCAAATCTAGTATCCACGAGAGCTTGCTGATGGAAATGGCCTATCAAATTATGCGCCAAATCAGCCAAAAGGATAAGAGATTTTTGAGCTAGAAATAGGGTCTTGCGACGAGAAGCTAAGTGTAACCCCATTTTATCATTACGGAATTGTTCGATTTCAGCCGCACCTCGATTGTCATAATATGAAATGAAGTGACGCTTGGATGGCAATTTGATGGTCGAAATGTAGTAACTGACACAAATTTGCTCGTTTTTCACTCTTTTTTTGAGAAAAATGCGTACAGGGCGATTAAACTTGATAGGGGATGGAATTTCAGCCAGAAAGACGTCACCGCAAGGATCCCATCGAGTCACCTGTTGCGCCCACAGATGGGCACGACGGTTGGAGTTGCCCTTCATCATAAATTGATAGTTGCGGTTGAGCAGCCACCGAATATTTTCTTCACTACCTGCACCGCCATCGGTGCGCCAGACGACTCGCTCGCGTTTTTTCTCGTCTAACTCTAATGAACTTTCCGTGGCAAGCACGGCTGGCTGAAACGATGGAGCTGTATGCTGACTCCCTGGATAGAGGTCTGACCAAACCGTTTCATGGTATTTAACCGAACTTACACGGACCAATTGGCGTCCCGTTGCGTTTTTTTGCCGCTAAAATAGCCTTTTTGACTTTTCTGTGCCTTTTTGCCGCATGGTAATCCGGATAGGTCAAAGTCTAACCACAAGAACCCTCGCCAATCGTGGTTGTGTATTTGGCTTAGAGGCTTGCAGATTTCGCTGACCACACTCTCTCTAATTGACCGATATTCATTAGAGTTAGGGCGTCTAATGTACGAGACATATTTGATTGCTCACTAAGCTGCTCCATCCCATAAATTTTCGCAAGGAGTCTTTCTGGTCTGACCTTTGTATTGAACTCAGTCAGCGTTGCGCAACCACATAATATGCTAACCAGCACCTGTTCCAACTTACTTGCTGGTGTATATTCATACGTTTTGACCGGTATTTCGATCTTCTTCAACGCAGTTAGCACTTTCTCTTGATGGTAGTGTGCCAGCAACGCAGCTAATGGTGCATACTGAGTATTGCTGATCTCGTTCGTTAGTCCGAATTCTATTGCCATGAATGCCTCCTTGGATCGGGTATCTCTAATGAATTTCTTTGAGGCTATCCTTTTTTCGGCATTTTGACGAATTTGATCGAATAGAATCAGGCTCTTATTGTGTCAACGAATAGAATTCCCTTCCCGTTGCGCAAAAATAAGGTGTTACTCCAAATCTGTTTCTAAATCAATTCCTAAGAGATCGCTTGCACTGATCCCATAGCAGGCAGCAAGTTTTTCTAGCTCTTTGAAAGTCAAGCGGCGGTCGGTATACTCGATATCCCAAAGCAACTGTTGCGGCAGTCCTGTATATTCCTGAATGTCTGCATAGGAAAGCCCACTCAGTGCGCGTAATTGCTTGAGAGCTTGGCTAATTCTACTGCGGGCAGCTGTACGGATCGATTCTCTCACGTTGGCCGAGGCGAAATCATCGCGAGGTCGAATATCATCTGGCACTTGCTCTGCACGCAGCACGGATTCCTTCAATCTTTGAATCAAGCTGCTGGCTGTTGTTTGGTACATTGGATTGCTTTTGAATTCGAGAATAGGGCTTTTCCAGAAAATAAAATACCCAATTCAACAGGAAAAGCCAAAGCCATTCCAGGGTGATGCGTTCCATCTGATGGATTATTTTTTTCTGGAATGGCCTAGATTCTAGGCCCTAGCAAACAGGCATTTGAGATAAGCACCTTCGGGAAAGCGAACCGGATGATCCAGTGGATGACTCGTTTGCTGGTATACTTGAAGGGGACGGCCGATTTCATATGCTGCATGGTGAACTGTTTCACTGAAGCTATCTGTGCGAACGCGGCTCGAGCAAGATGCTAGGACAATCAAACCGGTCGGTCGCAAGACGCTAAGTCCCAATTGGGTGAGATGTTTGTACGACTTTAGGGCATTTTGAATTTCACTTTGCTGCTTCGCAAAAGAAGGTGGATCGATGATCACCACGTCAAATTGCTGATTTGCAGCGTTCAATTGAGCAAGCACTTGAAAGGCATCGCCTTGGATAATCCTGTGTTCTGTTGCGGCCACAGTTGGCAAATGTTGATTCATCCGAAAATTTCGTTCGGCTCCCAGCAACGCATTTTTGCTTATATCTAGGCTCGTCACAACGCATGCGCCGCCGCGCGCTGCGTAAAGGGAGAAACCGCCTGTATAAGAAAAGACGTTGAGGACGGCGCAATCTCTAGACTCAGTAGATCCAAATTTCAGGTTTTGAGAGAGAATTCTGGCTAAACAGTTGACATAAATACAAATTTGCCGGTCGATATCTAGTTTTTGCGTTAGATTTGGGCGATTTTCAGATATGAAATAGGTTGTTTTCTGTAACCGAAATCTGAATAAATGACTCCAAAATCCCTGCAATCTCGACTGAAAATCGCCAAAAACGCCAAATTTGGATCTACTGAGTCTGTTCACCAACCTGTTTTCGATTCTCTCGTTGGTCGAGAAAGAAGCCGGTTTTCTGACCTATCTTTGGATACGCCTCGAATGTAAGACCATTTTCCTGAAATATAACTGGTTCAGATGGTTCGAGACCATAGATAAGTGTACCATTATCCAATGCAGGATAATCAACAGGTGGCTGAACGGAGCGACTTAAACGCAAGACCATTCGCTTGACAGGAAGGAGAATAGCCAGGCTTTCTATAATTGCGAAGAGATGGACAAACCAGGCAGATGAATAGAGTTTGATACAGAGTGTATCCGCATATCGGTCAATCACCAATCCTGGCAAGCCATCATTCTCACCGTGAACGAGCCTGTACCCAGTCGTTTGTGTGCCATCAAGCAGATTGCGCACCTGAAGAGCCGCAGCGATCTGTTTTCGAAACCACCCTGCGTCAATGCGTACCGACTTCCCGTGTTGGAGTATCCGTACACGAATCGGTGAGTTTGGATCATAGAGACCAACGGCTAAAAAGCGCTCTTTCCGATCAAAGAGAACGCCCAAATCGCCTGGCTGACCCTCTGCACTTTGACGACGGATAGAATGCTCAAAAAGCCAGGGGTGCCCTTCGCGAATCGAACGTTCGGCATTCGGTGTAACGCGAATGGCAATCCGATTGTCTGTTGGCTTTGGGAAGCCATTTGGGAGAATTGCGTGCATAAACGTTGTGTTGGCAAGCTTACAGTGATCCAGTTACTTCCTATCTACTCTTTAATATACCGCACTCGCTCATAAACTTGAAATAAATTCGGTATTCTTACCCGGCTGAAAACGGCAAAATAGAATTTAAGTTTATGATAGTGCCCCATATGTACGATCCGCTTGTTTATCTTCTCATAACAAGCAACAAATCACCAAACTGTTTCATACTTTTAGATCGATTCGAAAGGTCAATTTATGAAGTTACGAGAATATAAGATTGTTTGGAATGGGTTCAAACAACATTTGTCTGCGCAAAGTTGGAACAAAAATTTTTTAGATCAATATATGATACCTGGATTGGTTGTTGTTCTTTTCGTCGTTTCTGCATGTCAGGGAATGTCTGAGGGAAGCCCCACCGAGGTATCTGCTACTTCTGACACCACAAGTATCGACACTCCTTCGAATACGCAATCAGCTGTTCGTGTAGCAGCGGAGGAATCGACTGACGATCAAGCTGTCAGCCAAGATGCAAAGTCAAGTGAAGGAGTAGCAGAACCATCGGTGGCTGAATCGAATACAACGACCGATGGCGATGGTGCCCAGACCGTGACAAATGCGGAGGACACGGGAACGGAAAATGCAGTTGTAGAAAAGGCCACCGATAGCCAAGAAGCAATTGAGCCAGAGCCTGATTGGTTGACGGTTGTCGAGCGCACCGAAGATAACCTGATGAGTTTGGGCAACCCGAACGCACCAGTAACGATGATCGACTATTCAGATTTCTTGTGACCAACCTGTCGCGCTCACGTGGTGGGTGCTGAACAACAGGTCAAAGAAGTTTACGTTAAAACAGGGCAAGTTCGTATGGTCTTCAACCCTGTGTTGAATCATGGAGATCGCTCCGTTCAGGCGCATCTCGGAGCTGAATGTGCTGGCGAACAAGGACAATTTTGGGAATTCCGCGAGATTTTGTTTGAGAACCAGAGTGCGCTTTGGGGCAGAGACACACGCGCTGCTGTTAAGTCTCTGGCTGCCACTGCGGGATTAGATGCTGCTCGCTTTGACGCGTGCATGGATGAGCAGCGCTATCTGCAAATCATTCAAGAACAAGATGCGATTCGGCGGACACGTGGAATTCGCGGCCAACCCTTTTTTGACCTGAATGGAGATGTCTATGGCGGTGCCGCGCCATTTGAAGCCTTCGCTCAAGTGATTGATAGTATACTGGCAGAATAGTTTATCAGTAGATCACAATTGTTAGATTCTTCGCTTCATTCGAGAATGGCACGATTGCGATCTAATGGTTATTTTTTGCATTTCTGACCGCCTCTGAGTATGCTGAGAAAAACATTAGTTGCTATATTCCTTATCAAAGGGCGGTTGTGATGAAAACCGTTGTTTTCGATAGCCCTACTAGAGAGAGCACACTACGGTTTTCATACAGAGCAAAGTATAGATAGTATAGCACAAATTGTGTAAATTGCCGTCTCAGTCAGAGGGAAATCGAATTTACACAATTTGGCATACCACCCTTCATCTAGAGCGATGCTCACTATACTCAGAGGGAATCAATGAACTTTTTTACCAAACTTCAGAACGCAATTCATCAGAATGATAGTTTGCTTTGTGTCGGACTCGATCCAACCCCAGAGAATCTTCCCCGACGCTATCAACAATCTCACCAAACAGTTGAAGAAAACCTTCTTGCTTGGAACGCCGCTATTATTGAAGAGGCGGCACCATTTGCTTGTGCCTACAAGCCCAACATTGCCTTTTATGAAGCACTGGGAAAAGTCGGTTTTTCTCTTTTGAACCAGACCTTGGCCTTGATTCCATCTGAAATACCGATCATCCTCGATGTTAAACGCGGAGATATTGGCTCTACGGCAGAAGCTTGTGCCAAAGCCTGTTTTGAGGTGTGGAAAGCGGATGCCGTCACTCTCAGTCCCTACTTAGGGTATGATTCCATTGCGCCTTTTGCAGCATATGCGGACAAAGGACTCTTTGTGCTCTGTCATACATCGAATGCAAGCGCCAACGAATTTCAAAAACTCGAAATTGCAGATTGGCATCAGCTTGATCGAGAACCCAATCAAGCCCTCTATATACATGTTGCTCGTACAGCCATATCTTGGTCACCGAATGTGGCTTTTGTCGTTGGCGCGACCTTTGCGGAAGAAATGACCGCCGTCCGCACTGCTGTTCCCGATCGATGGTTTCTTGCGCCTGGTATTGGTTCACAAGGAGGGGATCTGGCTCGAACAATGGCTGCGGGTTTACGTCAAGATGGAGAGGGTCTAATCGTCAACGCCAGCCGCAACATAAGTATGGCGGATAGTCATCGCAGTGCAGCCAAAGCAATACGCGATGCAATGAATCAAGAACGAGCTTTGAGAAGTAGAACGTTTGCATCGACTCAAAATTCCTCGCCTTCAACGTCAACTGAAATTGCTGACTCTATCCAAAGGCTCATTATAGGCTTGGCAGATCTTGAAGCGGTTCGGTTTGGCGATTTCACCTTGGCAAGTGGGAAGCAATCACCATTCTATATCGATTTGCGACTCTTGGTTAGTCGACCCGCTGTATTGTCACAGATTGCGCTTGCCTATGCATCTCTTCTCTCAAAGCTTGAGTATGATCGCGTTGCGGGAATCCCATACGCTGCTCTACCAATCGGAACGGCGGTTGCATTGGCCGCAGATGCGCCGATGATCTATACGCGAAAAGAGAAAAAGTCACATGGAATGGGGAAAGATGTTGAGGGGTATTGGAATCCAGGTGAACGCGTCGTTGTTGTGGAGGATCTCGTAACAAGTGGTGGTAGCATTATTCAAAGCGTCGAGCGGTTGCGAGAGCTCGGACTAATTGTAGAAGATGCAATTGTGCTCATTGATCGCGAACAAGGTGCCGCGGAGAAACTTGCTGCGGCAGGGATCTCTCTCCACAGTGTGTTCAAATTAACAACTGTCTTAGATGTTTTGGTTGCGGCTGGCGCATTGCAGTCCGAAAAACGTCAGGAAGTGCTCGACTTTGTGCAAACTCATAGTCACATTATTTAAACTTCGTACTTTCGTCCACAACTCTGCCAGGTAAAAAATGCTGCGAAAGTACGGAGTTTAAATGACTTCTCTATCAGTAGCAGAAACTATATGGCCAATTGATCATTGGCCCCAATTCGTATCAACTCATCCTCAAGTCTAAGCTTAATCAACTCAAGGTGGGAGATTGGTTGATTGAGGTTAAGCGTATTTATTCGGGTGTTCAACTCGACTATTTGAGCATTCCAATGGTCTTTGCAACGTTGCCATGTTTTCTGCAACCATTGTCTCCGTGCGTCATCATTGGTCTCTAATAGCTGTGTTCGATGCCAAGCGGCTTCCGTCTGGATAGATTTGCGTAGTTTGGCAATTTCTCCCTGAATCTCTTTGCGTTCAGTGATCCAGGTTGGGGCCAGATTGTTATTTTGTAGAACGTCAAACGCCAAACCATGACCCTCTGGCACAAAGGGATTTTTTTCCAGATTTTGTGGTTTACCCGTGCCGGGCAAATTCTCAAACGCACCTTCTTCCATCGCTTCGCCAATCCGCTGATCGATTAGATTATTCCACTCCCGCATACTTCTTGGACCGCTCTGTTTTCTACTTTGTGAAGAGTCTGGTTGATTGTTCTCATAGCCTTCTTCCGCGCTTGTTGTCGATCTACTCTTGGCATCTTCCATCGATTTGTTCCTCTGATCATTAAACATACTTTAAAGTAAGCTCTGTATGAAAACATGGTTTTGCTTTATCTGATAGAGCTGTAGAAGAAACACGCTTTCATCACAACCGCAGTATAGTTTGACGAGATTGTACGGTGCAACTATTATAGGGCAAAATCGATAATTAATCCATTTTATCGATTTTATACTTAATATAAATATTTCTTATCAATATGGACAAATAGAGTTTTGCCGTTGAAAGAGAGTCAGAACTCGTACTACGCAACACGCAGCACAGATCATACAAGGGGGTATGATGAACCTGAATCAATTGACCGGTTTTTTAGAAATTGCCCGGGAAGGCAGCATGACCCGGGCTGCCGAGAAGCTTTTCTTAACGCAGCCGGCACTGAGTCTGCAAATTAAAGCGCTTGAGGAAGACCTGGGTGAAGAACTCTTTGAACGCAATGGACGCCTTCTTCGCTTGACGAGTGCTGGACAGGTGATGCGCGAACGGTCTGAACAGATCTTAAACATGGTCGACCAGACCCGACAAGAAGTCTTGTCACTGAAGGAACTCCAACGCGGTCGGCTGACAATCGGTACGAACGACACAAATTGCCTCTACGTATTGCCTTCAATCATCCAAGCCTTTCGTATGCAATTCCCTGGTGTTGAGCTACATTTGACCAACCGTAAGTCATCGGAGATTACAGCTTTGTTGGCGCGAAGACGTTGCAATCTGTAGCTTTCAACACCCCCTCATAGCGCAGGATCAGGTGACGCTTGAGGATTTGGCTAGATATACGCTTCTCATGTTAGCCAAAGGGAGTGCAACGCGCGAAGCATTGGAACGGATGATGGCGGAGCAAGGCATTATTCCCAAAATGACAATGGAACTTGGTAGCACCGAGGTGATCAAGCGTTTTGTTGAGATCAACTTGGGTGTCGCAATTGTTCCCGGCGTTTCCGTTGCAGAAGAGATTAAAGCCAAACGTCTCTATGCCTTCCGGCTTGGTTGGATGATGCCTTGTGCGATTGGAATTATCCAACGACGCAATGGATATCTTTCACCGTCAGCCAAGGTCTTCTTGAAGATGCTACGAAATCATGTGCCCAATGTCTTATTGTGCCCAATGTAATGTTGGGTTTAGATTTTTGATATTGAATTTAATATTATTGATTGACATGCGGCTATTTTTAATGTATTATTGATTTTGTGCTTGTGTTTTCGGCAATGATTCA
Source organism: Chloroflexi bacterium TSY (assembly GCA_019217005.1). Next base: position 37,511 of record JAHBNG010000077.1, read on the forward strand.
GAATCATACATCAACAAAGGAGACCGACATGACTCTGGCAACGTCTGGCGATATTGTACAGCATGGTCAGAACGAACGTAGATTGGCGAAACGAGTAGGAGATGTAGTTGTTTCAGAACTGACAGGTGAAGAGAGGAGTGTTCGGAATGTAGAGACCGAAATTGAGTCAATCCGGCAATTGACGGAAGTTCCCCAATCAACCAGTTTCCGCCGTTTGCTCTGGTTTTGGGTTCGTATCTATGTGCGAGACGGGAAAGAGCGCGTCAATATTCGGCTTCCAATTCCGATTCCCGGGATAGGTGCTTTATTTCCGCAAAAGATGCGGGTCAATCGTGCCTTGATGCTATATGAGATGATGCAGAAGAGTTCTGATCCTGTTCGCACTATGCGTGAGTTTGCCGAATCAACAATGGCTGTCGAATTTATTCGCGTGGAAGATGGTGATGATGAATTGGTTGTCATAGGAATTGATTAAACCAAACACTGCATGAAAACATTGTTTTACTTGGGCCACCAGAACCGTTAGAGAAATCTTATTTTCAACACAACCACACTGTAATTCACCGGGGGCGAGTTTCAGGTTATAATGTTACTTTCTATTCGATGATACGAGTCGAGGTGACAATATAACATGAAGCAAGATAGCATTAATCTGGCTAAATATGTCGAAAAGCACGAGGGAATCCAGGTGATACGAGGTGGAGGTGCCGACGATCGCTCATGGAACGGAATCCGTTATCAGACAGGTCTGTCGGGCAAGAATGTCGGCTCGGAAAACCTCTCCATGAATGTAGCAACTGTTCCTCCTGGTGCCGTTGCCTATGCCCACATTCATGACGATTTTGAGGTGATGCTCTTTATTATGGAAGGCAAGGTGCGCCATATTTTTGGGCCTGAGCTGGAGCATACTGTTGATAACGAGGCTGGCGATTTTATCTATATTGAGCCTGGCATGCCGCATGAGGTTTATAATATTGGCGACGGACCATTAAGAGCTGTAGTTGCACGCTCGGCTGCAGATGAGTGGGACAAAATTGTTGATTATCCGTCCGAGCGTCGCAAGCAAGATGGCGTCCCTCCAGTCAAAGTCAAGTTGAAAGTATGACTTTGATATCTGACGCCCATTTATTGATCATTGGCACCGTATCAATTGACAAGCTCCATTTAGGTTCAAAGATCGCGACGAATGACAACGATGATCAGAATCCAGTGACAACAGTTGGTGGTGCGGGCATGTATACGGCCCTGGCCGCAAGAAAAGCGGGGGCTCAAGTAACCCTGCTTGCACCACAGCCAACTGTCATGCTCGATGTCTTAGCGCCAATCGCAGCCAAGATCACGTGGGTTGGGCCAGAAGTTGACGCTGACTCTTTTCCAAGGCTGGAGATTGCGCATCATGGCGGTGGTCAGGCCACGTTGATTGATGCTGCTTGGGGAGCTGAAGCGCGTTTACAAGCAGCTGAACTCTATCAATTTATCCCACACGATCTATCCTCATTTGACTCCGTACACATTGCAGCTCTAAGTTCTGCCCAGCGACAACTGGATTTTTTACGCGCTTGTCATGTTCTTGGCGCAAAGCGTACGTCTGTCGGTACCTATGCGCGTAGCGTCTATGGCGAAACAGATACTGTCCAGACCCTGTTGCATGATGTAGCTCTCTTTTTTATGAATGAAAATGAAGCTGCTGGTTTGATCGGTTATGATGGAACGATCGAATCGCTACAATCTTTTCAAAGAACTGCTCAAATGGCCTGTGATCAGCTCTTGTTCGTGACTTTAGGTCGGTCCGGCGCATGGGTCGTCCAGAACTCAACCGTGAGTCATATACCAGCACCTGTGGCACAAGAGATTGACCCCACAGGTGCTGGTGATACGTTTTGTGGCGCAACCTTGGCTGTTTTAGCCCAGGGATTGTCTCCTGTTTCAGCCGCGCAACAGGCATGTCAGCTTGCCTCACTCATGATCGAAAACATTGGGCCGACGGCATTGCTTTGAGCAGTTAAATGGGGCTCCATCCATGATTTGTGATGTGCAAGTTCTGTCTCAAATAGATAGACGAAATCTATCACAGCGGGCATGATTCGAGTAATATAACTTTGGCGATTGTCTGCACTTAATCGCAGTTGATCAGACCATAGTGTGGCGAGCTCTTCAGCGTTCAGCTGACTATTCTGATTCACAGAGTCACGCAATCTAGGCATCATGTGAACCCTTAGAAAGTAGCCATCAAATAAGGTAACGTGCCAATCAGGATATCGTCGTTTCCATATCTCAAAGCTGCTGTGGGCTGCTTTGTTAACGGCCTGGGCTTGGATGAACGAAATTAGCCACTGCGTTATCTTCATAGAAAACCAGGGGTGGTTCAAAATTAGGTTTACACTTTTGATATATAGACAAAAATCTATATGAGACCGTTTTCTCTCTGAGAACCGGCGAAATCAGAGAATATAAACGTTCTTTCTGTTTCTAAAAGTGTAAACCTATCTATCCAGCTAAAATGAACCACCCCGAAAACCATAGTAAATATTTCATCACTCATCATCTCCTCACTTATTATTGCTGCGTGTGTACCACAACGCGTGTGAGTAGAGCGGGCTCTGATTAAGCGGTCTCCATTTACACACTTTGGAACACACTGTCTTATAGTTCCTCAGAAAAGTTTTGTACCACGTCTCTCAGAGGAGCAAAGACGAGCCAAAACTTTTGTGGGTGAGCATACTTACGCTTCCCCATGCTGTGCCGCCAACGTCCGCGTGATCTGGTCAATGTGATCTTCTCCATGTTGGGCATAGGTTTGCACCAAATCCTCCACGGTTACCAGTCCAATTTCAGAATGTAGACCAGTTCGTTGCCATTGAGCTTCATCTAAACTGCGAAAGACTTTCACCCAACGGCGATGAAGCCCCCGCAGAATCATGAGCGAATCCTCGATGGCAAGTGTGTTCCCGTCAGCCAAATCGGCCCAGGCATCTTGATCATACCCTTTCAGTGGCGGTTGATCCTCGGTCAAAATCAATTTGAGACGAATCACACTATTCATGTGTGAATCAACCAGATGATGAACATTTTGCGCAACTGTCCATTCATGAGGGATGAAATGAGTGAGCAACTGTTCTTCCGTAAGGCCGGAGATCAACTCTTCAATCTGAGTCGGTAATGCCTCAATTTTTCCAATCAACTCTTCGCGCTTTTCGTTGGTAAGCATCATGTTCCCTTTGGTCCATTTAAACTGAGCTCCGTATGAAAACATGGTTTTCATCACAATCGCTTTTTGGAGTTACGCGTTTTTTGCGTTCGTTCTTCGTATGTATATACTATCAGTTCCATGTCATCGGGACAAGCGAATGGTTCCGATGGATTACATCGGTAATAGCGATGGGAAAAGTGGAGTGACAAGAACAAATGGAACTACGACAATTACAAACATTTCAGGAAGTGGCACAAGCTGGCAGCTTTACACGTGCCGCTGATATATTGAATTATGCTCAATCGAGCGTTTCTGCACAGATTCAGACATTGGAAGAGGAGTTACAAGTTCAACTTTTTGATCGGCTTGGTCGCAAAACAGTACTGACTGAAGCAGGAACGCGTCTCCTCAACTATGCAGATAGGATCCTGGAGATGGCGGATGAAGCAACGATTGCTGTTGTGAGCGATGATGAGCCGGTGGGACGTCTCACAATTACTGTTCCGGAAACGCTCTGTGCTTACCGTTTGCCTGCCGTTCTACAACCGTTCCGTACACAATACCCCAGAGTTGAGTTGATATTTCAACCGAACTCGACCCGAGATGATTGGCGACGTAAGTTGATTGATGGAGCTGGAGATGCCGCAATCGTGATCGATGTTCCGTTACAGTCTGATATGTTTGTCGTGGAAACACTGATCCGGGAGCCATTGTTCGTGCTGGCTCATCCAGAACATCCTCTGGCGGATGGGCGCACTGTCCGACTCACAGATTTGCAAGACCAGTCTTTATTGTTGACGGAATCCGGTTGTACATATCGAATACATTTTGAACGGCACTTGCGTAATGCATGTGTTCTGCCAGCAGTGATTCTCGAATTTCACAGCGTCGAGGCCATCAAGCAATGTGCGATTGGCGCGATGGGAATTGCCGTGCTTCCTGAGATTGCTGTGTCAAAAGAATTGAGTGCTGGCGATCTGGTTGCACTTCCTTGGGGTGGACCTGAATTGACCATGTATACACAGATTTTATGGCATAAGGATAAGTGGATTTCTCCAGCGCTTGGGGCTTTCTTGGAAACGACACGAAGCGTTTTGGGGCAGTCTTCATAATTAGATATATAGAAATTAGGAGAAGAACAGAATGAGTTCGATACTCGATTTACTCGACGGCGAGCTAGGTCAATCTGCCGTTCAGCAGGTTATTGGCGGTCAACTTGGTGCCGATTCAGCGACAACCCAAAAAGCAATCGGTGCCGCTTTGCCGATGCTAATCGGGGCGCTAGGTCGGAACAGTGCCACCACTGAGGGAGCAGAAGCGTTAAGCAGCGCTCTGAGTAAAAAGCACAATGGTAGCATTTTGGACGATCTGCAAGGAGCTTTGGGCAATGCCGATGTGTTAAGAGATGGAAGTGCAATCTTAGGACATGTGCTTGGGGGCAGACAGGGAAATATAGAATCCGCACTGGAACGAGCCACGGGATTGGATTCTGGCGCAGCTGGACAACTTTTGTCGATGTTGGCACCTATTGTTTTGGGCCAACTTGGCAAGACACAGCGTGAGAATGGACTAGATGCCAACGGATTGGCCGGTCTACTTGGAGGAGAACAGACGGGAGCTGACTCTGCTCTGGGTGGCATGGCGCAGCTTTTAGATATGGATGGCGATGGGAACATCACCGATGACATGCTCAATCTGGGATCAAAACTGATTGGGGGTCTTTTCGGCAGTAGAAACTAAACCCGTCATATCGATTTCCAGATTTGATTTTTGAATATCACACATTTTGGGACTGGTACATTTACATTTCTATGTACCAGTCTTTATAATCTATGGCAGGGTACACCATACTGATTGACCACTACCTCGCTCTCAGTTGAGCAAGAGAATGCAATTCGTGGCTACCTCGTTCCGAAAGACCATATTGACGGATTTTCGAATCCAGATCCTCCAACGATCCATACCCCATAAGATATCCATTAATGCGGGCCGCGGCTGTCGAGTTGGTGAACCCATCAATTTCCGGATAGATCTCGCGTAAGTCACTCTCGATCTCTGAGATTCCCTGCAAAAAGTACTTCTGATGGTAATCTTCGGCTAAATAGAAAGTCCCAAGTGGAAGAATAAGCGTCTGGACCCTCTTGCCTGTTTGTGCAGCAAGTGCATCGCTCGTCGCAATAGCCAGTTGTCGCTGCTCATCATTGTGATAATAGAGTGCCGCCTGGTACTGTCGCGATCTTGGGAGCTGGTGAGGGCGATGACTGCTCCAGAAGATCGCAAGTAGATCTGTATACGAAATAATGGTTGGATCAAAATCAACTTGGAACGCTTCCGTGTGATCACCAAGATCTCGGTAGGTTGGATTCTTTAGAGTGCCACCGGTGTAACCAACGCGGGTGCGAAAAACTCCATCGAGACTCCCAAACTGGGCGTCAGGACCCCAGAATCAACCCAAGGCAAATGTTGCTGTCTCCAACATTGAAGGGATTGTCAGATCGATTGGGGGTATCTGTAAAATCGCTTGAGGTTGTTGAGCCGTCATAATCATAACAGTTGCTCCTTTTGTGCTTTCCAGAAACTTTCTGGAGAATTATACCTGGTTTGTCAATAACATCCATAGAATAATACTGAATCCTTAATCTAATACCAAAATTAGGTGTGAATTCGATGAGTATTGTGATACAAACTCGACTCTTGACTCGCCTCTAAGAGGAGGCTGTATACTGATTCTGAAGATCTTCATCAATTCACAATCTATCGATCGAGCCATGTTACAAATCGGAACATTTGCACGAATCGGCCAAGTGTCGGTAAAAACGCTCCATCATTATGAGAAACTTGGGTTACTTGTTCCCGATTATGTGGATCAATTCACCAACTATCGCTACTATTCCTATCGGCAAGTTGCGCGCCTGAATCGTATTCTAGCACTCAAAGATTTGGGGCTCTCACTAGACCAAGTCGCCGAGGTGTTGAAGGGAACTCTCTCTGCCGACGAACTCCGCGGCATGTTGCGACTGAAACGCATCCAACTGGCAGAGCAGATGCAAGCAATGCAAGCCCAGCTCGAACGAGTGGAGGCACGGCTGATTCAAATTGAACTGGAGGGCAAAATGCCAAATTTCGAAGTTGTCTTGAAGACAATCGATCCAATGATTGTCGCTGGTAGACGGATTATTGTGACTGAGAACAACGACTTTCCTGTTGGTCTAGGAGAAGCATTTAAGGAAGCGTGCGACTATGTGCAGGCGCATGGAAAACAGACTGGACCTGGAATTGCGATCTGGTACACGCCAGTGGACACCAAAGAGGCAGAGGATGTTGAAGCTGCCTATCCAATCGAACAGGAGATTGCAGGAACTGACCGGGTGAAAGTACACGAGCTTCCCCAAGAACTTGCCGCCACTGTGATGTTTGAAGGCGACTTTAAGAAGTTTATGGAGGGCTATGATGCTGTGTTGAAGTGGATCGACCTCAATAACTATCGGGTGACTGGCCCATTTCGCGAGGTCTACCATAAATTCGATGGTCAGACCAATGAAGATGTCGCTGTTGAGATTCAGTTTCCAGTTGCGAAAGCTGGTTAAGAACTGCCATTTCCCGAAGAGGTCAAATGTTGTTAGGCATTTGAGATGATTTCTGACCTCTTCGGGAAAGTGCTGGTCTCGCTTGATTGAGTAGGATTGCTTTCTATGGTTGGAACCAGTGATGTCGAAAGCGAGAGAAGAATCCCTTCAGTATTTCAAAGTTAATCCACGAAGCATAAATCGAATGGTGCAATCGACTTGGCAGAATTTTGATGGATCGGGCCACCTTGGCTGTTGCCGCGATCTCCTCTCGTCTATACCTGACATACTCGTTCGGTGTGAAGCCGTAGTAAGTCATTTTAGCCTCCTTGTAGGCCCCTAATTGAAGTTCATGTCCGATAAAAGTCGGTTGGCTTTTCTCTACATTAGGCTTTTCCAACAATTAAAATCCCTAATTTGATCTGGAAAAGCGCAAGCCATTCCAGAGAAACCGACTTGGCAAATAAGGAATTTATTTCTCTGGAATGGCCTTAGACAAAACCCGATGTCCTAGCTTAGCAGTCAACAGGATATAGTGTCATCTGTCAAAGGATATATCAATGGGTATATTCGACAGGTGAAGGGATAATGTAGATACGAGGAGATAGGCTAGGGAACTCAAGAAATGATGCTAGTGAGGGATTGAAAAACCCGGCTAAACTGAGCTCTGCATGAAAATATGGTTTTTCCTATCGCTCTATCAGATAAAGCAAAACCATGTTTTCATCACCGCCGCAATCTGGGGATTATCATTGCAGCATATTCAACTCTCTGGCTTGCGTAACGGCTTGGGTCCGATTGTGAACGTTGAGCTTGCCGTAAATGTTGCTAAGATGTACTTTGACGGTGCCAACGGTAATGAAGAGTCTTTCCGAAATCTGACGGTTGGTCAGACCCTGCGCGAGCAAGTGTAGTAGATCCAATTCGCGTTCGCTCAGGGGTTCCACGAATGATTGGGGTGTGGGCAAGTCTGCGGAAGGTTTAGGGCGTCTCATTGACTCGTCTGTTTCTTCAAAGGCTGCCAACAACTTAGCTACATACTGGGGTGCAATATCTCGAGAAGCAGCAATGTGCAGCAACCGGGCCATGGACTCGCCTTCGTCTACGAACGTACGGATATAGCCTTCCGGCTCGGCCAATGAGAGGACACGTTCCAATATAGTGACCGCTTGCTCTATGTCGCCTTGCGCTTGTAGAGCGACTGCCTGCAGTGCCAACACTTCGATCTCGTTCCACATCCGTCCCTGGCCGTTTGCCTTCTGACGGTGTCGAGTCAACAATCGCAATGCTGCATCGGATCTGTTTTGGGCGATGAGCACTCGCGCCAGCGTAAGGTGCTCAACCAGATACCGCTTCCTTGGCTCGTCATGCGCATTCATCCCAGACGTCTGTGCCCAGCGGTTGGCTGCTTCGAGGGCCTGCTCTGGGTCAACCGAGGTCTCGTCTTGCGCCAGCCAATGGCGTACTTGTGCCGCTTTGCCCAACCTGGGAACTTGTGGTTCGTCGAACTGCTGGATCAGTTGTGTCAGCTTTTGCATCGTATCGGTAGCTTTTTCCTGATCCCTCTTGGCACTGTAGAGGCGTGCCAGAACACGATAACCATAAAGCAAAACCATTGGGGAATCCCACTGCTGTCCGATTTCGATACTTTTCTGCAGAGATTGCATCGCACCATCGAGATCATTCTGCTCATATTGAATTTCCGCCATCCAGGCGTATGTTCTGCCGATCGCGCCAGGGGGTTCCTGCTCCTCAGCCTGCTCCGTCAGATGCAAAAATTGGCAGTAGTTTTCGAGTGCTTGGTGGAGACGACCACGCACTTGGTACACATCTCCCGCCCACCAAAAGAGATTTGGATGCCTAGTCTCGTTCCGCTTCGCTAATCGTTGTATCACTCTGGCGAAAGCCTGCTCTGCCGCAACCGCTTCACCAGCGTCTAGATAAGCCACGACCAAATCCCAATCGACGTAGATGCGCTCATTTTCAGGCAAAAGATCAAGAAGCTGTCGGCTCAACTCCTCGATTTGGGAAACTTCTTCTCGATGACCTGCAATTGTCATGCGCTGGGAGATGACCCAAAGCCTCAATTGCAGAACGTCATCAGATGATTTGACATCTTCCCGATTCTTCGCGGCGAGCGAGCAGTCGGCTTGCTCTAAGCTTGCTTCAGCGGCCTGATATTGCTCGGCCCTCATCAGCAGCCTTGCGTTTTCTATGCAGAGAAGGGGTCGGCCATTCATGACTGTCTCCGGTAACGCTTTTAGCCACCGACGGGTGGCGGTTACCTCACCGGGTATTGGTCCGACCCCGCCTTGAAGGATCTGTTCGAGCAAACGGGCTGCCACCTCGAAATCCTTGGCGGTCAAAGCGTGATTCAGTGCTTCAATCAATAGCCCATTTTTCTCATACCATTGAGTCGCTCGCCGGTGTAGTTCTGGCTTCTGATCAGCTGCTGTTCGCTCTAAACGATTGCCCAAGACTTCAGCGAACAGATGATGATAGCGGTACCAGTGCCGCTGGTCATCCAAGGGGATAATGAATAGGTTGGCGCGCTCCAACGCCTCCAACATGACCTGGCCATCGACCTGACTCGTGACCGCGTCACAAAGGGGTCCACTCAGGCGATCCAGAATCGAGGTTTGCAGCAGAAACGACCGCAGCCCTTCAGGCTGTTGAGCCAGGACTTCCTCGACCAAATAGTCTAGAATGTGACGGTCGTCACCACCAAACGCGGCAATGAAGCCAGGAATGTCCGTTCGACCTTGCATAGAGAGGGCCGCCATCTGTAGTCCCGCAATCCAACCTTCAGTGCGGGTATCCAACGTTGCAAGCTGCTCGGCTGAAAGATTCAACTCCATTATCTGATTCAGAAAGGACGATACCTCCTCCAGCCCAAAGCGAAGATCATCCGCACGTAGTTCGGTGAGTTGTCCACGCCCGCGCAACCGCGCAAGGGGGAGCGGTGGCTCAGTGCGGCTGGCCACGACCATGTGCATCTGTGGCGGTATATGACCGAGAAGAAACCTGAGATCTTCATGAATTGTCTCGCTGTTGATCAGATGATAGTCATCGAGGACAAACACGAAGTCAGTGGGGACAGCAGCCATCTCATTGATCAGAACGGCCAGATTTCGCTTCGTAAGGCTCGGCTGGACTGACTTCCAGTTAAATGAGCTATCTGTCTCGTACCCAGCTTGCATCTGTTGTAAGGCAGCGAAAAGATAGCTCCGAAAACGGGTCGGATCATTGTCCTCTTCATCCAGTGACAACCACGCAAATGGCAATTCGCTGATAGGTGAAGTTGAGCGCCATTCACTCAAGAGCGTGGTCTTGCCGAAACCAGCCGGTGCAGAGATGAGGGTGAGCTTTCGATTCAGCCCCTCATTGAGTCGTTGGATCAGGTGATGTCGGCGTACAAGGTCGTGACGCACTGGCGGAATGTACAGCTTCGTCGTGAGCAACAGGGAGTCGGGTTCTACAGAGTCGGTGGGTTCGACCCTTGCAGTTGAATCAACCGTCAGGTTACTCTGCTGCAGATGACGAGCAGGGTGCGATGATAGGACAGATTGCTCTTCACGTACAGGCATCATCTTGTCATTGGACTCGAATGCGCTGTCGACTGCTTCTGACCCGTGGAAGGGCTCATGCGCCATGCTTTGAGGAGTTGTCAGAGAGAGCGTGCTGCCAAATGCATGAGTCGAGTTCCTCTTTCTTGTCGTCCTGGTGGGAAGTACTGGAAAGTGCTTTGTGCGGATGGCTTCATGGAGCGCAGTGGTTTCTTCTTCGGTTGAGACGCCCATCTCTTGATTGAGGATACGTTTGCACTCCTGGTATTGACGGATGGCTGCGGCTTGTTGTCCTGTCAGCGCATAAAGCTGCATGAGCTGGCGGTGAATCGGTTCGTGTAGTGGATCGAGCGCCACCCACCGTCGCGCATGAGAAATCGCTTGTTCATAGTCGTTCTGTTTTTGGCAGGCAATCACCAGATATTTCAGCACTTGGCCCAGCGATTGATGCAGAGCTTCACATTGAAAGAATTGGCAGTCGTCAAATCGGGTACTATCGGGCAGGGTAAAACCAGCCAGAAAATCGTCGGTGTAGAGATCGGCAGCCTTGGTTAAACACAGGAAGCGTTCTGCAGAAAGGTCAATTGTGGACGATTCTTGGGGTAAATGGTTCGCAACTAACTCCTGATAAGCAGCAACGTCCAACCAGAGGTCGGCCGAGTCGCGCAACGCAATACCTTCTGGCTCGACGATCAAGATATCTGTATCCAACGTTTGGTTCAACCGATGGAGAGTACGCCGCAGACCTCCACGAGCCTTGCTTTGGTTACTCTCGGGCCAGAGCAAAGTCGCCAATGCATCGCGGCTATGCGTTTGTTGTGTGATGGCTAGATAGGCAAGCAGGGCCAGCGCTTTGCGTAAAGCAATTTCAACTGGTTGACTATCACATTCCAAGCGGGGTGGACCGAACAGATAAAGCTTCCAGTGGGGCACTGAACTTGCTCCTAATAGAGACGCCACTTAGTGCTTATCCGAAAAGTTCTGTGACGATCTATTCTCACTCGAGAAGCTGGTTGGACTCACAACCACTTTTCGGATAGGTTCTTAAACAACGGACAATAGAATCGTTATTTATTGTATAGGAAAGTACAAAAATCAGCCACGAGACATGACCAGATTCTGGCTGAAAGCTGACGGCTGACTAACTGAAAGCTTTTTTATCGAGGGACGATTGTCCGTTGTTTAAATGATGTGGCTATAAGAACGCGTTTTAAAAGTCAAAGTGAACGGCTAGCAAATGCCGGTTGAGTCACGACTTGGAATTGACTACGAGCTACTGAGTATAGTTGGCCCATCGTCTTACGCAACTCTCCTCTGCATCAACTCGTCAGGATCTGTAACACCCAATATACGCCGATTCACCTCGGGACCAGCAGGAGCATAATGATCCACCTGCATAGTGAATGTACCACGACCACTCGTCAGCGAACGCAAATCGGTCGCATAGCCAATCATCTCAGTCAGCGGGGCCACAGCTTGCACAACCTGAAGCTGATCGCCACTGGCTGACATTTTGTTCACATGCCCACGTCGCCGCGAGAAATCATTCACGATATTGCCCACATATTCTTCTGGCGCTGTACTTTCGACCAACATCATTGGCTCCAGCAAGATTGGCCCTGCTTGTCGACACGCCTCTTTAAACCCCATGCTAGCGGCAATTTCAAAATCTGCTTTGCTTGAGTCAACCTCATGGAATTTGCCATCTATCAAAGTGACTTGCATGTCGACGACAGGATAACCCGCTAGAATACCTGCTTCCATGGCACCTTGCACACCTCGCTCAACGGCTGTGATGAACTCCCGTGGCAATTTCCCACCCGTGATCTGATGCTCGAAGAGCAAGCCCTCACCTTGTTCGTTTGGCCCAATTTCAAGCTTAACCACTGCATAGTGCCCATGTCCACCTGTTTGTTGAATATAGCGTCCTTCTGCTGTGGCATGGCGGCTCACCGTCTCTCGATAGGCCACCTGGGGCGGACCCACCTTGCATTTGACATCAAACTCTCGGCGTAAACGCTCAACAAAGACCTCCAAGTGCAGTTCGCCCATGCCGCTGATGATGGTCTGTCCTGATTGTTCATCATGCGACATCAAGAACGTTGGATCTTCTTCGTCCAGGCGCGTCAATGCATTGATGAGCCTATCCTGGTCGGCATTCGTCAGGGGTTCGATGGCAATGCGAATGACTGGATCGGGGAATTCAATCGATTCCAACAGGATTGGATGGCTTGCGGCACAGAGCGTTTCGCCTGTGAATGTATGCTTTAGACCCACAATGGCCGCAATATCTCCAGCTTGACAGACGCGAATTTCGTTGCGTTTTCCAGCCGCCATTTGGAGCAAGCGTCCCGTTCGTTCTTTGCGTTCTCGGCTCGCGTTGTAGATATTTTCTCCAGTCTTGAGCGAACCAGAATAGACACGCGTATAAGCCAAACGCCCGGCAAAAGGATCCGAGACGATTTTGAAAACGAGGGCAGAGAATGGTTCACTGGTACTGGGCGGACGCAAAATGGTTTCATTGGTGGTCGGGTGGACGCCTTCCACAGGTGGTGCCTCAAGCGGGTTAGGCAGATAGCGTACAATGGCATCAAGTAGCGGCTGTACACCGCGATTACGAAAGGCGCTGCCTGCCAGGACAGGTACAAGTTGATTCTCGATGACTGCTTTGCGCAAAGAAGCATATAATTCGTTTGGAGAGATTGAAATCCCCTCTAGATACTTCGTTGCTAGATCGTCATCTGTCTCTGCAACTGCCTCGACAAGCTCTTCTCGCGCTGCCATTACCGTATCCATCAGCTCGTTCGGAATCTCTCTAATCTCTGGATTGGCACCAAGCTCGTCGGTAAAGAGAAGCGCGTTCATTTCAATTAGGTCCACAATGCCAACAAAAGAATCTTCCACACCAATTGGTACTTGGAGAGGCAAAGGCACTGCTCCTAATTGCTCGCGGATCATTTTCATGGTGTGATCAAAATCGGCTCCCACGCGATCCATCTTGTTGACAAAGCAGATGCGCGGCACGCCAAATTCGTCTGCTTGTCGCCAAACGGTTTCAGATTGAGGTTCGACGCCGTTGACTGCGTCAAAGATCACTACACCTCCATCGAGAACACGCAAACTGCGCTGGACCTCAGCCGTAAAATCGATGTGGCCAGGGGTGTCGATGATGTTGATCTGTGCTTCATCACCGGTGATTGTGTCTTGCCATGTGGTTGTAATGGCCGCGGCAGCAATTGTTATGCCCCGCTCCTTCTCTTGATCCATCCAATCTGTGACGGTATTACCGTCGTCCACGTTGCCAATTCGATGGGTGCGACCGGAATAGAACAGGATACGTTCGGTGGTCGTTGTCTTACCAGCATCAATATGGGCGATGATGCCAATGTTGCGGATATAATTGAGGGAATTTGGTGAGCTCATGGTTTACTCATGTAAATAATTTTCTGTTGTGCTGCTGCGGAGTATAACATAGTGTCTATAATAGCACACTCACTTACAAACGCCAGATCGAGTCAGGAACAGCCTCATGAGAAAATACTGCGCCATACATGGCAACTCCTCGGATATCAGACACATTTTGGATGAGTGTGTACCACAAAGTGTGTAAATGAACACTGCTCAGTCAGAGAACCACTGCATTTACATACTTTGGGACACACCCCCTTTTGGATCGACTCAGACTACTCGCTTTTTTCTAGTTTTGCAATATATTGCGTCGCCTGAGCCAACTCTACTTTTTCCGTGTAGACCATCTTCTCGTAATCCATCGCGCCACCGGGCACAACTTGACTCAACTGCAAGCCAGTCCCTGATAAGAGCAATCGCAAATCTGCCGGCGAATAGCAGCGGAGAGACTGAGTGACTGTGTCAGATTCATCATCGAGTGGCCACCAGGTATCTGTCCACCGGCAGCCATCGGCGTCAAACCCATAACGTCGCATTCCGTTGCCCACCCGCCAGCCGTGACCGACAGATTTTGCTGCGTGCCAAGGTGTGCCAATATCAAGGAGCGCACACCCACCTGGCTTTAGCCAGTTGGCAATACGAGCGAGCAGTCGTCGTTGGTCGTCATCCTCTCCAATCCCAAAACCATCCCAATAGCAGACAACATCGAATTTTGTATCAAACTCTGCGGTATAAAAATCCATATCTACAACGGTCAGAGCACCATCCGGATACTTTGCAGCTAGACGACGACAATTTTCCACGCCATCAAGCATAATCTCCACAGCGACAACTGTATGACCCCGTTCCACTGCTGCGGCTGCTGTTTGTCCTCCGCCCGCACCCAACTCCAGGATCTGTTTGACATCCACTCCCGCGAGATGTTCTAATTGATCAATACGCTGTCTGTGCATATGACCAACATCCTCGGCGTAAAAACCACCGCCGAGTTCGTTTTGACGTGCATAAAACGTTTTTACCCACTCCATGAGATTTCCTCAACGCTTGAGTTTATACAGCCTTTCAGGAAAAGATATTCCTGTCATGGATGGCATTTCAGCCGGTCAGCTAGTCAGCTCTCTGGCTGACCGGCTGAAATGCTGACAAGCTACTGTTTTGCGTGGAAAAACATTATCTGAACATCTATAGGGGTGGTTCATTTTAGGCGGACAATTAGGTTTACATTTTTGCAAAGAGAAAAGATGTTTATATTTTCTACTTTGAGCCATGCTCAGGCAGAAAATGACCTCATATAGATTTTTATCTATGTATCAAAAGTGTAAACCTAATTCTGAACCACCCCCATCTATACAAAGAATAATGGATGCATAAATAGTCACCATTATTTAAACTTCGTACTATCGTCCACAATTCTGCCGGAGTAAAAAATGCTGCGAAAGTACGAAGTTTAAGTGACTTCTCTATAAGTATATACCATGCTTCTATGTGATGGCAGAATTTCGTCTATGTATGATACCATTCTGTCATCGGATGTATTTTCTGATTGCATAGAACGGGAGAACGTTCATGGTATCTGTACAATCTCATCATAGACGAGCAGACGAGACGAAGTCGGTCGAGCTTGGCCCACTTTGGCATGAGGTCAGAGAGTATCTTGTCAACCAAAAAAAGCAGATACTGCAAGATATTCGTGACTATCCACCACCCATTCCAGCGTGCGACGAGCAGTACAACTATCTTCTGGAGAAGAGGACGACAATTACGCGAGAAATTAATCAATTGACTCGCCTTTGCGAAGATGGTTTTGAAGAGACAAAGGGACTTGCTTTGTTACGTGAATTTGTTTCATCTTCGCTTTTTATCGATGAAAAAACCGCACGTCGGTTTGCACTTGAATAAAGATTATAAGAATTCAGAAGATGGGACACGGATGAACACAGATTGCACGCATTGACTCTGGAATAATCCGTGTTCATCCTGAAAATCCGTGTCCTATTTTTTTCAACCCCTTGAATGTCTAATGCGGATCTACCAAGGAGGAACAATGCAAAGTGGTTTAACAGATCACCAAAAGAAACAATTCCTCAATCTAACCTTTCCCCTCATTTTGACCACTACTAGATAGAAGCTTCTGTAATTGTTCGTGTACACAAACATATTCCCTTTGTAAGTGAACAATGGAGAAACGGACAGACGACGAGTTGATTCGGTCTATTTGTCAAGGGAATAGAGATTCATTTGACCCGTTGGCAGAGCGCTATTTCCCGATGCTCAGACGTGTCGCTTTTCGCATGATTGCAAATCGAGAGATTGCCCAGGATATAGCGCAAGAAGCCATGCTTCAGGCATATCTTTCGCTGCGTAATTTACACAATACAGAACGGTTTGAGAGCTGGCTATATGGTATTGTACGCAACGTATGCCATAACTATCTGCGTAGCCGGCAGGCGCAAGATGATTTATGGGATGAGCTTGCCGACTCTGACAATCGAATGGACGAGTTTCTGTTGCGGCACAATGAGATGAATCTGCAGCAATTGATCGAGGATCGTGAACTCTACGGTGCTGTGCAAGAGGCAATGAATGCCCTGTCGCCCAAGAATCGAGAAGCAGCCTTGCTTTTTTATAACGAGGAGCTAAGTATTCGTGAGATTGCTGCTACGCTGGGGGCCTCGGTAAATGCCATTAAAGGGCGCCTCTACCAATCCCGCAAACAGTTACAAGAACAGATAAAGCCTATCTACGAAGCAGAAGACCAATCTACATCCCGGGTGACGACTTCCCGTTTGACTCCAATGAAGAGCTCGATACAAAGCATAAAAAGGAACAAGACTATGGTAAAAATAACTGATGTACGCACAATCCAGATTGAGGGTGTGGATAAATATGCAATGCTCTATCTGCTGGACAAGGAGAACAGTCGTACGTTACCAATTGCGACAAGTCCAACTCACGCCCGTGAGATTGAGCGTCAGGTAGATGGCAAGCCAACGCGAAGAGACGCCACGTTTCAGTTTATGTGGGGAATGCTTGATGTTCTAGGGGGAAACTTAGAAGAAGTTCGAATCGAAGCGATGATGAAGTACCACATTTTTTATGCGGTTGCGACAGTACAGAAAGATGGAGATGCATATGAAGTGGACACGCATCCCTTTGAGGCGATTTCAATGGCTCTCCATGCTGAGCGCCCAATTTTCGTGACAGATGATGTCATGCAACATGCTGGAGAAGAGTTGCCCCAGCCCTTCGACGAAAAAGCATGGCTGGCCAATCAGGCAGAACGACTCGCTTTGATGTACAACGAAGCCACCCATGTCTTGGATGATACAATACTCACGCAGCATGCACGCCAAGTCTGGACACAGGCCTCAAATGAAGCACTGCAACTCAACCATAGCTATGTCGGAACCGAGCATCTGCTTGTGAGTCTCTTACGTGACACCGATGGACTTGCTGGCAAAGTGTTAAACGAACTCGGTGCGAAACTTGAACGGATAACCAGCGTCCTCGATCAATTAGTTGGGCATGGCGACGCAAAGCCCACGAGTGATCCGGTTTTGGCCCCCCGCGTTGTTGAAGTGTTTGATTTGGCTTCTGCATCCCAAAAGGAGATGGGGCATGCCCATCTCGGTACAGAGCACTTGCTGTTGGGGATTGTACAAGAAGGGAAAGGGTGCGCCATCAACTTGTTACGCAAAGTCGGCGTCGAACCAGAGAATATCGAGGCAAGAATTCTGGAGATTATCCAACCGAAGTAGTCGTAGCTTAAACCGATAAGGCTTTTCCAATAATTAAAACCCCTAATTTGATCTGGAAAAGCTCAAGCCATTCCAGAGAAATCGACTTGGCAAATTCGGGATTTATTTCTCTGGAATGGCCTAAGTGGATGGTGGATGGTCTGTGACTCTCTATGATCCACAATCCACAATCCACAATCCACAATCCACAATCACCACCCACGAAACTTGACGCATTGCGTATTTTTGAGGATTATCATAGGCATCGTTCAAACACCCCCTTTCAAAGGACGCTCATATGGTCGGCAAACTGAAATTGTACTGCTGCTTCTCTGCAAAAGAAAGCAACTTTAGCCGCATACCGATATGAGCCTTGAATAATGGACCTTATATGGATTGACGTTAGGACACGGATTTTGAGGATGAACATGGATTATATCAGAGAGAATCCGTGAAATCTGTGTTTATCCGTGTCCTAGCTTCTTAATCCTTATAATCTCTAATGTATCGAACCGAATCCTATGATCGATGAATCCAAAATCGAAGACCGTATTCTCAACGCAATTGATTCCGGTGACATTCTGAGCGCTGCCCTCACCATTGTGCAAGGGGATGAAATTGTCTATGCCAATGGTTTTGGCGAAACTAGCGTGGAAAATCCCGCACTCCCTGTTTCTGCAGAGACGCTCCATCTCATTGGCCTCACCAGTCGGACGATCACCACAGCGATGATCTTCCGCTTGATCGAACAGGGGGTCTTGGAACTCGAAAAGCCGATCGCTGACTATCTGCCAGGTTATGTGTTTCATAACAATCCGGATTATGGTCGACGGCTGACCCTGCGCCATCTATTGAGTGAAACCAGTGGTTTGGCATCAGGTGGTCGTGGCTGGGGGCCAAACCATCCCGATGAACTGCGTCGTTTTGTCTGGGAGGAATTCTCGTATTTTGAGTTCAATACTGCACCTGGTCTTGTCCCTGATCATGGCAATAATCCGATATTGGCGGCCCATGTTGCCGAAGCGGCTACGGGTCGCTATTTTGCACAATTAGTCCAGGAGCTTGTGTTAGATCCGTTGGACATGGATCGCACATTCTATGACCGCTCCGTTGCCATGACCTACCCACTTGCATTGCCTCATGAACGTGACGACGACGGGAATCTTCAAGTAATCCATCGCTATCCAGACAACATGATCGGGAATGCTGACTTCTACGCCGTCTCGACAGCCAATGATCTGGCCAATTTGGCAAGTATGCTCTTGAATGAAGGGCGATTTCGGGATGATCAATTTCTCTCTTCAGAGTCTGTCCGGACGATCTTAACGCGATACGCCGATTATCAAGTCGGTGCAGCCTCGAGCTTGCGTGATCGGATGGAGGAAGGTGAAGCTTTGGGCTTAATCACTGGAACATACAAGGGGCTACGCTGCTTTGGTCGCCCCGCAGCGGTTCACGGTATGTCTGTTGCATTTGATCTGTTCCCTGAGCAAGAATTGGGGGTCGTTTGCCTCACAAACCTAGGGCGTTGGCCCCAACATGATATGCTCTTCGATATCTACGACCAACTCCTCGATCTGCCCAGCGATTTTCAATATCCTGCACCACCGGGACCCTCCGACACTGATTATATGGATCTCTGGGACCAGCATTCAGGCGACTATCTGGCCAATTGGGGTGAGTTGGTTTCGATTCGCGTTCAAGGTGGCGAACTAACGCTTGAAGCTGAAGGCGAAGTGCATTCCCTGATCCCGGTCAACGGCGAAGAATATTACATCCAGGATGAAGAAAGCGAGCGTGAACCGCTCATCTTTATCACGGACCAATCTGTAGACAATGTTGGCGATCAAGCGCCGACACCGCTGTTCATGTTCTACAATACACCCCACGTCCGCATTGAGCGTGACCCAGCGTTTGTACCGGATCCAGAGGCGTGGCGACAATTTGAGGGGATTTATGTTAATTATCACGGAATTGCTGGGCTAGATGGTTTTCGCATCTATTTGGAAGAGGGTGTACTCTACGCAGTTGGGCCTGATTCACACGGACGCCTCGATCTGGCGAGCCGAGATGGCGTCCCTTGTACACCATTGAACCCAACCCGCTTTCTCAGCGAACATGGGCGGTTTGATTTTGTGAATGACGAGGAGTCCAACAGATGGCTCTTAATTCGGGACGGGGCTTTTCGGTATAAATTCAGGGATGGTTCAAAATGGGTTGAAAACGCTTCGAGGAGAGAGCGCACCTAACTGACAAAATTTGCTGTGGGGTAGGTGCGAGTTTGACAGAAATCGTCTGTTAAATATACTCCTACCGCAAGAGCAGCACAGTACCAAGTATCACTAACCCAACATAGATCAATTGCTCAAAGCGTTCACGAGGAACCAAATTGCTGAGGCGGTTTCCCAGCCAGTAGGCAATGAGAAAGACAGGTAACGAAAACCCAAACAGCTGAAGGACCTGTTTCGTCCAAAGTCCGGCTGTAGCATGGCTCAGCAAAATCATTGCGCTCAACGGCAAAAAAAACCCTTGAAGCGTGACTCGAAATTGCGTTGGGGACCAGCGCCGCATTGCGCCATAAACCAATACTGGCGGACTCCCAATGTTGTACGCTCCGCCAAATATACCAGCAAGTGCACCTGCCAGATAGGCCCATTTGACATTGTTGATTGGACGTATAGTCGGTTTTGTTAAGTAGTATAGACCAACCACAATCAACAACGCACCAAGCCCCATCGTTATCCATGTAACAGGTAGCATTCGCAATCCCCATGTACCCAGTGGAACCCCACATAAGGCCGCAACCAACAAACGCCAGGAGGCCTGCAGATCGATCCCTTGCCAATTGCCCCACAAAATCAACGCAGTAACGCTCGCAGCAACGAGAGCAATCAACGGCGTTGCAACCTGTAAATCGATCAGAAAGCTCAACAATGGAATTGCCAAAAGCGATTCCCCAAACCCAATGGTGGCTTTTACGAGAGCTGCAATAAAGATAACGATCAGGACAGCGAGTGTTAGAGTTGTCACAGCATATTGGCTGAACTTCAGGATCGATAGATTCTTCGTTTTTTATGATGACCGAAATCTGTCCGTGCACAGTGTACAACTGTATGATTGCATAGCACTGGATAGAGAGCACTCCAAGGACGCCCTGTTTTTGTGTTTATGACATGGACAATTTATTTTATCCGACTATGGGAGAAAAAGAAAGCAAAGCACTACCCAATTAACGACTAACTTACGCGAAGAAAAACCTTTCGACAAGCCATTACAATTTCACTGTCGTCGATACATTTTACCCCTATCTGTGCACCAAATACGAACTTGACATAGTTGAGAGAACTATGCTAACCTTTTCTTTGAATTTTCCTAGCGCAAAATCCCAATTTACATAAGTAACTGCACTCAGGTGTTTTTTCATTGTGTGCTTTCGTTTTTTACCTGTGTAGAGTCTGCAAAATTGCACCGTTGCTTTCCGTTCCATCTCCAACTGCAGAGGGCACAACTTCCTACAATCGGGATATGTCGCCAGACCCGACGACTGTCCTTGAAGGAAGCAATGTCACTTGATGCATATTCCTTTTTATACGGCGGTTATGATGAAAATCTGAGGGGGTGGTTCATTTTAGGCGGACAATTAGGTTTACATTTTTGCAAAGAGAAAAGATGTTTATATTTTCTAATTTGAGCCATGCTCAGGCAGAAAATGACCTCATATAGATTTTTGTCTATGTATCAAAAGTGTAAACCTAATTCTGAACCACCCCAATCTGAGTGTTCCAAAGTCCTGCCAGAGATCAAATTCCGGTTTTCATCCAGCGCAAAGTATAATTCTGCAAAATAGTCAAAGTCGATAACCACAGATATTTGCGTCTATCTAACTGTACGAGGAGGTTCTCATGCCAGAGATGATTATTCCCGGCACGTATATTGATGTGCGCGCTGAAGGGCTGATCTCCGCGGGTCGCGTTGCCACGGGGATTGTCGGCGTCATCGGTACGGCGTCTCGTGGCGCAATTGGAGAGCCAGTTACGCTGGCTGGCTTCGCTGATGCCCGCGAACACTTTGGGCTACCCGATAACTATACCCGTCCCGAAGATGGCAGCCATCCGCTCACGTTGGTGCGAGCGCTAGAACAGATCTACAACAACGGTGCCTCAACCGTCGTGGCTGTGCGCGTGGCGGGCAGCAGTCAGGCCAATGCTTCCTACGCGGTGCAAAATGCGGCTGGGCAAACCGTCGCCACTCTCACGGCAAAAACGCCCGGTTCATGGGGCAACAGCATCAACATTGAAATCGTTCCAGCAGAAGATGAATGCCGTGTCGACAGCGAAACGCACCTCACCTCCTTTACTGACTTGAACTACGCTGGCGTCGTCCCTTCTGCCGAAAATCGTATTCGCATTTTCCGGGGCACAACCCGCCGCAACGAAACGCTCAACCTCGTCTACAAGCCCACGATCAAAGACGAAGAAGTCGTGCGCTCGCCGACCCCACCCACATATCAACTGGCTCACACACCTATCGAACCAATCAACGCCGTCAACCTGATCCGCATCCAGAGAGCCGATGGAACGGAACAGGTCTTTGACGCGGGGGACATTCTCTACGATTCGGGCAGCCCGCCTGCAGATGGCGAAGTCAACATCAATGTTGCTACAGGTGAACTGACCTTTGGCACGGCACCCGACGCACAGGATACCGTACTTGCCACCTATGCCGCTGGTCACGCTGATCCCGCGGCAGGCGAAGTCCTCATCACCACTTGGGATGGCAGTCTCACCTTTGCTGCGAGTGAAGCACCCGATCAGGCGAATGGGGACCGCTTGGTTGCCTCCTATTTGGTGGATCGAGCCAACTGTGTACTGGTCACACTCAACCACGAGGCCACCAGCGAAACTTACGTTGCGCCCGACGGTCGCCTGCTGGTTGAACTGATCAATAACGGCTCTAGCCTCGTGGATGCGTTGGTGGATGGCACCCACGGCATCGATAAACCCCAGGATGGTCTGAACGCCTTTTTTGGCACCGGGAGCAACACGCCGGGCAACAACGGGGCCGATGGGGGCCGTGATGAATATACAGCTGGTTTGGAAAGCATCGCCAACATGCTCATCAACATTGTGGTGCTGGCTGGTCAAGATGTAGAGCAGATGGGCTCCGTACTAGAGGGCCATCTGAATGCGACTGAGCAAACCGATCTAGAACGCATTGGCGTCATTGGTGCGGCTGGCACGACGCTAGCCGAAGCTTTGGTCCACACGGCAGCCAGTGACCGCATGATCGTGGTTGCTCCGGGGCTACGTTATCCCGACGGCCTGCGCCTGCCGCCTGCCTATACCGCCGCCGCCGTGGCTGGTCTGATCTCATCCTTTGATGTCCAGACCAGTCTGACCAATAAACCCCTGACGATTCCCGGGCTGGACTTGAATCTCAATCGAGGCGAACAGGCACAGGCGATCAAGCGCAATCTGCTCACCATAGTCAACAAAAATGGCTTCCGCGTGATCAAAGGCATCACGACTCAGGGAGAAGGTCAACCCTTCGCTGCCATCCCAACGCGTCGGATTGTGGACTTTGCCAAATATGGTGTCCGCTCGGCGTCGGACCCTTATCTCGGTCGGCTCAACAATGCCCGCGTGCGTGCCGCGATGCAGGCGACCCTGGAAGCTTTTCTCACCCGAATGGTCGAAGACGAAGCGCTAACCGGCTTTGAGCTATCTGTCTCGGCTACCCGTGCCCAGGAGGTTGCGGGTGAAGTTGCCGTGGTCATGACTCTGCAGCCGACCTTCAGCATCGACTTTATCCGAGTGACAATGAATCTGAGCTAATCGCCACATCGTTTTAACTTCGGACAATTGTTCCTCGATCGAAAACGATTCATTTGTCTGAGATTTAATTGGTGTCTCTATAAGGAAGAATATAATGGCTAATGATGTCTTTCGAGCAATTGATGCGGCGCTGGTGATTGGCGTTGATGATACAAGCACGCCAGAAGGGGCAGCCGCAGACGGACTCGTCTCCCAATACGACTTGAGCAACGCAGTCGGACGGCTGCGGAATGTCCAAGTCACCGTCAGCAGCGACGTAAAGCCTTTTTATGAGATCGGTCGCCGTTATCCGACCCACCTGCGCCCCGGCGTCATCCGCATTAGCGGCATAGCCGACCGTGCCCACGTCAATGGTGCGCTTCTGCGGTTGTTGCTGGGTGATGGCGCGGTCCGCCCGCCCGCTGCAGCCAACTTTGTTCAGCCCTCCTTCAACGTAATCACATCGCTAACCAATCCGGCGCGACCCGATCAGTTCACAAAAGTCACCATCTTTGGCGTCAAGTTTGACACCTGGAGCTACACCATTCCCGCAGAGGAATTTGTAATAGAGGGGGTACAGTTTCAGGCGATGCGCATTGCCTATGAAGAGAGCTAACCTGGGTTTGTGTACGCATCATTCGGTGTCTAACAAATAAGAACCTATCCGAAAAGCGGTTGTGAGTCTGACTAACTTCTCGAGCAGAAATGGTTCGTCACATAACTTTTCAGATAAGCACTAAGGTGCGTTTTGATCCGAGCTCGCCAAGAGTCACCCAATATGACCGCAACCCTACTCAACGCTGATGATTTGCTCCTGGGCAGCCAGGCCCTGCACAACGTAACGATTCCAGCCGCAATCCTGACGCCCGTAGCCCATAATAGCGAGTCTCAGACCGGATATGTACAAATGCGCCCACTCAATATCGCCGTCCTGACGCTTATTTCGCGGGCGGCGCGTGACGACGCCAGCCTGCTCCCACTGCTTATGATCAAGGAAGCTGTGGTCGAGCCCGCCCTCACCCTTGACCAGATTCGGCAGATGCATGTGGATCTGGTTCATTTTCTGGTGAGCCAGATCAACCGGATCTCTGGGCTAGATGCCGACGGTGCAACATTGAATGAAGCGGCTGGTTCGCCTCTAGGGCAGACCCATATCCTGTTGGCAAAACATTTTGGCTGGACGCCAGAACAGGTCAACCAACTGACGCCAGGACAGGTCGCTGTCTATCTGGCGGGGGTCGAGAAGTTGCTGCAGCTGGAGTTGAGTGGCACTGGTGCTTAAGGCGATGTCAGAAAAAAGAGATTATAAGGATTAAGAATATTGGGACACGGATGAACACAGATTTCACGGATTTACTCTGAGAGAATCTGTGTTCATCCTGAAAATCCGTGTCCTATTTTCAATCCATATAATGTCTAAAGAATAATCCACAGATTGACAAGATGAACAGGATTAGAAGATAGGGCAGTCTCAGTAGATCCAAATTTCAGGTTTAGAGAGAGAATTCTGGCTAAACAGTTGACATAAATACAAATTTGCCGGTCGATATCTAGTTTTTGCGTTAGATTTGGGCGATTTTCAGATATGAAATAGGTTGTTTTCTGTAACCGAAATCTGAATAAATGACTCCAAAATCCCTGCAATCTCGACTGAAAATAGCCAAAAACGCCAAATTTGGATCTACTGAGTCTCGTACTTTGCTGCCAAGGGCTGGTGAAGTATCCGTTGTGTGAAAAAAGTTGGAAAATGTAGTGCACTTTAGTGTACTTTTGCTGTCAGACGTCGGTTTTAACCGACGGCGGTCGACTCAATCCCGTCCTTCTGTGGATCATTTATTATTTGGATTGGCCTAACTGAAAGTTAACAGAGAGAATGAACGCAGTCGAAGCCGCTGAACAATTGATCATGGTTGGACGCCAGATGCAGGCGCTGGAACAACGCTTGCACATCTCCATCGTTGATCAGGAAACATGGAAGATCTGGCACGAACTCCTGATGGATCCAGCCGAGCGCCTCGCTGCACTATTGACAGTCGATTACTCTGCACGTTCAGCGCCACAATCAGCTGATTCTGGGCATTCAGCGCCATTTTTTCCTTTGGATACACAAACAGCCACGATGTCACCTGCGGATCTCGATCAAAATAGGCGGTCTGCTCGAGTCAACGCGACGGACATGAGATGGTCAACACCGGCTGAGGACGCTCACTCTAGCCCATCAACACCGAACCACCTATCACAGCCATCAACACCAACCACACCGAGCGTGCGGCTAACGCGTGACCGATCATCGCTCTTATCGATCCTGAACGCCAATGTTCGGGCAGATTCACAACCTGTTTTGCAGACAGCGGAGATACAACCCACGTTGCCATTGACTAGCCAAGCACCCCAGGTTGCCGCAACAGCCCGACCTGATGTGCGCTCGACAGAGACCAGAACCGATCTCCAGGGCACGCCTGCTGGGGACAACTCCCAAATTGACCATTTAACGCAGTGGGTGACAGAGCAGACGACGGTTACAGAGCACCCCGCTTCAACTCAGGACACACCACCATACAACGAGCTCGTGTCACATACATCTGCTGCCATCTCTGAACCAGAGAGCCAAGAAGAATTTCGGACCGAGACAAACATAGTCAGATCTGCCGGTGGACTAGACGCAGATATGGATATCAACGCAGTCGATATCAGAGATGACTCGACCAATCAACAGGCACATCACACAACGCCCGTCCATGCGCCACAGCGTCCGTCCACCATATCTGCGGATGCGCAAAGCACCAACACCACGACATGGTCCGCCGCGACGCCAATGTACGGGACCGGCTCAACACGGCCCGACCCAACGAACACACCACTGAGTGATGCCCAGATCGAACAGATTCTCAATGCGCTAGACGAGCGACTGGAACTGATGTTGTTACGCACCTATGGGACAAGCGGACCTGCATAACACGAGTGAGGCTTCTCCTCAAAACAATCGAACCGTTTTCAGGCGGGTAGAACTGGGTGTATTTTACTTTTGGGGCGAGTTGCCAAGCCTGTTATTCTGAGCCATGACAAAGGAGAGAATGACTTTGACGCGAGAATCGACACAAACTGACCATTTTTGTTCGAGGAAGGCGAATAATCCCTTGTTCCAAGACAATCGTCCCCGTCCTTCCCGAACGAGTCGACCAAGCTTGAGGTGCTGCTTGGCAGATGGGATTCTTCGCTCTGGTCGATGAAATAGAATGGTCATACCGTCTGTACGGGCATCACAAAATTGATTCGTCAACCCTGGCTCAGAATGACAAATTCGAAGCTTTTTTGGTGCAACAATCCATGCGCTCTGAACCAACAACCAATAACCAGCAACCAACAACCAATAACCAATAACCAGCAACCAATAACCAATGACTATCGAACTGGGCAGTATCACTCTCGAACACCTTACCCGCGTTGATGTCAGCGAGGCGACATGCGTGGTGCGCCATGCCGTACCGGGACTGAGCGGCGACCTAAGCCAAGTGTTGGGGCGTTCCTCGGTGACAGTATGTTTTGACGGCATCTTTTATGGTGCAGATGCCGCCACAGAGTTAAGCAACTTACGCACGGCTCATCTCGCAGGTGAGCCGGTTGACTTTTTTACAGCAGCCGTAGGGGAGGGCTATTTTGCCCAGGTACTCATCACCCGCCTCCTGGTGGCACAGCGGGCGGGCTATCCTGATCAGTTCGACTTTGCCTGCGAAGTGACCGAGTACGTGGAGCCCCCCGAACCGGCTGCCAGCGATCCCTTCGGCGCGCTCGATGCCGATCTGCTGAACGAGGCAACCGCATTTATGGACGACGTACAAAACGCGCTCGACGAAGTCTCTGGTCTGGTGGACTTGATTGCCAATGTCCCCTCCTTCGGCGATCCAACATCGCAACTCCCGCAGATGCTCGACGGCTTTACCGATTTGGCCGAAGGCAGCACCGGCGCCTTGACGACGATTCGTGATTTAATCTGAACCTGATGCCTATTCTTGACCGACTACCCGATCCATCAGCAACTGCCGACGCCAGCATCCGCCTTGAGGCGGATTTGACCGCTCTGGTTGGTCTATTTCGTTCACTTGATGCCCACAGTAGCGACTCGCCGTTGAGCGAACTCTTTACCCTCTTTGGCCAATTAGACACGCACCTGGACATCGACACCAACCCTCTGACTGGCGGCTTGACCAGCGCGGTGACGTCGATTCAGAACGCACTGCCCGCCAACGCGCTCTCTTATGTCGAATCACTTGACGAGGCGTACAGTGACGTCACCGATCTGCTGAGCAACAGCGATATTGCACGCCAAGTGAGCGAAGGGCAGTTGCTCAACGAAGTGGCCCAATCTGTTATCGCCGAAGCTCTGGCTCTCTTTGATACCCGCATCGCCGATCTAACCGGCAACCTGATTGATCCTGCGCGTCTGGAAGAATTGCGTAGCGCGCTGACCCTCATTCAGAATCTTGAAGACGACTTTGCCGCGCACCAGGACGAGTTACTCCCCTTTCTGACCAATCATCTGCTCGGCGTTGCGCCCGATCTGCTCGATGCCCCCCTGGCTCATGTTCACACGGCGCTCAACGTACTATCCCCACTAGCGGATAGCGAACTGGAGGTCACGCTCGATCCCGCCCGCCAGGCCATCATCACCGCTTATCGCGCTCTGCTTGACGCCATCAACGATCTTGATCCCGCCGATCCAACTGGCTATGCCCAGATCACGCTGCATCTGGATGCGCTGGCTGCCGCGAACGACCTGCTTTTTACAGCGCTCAGTACCCTCTATACCCAACTAGAGAACCTGATCGCGGCCCACGCTTGGGACACGCTCTTCACCATCTATGTCGATTTGCTCAACGCCGTGGACATTGGCACGGTGCCAACGGTGGATGATGTGGTCTACCAGTTGGAAGCCATGATCAATGATCTGCTGACCCGACTGCTCATGGTCTTTGATGCTGACGACCTGCGTACCCGCATCGAAACGCTCAATCTTTCCCTCCACGATGCCGTCATCAGCTCACCCCTGGGCCAGATCAAGCCAACGATTGAAGCCTTCCTGGAGCGCATTCGCCAGAGCATCGAAGACGTACCCACGGAAGAAGTGCAGACCATCGTCAACGAGATGCTGGGCAGGTGCAGTCGATCAAAGCTGACTTCCAGCGCTCTCAGCCCAGCCGCGATCACGGAACAGATCAACGCCAGCTTCGACAACGTGGTCCAGACCGTCACTGTCACACTCAAGACGCTGCTGGATGATCTGATCGGCATTATTGATGAGCAATTACGCACCTTACGCGCCGCGTTGGAGGTTATTTTGGATCAGCTCAAGGCGACACTCGCCACAGCGCTATCAAGTTTAGAGGCCATCTTGCAGCAGATCGAGGGTCTCATCTTTGTGGAAATC
Source organism: Chloroflexi bacterium TSY (assembly GCA_019217005.1). The sequence continues at coordinate 66,216 of JAHBNG010000077.1, forward strand.
CTCGACCGCCTTTGTCACGTGATCGACAATCTGGGCGTCAGTTTTGACCAGGAACTAGACCGCGTGCGGAGTGCCTTTGACGAGATGCTGGATGCGATACCGCTCAATGGTGGACAGAGTGCGAGTGAGGGAATTTCGATATGATCGATCAAGATAAGCTGTTGATGAAAGAAACCTCACCCCCTCCGCACCCAGTGGGCACCCGCCCCCAAACTGGAGGAGGGACCGATTTTCGTTAAAGAGATCGTTGCTCCCTCTCCAAGCTGGGGAGGACTGGGGTGGGGTCGCAGAGTCGTCCAACGCTCTCCGTCGCGTCGAAACCTATATGCGCAGTGAACAGGAGCGCCGCCAATTGTTTGGTGCTGCGGGCCGCATCGACCAGGTCACTGAGCGGGGGGGGCAGAGTTTCGCTATGATTATGATGCCAACGGCGATTTGACCACGCTGCACGAAGCCAGGCCAAACCCGCCACTACACCTATGACGAGCAACGACGGCTGCATACGGTGGATCACGGGGACGAGTTGACCACTTACCGTTATAACGACGAAGATCGGCTGGACATAATGATGACAGAGGCATCACCACCCACTACCGCTACGATGAGCATGGCCGTATCGCAAACATTCAACGCGGACGGGGTGAGGTCAGCGTCTATCGCTACGATGAAGCGGGCCGCGTGGTGCACGCACGTACGTTCAAGCGCCAGTGGCGCTATGATGCGGTGGGCCGCGCCACCTGAATGAGCAGTCAATGCGTGGCGTGACGATTGCCGTGCATTTCGAGTACGACGCCGACGGTCGCTTGAGCACCATGACCTTGCCGGGTAGCGATCGTCCAATTCGCTATACCCGGGATGAACAGGGACGCCCCCAGACCGTGGCGCTGGATCAGAGGATACTGGCCCGCTTCGGCTACGACGATGCAACCAAAACCACTACCGTGGCGCTGGACAACGGCACGACAACGACGACTGAGGCCAATGCCGCCGATGGTCGCCCGACGCGTCACATGGTCTGCCGTGGGGAAGAGAGGCTGCTGGCTCGCACCCTATGCTACAACGACATCGGTGAGATCGTCAGCGATGGAGAACGGCACTATGGCTATGACGGCCTGGGTCGGCTGATTAGCGCCCAAAACGAAGATGATTACCAGTCATATCGCTTTGCCCACGACAATATGGACAATCTGGTCATGCGTTCTGATTCAGACAAAACCGTCCATGTCGGCTATGATACGGCGGGACGACTGGTGGCGGCAACAACTGATGAAGGTACACAGACCCATTTCACCCACGATCGCTGGGGGCGGCTGACGCAATGTGTCGGTCCCGAGGGCGTCAAGCATTATCGCTATGACGATGCTGGACAGCTACAAGAGGTGCGGCACGATCATGCGCTCGTCGCCCGCTTCCGCTATGACCACAAAGGTCGTTTGGTGTGGGCCGAAGTTGAGGGTGAGATCGAACGCTATCTCTACGATGATGCGGATGAATTGCTGGCTGTGACTAATGCGTATGGACAACCACGACGCTTGCTCATACGGACGCCCTTGGGCGTGCTGGCCCAAAGTTCAGGGCACGTTGAAACCGAAGCCATTCTATTCCGTCATGATGATGAGCGAGGAACAACCCGTTTGCTAACCGATCGACAGGGTGAGATCGTCGCTCGCTTTGCCTACGACCCATTTGGCCGACCCATCGCCACATCTCAAGCCAGTCAGGGCGATACAGTTCAACAGATGCCCTGTTTGACCAACCGCAATTGGTATGCAGCGATCGGTCTCTATTACTTTGGCGCTCGTTGGTATGATCCGGTGCTGGGTCGCTTTCTCACACCCGACTCCTACACCGGGGCACCTGATGATGCGCGGCTACTCAATCCGCTCTATTTGGCCAGTCGTCAACCTGCCCTGCGTTGCCAGATTCTCAACGAGTGGCTGAAGCAGCCGCGGGTGCGCAATGCTTATGCTTTTTGCGGCAACGACCCAGTGGGCCGCGTTGACCCTACTGGGCATTGGTCGTTTGGTGGCGTGCTGCTCATGCTTTTAGGTGCAATCTGGACGCTACCCAATACGCTCTTTGGTATCCTGGTCGAGATCACCTGTCTGGTGGGCGAGGTGATCCTGGCTGGTCTGGCTCTTTAGTGGTGGCAATGTCGTGGCAGACGCCGGGCTTTGATGC
>JAHBNG010000009.1 GCA_019217005.1 Chloroflexi bacterium TSY
CTCACAGCCACTTTTCGGATAGGTTCTAGGTCACTGCTGGAGAACCGTCAAGAAAACCTTTTTGGGCAACGCCAACTTTCCCCTCAGAATCGAACCAAACCGACCCACTGCAAAGCAGTCCGTCGTCATCATACAAGTGACGGCATCAAGCTGATTACCATCTTCCAGTATCTGCTGTGACCAGACGACATTTTCATTTACGATTGTGAAAAGATGTCCATCCCCCCCGACGGCAACGCAACCGATTTCGTCCAGACAACTGATTCGTGACGCACAGAAATTAATCGCATAGATAGTCAGTTGCCAAGAAATACCGGCATCATGCGTGATGGCAGCAAGACAGGTACTAAAAGTATCCGCATCTACTCCAATGACAATACAATCTATTTCTGAAACACAAGCGATGTCATCGGCAACAAGGCCATCTAGAATGGGAAGATAATGAGTATTCCAAGTAATCCCACCATCATTTGTAGTCAATACACTTCCTCCGCTAGCACTGACTAAGCAAGTCATCTTGGTCATACAATGGATCCCCGTAAACAGATCCTGTCGATCATCGATCAATGCACGCTTTGTCCAAGTCCGACCAGCATCATTTGTTGTGATGATCGTACTATCTCCACCAACCGCAATACAATCTTGTGCATTGACACAGCTGATTTCGCTCAACCAATTTGTCGTGCCGGCATTCTGTACCATCCAAGTCTCTCCACTATCGGTCGAGGCAAGAACAGTCCCGCCATCTCCGACAGCGAAACAATTATTCGCAGTTGGACAGTTCAGACTCGTGAGTGTCGAAGTGACACCTGTCGATGGCTCGACCCACGTATTGCCTTGATCGGTCGTCGTGAGGATAGAGCCATTGTCTCCAACCACAATACATTCTTCGCCAGAAAGACATTGAATATCATGTAGGTCTTCGGTGCCACCGGCTAATCGTGAAGCCCAGGCAATTCCCGCATCATTTGTTGTCAGAATAATGCCAGCATCACCAACTGAAACACACAAAGTGGCCGAACTGCAGTCTAGATCCCGCAGCTGCTTGTCAACCCCTGAAGATTGTGGCTGCCAACTTTGCCCAGCGTCCGAAGTGGCAATAACCAGCCCCTTTGGCCTCGCAATCATACAATCGGTCGCTGTGGTGCAATAGATCTTAGAATCGAAAAGGTTCGCTGCAACACCCGCTGTTTTTTCTGACCAACGATTGCCTCCATCGTTGGTCAGAAAAATAGTATCCGACAGACCAATCGCAATGCAATCGGTGGCAGTCGCACAACTGATGCTTTGGATGGTCAGGAAACCTTCATGCGTTGAGGTCCACGTGGTGCCACCATCAACCGTGAGCAACAACGAACGCCCTCCAGCAATGCAGTGATCGGCCGTTGTACAGTGAACCGCCTTCAGAGATCTTGCTATCGATATCTCCTTCGTCCAATTCTCACCACCATCGTTGGTATAAAACGTGACGCCGACAGATGTAAAGACCCCTCCGGTATCTCCTACAACCAAGCACTCCAACTCCGTCATACAGATAACATCGTATAGGAGTGGGAAAGAATCGAGTGGTTGCTGCACCCAACTCACCCCACCATCTTTGGTCGTCAAGATGGTGCCCCTCAGCCCAACGATCACGCATTGCGAGGCGGAAACACAGCTAACATCGAGCAGAGTCTTGGACACAGGTGCGTCCTGAACTTCCCACGTTTCTGCGCCATCGGTCGAGCGGAGAATCGTTCCACCACGCCCCACGGCAAAGCAGGTCTCAAGTGTTGGACAATCGACGCCGTGCAGTGCGTTGCCTTGAGGAAGGGGGATTGAGCCAGGTCCACGGCTCATCGTCGCCGCCCTGCGCCCATACCTGCCCCGTCAAACTGAACCAAAATGTCGTACCAATCCACAATGCCAGAAAACCCTTCGTCATAAATTTCGTTATATGAGCAGCTTTTGATAATGCGCTGGATTGTGCCATGTTATCCCTCAAATGATTTCTCCAATATTGTAGGTCCCGTCTCTGGCGGGACAAGCATCAAGGGCGCAACCTGTTTCAAGTGAAGGTCTAGGATTCTTGATGCCCGTCACTTCAGAGAAGTGACCTACGACTGCGACTGTACTCAGAATTCCTACTTCCGTATCAATCTGAACATCCACATCAAAATTCCCTTGTGTCACATTCCATTCAAGCCCGAGGAAGGCTCCTGCTGTCCAACACCAGCGGTCGTTCCACCAGCGGGAATTCCATGATGACCAAGTCTCCGGTTCGCAGAAGCCGAGACCGCCAGCGACCCATGCTTCGCTGCTGATGCTATGGTCACCAGCGTTGTAGGCATAGATGAAAGTGATATCGCCACGCATCTTGACCACTGCCAGGAAGCGACCGTAGGCATAAGCGCCCAACAGACCACCGGCTCGCACGCCACCACCGTGATCTGCACGGGACCAGTACCAACCGCCGTAGCGAATCCCTCCATCGAAGCCCAGTTTTCCATTCGCCAAGTCGGAGAGCAGACCGCCATCGCCATACATACGGATGTAGGCACCTTTCAGTGATTCGCTAGCCGATTGGGTCGAACCAGGTGCATCGGGCACGATATCCAGATGGTCTAGTAAGTCGCCGAAATGATTCTGGATGACCGGACTATTGGAGTGAATCACCCCAAATAGAACCTGTCCACCAAAGCCATTCGAAGTTACCGGCATAAAGTTGATGGAGCCTTCCAAATCCAAGCCCAGATAGCCACCTTCAAAACCACCTGGTTTCAGGTCAACGCCGAGCACGCCAGTCGCTTCGTGTACGGTGATGTTCCAAATCTCGAAATCGTGCAGCAAACCGACTTCGGGCCGATTGATGCTGACACCCAATTCATAGATCTGATCAGTGAAGTTGATGCGCCCCGTGAGATCCAGCGGGAGATTCTCGTTTTGGAAGATGCTACTGATTACGTCTTCACCTTCAATGATGATGTCGCCCCAGCGGTTGATGATCAGCGTCGCCGTCTCGGCCTGCACCAATGGTAATGCGTCGCCAGTTCGGTGGATGATCAGCTCCATGCCCAGGTTGAACTGCTCAAACTGGAGGGTAGGACCAGTACCGCTGCGCAGCAATCCGCCACGCACTCGGCTGTGGGTCACGCCCTGCTGTCGCAAAATCCCCAACGTTCCACCACCAAAATCATCGTTTGTCGGCAAATCAATACCATCGAGCATGTCATACTCGTTCAACACCTGCGTCGTGATCTTGTAGGTCGGATTCGTAAAACCACCATATATCGTCCAGACATCGGCCAGCAGATCGCTGTAAGCATCGATTTCGTTGACGCTATCGCCACCATCATTCATATTCAGCTTCTGACCCCAACTCTGCAATATGGTTGAGGATGGTGGATTGGTCAGGTCCGCTCCTGATTATTCTGCCAGAGCGCGGAAGAGAGCAACACCCCTACTCAACCCAGCATAAATGTCTAGCGCTTTAGGTTGAATAACCAGACCGGCGTCGAGATGAACCACTTGCAGACTGCTTGGAACAGGCGGTATCACTGCATCAGGCGCAAAGCGGTAACTTTCGAAACCAACCAAGAGTCCTATCTCTGGACCATCCGCATAGACAAGCTCATCGAAGACATGTTTGATCTCTATAGAAGGCAACGAGGGATAGTCGAAATCTGCCCAGACTCGCTCAGCCTGCAATTGCCTCGCAAATCCCACATAGTCAAATCCGTTGTAGATATAGAGCACCGGATTATCTCCACCCGAATCGACCAAACTGCCGTAGTAGGGTGCGAGCAGTGCGCCCTGCATCTGGAAGAAACCATTTTGGCTTGGTAACACAGCTGGTGTTGGATCGGCATTTGCACTGGGATCCCAGTTGGGCGATTCACCGGCACCATCATTGTAATTACTCAAGCGCAAGGTCTCCAACAAGAAGGGGAAACCAGTCAAGGCATAATTGATTCGATCTTGTGTGAGGAGAATATCATTCTCTGAGTCACCGTCGGGGCGGAAATCGATGTCCGTATCCGCCACCGCTGGACGGCCCGTGGCAGGATCAGTCAGCTTGGGCAAATCCAAAGCACCACGTAGCCGTAGCATCGCATCCCAACCGTCAAATTTTGCCTGATCGGCCGGCGTTGGCTGGTCATATTCTCCATCGAACTTTAGGAATTTGACGGACTCGGGTGCAATTGTTGCATCCCAGTACGCCAGCGTTTCGGTCCCATTGCCCAGCAAAGCGCCATCGACACAACCCTCTGGATCCAGCCACATCCCCACTAGATTGAGCGTCATATCTGCTGGGAAGGGCAGGTGCAGATCGCCCGTGATGTTGCTGTCCACATCCCGATTGTCCAAGAAGTATATGTCAAAATTCGTGACTGAACTATCATACCCATGAATGCTCACGTCAACCGCTCCCTCTATCACCGCTTGGAAGCGCTGGGTAACACCACCTCGCCGCAGATAGGTATCTGCACGAGCGCTAAATTGGGCTGGGTCAGAGCAATTCCAATAGAATGGTTCAGCATCACGCCGTCGATTCAGGCCAGGCTCGCGTAGTGCAGGTTCTGCCAGCCCAATATCCATTTCATCGCCAGGACGGGCATCCCACATAATGACACCGTTTTCGCTAATAGGAACACCAGGCGTCGTGACAGATCCAGCATAGAATTCCCAATCGCCGGGCTCAACAACAAACGATCGCCAAGCGATACCGTCTGAGCCGGCCATCTGAGTAACATCACCAACCAACGCACCACCAGGATCAATGGACAAGCTTTCAAAGTTTATATTGACCTGGCTCTGCTGTGCTCCTGTAATCCCTCGTCGATAACGCAAGGTAATCGTGCCACCACCGACACTACCTTTGACGATCTGACTTTCGGAAATCGTCAGGCTCGGATTCGAGGCTGAAACATTGAAGCCATAGGGATAAGAACCAATCCAGCTCACCGCGTCGCTGCTGCGGAAGACACCCGCTACACCATCTGTCGTAATTCGCGTCTGCTCTTTTCGCAAAGGAATGTCGTGAAAGGTTGCTCGTAGATAGCCATCGTTGCTGTCCCCAACATTGTAGTTTACGGGTGCCGGACGCGTACTGCTCAGCGGATTGTTGTTGTCCGCATAGCGCAAACAGCTATCGGTCATCTCAAAGGCATCGGGCGATACGGTCATCTGGCCCAAGGGCACGAGGGTAAGCGGTGCTGTTTCCAGGTTGCCTAGATCATATTCAAAGGGCCACGAGAGGTCACCGTGCAAACTCAAGTTCGGTCCACCAAGTGTCACCACATCTGCCTCCGTGCCATTGTGATCCACCGAACGCAGACTCTCCGGCAGTACCAAACGCACTTCACCATGACTTGCGTTTGATGGATCAAAGTAGGAACCAGCGGTGATGCGATAGACAGCATAATCCATACCTCTTGCGTTCTCCACAATGATTGGTCCACCTGGTTGATTCGTTTCAGGCAACAAAACATCGACCTGTCCACTACAAACATGATTCCTGTCGTTAGCTACGGTGGACCTTCAAAGAAGACGGAATGGTCACCAAATCGCCGTTGTTGAAGACTTGCAGATCGCCAGTTCCCGCAAACGTGTGGTCCACATTGATATCAACGACTGCCACATTGTGCATTTCGATGCCACCACCAAAGAGCAATGGTTGGCTGAAATCATTATTGGTCGGGTCAATTGAACTACACGGAATCAACTGCAAGATCGGAGCACTAGGCGTATGATGAACCAGAACTCTATTTGTGTCCACAGCAATATCCTGGCCATAGTCAGTCAATTCTGGTCCTGCATTGTCGATGGCACGTGGCACGGTATAGCCAATCGGTTCGCCAGTTCGCTTGCTAAACTCGACCACTGATAGTGATACTGGTCGTGCTGCGCATCCGTATCGGTGTAGAAGAACATGCACTGGGACTGAACCGGCACGAAGATCGGTGTGATCTGTTGGTAATCTCGATCAGCCTGACGACTGCGAAAGACGGCAAATTGACGCGTCGTGGGGGGGTCCCGTGGCATCATCATCGGCCAACTCTGAACATCTCCAGGCCAGATTGACGCCATTGATCTGTCGTTCCACGCTGATCCAGAGCAGTTCCGTCAATGGTCGCTCCGCCCATCAACCACGCTGAAGAGCCGCGGCGTCGAAAGAAGTTCGGTTCCGTTGATCAGAATTGCCTTTACACGATAGCTATAAATTGCGTCGGCATTCACCGGATCATCGATGTAGGTGCGAACAGTGCCATCGTTGCCCATTCCGGTTTCTACCTTGTCGAGAACATTTTTCGCAAAATATCAAAGCCAGCGATCGCAGGCGAGTTAACCATGTCCCAGGTAAGCACAGATTGCCAGCCAGTTTCTGCACTGCCGGCCGTCTCAATGCTGGTAATGACGGGTGGGAGCAGGGTTGGCGTCTCTGGTGCAACGATCAACGGTACCACAACCTCGGGAGACGGTTCGGATAGGTTGCCGTGGCTGTCTTCAGCCCAGACTCGACAGGTCACATCTTCCAGAGGAAAGGGAGGGGTAAAGACATCATGAAAATCCCAGCTCAAGAGTTGGTTTCCTTCAACGATATCTAGCAGCACCTCATCGGTATCAGGCGTCATACGGCAGGCGATGCGGAATCGCTTGGTGTCGTCGTCGCCACCACCGTTGATGCAAAAGCCAGGGAATCCCTTCTTTGAATCCCAACACTCATCGACTTTGATTCCTGGGGGCTGCGGCCCCGTAACGTCGTGGAGAATGGCCTGCACTGGCCCGCCGTAAAGACTGCGATTACCAGCATGATCAACCGCCTGAACTCGATACCAGCGCACCATCCCTTTGGTGCCATCTGGATCGGTCCAACTGTTCTCAGTTGCAGCCAGTGTAGCCGCCTCTTGCCAGCAATCTGCATCGGACAGACAATCCTCAGGCAATTTTTGATTGTTCAAGGCTAAGGTACGTTCAATGCGGAAGCTGTGTAGGTCGACTGGGTGTCATTTGCCATGTGATCATAACTTCCGTATGCGCGGGATCGATTGTCGGAGCAAAAACAGTTGGTGCTGGTGGTGGCATGAAGTTGTGTGCAGTTGCCCGTTGCGGATCGCTAAAGAAGTGGACGTCTTCGGGCCAACTTCTTACCATGCCCAGCGCATCGCGTGCTGCAATACGATAGAGGTAATGCCCGACGCCTACACCATCGTCTGCAAAATAGAACTCGATCTGCTCGTAGTCATTTGCATATGCTTCGGTGAGCGCATAGTCGCTCTCGGCATCGACTTTTGCCAGGCTTGGCGTTGCTAGATCGGGTTTGTGGTCGGGCATGGTCTGCACAGCATCAGCTCCGTTGATTTGCACAAATGCATTCGGTGCATCGCTCGTCGCCCGATAGATGTCATACCCGACGACCCAAGCTGCCGGGAAGACTTCGAGCTTCTGATCTGGATCAAGTGCTGAATCCCAGGAGAGATAGACACTTTCATGAAAACGTCGATTCTGCTGTGCAACGCCCCACTGTCCCTCGCGCGGTTTGACGATCGTGCTTGAATCTGGGTTTAGGTTCAGCGCTTGAAGACCAGTGGGTGCCGTAAGCGGTGTTGGCTGACCTGGTTTGATGGTCATTGGACCAAGTATCGGGCTACCGTCCAATGGTTCGACGCGGTAAGTGGCTGCTTCATCTGTATTGATATCCAAATCAAGATAGCCCCAGCCAAGTACCAATGCTATTGGATAGTATTGGTTCGCCAATTGTTGGGCAGCGAAGAGATTTTCCTGGAGGAACGTATGCAGCTCGGCAATCGATGTGACGCCATGGTCTACTTGAAGCTGTTGCCAGAGAGCGGGCCAACGCCCATCGGTTGTGTTGAGAACGGCAATAGCCGTCGCTTCATCCATGATGGGTGACACGTCAGCCAACGTCTGCTCCGGTGCCCCCTGCTGGCGATAGATGCGGAAGGTCGGTTGGTTTGGCTGCGTCCAGAACCAGCGGATCAAGGTGCGGTCATTGGATGTGGCATAGCCCAGAGCGCTCTGATCTAGCTCATCTTCATCGGGAAGTGGATCGGGCGTAGGCGATGGGTCATCGGCCTCTTCAACCAAGATGGTGCCGGTGAGTTGACGATTCTCGCTGTTGAATTGGCTGTTAAAGTAGTCAACGGTGCCCACTATGTTGAATTGATGGGCAAATTCTGCACCCGGTGCCAACTGTGCTGCAAAAGCTTCTTGCTCAGAGGGCTGGCTTGTTGCAGTTTCCTGGTTGGCACTACGGACGCTTGTTACACCCGTCGTGAGCAAAGGCAGAAAGAGTTTTGGCGGCAGTCCACTGTGCAATCTGAGCGTTGCATTGGTTGTATTGCGCCAGATGACTCGGTCCCCCACTTTGACTACGAGACTTTGTGGGGTAAAGCCCGTTGTCGTGAACTCGACAACATGGTCTTGATTGATTAGACTCTTTTGAATTGATTGTTGACGTGTAAAGGTGGACACGCCGGCTTGCACACTAGAGACTTGAATCAGTTCAGTTGCCAGAGTCATTCCGGCCAAGCATAGGATTGTTAAGAAAAAAAGAATACTTTGTAAACGAAAAATTAGTTTCATTTTGTCCTCCGATACCATAAAGAATGGTAGAAAAGCATATTAGATTGTGAAGGTTTTGGTCGTTGGATTTTTAGCTTATTTAGATCGATTGTGTAATCAAGTGATTTCGTTGGAAATATTAGAGTGCGTTTCCACAATTCTGTTTGCGGAGAGGGTTTTTCTGGTTTGTTTTTCATATTGATTGCCTCCTGTTTGATGTGTTTGAATGTTTTATTTAATTTTTTGTGTTGGTCATTGTTTTGGCTAGATGGCATGGTCTGTTTGTTCTACAATTGGTTGGCACGATGATCACTGCCGAATTTTGTGCGCCAGTTGACGCTCGCTCAGTCTAATCAAAACTGAGATGACACACTTGATCTTTCGAAGTGATTTTTCTGACAATACCATTCAGTTTCTGACAATATTTGGTTCAACCGAATCTCAAGTTGAGCTGCTGGTTAGGGGCCGTTGGCATTTGCTCACGCAGTGGGTGCGTAGCACCACAATCTCCTCAGAGAAATCATCGTGCAGAACGACCAACGCTCTGAGAGGGCACACTAAATGTCAGCAGAACCTGGATGGATCGCATCTCGCCCCCAAACCCTTGAGAAACCTCCTGTTTTGCTTGTCTTGTAGAATGATCCACTTTTTCGCGTGGTGTGCTGCTGAAATACACTCCTTAAGCATTTCTAGAGAAGACCGACACGTCTTCATGTGATATAATATTTCTGTTATGTATCTTGACCGTTCTTACCAACCACGTCGACGGCGAAAGAGTAAATCACGCTTTTGGCCACTCATCCTGATCGCGGTTGTGGCCATTGTCCTGTATGAACAACAACCTAGTTGGCTTTCACCCCAACAACTTCAACCAACGCCAACGCCGACGCGTAGTGCTGGTTCGTTTCTACTAGAAGCCGAACGTCGTATCCGCCAGGCTGATTTTGACAAAGCACTAACTGCCTATCAAGCGGTTATGAGGCTAGAACCGCAGAATCCTCAGCCTCTCATTGAACAGAGTCGTCTATTCTTAATGATGCGAGACACAAAAAAGGCACGCGTTCTTGCGGAACAAGCTATTGAGCTAGCACCGGAAAATGCTGATGCGTTGGCAACGCTGGCACGAACGCTCGATTGGCAGGGGCAATATGAAGCTGCGATTCAAAATGCGCTAGATGCACTTGAACAAGACGCAGAAAATGTCTATGCGTTGGCGGTACTTGGAGAAGTTTATAGCGATGTGCGCAACTGGCCTGTGGCTGAAGGATATTTGTCAAGTGCCCAAGAGATTGATCCTGATCATCCATTGCTTTTGCGAAATCTGGCTTATCTGGAAGAGACGAGAGGAGAATACGAAAAAGCGATTGAGTATTACAATCAGGCGATAGAATCTGCGCCTTATCGTTTCGATTTTTATATTGAACGGGGGCGTCAATATAGCGTTGGCTTGCAAGACTATGAGAAAGCCAATGAAAGCTATGCGCAGGCTGTAGCTGTCTATGAATCAGCGATTACATTGGATGCGTTAGGCTACGGCATCTACAATACAGGCGATCCCTATCAAGCTGTACGTGAACTGCGCAAAGCGGTTGAGATGGATCCTAAATACGGACTCGCCCAAGTGCATCTGGGCATGGCGCTCTATGCTTTACGTAATTACGAAGATGCTGCGACTTTTCTGGAAACAGGTGTCATGCTGTTGGGCGAGAGCGCCCGTATTGAGCATATCTATTCGCTTGGCTTAGCCTTTATTTATAAAGAACCAACTGAATGTGAAAAAGCCATCCCCTGGCTTCAGAAAGCGCTGGAAATTGAATCCTCAAGTGGACCGGCCGTGGAGGGCTTGTCCATTTGTCAACGATCGCGATAACATGAAGTGCGGCGTCAGTCGTGACCCGCCTAGATGACCTTGTCTATTCATTCGTGATGCTGAACAAACAAGCTGTTTGTTCCACAATTCGACGAAGCGATCATCAAAGCCCAACCTGCAGTTGACCTGAAGATATCAACATGAGCTTTAAACGTACACGTCTCAAATCAGCTTTACCACAGAAAGTAACCCTGACAGCCAGATTTAAGGAAGCCAAAGCGAGTAATGGGGAAGTTGATAGTAAGACAAATCAGGAGCCAGATGCCAACGAGGAGGAAGCTGAAGATCTCCAGGTGCGTGTTGCGACGAATCCCAATGGGGTTGCTCTACGCAGCACGAGCCAACGAACCAACATTAGCAAGCGGCGGTTACGACGACGAACAACGCCATTAGAAGTGTTGCAGCAGCCGTTTCAAGCCGGAGTCCGTAAGGTTTTTGATTTACGCCGTTTGATCATCGTATTGGTACTCACCGGAATTGTGTTGTTTGTGCCATTTCCAGAAACCTTATCAGCCGAAGGCCATCGAGCGCTGGCGTTGTTTGTCTTCACGGGAGCCATTCTGGCTTTGGAGCCTGCACCACTACCCATTGCAGCGTTGCTTGTACCGATTTGCCAGATTGCGCTGGGAATTGATACAGTCGATGGGGCGTTTGCACCTTTTGGCAAACCAGTCGTCTTTTTGATTCTAGGCAGTCTTTTTCTGGCTGAGGCACTGCGCAAACATGGATTGACGCGGCGCCTGGCTCTTTATGCAATTGTCCAAAGTGGAGGGAGTTTTCCGCTGCTTTTGCTCGGATTGATGCTCATTACGAGCATGTTGAGCATGTGGGTGTTGAATACAGCAACAGCAGCTGTACTGATTCCAGTGGCAATCACAATTGCCCAACGTGTGAAGCAACCAGATGAAGCGCAGAAAGTCCTCAGTATCTTAATTTTAGGGATTGCTTACAGCTCCAGTTTGGGGGCGATTGCGACCATTATGGGAAGTGGGGAGAACGCAATTGCCAGTGGTTTGCTAAATGATATTCAATCGTTTGGATTTATTAGTTGGATGCAATATGGTCTACCGGTTGTCATTGTTCTTGTTCCATTCAGCTGGCTCTTATTAAAGTTGACCTTTCGTTTGCCCAAGCTTGAGATCGATACCTTGCCTGCTTTACGCGAAATTCGACGTTTGGGCGCATTGAGTTCGGCAGAGCGCAAAATCATTATGACTCTTTTCCTGGCTGTGATGCTTTGGATTAGCGGCAAGTGGCTTGAAGAGATGCTGATTTTGCCACCATCGCTTTTAAGTAGTGCAGTTGTGGCGATTGGCGCCGTTGCGCTTCTTTCTGTAGAGGAAGTAATCGATTGGAATGATCTGCGCGGGGTCAATTGGGGCGTCTTTTTTGTGATCGGAGCGGGATTGACCTTAGGTGATGCTTTGCACAAGACGGGAGCAGATGCTTGGTTTGCAGGTCTTCTTGCCCCGCAACTAGAGGGATTGTCCTACGTTTCGATTCTAACGGTTCTCGTGACAATTGCCTTTGTTCTGACTCAATTCATGAACAACGTCACGTTGGGTGCCATACTGGCTCCGATTCTGATCACGTTGGGGGAGGCCAGCGGCATTGCACCAGCTCGTCTATTGTTGCCCACAGTCTTTGCGCTGGCATTGGCCTATATGTTACCCGCGGCTTCCGCACGCATGACGCTCGTTTCTGTGACGGGTGCTGTGAAGCGAAACGATATGATACGGGCAGGCTTGATCGTCGGGATTCCATCGGCCATGCTCATCTGGGCTTTTTTCTATCTGTTGAGTCGGATTGAGTGGATTTAAGATAATCGATTGATAAGTTACGAAGGAGGGGAAGGTGCGTATTTGGCTCATTGGGGCGGGTCGTGCAGGAAGTGCGGCCATTCGCCAATTACAAAAAAACGACCGAATCGAAATTGTCGTGAGCGATCCGCTGGCACGTCCGAAGGCAGTAGAAGAGGGACTGATTCAGCAGGTCGATTTGGTTGAGCGTGTAACACCAGTCAATGTAAATGAGATTGCCAAACGTATACATCCTGACCTGATTTTGATTGCATCGGGCACAGGAACACAGAGCTTCGGAAACGTTGCGGGAGGTATTGCTCTAGCCGAAGGTCTGTATTATGAAATTGCTGCCGGGAGCAATTGTCCTTGCCTGGTTTTATCGCGCTCTAATCTGACATAATAGAGTTGTCCCTAAAAAAACAGGCTGAGCAGTGTTCATTTACACACTTTGTGGTACACACTCGAAGTTTAAATGATGTGGCTATAAGCTTATTTTTCACACCTTCATGCACCAAGAATCACGTGAGCAAACGCCCCATAACCTAGGTCTATTCCGACTACAAGGATTTTGTGGTCGCCAAAAGGAGCTTCTTACGCTACACGATTGGCTGACAGGAGGCGACGATCTACCTGCTATTGCCCTCAGCGGAGAGCAAGGTGTTGGCAAAAGCACATTGGCAACTGCTGCTGCATGGAATCATTTCTATGAATTTACTGATGGCATTATTCGTGTTGGTGCGTCTGGAGGCAAACCACTCCGCCTCTATGATATTGTACGGACAATGGATTCAGTCTTTGGGACGACCATGACGCGTCTGCATGAGGAGCGCTGGGGGATTAGTATTTTGGAGCAGCTCTATCGTCGTCGTCGTCTGCTCGTAATCGATGAGATGTCCGGAACCAGCGAAGCTGAATTCAATACCATCGTTGATATTATCAGTCATCTACATGAAGTTGGTGGCAATTCGCGGATTTTGTTGATTGATCGCAACTTCAGCCGTGCCATTGCCGATTTGGTGCAAGATCAGTTTTTGCATCTAGAAGGAATACAGCAAAGCAATCTGAAGCCATTTGTGCAGCAACGAGCACCAGAAGCGGTATTGTCCGAGGCACTTGCCCATTTAGATAGCTTATATACAGTTACAAACGGGCATCCTTTTGCCATACGCCTTGTGCTTGGATTGCTTCTCGATTACTCTTGGCAGGAGCTGGAGCAGATTCTACAAGATGCAATGTCGGATACATCTCTTGCGGATATAGCGTTCGAAGAAGCGATTGATCGAGAGGTACCCTCTCCTGACCCTACTTCATCAGAATCAAAAAATATTGCCCCAATTGGGACTGATCCTTTGAGCTTAAATCTTGTTACCTTTGCTGTCGAAAATTTAATTCTATCTGTTCCACAAGCCGGTACGCTTCTTAACCGCTTGGTCAGTGCGGCTGGCGGTGCCTCGATGGATGCACTCCATGAGCTGTTTTGGGCCGACTTGGGGACGCAAACAGAATTTGAACAAACACTTAATGCATTGTGGGATCGTAGCCTTTTAGAGCAAGACCTATTTGATCAACGTGTGGTCATGCACCCCCTGGTTCGCCGATATATGAGTCAAAATGCGATGATGTTGGGAGAGGAATGGAATCGACGTCACGCAACATATTATCGGGACATAGTGCAGAATTATCGAACGGTACCTTTAGAGCGTTGGGCCCAAATTGATGTCGAGTGGGGCAATATCTATGTCGGAGCAGACTGGTGTACGGAACGGATGGAACGAATATGGCAGAAGGAACCCGCACAAATATTGAGCGAGCGTCGCATCGACAAGGAACAGTTACCTCGTCCAACAGATCCGGGGCTCATCCAAGATCTTCGTTTGGCGCGCGAGTATGGTTTAGCTCTCGCCTATTATGCATTCTGGCGCCATCCACCAGGCAGTCTTCGCTGGCTAAAAGCCGGTGCAGTGGCGGCCCTGGGCCTCGGGGATATGCGTCATTATGCTCGGTTACAAACTGGTATTGGTCGGCAGATGTTCTTTCAGAACGATGTCGACGGTGCCATAGGATGGTTAGAACGAGCTTGCACTGTCTTTGCCGAACGAGATATGTTAACAGAATTGATCTATGTTTACACAGACCTTGCTACATCTCTGCGTATATTGGATAAGCCCCAGCTTGCACTCGATTATTTTTATACTGTGCTTGAGCTGATTGCCGAGGTGGGAAATCGACAGAGTTTGGCAACAGCCTATATGAATCTGGGAAGTGCACACTATAGTTTGGGTGATTATAGCAAAGCGCTTGAGCAACATCGCAAAGCATTGCGGATCGCTATGAGACTCAATGTTGGTCATGAGATTGCTAGCGCCTATAACAATATGGGACTGGCCTTGGAAGGAATGAATCATCTGGATGAGGCAAAACAAATCTATCAAATGGCGCTAACTGAATTTCGACGACTGGGTGATGAGGCAGGGATCAGCACCTGTTTTAATAATCTGGGGTCGGTTAATTATACTCAGGGCAATTTTCAAGCCGCTTTAGAATGGTATGAACAGGATCTAAGACTATCGGAACAGCGAGGCGTCTGGACAGATATGGCGGCTACGCTTCACAATCTTGGACATGTTGCCTTGGAGCAACAAGAATATAAACACGCAATGCGCTATTTCAAACAAAGCTTGGAACTATATGCTGCCTTTGAGTTAACCGAATATGTTGCAGAAGAAGAAGAGATGTTGAACGAGGTGCGTACGAAGTTAAATCAGGTCGATGGCGGATCGTAAATGGTTGCTATACCGCGGTCATGATAAAAAACCGGGATTTGCCGCCGTTCTATCAGAACGTGTTTTATAAAGTCATTCTGTTTGGCAATAGCTGCGTAGCAACGGAGGCTTTGCGGCCCTGAGTCTTCCCAAGGGAGAATCCGCTGATCCAAAGACTAAAAGAAGATTCTTCACTCCGTTCCTCTGCCGTTGCTTCGCAGCAACCATTTCGTGTTTGGATACAGGTGCGTAGCACCCACAGAATGACACGCTCTGGTACTTTTAAAACACACTCACAGAGAAGTCAGCACCGGTTTTCATGCAGAGCAAAGTGTAGTGGAGTCCAAACTCTAACATTAAAGCGTTCAAGATAGGCCTCAATAGGGGCTTTTTTTGTTCTTTAAAATTTGCAAGAACATTTTGGATGCGTTATCATACGCAGCCGTTAGCACTCTCGCCATGAGAGTGCTAATCTACACGAAATTTGGAATTCCGGCGATTTCAGTTAATTTTGTTTAAGTTAGGGATTACATAGTTCTGGGTTTTAACATAATTCCCAACAAAAATTTGTCTCGTTTCTGCTCCAAGAGACGTGATATAAATTT
Source organism: Chloroflexi bacterium TSY (assembly GCA_019217005.1). The sequence continues at coordinate 15,605 of JAHBNG010000009.1, forward strand.
TTCTGGGTAGATATAGAAATGGACCTGATAAAAATAGTCGAACTAGGTAATTCTGCCATGTTACTCAAATTTTGGGAGGAAATTGTATGAACCTTAAACCGCTCGGTGATCGACTCGTCATCAAGCCGCTGGAGCAGGAAGAGCAAACCTCATCTGGGATTTTTCTGCCTGAGACAGCAAAAGAAAAGCCACAGCAAGGCAAAGTAGAAGCCGCTGGTCCTGGTGGACGAAAAGACAATGGCGAACGCATCCCGATGGAAGTCAGCGTAGGCGACACAGTTCTTTATGCCAAATATGCGGGCACAAACGTAAAGCTAGATGGCGAAGAGGTATTGATCCTCAAAGAAAGTGACGTTCTGGCTGTTGTTGCTTGATCAAGAACGTTGCAGGTCAGATATCTGAAGTTTAATGCTCATCGTTTGAAAGAGTGAGTAAATTAAATTGTGTTGCGCTGAATTTATAGAGCGTTCACTCAATCTGTCGATGAACCAATTTATAATGATCCAATCTGAACATTTTGTTCACATCTATCCGGAAAGTATACTGGGCAGCGCTATAAAGTAACACTTTTTACTCCTGTAAAAGTGTTTTGTTCTGTTGCTGGATCGTAATTGCGGATTTTATTGATTCCACAAACTATTGCTTCGAGCAGAGATCTTTTCGGATATATTAGGGAGATAAAAAAATGGCAAAACAACTTGTATTCTCCGAAGATGCCCGCCGGAAGTTGAAGGATGGTGTTGATGCATTGGCTGAAGCAGTTAAAACAACACTTGGTCCGAAGGGGCGCAACGTTGCACTAGATAAGAAGTGGGGTAGCCCAACCGTCACGCATGATGGTGTCACCGTTGCAAAGGAGATCGAACTGGAAGATCCGTTTGAGAACATGGGTGCACAGCTTTTAAAAGAGGCTGCAACGAAGACCAATGATGTAGCTGGTGATGGAACCACAACGGCTACTGTTTTGGCTCAGTCAATTGTCACCGAAGGTCTGAAGAATGTAACCGCAGGTGCTAATCCCATGCAGTTGCGCCGTGGCATTGAAGCTGGCCGTGATGCAATTGTCAATGCGTTGAAAGATATGGCCACGCCTGTATCTGGTAAGGAAGGCACGGCGCAGGTTGCTAGCAACTCTGCTGCTGATAACGAGATCGGCGATTTGATCGCCGAAGTGATGGACAAAGTTGGCAAAGACGGTGTTATCACTGTTGAAGAGAGCAAGGGTCTGGAATTTGAGACCGAGTTTGTCGAGGGCATGCAGCTCGACCGTGGTTACCTCAGCCCCTACTTTGTTTCCAACTCTGAGCGCATGGAGGCTGAAATCGCTGATCCCTACATTCTGATCACGGATAAGAAAATCAGCAGCGCACAGGATATTGTTCCCGTTCTTGAGAAATTGGTCCAGATTGGCAAGCGCGACTTCGTCATCATTGCAGAGGATGTCGATGGTGAAGCACTGGCTACTCTGGTACTCAACAAATTACGCGGCATGGTTAATGCACTGGCATTAAAGGCTCCTGGTTTTGGCGACCGCCGCAAAGCCATGTTGCGCGACATTGCTATCTTGACAGGTGGCACGGTCATCACTGAAGAGTTGGGTCGCAACTTGGAAAGCACCACTTTGGAAGATCTGGGTCGTGCAGCAAAGATCATCAGCACAAAGGATACCACAACAGTCGTTGATGGCGCTGGCGCCAGCGAAGACATCAAAGGCCGCATCGATGAGATTCGTGCCGAGATCGATGCCAGCACCAGTGACTATGACCGCGAGAAGCTGCAAGAGCGCCTGGCCAAGTTGGCTGGCGGTGTGGCTATCCTGCGCGTTGGTGCTGCAACCGAGACCGAGTTGAAATACCGCAAGACCCGCGTGGAAGATGCGCTGAGCGCTACCCGTGCAGCTGTGGAAGAAGGTGTTGTTCCTGGTGGCGGCGTTGCTCTCATCAATTCAGTCCCCTCATTGGATGGATTCGATTATGAAGGCGACATGGCAACTGGTGTACGGATTTTGCGCCGTGCGTTGGAAGAACCAATGCGCGTCATCGCAATCAATGCTGGTTTAGACGGTGCTGTCGTGATTGAGAAGGTTCGCGGTTTACATGAATCCGGCAAGAGCAATATTGGGTTCGACGTACTTCAGGCCGACTATGTTGACATGATGGACGCTGGTTTGGCCGATCCTGTGAAGGTCACCCGCAGTGCTGTTGAGAATGCAGCCTCGATTGCGGCCATGATTCTAACGACCGAAGCCCTCGTGACCGACATTCCTGAGAAAGAGCCGCCAATGCCTGCCGGCGGCGACATGGGCGGTATGGGCGGCATGATGTAAGATCTTATCGACGTTTAACCGTTGATGATCGAATGGGGAGTGCCGGGGATCGGTGCTTCCTTTTTTCATGTTGCGTATAGCGCATCCCAGGAGACAAACCAATGCCACTTCCAACAAGTGCCGAAGCCCATGAACTACTAAACGAATGGGTTGAATCTGAGAGCCTACGCCGCCATATGTTGGCCGTAGAAGCTGCCATGCGAAGTTATGCCCGCTTCTATGAACAAGACGAGGAGCTTTGGGGATTGACGGGCTTGCTTCATGATGTTGATTATGAAAAGCATCCAGATATGGATGACACAGTCAACGGTCACCCACGGACGGCTTTACGTTATTTTGAGGAAAATGACTATCCAGCAGAATTAATCCAAGCTGTTCGTGCCCATGCGCCCTTCTTAGGGAGCCAGCCAGAATCGCTATTAGATAAAACGTTGATGGCCTGTGATGAGTTAACAGGCTTAATTCAAGCGTGCGCTTATGTGCGACCCGATCGTGATATTCGTAGCGTGAAGCTCAAATCTGTCAAGAAGAAGTGGAAAGATAAGGCATTCACGGCTGCTATTGATCGACAGGAGAATATGCACTACATCGAAACGCTAGGCGAACCGTTCGATGAGCATGTCGCGCGTGTGCTTGAAGCCATGCAGGGCATTGCAACAGAATTGGGTGTGGACGGGGAGAGTGGATAATAGATGGTCGATGGACATAGCTCTACGTTGCCCAATATATTCCCTGAACGCATTCATTCGCAACTCATCATTTACTACCAACCCATCCACCAATCTTTGCGCGAACGTGGATCCATAAAGGAGCCATTGTCTCGGATTGCAACCTTGATTGATGTGCCAGTTGCATTCCCCAAGCGTTCCTGATTGCGTAAAGCAGGCAACCGAGTGCGGCCCGCTCTGTTCATTTCTCGATAGAGGGCGAGCAAATTGGCATCAATGTTTACATCTTCGATGTGGACGACATAGCCAAAGGCAGGGGTATCATCCCGTAGATAGACAAGCGTGATACGCGTCTCTTCTGCATAAAGCACCATGGCGCGGTAGATTCCACCGAAAATATCGGGGCGGCGGCTGGGAATATGGATTGGTTCGCCAAGCGTTGTCTCCATCCCAATGAGGGTCACTGTGGGATCGGAGATCGGCGCACCACGGCATCCTTGCTCGCTACATTGCCAATCCCATTCATGCATTTGATAGGCAGCCGTAAAGGTGGGGACACGTGGAGGGATAAACATGTCGGCCAATTGGGGAGCATCTTGATCCACGGCTCCACCAATATCGATCAACGCCAAAGTTGCAGTGGTTGGAACATAACTCCGCAACGAGAGATTGATGTCGCCGTTTGTGGCGGCTGGGCGATCAATCGGTTCTCCCATAATGGGAATTGGATCGTAAACTGCATTCGACACATTGCCAGAAGTCTTGGCGAGTAGTGGAAGATAGAAACAATTCGCGGGAACCGTTCCTTGCCCACAAGTAGGAATTCCGGCGTGGACAACCGACGTGGTTGTTTGACTCCCCCAGATCAGCCCAACAAAAATACAGATCAAGATAACTGAATAAGCTGATAAACGTTGTAGCAATTTGATTCTCCTTTATATAATCGACAACGTGTCCCAAAGTGTGTAAATAGAGACCGCTTAGCCAGAGAACCTGCTCCATTTACACACTTTGCGGTATACACTCATATAATCAGAGATCGCAATCGTTAGATTCTTCGCTTCACTCGGGAATGACACGATCGAGCTCGATTGATCACCGTAAAAGAATGCATTTGTTTCCTACTTTTCCTGCGAATACGTCATCGATTCAGAAGTTGGGAATCTGGCGTTCGATCTTGATGTATTATGGTATTCCATTTCGCAAACGGCGCATGATGCGCTTTTATGCTCAGTTTATCAAACCCAAAATGCTCTGTTATGATATTGGGGCGCATTTAGGGAATCGTATTTGGGTATGGGCTGCCCTTGGTGCAACAGTCGTCGGTGTTGAACCGCAGCCACTTTGCTATCATCTGCTCAATCAATGGTATGGGAATGCCCCCAACGTCACCTTGCTTGATCAAGCTCTAGGTGCCGGCAAGTCAAGGGGTCAACAAAGAACATTGTTTATTAGCCAACGAACGCCAACTGTGTCAACCCTCTCGACTCAATGGATGGCAAAAGTACAGCGAACAGATTCTTTTGCAAATGTGGAATGGGACACCAGAGCAACGGTTACAATCACAACCCTTGATGAGTTAATTGTCCGTTTTGGCGAACCTCTATTCTGCAAAATTGACGTTGAGGGGTATGAATTGGATGTTTTGCATGGGCTATCACGCCCCCTCCAAATGCTTTCTTTTGAATATGTTCCTGCATCCCAAAGGATTAGCCTAGATTGTCTCGACTATTTGACTCAACTCGGTCATTATGAGTTTAACTGGTCGATTGGAGAGAGTCATCGTCTTCAATCAGCTCAGTGGATTTCGGCAGAGCAGATGGCTCATACTCTAGCATCAATGGAACCAAATGAAAATTCAGGGGATGTCTATGCACGGGTAGTTTAGGCTTTTCCCGAATATAAAATACCCAATTCGATGGGAAAAGCCAAAGCCATTCCAGGGCGAAACGCTCATCTTTATGGGTAGTTCTTTTTCTGGAATGGCCTTAGATCTACAGACGGACGGAATTATTTGGATTTTTTCATTCATCACCAGTGGTACTATCCCACATAATAGAGACGCCACTTAAACTTCGGACAATAGAACCGTTTTCTGTCGAGGGACAATTGTCCAAAGTTTAAATGATGTGGCGATAAGGAATCGGCGGAAAGAATATGTCTTCAGAGAACAAGAAAGTCACCTGGCTCAACTATCCATTGGCGAATGGCTTCATCCATCACTGGCTGGTCGCAGGACCGCGCGCGCTCACTGTATCAGAATTGGAGCGCTTTGATGGGAATGAGCTCAAGCTGCAAATCGCCCAGCATTATTATTCTTCTGACTCTGGTATTCGAAAATCTCCCCAAGAATTGGCGAAATTCCAATTAGAGGAGCATGATGAACCCCTGACTTGGCACGCTTATCCTTGTCTGGATGATCATTTCGTCAACGTGAGCGATTTTTACCATACATGCCATCATCTGCAGACCTGGGCCTATTGTGCTGTGGAATCATCATCCGAACAGACGGAACGGATAAAGTTGACGACCAACGGACCAGCTGATGTGTGGGTCAACGACAGACATGTTCATCGTCAAGCACACTTTGCTCACCAGATTCCCAAAACTGAATCATTTAATACCACACTTGTTTCAGGAAAGAACCATCTTCTCGTGCGTTTTGAGGGAGTGGCCATCCGTGAGTGTCCATATGTGATGGCTCTCCAGGTCGATTCCAACGATACAGCGGCCGATTTGAGTGTTCAGATTCCATCTACCATCGAGCCGGTTGATCTGCGTCAAAAGTTGGAGGCAACCTTTGCCAAAGCCTGGTTTGATCGTGATGTCTTTGTTCATGATCAAATGATCGAAATCTATTGGCCAAAAGATGAGCCCTGTACGCAAAATTTGGGCATTCGGGTGCAATCACCCGCGGGACGCATCTACTCAGAGCAACATACCGAGGGCAAAACTATCACCGATACGCGCATGGGACGTGCCTATCAGCTGACAGAAGGCGCCTACGATGTGATTTTGATGCCCCACCCAGAAACCTATTATGTCCACGGCATGAGGGTGAAGCGATCGATCCCAATTCAAGCCGTTCGCAATCAATATAGCAGCGAACGATATGGCACCACACCCGAACGACGCATTGAAGCATTACAAAATGCAGCCCAACGAAATGAAGGCCTTTTTTCTGAAATTGCCAAAATGGCACTGCAATCATGGAGCCGAATTAATATTGGCTCAATTGAGGAGACGATTGCCAAAATCAATCAACGCGCTGATTGCAGTGATTTCGATCTGGTGGGATTGCTGGGTATGGTCTATCGCTTTTGGGACAATCCAGATTTTCCTGAAGAGCTCAAACAACCGCTTCAAGAGTGCATTCGAAACTTCAAATACTGGATGGACGAACCTGGCAACGATGCCATGTGCTATTGGTCGGAAAATCACCAGATTCTCTTTCACACATGCGAGATTCTAGCCGGACAGCTTTTCCCAGATGAACTTTTCTCAAATGCAGAGCTAACAGGAAAGCAGCATCAAGAAAAGGGAGAACGGATGGCCCTCTCGTGGCTGCAAAAACGAAGCACGGGAGGCTTTCGCGAATGGGATTCCAACACCTATTTCGAAGAGGATGTGCTGGCATTGACCCATCTGGTTGATTTGGCAGAGAGTGATGAAATTGCAGAGCTGGCAGCAGTGGTGTTGGATAAAATGTTCTTCTCCCTGGCGCTCAATTCATATAAAGGCATCTTCGGCTCCACCCACGGTCGCACCTATACCCCTTATATCAAAGGTGCATATTTAGAGCCGACATCGGGTCTATCCAGATTGCTTTGGGGGATGGGCACTTTTAATCAACGTATTTTGGGAACAGTTAGTCTCGCCTGTTCTGATAATTATCAACTGCCATTCTTGATTGAACAGATTGCCTTCAATCTACCCGATGCACTTTGGAATCGAGAGCGTCATGCCGGAACACTGGAAGCATGGTGTGATAGAGACTCTGGTAAGTGGGAAGTCAACAAGGTGACTTACAAGACGCCCAATTATATGCTCTGCTCAGCACAGGATTATCGACCGGGCAGACCGGGCTATCAACAGCATATTTGGCAAGCAACATTTAGTCCAGATGCTGTCGTTTTCGTAACCCACCCTCCCTGTCTAAGTGAAGATGGTTCGCATCGACCCAATTATTGGCATGGCAATGTGATCCTACCTCGGGTTGCACAATGGAAAGAGCTCTTGGTCGCCGTTCATAAACTGCCAGAAGATGATTGGCTTGGCTTTACTCACGCTTATTTTCCCACCTATGCCTTTGATGAATGGGAGATCCGCGATAGTTGGGCATTTGCCCGAGTCGACGCTGGATATCTAGCATTGACCGCCTCACAAGGGATCGAACAAGTGACGATGGGCAATAACGCATACCGCGATCTGCGCTCGTACGGCGCAAATAATGTCTGGCTCTGCCACATGGGGCGCGCGGCAGTCGACGGTCCATTTGAAGAGTTTAAAGAGAGAATATTGGCCCTAGATTTGACTTTCGACGCGCTCTCTGTTCATGGGGATACGCTGCGTGGAGACTCAATTGACTTTGGCTGGCAAGGCCCACTCCTGATCAATGAGGTGGAGCAACCGATCACAAGGTTCAAGCATTATGAAAATCCCTATTGTGAAATGGAGTTGGGGGATGAATCGATGGATATCCAGGTTGGGGATCAGTTGATGCGGTTGCATTTTAATCTATAAGGACAATATCCCAATTAAACTAAACACTCTCCAATTCTGGCAATCGTTCAATTTGTTGAATTGCTTCTGCCGCAGGCGAACGCATTGCGTGGTAAAGATCCCACACAAGTTGTAGGTTCAGCCAAAATTGAGCTTCCATGCCCAAAAGCCTTTCTAACCGCAAAGCTGTATCGGGTGTGATACCCCGTTTGCCATGAATGAGTTCATTAATTCTTGGATAAGAGACTTTGAGTTTTGTCGCTAGTTCCACTTGAGTCATGCCAAGGGGTATAAGGAACTCTTCAAGTAACATTTCACCCGGATGGGTTGGCCGTCCATGGGTAGGAATTCGCATGAATATTCTCCGAAAAAATTGGGCGTGTGTCCCAAAGTGTGTAAATGCAGCGGTTCTCTGACTGAGCAGTGTTCATTTACACACTTTGTAGTACACACCCAAAATTTAATGATAATCGACAATCTCTACTTCCGCAGCTCCCTCATTTGTCCAAATGAAGCAAATTCGGTATTGGTTATTGATTCGAATGCTATACTGACCTTCTCGATCTCTTCTTAGCGTCTCCAGCCGATTTCCAGGCGGAATGCGTAAAGAGTTAAGAGAAACAACTGTGTTTAGTTGGTCGAGCTTTCGTTGTGCGACACGCCACAGACTTTCAGGACATACTCGACGTGCACTTCTAGACTGCACTCGATTGAAAACATCCTCGGTTCCTGGATTACGAAAAGATTGAATCACTTACTTGTAGATTGAAAGCATAAACTTAGAAATTCGAATTTCTACAATTAGTATAATGGATAACGTTATACGTGCCAAACGGATAATTGGACTGAATAACTCCGACTAGATTCGTCGCTTCACTCAGGAATAATATGTCGAAGTTATTCTGACTCTTTGAGGTTTTGCGGGGTAATGGCAATGAAGAGTGTATCTCGAAGTTACCCACCGGCAATCATAGGCAGATAGATCTCATACTTTGGTTGGAGAACCAGCGCTGAAATTCGATCAGACCGAGGCCGTCTTTCAGATGGGGAAGCCTGTGCAACGATCCATTTGCGTTCATAAATTGGATAAGCATAATCGACAATTGTATACGTGTACCCCAAGACCTCCACATCTAACCGAACACCGATCTCGCCTTTAAAACCGCCATACATTGTCCACCACCGACTGTCTGCCATGTTAATTTCCAAGTCGAGAGCGCCATAGAGATTGGCATAAGGGGCCTCGACTCCGTAGACAGCCAACGTCAGTTCTGGACCAGCAAACGCTTCTAGAGAATAGGTGGTAATAGGTCCCCAAAGCATGATGTTGCTACCATAAAAGTCGACTTCTCGGTCGAGATTCCAACCGATTCCTCGAGAATAGGTCAGATCATAATCGATATTCACTCCCTGAGTCATTCCTGCCGTGATAGCAACCGATATATCCCCATCTAGACCAACATACATGTCGAGACGAGGCGTTAGCACAACCGGAATCCAACCGACCCACACAGTGATGGTTCTAAATTCATAAGAACGCAATCGTTTTTTTCGGTGAAAGCCAGCGAGCGGTTGTTCCACATCGACGTCAATTTCGGCATAGACGTTCGCCGAGTTTTCGAAATCCAGATCGATCAACCGGAATCTGGAAAAATCGGCAGAGAAACGGAAGTTAGCAGATAAATCGATTGTACCATCGATTGTCGCAAGTCCACCCAAACCATCAGAGAGGACAACGTTGTCTAACTGAATTCGGAAGGGGCTACCTGGTAGGGCGGCACTTGTGATAACCTCCCCATTATTGTCAGTGATTGAGACAACATCATCAGGCGTCAACTGAACCTGACTTGTATCTAGAGTCCCGTCCCCGATCGCTTCGGCAAGGGTTGCTTGCACTGTTTTGACGACAACGCCAGAGTCTGTTCGTTTCACATTTGCAACCCGACGGAGGAATCCATAAGGTGCGGCATCCGTCACGTCACTGACCACAATGTCTCCAACAGATAGGGCATCAATCGCATCAACTGATTGGGCGCGAACCAGATCGGTTGGACGACTAAAACTTAGCGTTCCATTATCAGACATTGCTGTAAGAAAGGCATCGGATTCGGTTGTGATGACCTTGGCCGGAGATCGTATTTCACTCGGGTTCTCTACACCTCGTTCAGTTTGCTTCGTCCCAGGTTGGCCATTGCCTTCTTGTGCATATGCGGGACAGATGGCCGCTAAAGTTGATACGATGCAGATGAGGATGATTCCCCCCTTTGCCTTCCAATATCGTTGACGCTTGCGGGCTAATTTATTGATTGTCATAGACTTTACTTTCTGGTAAAAGAAAAGAGATGAGGTGAGAAATGTGACAAAAAGCGGTTAGCGTTTCATCCTAAAGGTAGCGAAACCAAAAAGGAGGAAGGAATGCTAACCGCGCCAGAAATAACTATAGCAGTACTGATGAATGTATTGCAAGTAACGCCGGTGGGAACAAACGTAAATGTAATGCGTCTGATGTGGGCGATGATGAATGGGTCGTTTCTGAAAAGTCGAGGAGCAATCCATAGTGGATTGAGTGAAAGCGGGTTTGAAGATGAGGAGCTCCGGCGAAGCTGGTGGAGCTTTCGATATGGATCATGGGATATTGCAAACCTGCTCTCATCGTGGCAAGAAGAAGTGGAGTGGAAAGGGGAATGGGAGGCAAAAAAGTTAGAAGGATACCGAGTGAAAAGCATAGATATCACAGGGTTCTGGCGACCGAAGCTGCAAGGGAAAGTGAACCGACTCTATAACTCAACGGCTCGTCGGGCATTGCACACGCTCATCTTTGGAGTGATGATAAGCTCGGGGGAGATAGGCGGGAAACGAGTGCCACTGCTCAAGGCAATCATGAGATGCGAGGTAGGCACAAAGGAAAGTGAGTTTCGGAAAAAGCTGCTGAAAGAGACCAAGAAATCACTGGAGTCAGACGAAGTGGCGGTGGTCGATGCCGGGTTTACAATCAGAGAAATGCTAGAAAGCGACGTCGACCGATTTGTCCTTCGGGAAGCGATTAACTGCACAGCGCGCCGCAATGAGTTACCCGAACGTAAGGAAAAAAGGCAGACCACCCGAATATGGTGATATTGTGCGTCCGCTCTCTCGATGCTATAGGGGAAAGCGACTCGAGGCCACAACTCCAGACTCGTTTGGTCAATTTGTCTATAGTGGTCGCCTGATTCGCTATCAAGCATGGCACAATCTCGTCCCCAGGACAACCAAGGTGGATACAGCCAACCGCACCTATTCGATTTACGTCTTTCAGGATCCTGCTTATCACACACCTTTGGTTCTGGCGACCGTCATGGCTTTACAAGCTGAAACCATTTATCTTTTCTCTCTGGAGCGCTGGCCTGTTGAACATCCCCCCTTGGCTTCCAAGCAGATGATTGGCTTACATCGTCAATTTGTTCATGCCGATGAGGCTTGCTTCCGCTTACCTGAACTGGGGCTGCTGGCTGGCAATCTTCTTTCCCATTTAGCCGCTTCTCTTCCTCCCATACCGACTGGCTACTGGGATCGAGAGCCTCAAGCCACTCCCGGCAGGCTGCGCCGCGTTCTCTCGAGTGCTCTTTTTCCAACTCCCGACCAACTCGACCCTGACTTTCGGAAAAAGGCCTCGGTTTCACACCATTTACCTAAAGGCGTTCTCGCTCATCGCCGCCTCAATGCCGCTGCTTAAACTAGCCGAGCACTATTTTTACATTTTATCCCGTTTTTTCAGGGTGGATTCTTTTTTCCGCCCCTTTCGGTTTGCCCTTTGTCACTCAAGCCTTTACCAGAAAGTAAAGATAGATAGATATTCTCCTTGTCATTTGATATGTACATCAACTTCGAGGGAACAGTTCATGTGCTTTCACCTATAGAGATGCATCAGCGACAGTTTTTCGGCATGAGAGATAAAATCCCGAAGATCTTTTGATATTATTGAATACACAACAAGACTCTTGTTTTGAGCAACTGCATAGAATAGAAAGGACGCCCAATCGAGCGCCCTTTGTAGCAAAAATATTTGTGAAATTGTCCGTTGGTTCTAACGAGTGATGAATGGCAGAAAAAGTCGATTGGACTGAACTGTTACGGTTATGCTTATCGTCGCTCTGGCACCTGTTCGATCGGTGGCAGTCAGATAGAAGATGTGCTGACCTTCTGAAAATCCATTTTGAATCAGAAGCGCTTTCCCCGTCGATGTCCGGCCGTCTGGCCAGGTCCAAGTTAAGTCATTGCCGGATAAGAAACCATCCTCTGGATCGGTTGCAGAACCAGATAAAACAATGAGTTGATTGGGTTGCACAACGATAGACGTGCCATCATGAATCCAGACACTGGGTACTTTGCCCTGAATCTCTCCCAGTTCCACGACATGACTGGTGGAATCAGTTGTGTCACTGGCGACAATCTCAATCACACCATTGTCACTTCCCAGCAGATCTCTGATATTCAACTCATAAGAACTCTCGGTTAGACCAAGCGCTAGGACCTGCCAGGTCTGCCCCTGGTCACGGCTGTAGCGTACGTTTGTTCGCACCATTGATGTACCACCGATTTTCCAATTGAGCGGCAAACTCTGCATGGGTGCACAGCAAGGTGTTATGAGTGGATCAACGCTGATTGTGGGCTTGGCGCTTGCGTTGAGCGTGGCGATGAGTCTATCCCCATTTAAGAGGCGAATTTCACCCAGATCAGGGATCGTGGGCACAAAGAAGCTAAAGGCAGAAGATGACACCTCGTCCTGGAAAGCTTCTGCTTTGTCCGCCTCAAATTGATAATGAAACTGGACGACACCCGCTGAATCCACGAGTTCAAGGCGATATTGCCCCACGCCACCTGCTGTGACGACATTCGTTGTGGCGCCTGGCAACGCGTTGTTCAGTTTTCCACCGGAGTTGTCATCGTTGACTTGACCAGAGATGAGAAGCGCCTCAACAGTTGGTCGCGGTTGCAGAGGATTGGACGTTGCGCGTACCAGAGTCTCATACAACTTGCGATAATGATAGTCCGAGATCCAAATTGGGCTACAATAGCTCATTACGTCGCGTACCGTTGCACCGACCGTCTGCTGCAACATGACATTGATGCCTACATTCTCGATATAGCCATTCTCATATGGGTAATCTAGATCAGGATTAGGTGGAGCGCCGCAGCCCTTGACATGCTTCAATCCCAGCGCATGACCGATCTCATGGGCCGCAACCGAAATGTGATCGGCAACGCCAATGCTCACGGCGGAAGAGGTATAACTCAGCCCGCTGATGCCAGATTCTATGAGTACTTCGCGCGGCAGGAGACCATAATATTTCGGCAATGTAGTCGCCTGCTTCCAGACCTGATTAGGATATTCCTGCACCCGCATATCTCGAATCTCTGTCAGGAGATCCTGCCATCCTTTCTCTGTGGCCAAGTCTCCCTGGAAGGTGTAGGAAATGTGGCGGGTCACCGATAGATTGGGAATTGGGTAGATACTTTCAAGCATACCTAGACCAAAGTTATTGATGCTATTGAGCGTTGGTTTAAAGACCGGCCCTTGACCATTTCTCTGATAATGAATGGGCACAATCACCACTTCGAGCGGCGGTAGTTCCTGGAATTTGAGCCGATATTCCTGGCTGCGGTTATCGGCATTAGATGATTCTGGAACTGTCCCGTCAGGGTTGACCACAGCCCAGATCACAAGCTCGCCTGGTTCAAGCCACTCGTCCGGCAACAAGAAGTTGAGGGTATGATCCATATTCTCCCGTTGTGGCAACAAGGGTGCTGTGATGCTGCCGCTAGAGTTGAACGGTGTGGAAGGGGAGCCTGATAATTCTGTGCCGTTGCGGCTAACATGGAGATGAGCCGTGACGCCAGAGATAGGGTCGTTGCTTCCCTCTACACCCACCGTGACACGGGCAATAGTTGAGCGATCGGCGATTAGTTCAACGGCATTCTTCGGTGTTTGGATGGCTTGGCTGACTTCGATATTGGTGACAGTAAGGTTGGTTGGCGTTGGGAGGGGTTTTTTGCAGCGCTCGGTGACTTGATTATCTGGAATCTGATCAAGCCAGGGTTTTAGTTCTTCCGGACAACTCAGGTCGGTGTCGTCAAAATAGAATAGTTGCAGCTCGCGTAGATTGGTCAAGCAAGTTGGTAAAGAACCAGTGAGTTGTGGATTATTGTTAAGCCATAATTTGTTTAGATTGGACAAGACACATAACTCAGATGGAAATGCGCCAGTAAGCCGATTAGAACGCACATCGAGAATTGTGAGTTTTATAAGATCGCCTAATTCTTTGGGAATCGTGCCATCTAGATTGTTGGCCCCTAAATGAAGTGCAACTAGATTGGACATCTTTCCGAATTTAGTGGGAATTGGTCCACCAATCTGAGTAGAACCTAGGCCAAGGACGGCTAATTTGCTGAGGTTACCTAATGTATCGGGAATGTGACCAGTCAGTGAATTATTTCCCAAATTCAATATTTCCAAGTTTTCTAGCTGCCCCAACTCAGGCGGAATATTTCCAATGAATAGGTTGGACTGGGCGTAGAAATATCTGAGGTTCTTGAGATTACCAAGTTCTGCCGGAATTGAACCATTTAGGCCAATCCAAAAAATAAAATATACGCGAGAAGGTGTTAAACTAGCTCTCCAAAAGGAGCAAAAATGACAATCTCGCCAGAAATGGTTGAAGTCTTGAAAGAGACGAAGGCCATGTTAAGTGGATACGAAAGAAGGCACTTCATGGCCCAAACGGTCAAAACGATATGCGAAGGGAGTCCGACGAAAGCAGAACGAGAGTTGGGCTGGAATCGGGCGACGATAGCCAAAGCCCTGGAAGAACTAGAAGGCGGCTTCTGTTATGTCGACCAAAGCCACCGACGTGGTCGCAAAAGCCGAAGACCATATCCCCACTTTACTGGCCGATATGGTTGAAATCGCCGATCAATTCAGCCAGACCGATCCCACCTTTCGACCCCCCCCAATTGTACACTCGACTAACCGCCGCCGAAATGCGTACCCAGCTCATCGAGCAGAAAGGATACACAGATGAGGAATTGCCTGGCGAAGAGGCCATCCGCTTGAAGCTCAATGAGTTAGGCTATGGCTCAAACCGGGTCAAAAAAAGTCAACCAGTGAAAAAGATCCCAGAGACCGATGCGATCTTTGATAGAATTCATCAGATCAATCAAGAAGCGGATGCAGACGAGACGGTTCTGCGCCTCTCTTGGGATGCCAAAGCGACGATTTTACTTGACCGTTTCTCGAGAGAAGGGATAAGTCGAGTGGTTGTCAAAGCGCTCGATCATGACTTTCAAGATAAGAAGACCGAGAAAGTCACTCCTTTTGGCATTTACCTCCCTTCAACCAAGGAACTCTTTCTTTACTTGACTCAGTCGAAAGTGACGAGTGACTTTATTGTCGACTGCCTGATTGATTTTTTTGGGAAAGCGTACGTGAACACTTTCCTCACGTCAAGACCCTCGTGATCAATCAGGACAATGGTCCCGAAAATCATACCCGTCGGACTCAGTTTATGTATCGTCTCACTCAGTTTGTTGAGCACTATCGTCTCTCTATTCAGCTCGCCTGCTACCCTCCTTATCACAGTAAATACAACCCCATCGAACGGGTTTGGGGCCATCTTGAAAAACACTGGAACGGTTCTCTTCTCGATTCTCTTGAGACCGTTCTCAATTTTGCCCGTTCTTTTCGCTTTAACCAACTACAACCCTTCGTTCACCTGAATTCCACTCTTTATGAGACCGGCGTCAAACTCACTCAGAAAGAGATGGACCGTTTGGCACAACGCTTCCAACGTTTACCTGGTTTAGAAAAATGGTTTGTCCTTATTCCCCCTCTCCATTCTCTCGTTCGCGTATAATTATTTTTTTGGTTTAGCCTTAAGTGGTTGGCTTGCAGATTAACCAAGGTCAGATTGGCGAGATTTCCTAGTCGAACTGGAATCCGCCCACTTAATCGATTACCGTGTAGATGAAGCTCATTCAATCCAGATAGCTTGTCCAATTCCGGCGGAACGGATCCATTCAATTGGTTAGTTGGTAAAGCCAATCTTGTTATAGTATTGCCAGTGCAAGTGATGCCCAACCAACTGCACGGCGCATTCGTCTGCAACCATCCCGTATTGTTTGACCAGTTGGGACCATCTGTGCTGCCGTAGAGGGCAGTCAGGGCCTCGCATTCTGCTTGAGAAATTTCGGTGACGTTCGTGCAGCTAAACACAAAATGCGTTGTAGCGCTGACTTCGGGGGTCCAGTCGCTTTGCAGATCAAGTCGGGTTTTGGTTGGAACAGGTAGCGTATGCGTGCGAATGACAAAATAGTAGGTCGTGTCTGGTGTCAGATCAGTTACTGTATAAGTATCAATTGTTTTGTCCACCGTTTCGTCCAACTGCTGATAAGGACCGCCTTGTGATGTTGAAAACAATATCTGATAGCTACCCCCATTTGCCGTATAGTCGATGGGTGTCCACATAAGGGTGACGCTATCAGTTGTCACAGCACTTACCTGGACGTTGGTTGGACGCACAGTTTGTGTTGAATACCAACCTTCGCATTTGTTGGTGAGAATCACGCGTAATTCTTCATCCAGGGTTTGGTGCAGCAGGTTGTAGCGCAAATCACAATAGTCCAAGGCGACGAAATTCTTGAATGATAGTGGAACCTCGCCATGGAGTCGATTGGCATTTAGCCGGAGATCCTTCAAATTCGTGAGTCCACCCAACGCGGGTGGAATTATCCCGCTCAGGTCATTAAAATGCAGTATCAATTCAGTTAAATTAGGGAGAGCGCCTAATTCAGACGGAATCGTACCTGTCAATTCGTTTTGAAATAGCGAAATCTGTTTCAGTTGCTCAAAATTCCCTAGCCAAGTCGGAATTTCGCCACGCAATCGGTTGGCGCCAAGATTGAAAAATTTCAGGTTCGTCAGATTCTTCAAGTCTTCTGGAATCTTTCCGCTTAGTTGGCTGTTCCCCAGAGCAAGGATCTCAAGTTGGGCGAGATTTCCCAAATCCTTGGGGATCTCGCCTTCTAAATTGCTTTCATTGATCCATATTGCACGAAGATTCTTGAGAGCCCCCAACTCTTTAGGAATCGTTCCGCTCAATTGGTTTCGAGAGAGAGATAAATATTCTAAGCTGCCTAAATTGCCCAATGTTGTCGGGATAGAGCCACTCAAACTATTCTCGTTTAATTCCAGAGTAGCAAGTCCGCTTAATTTCTCAAGTTCTGCCGGAATAGAACCGCTCAGACTATTCTTGTTCAGAATCAAGGTAGCTATCTGATTGTTGGAACAGGTTATACCAAACCAATTGCAAGGTGTATCCGTCTGCAACCAACCAGTGTTGTCGATCCAGTCAAGACCATTTGTGCTGTTGTAAAGTGTGACCACGGCTTCACATTCAGCGACAGGAATTTCGGTAACGGTATTACAATCAAAGGGATCATCACAGGTGCGGCCACTTGTCATTAACTTGCCAGAACCAATCTTTGAGAGCCATACTTGAATGTCATTCTTCGGTGGAGCACAGACCTTTGTATTATGATAATGGAATGTGAGAGTTTCAGGTGGAATGTTTAGTAAATCATCAGGCAATGGCCCACTTAAGGATGGATTATCATTAAAAAGTAGGTCAGTCAACATGGTCAGGTTGCGGAATTCTGATGGAATCTGACCACTCAATCGATTGTTTTGTAGCCCAAGAAATTTTAGCTGCTGTAACGCACCTAATTCTGATGGAATTGGACCGTCGAAGTTGTTGAAGCTTAGAAGTAAATGAGTTAGCTTCAAGAGTCTCCCAATCTCGGTGGGAATGGGGCCATCAAACTGGTTGGCACTCAGCCTGAGTTCAGTCAAGTTGGGTAGGTCAAATAAGGCTGGGGGGGATTGGACTCGTGAGCTGATTGACGTGGAGGTTGAGATCTCTAAGGTTCGCTAAATTCGCGAACTCTGCTGGAATAGGGCCAGAAAGTTCATTGGCATGCAAATTAAGATTGGTTGCATTTTGGAGATTGCCCAACTCAGGGGGAAGTTGGCCATTTAAACGATTTCTCTGTAGACTCAACCATTGCAGATTTTGGAGATTGCCCAGTTCAGCAGGAATCGGGCCTGTCAAGTTGTTGGAATGCAGGGCCAGACCGGTCAACTCAAGGAGATTGCCCAGTTCGCTGGGAATCGAACCACTCAAGGAATTGCTCGTTAGATCAAGAGATTCTAATTGCGAGAGGTTTCCTAACTGTGGCGGAATGGAGCCGTTTAGATCGTTAAATGAGAGAGCCAGGGTTAGTAGCCTCATGAGACTGGCCAGTTCTGGCGGTATCGAACCGGTTAACTGATTCTCTCTTAACTCAAGGTTTGTGACGTTTCCGTTTTCGCAGGTGATACCATGCCAATCGCAGGGTCGGATTGTTTGCATCCATCCATTGTTGTCGGTCCAGTTGGGGCCATCTGTGCTGTTATACAGAGCAACCAAAGCCGTGCATTCATCGAATGAAATCTCGCTCACCGTCCCACAATCAAAGTTATCCTGTTGCGGGGGTCTCGCGATGGATTTCAATTCGCTGCTGAACCAGAGTCCAACGCTGCACACAAGAACTAGAATTAGCCTCCATCCTCTAATACTCATTGTCGCTCTCCTTTGGATCATCATTCATATGATAGCATTCCATACGTGGAAACTTAAGGGATCAGCCGAGTGCAACGCACGGCGATGGATCTGGCTGGTACGATGACCGTTCAGGATGCCGTGCAATGCACTATTCACATACATTTACATCTATGGACAGCATTCATTTGTTTCGCTGAAGACAGATAGGTTGATGAACATACTCTTAACGAGTGATCAGAGGAAGATAGATTAACGACCTGTTATCGGGTGCGTCATTGTTATCCCCTTTATCTCGCTGATATTCGGCTGGTTCTTCCGAAAAGATTGTATCCGCACCATCATCGACAACAATACTATCGCGGGTTCGTTGAAATCCATTTCCGTACTTGGCATTGCAACAGATCAGAGATACGTTGTCGCAATATTTGCCGCTACATTGGATCCCAGCTACGAATTGCCCTTCCTGACAAGACTCTCCTCGTTGCTCTTCAGAAATATAGGGTCGTGTACGACATTGGTTTAGATTCTCTAAGTATGGGCTGGAGAGCAATTCAAACGCAATGTTGTCACAATATTTGCCGCTGCATGCCAATCCGCTAAAAAATCTTGATGTTGAATAATAGGAGTTACGCGAAGATTCTTCTGAAAGCCATCCATACCATCCATATTTGGCTTGCTGATCTTCTGCTGTCATATAGGAGGCACAGAGTAGCCGTTTATTATCACAATATCTGCCAGTGCACTGGATTCCCTTCATCGCATACCCATAGGCACACCACTGATAGCCCTTACCTTCTTCGGAAAATCGATCGGTGACATATGAATGAGGAAGCTGAGTCCCTGATGCGGTGTAACAAAAGTAGTTATCATTCCAAGAGGTGTTTGATGGCTCCTTAGGCTCACCGATTTGTATGCAGTTCATATCGTTGGGCTTCCCTGTAGAACTCCACTTGAAGGCATATTGTTGGGTCGTCCATTTGGGAAAACAGAGATAGTTATCATACCATGTATGCTTGTCAGGTTCACGTAATTCATGCCAATGAACACAATCCATGCCAGAAATTGTGCCGTTGGTGCTCCAGCTCATACCGGCAATATCTGAACAGAGATAGTTGTTTCGCCAATCCTGCCAATTTGAATCCTTCCACTCAATGACATTGACACAATGAAGTCCCGGCAATGGTGGATCGTATTTCAGAAAGCTGCCAATGCATCCTTGCCCAAAGTCAGAATTTTGACAGCCAACAGGATATGGTGGTCCATCGGAGATCCAGCGAAACGTTAGCGTTGGCGTCGTCTCTTTGTCTTCCCGACAGTGATGTGGAATTTCATTTAGAATGTATCTGTTCGCTCGGTCGACCATTCGATAGACGGAGTTCTCGAGTGGGTTGCCACTACGCAAGTGCGCAACGATCTTTCCATATCGAGGCTCATTGAAAAGTGTCTTTAGATAGGGTACACCGTTTTGATCCTTGCGTGATTCACATTCGACATCGCCGAGCAGCGTAGCATTCGCGTCAGCCACATCTTTAAATATCCGATCAATATCAGCCTGACTTTCGCCCGCTTCTTCCATCACAGCCACAGTCAGAAAGACCAGTGTATTATAGGCCGATGCAACAGAATAGGCTTGACTCGCTCCCTCATGGATGATGATTCCATGAAGTTTTGGTAAGACGACGGCCCGACTGCGAAAGATGAAATCGTGTATCAAAGCACTGTCTTTATTTTGAACGATTGTCAGGAACACGTTCGTCAGTCCCGTCACCTCATAAGTCAGAGCTCTGGCATGGTATTCCTTCATCTCAGAAGTTATTTCGGTGATAGCATCCTCTAACAATTCCTCGGTGCTGGGCTTGAAGAAATCGGCTGCACCCTTATAGAAACTGTACGCCTTCGAAATGATAGACATGACCGACGGTGGTTCGGGTTCATCAGCAGAGGTCGACGCTGTTAGTGCAACAAAAAGGGTACTTGCGAGAAGTAGCGATAGCAACTTTTTCATCATTTTTCGTCTCCGTAAATGAATTGATTGTGAGGTGTATGCATACACTTATAGGGATGCAGCAAAATCGGAATTTTGGCACATCGATCCAGCAATTTTTCAAAACATCAGCAATTTCTGTTCTTTGACTGACATGCAACCAATAAAAAAGTACCGCCCGTATGGCGGCACTCGATTCGACGACTGAACGACAGCAGAGAACTATACTCAAATCAAGTTGAAAAGCGGAATTTTGGAACTAGGGGTTCGGGACTGGGGACTCGGGATACTAGTCCCCGATCCCGAATCCCTGGTCCCTCTAAAACTCCGGATCTCCAGTTGCTCCCAATATATTATCTTCTGACAAGGGGCAAGTAAACTGAATTTTGCCCAACAGCAAGTTCGATCGTTGCAGTATCGCGATTGCCGTCGCTATCGGTCGCAGTGAAAAAATAGGTGTAAGAACCTGCTGGAAGTCCATTGGGGATCAGGAGAGATTTGCTATTGGTCGTTGTCCCATCTGGATCGGTCCATGATAAGCTGTCCGCGGGGAGACTTCCATCTTCTGGGTCTGTGGCAGCGCCAGAGAGGACGATCAGCTGATTCGGTCGCACCGACATAAAGTCTCCATCATAAATCCAAACTCTCGGTGGCTTCCGCTCAACCGCGCCAATGGCGACAGTTTCTCGGGTGACCGCTGTCGTGTCATTGGCGACGACTTCGATGATACTGTTGTTGCTGCCAGGCAGTTGCGTTGTATCAAGCTCAAATCGATTGCCAGTCACATCAAGCGCGACCACTTGCCATGTATTGCCGTCGTCTGGGCTGTACCGGAGATTGATGGTGGTAGATGGTCCTGCTTGAAGATCCCATTGGATAGTACGTTTCGGGGTGCCGATACCACTTGGTTTTGATGCAGACAGACGTGGCTCTGGACTCGCCGTCAGCGTATCGAGAATCATATCACCCTTTGAGAGCCGAATCGCGGCCAAATCGGCAATACGCGGGACAAAGAAGCTAAACCCTTGCACTGACCGTACGCCTTCATGAATGTCCAAGCGTGCTGGAGTGAAGAGATAGCTGACTTGCTCCGCCCCTGCGCTGTTTAACAAGGCAATCTTATATTCCCCGTTCCCAGGCTCACTAACCACATCACTTGTGGTGACGGGGAGCGCATGATCTAAAGAACCGCTCGTACCATTGTCTGCAACAAACCCAGAGACGAGCAGTGCGTCCTGCGCCACGTGCGCACTTGCACGGACTTGATGCTGACGGGCACTTTCGCTCAACACACCAAGCATCCGACGATAGTGATAGTCTGACACCCATTCTGGGATGCAATAGCTCATAAAGTCGCGCGTCGTATCAGCAACGACTTGTCGTGTTGCAATGTTCATACCGAGATGACCAATATAGCCATTCTCATATGGATAGTCTTTATCAATGCTCTCCGGATCGGGACCACCACAATCTACGTGCATCAATCCGAGATTGTGTCCAATTTTATGGGCCGCGATCGAGACGTTGTTGCTGAGCCCCATCCCTGTCGTTCCTGGCTCATAGGCGAGTCCGCCATAGTGGCGAGCTTCGGGCGGCAGCACCGCATAGTACTTGGGCATAGAGTACTTGTCGTAAAGGAGTTCGGTTGGATGCTCTTGCTTTCGAATCTCGCCAATTTCTCTCAGGAGCGTTTCCCACCCCAACGCCGAATCCAGGTCGCCGGTAAAGGGATGCGTGACGTGCAGGGTCATGTCTATGTCGGGGATGGGATAGATGTCTTGCAGCATCCCAAGTCCCATGCGGTTGGAACCAGTTAGATCTGGCGTGAAGATCTCGCCCTGTCCATTTTTCTGGTAGGCCACTGGAATCACCACGATCGGTAAAGGTGGTACATTGTGGAATGAATGAGTATAGTCTTGGCTGCGGTTATCGGCATTAGACGATTCTTGGACTGCACCATCAGGATTCACGACCGCCCAGAGCGTCAGGTCACCTGCGGAAAGCCACTCATCCGGCAGTAAGAAGTTGAGCGTATGTGCCATATTCTCTCGCTGCGTCGACAAGGGTGCGACGATAGTGCCACCAGCGTTGAAGGGGGTGATAGGAGAGTCGTCAGTCAGTTCTGTGCCGTTGCGGCTGGCGTGGAGATGTGCTGTCACGCCGGAGACCGGATCATCACTCTCTTGCACGCCAACCGTGACGCGGGCAATGGTTGGGCGATTGGCAACCATTTGGACGCGTTCGCTGGAGCCAGTTGTTTGGATGGCTTGGGTGAGTTCGATGTTGGTGATGGTTAGGTTGAGGCCAGACGGCGGGGGACATGGTTCATATTCTTTCGGTTGTAGGTCTGATAGCTGGCTAGCCCATGCTCCGAGATCGGTTGGTATACATAAGTCAGTATTGTTGATGAAGAGAGAAAGTTGTTGTGGTGGGATCATGGTTAAACTTATCGGAAGTGAGCCTGTTAGTTCAACATTATCACCCAGATCGAGCTCCTTCAATTTCTTTAAATTCCCAAACGTAGGTGGAACCATACCTCGGAGCTGATTATTGTCCAATTCGAGCTCTTCCAAGTTTTCTAAGTCACCGAGTGTGCTAGGAATCTCTCCGGTTAAATCGTTTTCAAAAAGTCGAAGCGACTTTAAGGCACGTAATGTTACTATCTGCGGAGGAATGGATTCACTCAATTGGTTGAAGTATAGGGTGAGTTCTGTGAGATTCTCTAGTTGATCTAGCTCAGGGGGAATAGGTCCCGTAAGCAGGTTAGTTGCCAAATGGAGTCGCTCAAGCTTCTTAGCATTGCCCAATTGAGGAGGGATAAGCCCGGTAAGTTTGTTGTTTGCAAGGGAAAGTAGTTTGAGTTCGCTCAAATTCCCAAGCTGTGTCGGGATTATTCCAGCCAATTGATTATTCGAAAGAGTTAAGCGGAGTAGCTCGGTTAGATCTCCTAGTTGTGATGGCAAGGTTCCACTGAGCTGATTGTTATTCAACGTCAGTTCTCTAATCTGGTTTGCTTGACACGTAACGCCAAACCAACTACATGGCGTATTTGTTTGGAGCCAGCCTGTATTATTGGTCCACTTGGAGCCATCTGTGCTATTGTATAGTTCCTCTAGGGCTTGGCATTCGGTGATAGGGATTTCAGTTACGTCAGAACACTGAAACGGGCAGGGTTTGCCTGAACTTTGTACGTCTGGGATGTTTGCAATCCATGTGTCAAGTTCGGGTGATATGCATAGATCTGTGTTTTGAAACCAGAATTTCGTCAATTCAGTGAGGTTTTCTAGAGTTAGTGGAATTGGTCCACTTAGTTGACTGCTATGAACTGTAAGTGATTCCAGTTTCGTAAGAATCCCTAAATTCTCTGGAAGGCCTCCGTTCAGTTGATTAGAGGATAGACTGAGGTGGATTAAGTTGGTAAGTCCATTTAAATCTGGAATCTTACCAGTCAGCAGGTTCGAATTCAAATATAGTATGCCCAGATTCGTAAGATTTCCCAATTCTTCAGGGATACTTCCGCTGAGTTGATTACTCTGCAGTTGAAGTTCTTGTAGATTGGAGAGATTTCCCAATTCTTCAGGGATACTTCCGCTCAAGAGATTGTTGTACAAAACGAGTTTTTGTAGTGCAGGGATACTTCCTAACGTTGATGGTATAGATCCATTCAGTAGATTATCACTTAGATGCAATTCTGTTAGAGCCGTAAGGTCTCCCAATTCTACTGGTATCGATCCGGTGAGTTGATTCTTATGTAACTGAAGACCTCGCAGCTTCCGAAGATCACCCAATGATGGCGGGATCTCCCCAGTCAGTTCATTTTGCGACAATCCAAGTTGGGTTAGGTTGATAAGGGTGGATAGCTCAGTCGGGATTTTGCCACTCAGTTGATTCGTTTTCAAAGAAAGTGCGCTTAAGTCTCTCAGGTTCCCTAATTCTGGTGGAATCTCTCCAGTTAGCGAGTTATTATAGAGATAAAGTACGTTCAATTTCTGAAGATCCCCCAGTTGTCTTGGAATCTCGCCCCTCAATTGATTCCCATGTAACGTGAGGCGGAATACATGATCTCCATTGCAATTCACCCCAAACCAGCTACAAGGCGTGTTTGTTTGCAACCATCCCGTATTGTCAGTCCAATTGGGGCCACCTGTGCTGTTATAGAGTTCCTCCAAGACTTTACACTCGTCTATGGGAATTTCGGTGACGTTGTTTGCAGTACAGAATTCGCACGTTTTGTGCGAACTTTGCGCATCTGGAATATTCGCAATCCATGTCTCAAGCTCTGTTGGTACACATAGATCTGTATTATTAAAGTAAAATTTCTCTATTTTGGTCAGTTTAATCAGGCAGGAGGGTAGGGAACCACTCAGATTGGGATTATCATTCAACCATAGATCCACCAACTCCGTTAA
Organism: Chloroflexi bacterium TSY; assembly: GCA_019217005.1. The sequence goes on from JAHBNG010000009.1 coordinate 40,348, forward strand.
TTCACATAGCTCTGTCAAATTCGTCTCGCCCTGACTGTTTCCCTGAAGGAAGTTGCCATCGAGACGTAAGTTTGTAAGATTGACCAGTTTTCCTATACCGGACGGAATCGTGCCGGTCATCTGAGTACCAAACAACCACAGTTGGGTTAGCTTTGTGAGATTTTGCAATTCTGAAGGTATTTTGCCTGTCAGGGGGCTGGAATAGAGTCGCAACGTGTGTAAGTTGGTTAGGTTCCCTAGAGATTTTGGTATAGGGCCAGTCAACGACGTGGTGTGAATATTTAAAAACTCCAATTTGGTTAAATTGCCGAGTTCGATCGGAATCGTCCCGGTAAGGGCATTTTCCTCTAGATCAAGACTTTTTAAGTCGGATAGGTGACCGAGCTCTGCTGGGAGAGAACCGTTCAAATTATTGTTTGGTAGCTGTAGGTAAATTACGTGATCGCCTGAGCAGGTCACACCGAACCAACTACAAGGTGTATTTGTTTGCAGCCAACCTTCATTTTTGTCCCAATTAGAGCCATCTGTACTGCCATAGAATGCAATAAGCGCATTGCATTCGACAGATGTGATCTCCGTAACATCCATACAGAGATCTGGAATTGTCATAACACTTACTTCAGGGGTCCAGGCACTTTCCAGATCAAGCCGAGTTTTAGTTGGGACAGGAGGTGTATGTGTACGAACCACAAAATAGTAGGTTGTGTTTGGCGTAAGACCAGTTACTCTATAATTGTCAATCGTTTTGCCTACTGTTTCGTCCAACTTCTGATAGGGACCACCTTGTGATGTTGAAAACAGTATCTGATACCCACCTCCATTTGCTGTATAGTTGATGGATGTCCATGTAAGGGTAACGCTATTGGGGGTAACAGTGCTTGTCTGCACATTGGTTGGACGCACAGTTTGTGTCGAGTACCAGCCTTCGCATTTGTTGGTGAGGATCACTCGTAATTCTTCGTCTACGGTTTGGTGAAGCAGGTTGTACCGCAAATCACAATACTCTAAGTCAACGAAGTTCTTAAATGATAGTGGTACATCGCCATGGAGTCGATTGGCATTTAGCCGCAGATCTTTTAGGTTCCGCAGTCCACCCAATGCAGGCGGGATTATGCCACTTAGGTCGTTAAAATGGAGCATCAGTTGGGTTAAGTTAGAAAGTGAACCTAATGCAGATGGAATCGTTCCCGTCAAGTTGTTCTCCGATAGTGAAATCTGTCTAAGTTGTCCAAAATTCCCAAGCCAATCCGGAATATCACCATGCAAGTTATTGACACTGAGATTGAAATATTTCAGATTCGTCAGAGAGTTCATTTCCTCTGGAAATGAACCACTCAGCTGATTTCTCGATAGAACCAAGCTGGTTACAGTATTACCAGTGCAAGTGACACCAAACCAAGTACATGGCATATTCGTCTGTAGCCAATCTGTATTGTCAACCCAATTCGGACCATCCGTACTGTTATATAGCGCCACCAATGCTTGACACTCCGCAACAGAAATCCCCACAACCGTATCACAGTCAAAACCTGTTTGGGGACTTGGCGCAGCAGAGACCATCGGCCAGTGGCTACTGAATAGGGCGACAAGAGAGATGATCAAAACGATTGTGAGATGAAGTGCATGATTTCGTTTCATGAGCGGTCTTACGGTGTCCTCCTGAGAAAAAAGGGATGAAATAAGTTCTTGCGTCAAACGAACTATGGCGTTCATGGATTGTTGTCCTCTCTGTAGATTGAATATTTTTTGTCCCTGTGGATTCGAATAGCGGTGAAAAAATCTCGTTGACAATCTTCAAATCTTCCGGGAAGACCGTGCTCTATACTGAGCCATGACGAGTAAGGGAGACGGCCTTTCCAGAAAAGGGGGCTTGGAACCACTCTCGTCAACCCTCTTCCTGGAAGTTCAGGTCCACTGGGGATCATAGACCCAAAACGATCACGAATTTCCAGAAAGATTTCCACACGGAATAAGTGGAACTGCTCTCGTCCATCCGCGTGCAACGCTCAGGTTTGACGATTCAGGGATACCTTATCGCACGCCGACTTGTGCGACGCACGATCCATCTGGCTAGCGAGCATCGCACTGCCCCAAGGGCGGATGACACATCCAACCATCGTCTGGGCAGAGCGTCGCTTGCGGATCCATCCCACTACAACGCCAAGACCAATGGAGCTGCTCTCGTCCATCCGCGTGCAACGCTCAGGTTTGGCGATTCAAGAATGCCCCATCGCACGGAGACCTGTGCGACGCAAGCTCCATCTAGCGAACGTCCCCCAATCTTCTCATGCCAGCACAAGGGATGACCACAGACGCGGCATTTCCGACGGATCAGGTTGACGGGTATGGCAACGGGGCAGCCACAAGCCGTTTCAAGCTCGATTCGGTGCATCGTTTACAGTCTCGACAAAAATGGTGGCGGCGATCTTTCTTGGACATGCGTATCTCCTTTCTATAATTGATCGTAGGTCGATAGTGAGTGGTGGAATCTCGTCGACATTTGGTTTGGCATATTCCAAATGCTAGCAGAATCTAATAAAATTGATCTCCACCTTACGCATTCGCCCACACCCGAATATTTCGACGCTCGCGTTCGTTCAACATGCACTCGCGCAGATGTTCGTACAAGCCATGGATCTCGGGGATTCCGACGAGTTCTGAATCAGGAATGTCTCGATCCGAGGAGTGAATCTCAAGTTTGCCATAGCCCAAGAGTCTCATATCGAAGGGATGAACGAGCCGAAAATCATCCACGCGAAAGAGCTCCAATGTTTTGCGTGTTTTCGAGAGGATGCCGTGCTCAAAAATGATGCGCTGATTTGTAATGTAATACTTGGTGTGTCGCTGCTGAAGCCAGAAGGGAATCAACGCAAGTCCAAACGTGCAGAGAACAAAGACCAACTGACCTGCACTGTAGACGATGGCTGGTCGCCCGACGAACAGGGTTCGCTCCTTAGCATCAGCCTGCTGCTCGGAATCGGAAAATAGCTTCTGATTTGTGATTTGTGCTTCCATCTCTTGCTCCTTTACATACATTGTATTCGCGCAAAGATTAGAGTAACTTGCTTGTGTAAATGGGGATGAAGTATCCTCGCCTGTCGGGGTGCTTCTACATTCAAATGGTTGATGTTCACATCAGGCTTTTCATCAATAGAGATGCAGCAGCGACTAAAATTCGGCATCATGTTTGTTCTTTAGCGTAAGTTTTGTGCAATCTAGATGCAGATTTGCGAAAAACGCCCCCAAAAATAAACTTTTCATACTCAACCGGATCTTAGGGGGTAGACCCGCTTTGGTTTCGATATGCTTCGCTGCTCAACCGGCGCTCGTCTCCGTTTTTTCTGTCGATGGCGAAGCGCCCATTTCATGAACACGGACATTCCCAAAGAGCCAAATCTTTTCTTAAAAACTATTTTGTCACAATGTTGGACGGAAGAGAAGTAGGGGCACGAATGGATCAAAAAAAGGCCACCGTCACAATCGTGATGCGGCTCCTATGAATGGAATGACGTTCACCTTGAAATCATCGATCGTATTGCTCTGAACGGAGATGGTCACACTGGTTGTTGTGCTCTTGCTCTCGCTGCCAGTGGCTTCCTATCGGACAACCAACGGCAGATAGAGTTCTTGCGTTTGACGCGGAGGAATGACCAATGGAATCGGTTGCGGCTCTTGTCGCTCTGTACGATCTGTTATGGCGTTCAGAAACTTTGCCCACTCAGTCGTTAGGGTCAATTCATAAACTTGATTCGCCGCATAGACCTCAGACAGCACTTGGTGCGGATAGTAGATCGAAATTCCGTTGGCGTTCTCTAAACGCACGTTCACAATTCGAGCTGTATTGGGGGGATTGAAATTTTGGACACTTTGCGTCTGATTGTTGACAATCAGTTTATACCCTTCAATGTCCAGAAACTTTAGCTCATGCTTCAGGCGGTCTATCTGTGTCAGAATATCTTCATCCTCAATCTCTGGACTTTTCGAGAGCTTTGTCAGCCAGTCGACTAAATCTATATACAGATCCAAGTCATTATTGTCAAAGTCCCCATTGCTATCTAGCATTTGAGTTTCGCTACGTATCCTTTCCAGAATCTGTCGCTTTTCATCACGTCCATCCTGCCAAGTTGCCAACGCGACGGCCAGTCCATCCAACGCAATTCGGATTGGCTCGGCCCTTGAGAGGTTGAGCGCGCTCAGCGTTGCTGGCTGTTTACTACCTGTACGAGCTTGCTCGATATATTCATCCACAATCATGCTGGCAAAGTCAGCCGGAGACTCTGCCTCGTTTGCATGAAGGCGATAGCGATCATAGGCAAAGAAACTCCAAGCAAGATACTGAGACGCAATCAGATAATCGGTGCTGTGGCGTAGTTCATAGGCAACATCAAGCAGGTTGATGGAACAACCATCCAGATGGAGTAGATCAATCGGTGCAATGTCGGTTTCGGATAGTGCCTGCGCAATTTCCTTGACAGTTAGATAAGCACTCTGATTCGAGATGCCATCATCTGCCAAATCACTCGTCGCATCCCAGCCGATACCGTTAATGGCCTGGCCATGATCGGCGATCACAAGATAGTAGTTTTGGGCTGGTAATTCCTGCTGACCCCATCGCACAAAATCAGTCAGTGTTGCCGGGTCGTCCATTGCCTGTTCTCCAATTGAAAGACCCTCAACTGAAAAGTTGTGAGAACCCACAGGCAATAACAGCCGACGCGTATCAGGAGCGTTGGAGTTGATGCTCCTCGGCCCATCAATTTGAATTGCAACCTGGACATCTAAGTGAGCACGCCTCATGTGTTTCAAACGGGCGATTGCTCTTTCCAATTCATTCATCAAGTTAAACCCATCGTCATCATCACCGACCAGATAGAGTAACATTGTCCATTTGGGCAATTGGGGTTTATCGATGGGCGGGTTTACATAAATTTGGTGGGTCGAAACAGGATCGGAAAGCTCTCCCTCATCATCGACTACGATCAGGCTGATTCTATGCGTACCAGATGTCAAACTTGATGCGGAGATCGTAATCATGGCGCTGTTTCCTAATGACCCGTCTTTGTTTGAACTCCACCGGTATTCAACGATCTCGTTGGTTGCATCGCTATCTTGCCCCAAACCAATCAGCTCCAGTGAATCGTCGGCGCCTAAACTTGTGGCCTCCTCAGAGCGCCAAACAATCGTCGCAATCGGACGGCGGTAGGTCAGCGGACGCCAAAGCTGTACCCGATCATTCGACCGGTCGGCGATATAGAGAGTATTTTGGTGATCGATAGTGATACCGGCCGGTTCAAAAAAGCGAGCCGCAGAAATCCCTGGTTTCCCCCACTCCCCTAAAAAATCCCCAACCTTTGTGAACTTCTGTAGCCGATGATTGTCTTCATCCATCACGTAGACATTGTCATTGGCATCGATGGTAATACCATATGGGTGATCAAACTGGCCTGGCTCAGAGCCTTTACGGCCCCACATCCGCACATAGTTCCCATCGGCATCAAAAACTTGGATTCGATCATTATCCTTGTCGGTTACGTAGATAAAGTCCTGGCTGTCGATGGCTATGTCCCGCGGCAGCTTAAATTCGCCTTCGCCATTGCCCTCGGTGCCAAACTGAGTCAAATAGTTTCCCGTCAGATCGAAGACCTGTACCCGATGATTATCTCGGTCAGCAACAAAGAGGCGATTTCGGCTATTGATGGCAAGCCCCTTTGGATAACTAAACTGACCATCCTCACTGCCTTGATCACCCCCCCAACTATCCACGAAATCTCCATCGGTCGTAAACTTCTGAATCCGATGATGAATTGCACCATTGGCATCCGAAACATAAATGTTGTTCGCATGATCGATTACAATGCCGCTTGGTGAATTGAATCGACCGGCATCTGTGCCCTGTCCGCCCCAACTACCTAGCGACTCACCACTGCTGCTGAACTTGAGAATCCGGTGGTTGGCCTGATCAACCACGTAGAAATTCCCAGATGCATCAGTGGCCACATCCGATGGCGCATTCAACCTGCCTTCGTGACCCCAATACCCTCCTGGAAACTGTCCACCATCCGTATCAAATTTCAGCATGTGCGCACCAAGCCGATTGACAATGAAAATAGAACCATCGTCATGGATTCCGATGCCTGCTGGTCCACTAAAACGAGGGCTGCCGTTCGAGAAAAACGCCCATTCGTGATCGAGCTGCGTCCCATTGCGATCCAACTTGATCACCGTATTGGCGCCTTGCTTGGTGGCATAGGCATTTCCATTTTGATCGAGTGCCATATCCACAAACTTGATCTTGGACTGCCCCTCAACAGTAAGAGGCCATGGATCCATGAATTGCCCGTCCGACTTCAGTCGCTGAATCCGTCGATTCCCCTGATCAACGATATAGAGAATGTCGTCCTGATAGGTCAGACCAACCGGACGGGTCAACTGATCGATTCCAGAACCGGCCGCGCCCCAAGTGCCAAGCAACATCCCTGTATTGCTAAATTTAACGATCCGGTGATTGGCACTGTCTGAAACATAGAGGTTGTTCGCATCGTCGAACACAATATCCATTGGTGCGTCGAGTTGGGCACCAAACCAGTTATTGATGTTGATCCCATCTGGCAGATCTCCCTCATTGCCCCACTCCGTCACATATCGACCCGCACTCGTGAACTTGACAATGCGATGATTGCCCGTATCTGCAATGTAAACATTATCCTGCTGGTCAATGGCAATTCCATAGGGCTTGTCCAATTCATACGCGACAGTTCGTCCTTCGTTGGCATTGGCAGTGTCGAAAAGACGCAGATACTCTCCATTCGTGTTGTAAATCTGTACCTGGGCCGCGGAACTGTCGACAATGTGTATTTCCCCTTGACGATTGATGGCGAAATTCTGTGGACGATAGAGCCCACCTGGCCGAGGTTGGCCTATGAGTTCACCATAATAGGCAAGATCTTGCTCCTGGCTACTGGGAAAGACAATGTCGACCTGTTGGCCATTTTTCCTTACCCTGTGGGTCATGGTCTTTTCGAATGCCAGATAGGTGGCGGTGATTGTAATCATATCGCCTGGACGCACATTTAATGGTTGACTACTCAAATTGAGGCTATAAAAGGCCAATGTGTCGCCCGGTCGCTGGATCTGGGTTTTGGCGGAAGTAGACTGACCTTCGCCCGTCGTGATTTGCACTGTGGCTCCGTCGACAGGATGACCGTTAAGAAAAACATATCCACTAATGCAGCAGACTGGTTTCGGGTTGCCCGGTGGCAGATTTCCCAGGCAGCCGTTGGGAAGAGGAATAAGTGATTGAATATTGATAGGCATCGCATTCAGTTCTGCTTCTGCCGTTGAGCGGATCATTGGCTCTTGCGCATTTGCCGCTTGAACTGATAATGGCACATCTGTCCGAGAGAACGACAGAGCGACGAGGACAAATAAGACAATCCGAATATGTTTGGTAATCATATAATACACTCCTTTTGAGGGCGATTCTGCAGATTCGAGAATATGATTTCTGACGTCAGCCGGGAATTGATTCCCTGGCGGGTTGGTCTAAGCCAAATGAGCAAGGGAAAGTCGATCTAGACTTCTGATCAAAGGGATGCGCAAGAAGACAATTTTCGGCACGCAAAATAAATTTTGCTGAAAAGGAAAAGATTTTCCAGCCATACCCTTGACGTGCTCAGGGTACGGATGGAAAATCTTTTTCCCGATACCTATAGCAAGTGCGAGGGTCAACGCCGGCTACAGACAAAGGCAGCCCAAATCGCGGGGTGATTGCAGGATGGGTCTGAGAGCGATTGAAGTTGCGTATGGCGGACCGAGCGGGGAACAGAAAATCCCTGAGCAATTGCAGAATAAAAGTGTCTCATCCAGTCGGTTGTGGACCGGGTATCAGGGATCGACCACAGGCTGCTCACGATGCGTTGCGCACCTGCCATCATGAGGGCCGTCTGAAATGCAAGAAGCGCCCCTCCTGAATCCATTCCAGCAACAGTCGAGCAACCGCTTAACGTGACAAGTTCAGTGCCTTGTAGGGGTAAATCATAACATTGTTCAACCGACAAAACCTCACCAGCCAGCTGTAATCCTGAGAAAAGAGGGGCATCGTGACGCAAAACGCTATGTGCAGCGAGATGAAGCAGCCGAGGTGGTTCAGTCAACTCTTGTAGATAACTGACGGATCTGGGAACATCAATCAATGTTTTGCTATGGGGTAGACAATCTGCAGCGGCATGAACTTCGTCCTTCGTGACCTGTAACGTGCCATCTGCCGAAGAAGCAATCAAGAGCGGTACGCCTATTGCCGGCGTAGCTTGGTCGGGTCGTTCGAGAAGTCCGCCGCTCAAAATCGTTTCGATCTCAAAACATTCCATAAGATAGCGCTGTGAGTCCCAAAATGCTGCAAAGGGAAGCAAATAGAGTGGATCACAGGGCGCAATGAGCAATTTGGGCACTTCTTCACCGTTTTTTATGCTTTGGGGCAAGAATGGAGAAACCAGTAAATCAAAGCATTTCGGCAGCAAGGGTAGACATTCAGCCCGCCAAGTAGCACCGTGTGCAATCAGATTGTCGACAGATTGAGTAACGACGTTTTCAAAGAGAAGCTGCAAGTCAGCTAGCAAATCCTGACTCTCTTCCTGTTTGCAGAGGGACAGAGCATGGTAGTTTCCTGCTCGATCGACAGAGACGCCCACAATCTCACCCTGGACACAATCATATTCTAGAAGCAGATCGGCTTCCATTGTGCTCAAGATGTCTGACACACTGTATTGGGAAGATTGGTCATTGGGATACTCACCCCGAAAAGTCTTGTCCGGTCTTTGCTCATCAAAGTCAAGCGAGGGAAGATGTGGCCCAGAACTTGGCCGAGGAACAATACATACTTGATCGTTGCTTGTCCGGCGATTGCCTCCTTGGTCATTGTCCCAGGGATGGTTCCGTCGCCGACGCAAATCGAGGAGTTTTTGTTCAAGCTTCAAAAGCTGCTCATCTTTGCTTTCAATCAGTTGGTCAGGTGCATTCTCGACACTTTCTGTCATCAGATTCCACCGTTGAACAGCGATCTTTTCGCGGATATCAGATAACAGATTCCGTTCAGAGTGCGATAACTTATCCTCTGTGGATAGAGCTGTAAATGTCTCTAGAAAGCCGCCAGCCTTTTTGCGCCACAGGTTGGTTAATGTGGTATTTGAATCAGCAGTTGCGAGCGACATCATGATCAGATCATCCAGTCCGCTATCTGTGCTTTCTTGATAGCCAGCTTTTAGCTCTTCCACAGTCAGCATTCTGCGAATTTCTTCGCTCAACTCGACACTTTTTTCCAGATAGTTGAATGTTTTCTGTCGATCCTGAGTCGAATATAATCTGCCAAGTCCTCGCATGCTATCTCGGAGTAGCCATTGATCACCACGTTCTGAAGCAAGCTGAATAAGCTCTTCGTAGATCTCTTTGGTATCCTCAAAGAGGTCAGGGTTTCCCGATAGTCGCCAAACGTCAGCTAGAAGGAGACGATACTGAGTGACAACCATTGCATTGTCTAATTCAGGGAAATTGTTGTCGAGCAATGCAGACGCTTTCCCAATATCGTCTTGAGCGATTGCCAGCTTGATGGCCTCGAGTTGAGTATGGGCCAACCAAATTTTCTGTTCAAGCTTTTGCCAAATAGAAGAACTCTCCGCCAGAAGCCTTTCCGCAAGATCATACTCACCGAGAAACCGATAGACTCTAGATAAATTCAACGTCGCTTGCCCTACCTGTGGCCACATTTCACGTTCAATAAAGAGTCGTCGCGCATGATCATATCGGCGAAGTGCTTCTCGATGGGCACCAATTCGATCGAGCAGCGTTCCTTCATACATCGACACTGTGGCGACTTCCATCTGATTTTCTATTTGCTCAAAGAGAGGACGGGCATGGGCAAAGTGTTCGAGAGCCCTGGAAGGATGCCCCAACACAGTATTCAGCTTGCCCAGATTCATGAGGATGCGCGCCACCGTGAGCGTCTGTTCATGGTGTTGTGCTCTTGGCAAAGCTTTGTAGAGGAGCGTCTGTGCTTCTCGCAATTCGCCAAGCATTACAAGGGACTCGGCAAGATTTGCTTCCATTTCAATGGCTGTTGTCCCGTGACCATTAGACTGAGCATAGGGGATCGATTCTCGATATAGCGCACATGCTTCATTATAACGTCCCTGACTATATAAAAGCCATCCATAGTTCTGATTCAAAATTAAGAGATGGTGAGGCTCTGTTTCGGGGAACGCCTGAAATAGTGCAACTGTCTCATGGTAACATTCATCGGCCTCGCGATTGTGACCACATTCTATCAAAGCGGCAAGTAGGGTTACCTGGATACATGCAACTTGAAATGGCTGTTCTGCCTCCTGATATCCCTGAATCGCGATGCGACAATAATCAATTGCCTCAGCTGGGACATGATACATCGCCCAATTGCTGCGCGCCCAACAGGCAAGTGGATAAGCAAGTGGTTCTGAGACAAGATGCTTGGCGACAAGCAACGCCCGTTGCGTTGCTTGGTTCGCCGTGACAGGATCGGCTGTCACCCGTGGATTATTTGCAAAGAGCTTGAGAGCCGCTAACGTATCCATACTTAATTCGGAAATGTGCGAACAAATCCAAGCTTCTACACCATCTTCTGGGCAGGCAAGCAGAGCATCAATGAGTTTAGACTGGTCAATAGATTCTTGGCGGACCATTTAGACTTTGTCTCCTACACCAATCTGCCGGATCACAATCTCTTCTTCATCAGTCAATACGCTGATGCTATATTGACCACGCTGAAGCTTTCGGAAGATGAACTTGCCCTTCTCTGGTATTTCACCTTTCTCCCAAGCGATATTATCTGGGTCGATCTTGTGCAGAATGACTTGCTCTACATTCGTCACAAGCTGGCCATCATTGTCACGCACTTGTCCCGTCATCGTCCATGTCCGTGCTTGTCCTGGATCTTTTCGTGTACCAATATGAATCAGAACCTGGGGTGCCTGATAACGCAACATAGAACCACGTACGGCTTGCGGTAGAGTCGCTGGCGGTTGAAAAATTGCTTCCACGATGCGTCTAATGAGTCCGGCTGGCTCAGCAAGCGGCACCTCATCAATTTGCTGCATTTGGGATAGTTCACGGCTGCACAATGGACATTGTTCTACATGCGCATGAATCACGAGTGCTTCTGTTCCCGTGGCTCGTTTTTCCTGATAGTCAATCAGCATCTCCACATCGGGGCAGCTTACCCGATAGAGAATGGACATATAGGGCAACAAGCTATCTGCAAGCAACTTAGCAGCTTTCATACAGGAAAGGGCTGACTCAACCGCAGCTTTTTCCTCTGCTGTGGCCATTCCGGTAATGTAATCCAGCAACACTGCTTCGCCTACGTTACATTCTTCTGTCACAGTCTGATCCTTTTTATGGTCCGAATCATTCTTGATCATCCTAAACTCTAGAGATGCACCAGAATCAATTTTTCGGCGTGCAACCCCACTTTTATTTCTTAAGTCTTGCAACTCTTCATCCTTGCGCATTCTTCGACGAATCCGTTGAATGATTTGGGACACTTCCTTCTTGTCAGGAAATGATTCGGGATATTGGTCGATAATCTGTTGCGTGCTGAATCCGTATTCGAAGCGCAAAAGATAAATCTGTCGCTCCTCGTCTGTCAGCAGCAGGCGCTTTATGCATTGTTGTATCTCCAGTCGAAGCTCGATGGAACTGATATGGCCTTCAGTTTTTGATGGAAATAGCTCTAATTCTTTGCGTTTACGTGCTTGCATAAACAAAGCATTTTTTGTGCATGTTCGTAAATAGGCTAAAACCGTATCCAACTGTTCGCCCTCGACAAGACCAGGAATTGATGGGGCCTTTTTGCTGAAGCCAAGCCATGCATCCTGAACAATATCTTCTGGCTCCAAATCCTGTTGTTGACCGATCCATCTATACATAAGCGGTCCAAAGGTTGAGTATATTCCCTGCCACGCTAATTGATCGCCATTAAATGCTGCACGGAAAAGTTTAACGCATGCAGGGGATCTGCGTTCGTTCGTTTGTACAAAGCGCGAACGTTCTGCCTGACACTGACTGATAAGAGTTTCGATGTGGGACATAGTCTGCCTATCGTTGTATAACTGAAATCGTAAATGGATAAAATCCGCGGCATCCCAAATTGCGTATAAATTCGCTTTCTATCAGAGAGGCCAACTCGCTTTTACACAATTCGTGGTGTACCACCATAAAATCAGACGTATGAACGATGGAAAATTCTAAAATCAGACAATTGACCGCAAAATCACAAAAACAGGTTTACGGAAGTTATCGTATTTGGCTCAACAATAGTATATGCTATTGGCAATTGTTCGACCAATCATAATAGTAGATCTTCACAGTAGAACAAACTACGCTTGACTATTGCCATCGATAAATGTAGAGTGCCGCCAATATGTCACCGAAATATCCCTGATATACGCACTTAATACGATTATGGCGCGGACTATATGGCATGGGGCTTGCGTATATCGGACGCAGACCCTGCGCCAAGCGTGAATCCCGACCCCGCCGTATTATCCAGTGGCGATCTAGTCTATAGCAAGACCAATGGTGGTATCTCAAATTGTGTGTAAACCTGGTTTCTCTAATAGAGAAGTCTCTTAAACTCCGTACTTTTGCAGCATTTTTAACTCTGGCAGAATTGCGGACGAAAGTACGAAGTTTAAACAATGTGACGATAAGAGAAATCAAGTCGCTTTTACACAATTTGTGGTATACCGCCGACCAGTTGACGATCTGCGAACGGCATGTCTGCTGTGGAGGTGTATATGAATCAGACACACAGAATAGAGACTGAAAATCGGCCAAGTAATCAGCTAAATCGTCGAAGTGCGTTGCGAGCATTGGGAGCAACAGCTACAGCAACAGCTGTCTCGACAATGGTTCCAGCATCTGCGGCAGAAGCGCAGGAAGGGAGAGCCGATATCCCAACAATGCGTTCGTCTGAACGGCGAATGTTCTCAATGACGGGTGGGTTGCCTGATGTACCGGCATTGCCAGTTATTGCTCTCAACCGAATGGGATTTGGCCCGTCGCCAGGCGATTTTGCAGCATTTGATGCCCTGGGGAATACGCCAGATGAGCGCTTTCAGACCTACGTCGACCAGCAATTGAACCCCAACAGTATTCCCGATCCTGAGTGTGATGCAAAGCTAGCCGAACAAAATTTTGCGACATTGAATCTGAGTCTGGCCCAAACTTGGACCGCCTATGTGCGCAAAGATGGTGAACAGTATAAACAAAATGAACGCGCGCAAGCAGCGTTCGATATTGAAAAGGCAACATTTATTCGAGCCGTCTACAGTAAACGTCAACTGCTCGAAGTACTAGTCGATCATTGGCACGACCACTTTAATGTTTACGGTTGGGAATATTGGACCGCTCCTGTCTGGAATCATTATGATCGAGACGTGATTCGCCGATATGCTCTGGGCAATTTCCGTGAAATGCTGGAAGCCGTTGGGACATCCCCCGCTATGCTCTACTACTTGGATAATCAGTCGAATCGAGGTGGCGATCCCAACGAGAACTATGCACGTGAACTCTTTGAACTACATGGAATGGGCGCGGAAAATTATCTGGGCGTTCGCGATTCAAATGACCCAGACATATTTGATGAAAATGGTGACCGCAAAGGCTATATTGATGCTGATGTCTATGGGGCCACAACCTGCTTTACCGGCTGGCGCATCAGCGGAGATACGGGATTGTTTGAATATGACGACTCGATCCACTTTCCTTTTCAAAAGGTTCTGATGAACCAAGTCATCGATCCATTTGGTGGGATTCAGGATGGCAAAGATGTCTTTGACATCATCGTACAGCATCCCGGTACAGCTCGTTATGTTTGTCGCCGTTTGTGCCGTCGTCTGATTAGCGACAATCCACCTGAATCGGTTGTCGAAGCAGCCGCTGCCGTTTTTCGGGCCAATCTCACCGCCCCAGATCAATTGAAGAAAGTGGTTCGCACAATTTTGCTTTCTTCCGAATTCAAGATAACCTGGGGAGAAAAGTTCAAACGTCCCTTCGAATTTGCAGTGAGTATCCTGCGCGCCACAAACGCTGATTTTATCCCTGATCGATATTTCTTTTATGCATATGATTCGACAGGCCAGGCACTCTTTAATTGGCGTCCGCCTGATGGTTATCCAGACGTTAAAGATGCTTGGAGCAGTACAATGCCAATGCTGCAACGCTGGCGTCTTGCCAATTGGTTGGTTAGATGGGAATACCGTGAGGGACCCAATAAGGGACAACCCCGGCTCCCCCTCATTGCACAGACGCCAAGTGCCGTCAAGACACCGATTCAGCTTGTTGATTACTGGAGCAACCGTATTTTAGGGCGCACACTCCCGGCAGAAGAATATCAACCGATAGTCGATTTTATGGCCTTTGGGCGTAGTCCAACCCAAAATTTACCACAAGATGATCTGGAAGAACGTCTGCCTCACATGGTCGGACTGATCTTGATGGCGGTGTCATTTCAGTGGCGGTAGTATGTGGAGTACAGGAGAAGTTAGATTATGCGTACAGTAAACCGACGAAGATTCATGGTGGGTTGCTCTGCTGCCATAGCGGCCATGGCCGGTGCTCGGTTGAGCCACATCGCGTTTGGCAGTCCAGAGCTAGAACCATTTCAGGATATTTTATTGATCATTTTTTTACGGGGTGGAATGGATGGCCTAAACGTTGTGCCCATTATTGCCGGTCCAGATCGTGGAATATATGAAGCAAATCGAGCGGAAATTGCCATTCCCACCAGCGGCAACAATGCAGCCATTAATCTGGATGATCAATTTGGTCTCCATGCTGGAATGGCTCCACTATATGAGCTGTACCAAGATGGTAAATTTGCCATTATACATGGTGCAGGGATGAAAAGTGGTACACGTAGCCACTTTGATGCCATGCAGTACATGGAATTGGGAACTCCAGATCAAAAGAGCAGCCACACGGGCTGGCTGATACGATATCTCAACACAGCCGGCAATCTGGGAGAAGGCGTGATTATGCCCGCTCTCTCTGTCGGAAACCAGCAACCAACCTCATTAGCTGGCAGTGGCGAAGCCATTGGCATGACAAGCCCAAAGGACTTCGCATTTGGCGGTCATGGGAAGTATGAAGATTGGCAACGGCTGGCAATGCGCAGCATCTATACAGGCGATAGTTGGTTACATCAATCTGGTCTCCAAACCCTGGATGCCATTGATCTCTTGGAGTTTAGTGATCCTGGGGACTATAGACCCAGTAGATCCAAATTTCAGGTTTTGAGAGAGAATTCTGGCTAAACAGTTGACATAAATACAAATTTGCCGGTCGATATCTAGTTTTTGCGTTAGATTTGGGCGATTTTCAGATATGAAATAGGTTGTTTTCTGTAACCGAAATCTGAATAAATGACTCCAAAATCCCTGCAATCTCGACTGAAAATAGCCAAAAACGCCAAATTTGGATCTACTGAGACCAGATAATGGAGCCGCATATCCAAACAATAGTTTTGGGCGAAACTTACAAGCCGTTGCACAAATGGTCAAATTACAGCTCGGTATGCGTGTTGCAACGATCGATCTAGGCGGTTGGGATACCCATGATAGTCAAGGTGAAGATGGTGGCGGCTACTTCTTCAATCATTTACAGTCGCTTGCAACGGGACTGAAAGCTTTTCATACCGATCTAAGCAACAATCCCAATGGGAGTGATAACGGTCGTCGGATTACAACTGTCGTGATGAGCGAATTTGGCCGTAGCTTGAAAGAGAATGGCAGTCGCGGTACCGATCATGGACATGGTAATGTCATGTTTGTACTTGGTGATCAGGTTAAAGGTGGCAAGGTACATGGCGAATGGCCCGGTCTTGGCCCGGACCGATTGTATGATAATCGTGATTTGGCGATCAACACGGATTATCGCCGCGTCTTGAGTGAAATTTTAATACGACGGATGACGAATCCGAATCTAGGGATCATTTTTCCTGGCTATACAGGCTACGAACCCTTGGATATCGTGGCAGGAGCAGACTTGGAGCCAAATTATAATCCTGCTGAAGTGACGCCAACGCCGACATCAAACCCGGAGGCAACACCAACTTCGACGCCGACACGCTGGCCTGGAACAGTCATCAACCCACCGACCCCAACGCCTGTTCCCACCGACCCACAAATGCCGACCCCAACCTCCACGCCTGCGCCAACCTCCACACCACCGGTCAATCAAAACCCAGATGAGTTGGACGAACGAGTCTATATTCCAATTGTGAAGCGTTAGAGATTGAAAGCAGATCTAAACTGATTGAGCGGATTTTCGCCGATTTTGTCAGAAAAAAAACCTGTGAAAATCCGCCAGCTCTGTGTTATCTGCGTTCTATTTCAGCTTCTCTGACGGAACGTGCAAACACAGTGAAGTTTTTTTGGGGCCAGATCTTTACGAAAATTATGTTTGATTTCAGTCGAGGAGCGGGAATTGCTATCTTATCCTGAAGTTTGTCATTTTCGCTATCCTATTCTATGATCGACTCTCGAACTTAAAATTTTGCTGCGGTTGTGATGAGACAGGAGCGAAGATGATGCGATCACTGCTCTATCGACTCTATGTACGGCTCATGTTGCTGAGGGTTCATGCTGGTCAATGGCTCTACCAACTTTATCTCAGCAGACGAAAATCAGATTTGGCCGAGGCAGATCTGAGCTACTTGAATTTGAGCGGAACAAATCTAAGCGGCGCTGATCTGCGCAACGCTAATTTGAGGCGCTGCGATTTAACAGATGTGAACTTCACCGGTGCCGATCTGAGTGGTGCTGATTTGACAGCCGCGCTTGTCACCGAGAAACAGCTTGCGAAAGCGGCATCGCTCAGTGGTACAACCTTGCCAGACGGAACGGTTCATATTTGAGGCGCTAGAATCATCACCCACATAGGTCTCTCGCCAATTTCGTAGGTTTCAATTGAGTGCAGCAAGCCGCTCTGTGGATCAATTCGGTAGCCAGCAAGCCGACCGGATCCTTGGCCCGCTGCGTATAGGAAACGCCCAGATGGGTCAAGACCAAAGGTGCGAGGAATTGGCTCGGTGGATTGCCGCCCCAACGTAGTAAGTTCGCCTGTCTCTTCATGAATGGCAAAGCAGGCAATGCTATCGTGTCCGCGATTGCTGATGTAGAGAAAGCGACCGTGTGGATGAATATGGATTTGGGCGCAGGTATTCTTGTCGCGATACCCATCGGGCAATGTTGAGAGGGTCTGGAAGGATTTCAAGGTTCCGGCGTTGGGATCAAGTCGATATGCCGTTACGCTGGATCCATTTTCGTTGGAGAAGTAGAGGAACTCTTTCGTTGGGTGAAAGACAAAATGGCGTGGTCCCTCACCTGCTGGCGGTTTCAGCACTGGAACAGCATTCGGCGTCAGCATCCCCGTTTTGACATCAAAAGTAAATTGATAGATCGCATTTGGCTCCACTGTATGGGGCACAAAGACAAATTGATTCGAGCGATCTGTCTGGATACAGTGTGCGTGCTCAGCTGTGGTAAGCACAATCATTGGTTGCTGGCCGATTACACCATCGGTGGCAATGGGATGAACCGCAACCTGACCTGCGCCATAGTAGGAAGAGAGCAGGAAGCGTCCTGAGCGATCGGCGGCTAAGTAGCAAGGATCGGCCTCTAACTTTACGGATGTACCGTGGGGAGAAAGTGCCCCATTTCTGTGATCGATGCGAAAGGTGACGATCTCTTTGGTGGAACGCAGTCCAACGAAGAGGAAATTTTGCGTCGGATCGACTGCAAGCGGACCTGGTGCTCCGGTCAATCGTACTTCGCTCTGGTATGCCAGACGCCCCGTTTCCGGATCCATTTGAAAGATGAGGAGTTTGTTCTCGCCGCCGATTGCGATATACGCATAGTGATTTGGCATGGATGAATTCCTTATAGCCACCCCACTTAAACTTCGGGCAATTGTCTCTCGACAAAAAGCTGTCCTATTGTCCGAAGTGGCTCAACAGGATCTCATGTAGTAGACTCGCTTTGGTTTCGATACGACTTCGTCACTCAACCGGCACTAATCTTCCTGCCCTTTGTCAACCACATGAATTCCCAAAGAGCCTCCGAAGTTTAAATGGCGTCTTTATTAGCCGTGAGTAAATCCTAGGAACCGCTGACATTTGCTCACGAAGTGGGTGTACAGAACCTAGTCATGGTGAATCGTAACCCAAAATACCTTCAATCTCGGAAGTCTGTCAAGTCTTTCACTCTCTCGAACTGACATAGAAGACGAACAATTGCTTATGGCGCTGGGGTCCAAGTGGGCGTCGGCGGAATATGATGCATCGGTGGCGTTGGTCTATTCGTTGGTGGCTGAGGGATGTCAGTTGATGCCTCTACTGGACGTGTCCAAGTGGGCGTTGGATCCATGAAGGGGGTTGGTCGTGCGGGAGTTGGGGTCCAAGTCGAAGCCAAAGATTCGGCAGTAAGTGTGGCCGTTGGGAGAATGGTTGGTAACGGTGTGGATGTCGCAGATTTGCTCTCGTATAGGCGCAAATGAATGGTCGGAAATGTTTGGTTCAGCTCCAATGATAGGTTAGTACCTGGAGGGAGTTTGCGATCTGACCGACTATCGATGGGATCTGATTCATAGGTGAGGTTGCATAATCGATCGGTTAGTTTGATGTAAAGAGTTGAGAGAAGAGTAGCATCATCTGTGATACGAAACTGTACTTTGTCCAAGACGCTCAGTGGGTCCGGCGTACAGATTGGATAGACCTGACTCTCTGCGAGATAGATATTCACCCAAGTACGTGGCGCACCTGGTCTCCCCCCACAAGCAGGTAAATCTAGGGCCGGAGCAAAAAGTTCGGTGGGGTAGGCACTGCTATTCAGAATCGTCATGCGGAAGAGTATGGCATCGTCATTCTGCTCCCAAGCGGTGAGCGCCAATTCGGGTTTGGGTAGGTCTTGATAACACTCAAACGGAAGGGGTACGGTAACAGTTGGCGTTACTCGAATGGTTGGGGTTGCCATGACAGTCGGTGACGGTAAGGGTTTCGTTGGTTTCAACATAGGTGTCCAAGTTGCGGTTGCTGGAATTGATGGCAATGTAGCTGTGTGTGTTGGTCTGCTTGGTCTATTAGGCGGATTCCGTATCGGATGAGGGGTGGACATTGGCGGCGATTCTCGCTGCGTGGTTGGTATAAGAATTGCTGCGAATGATGGCGTGTGCGTTGGTGCGGCCAGCTGTGTTGTATCGGTTACAGACTTATTTGTAGCCAGTGGCGGAGGTGTTTGTTGAGGAGGTTGAGCGGTTAATGTCTCAATGATTGAGGTACCGACATCGCGGGCTGTAGCTGTGGCAGATAAATCTGCAGTTGCGATGGTCACTTGGTAAAAGGGAGGCGTCGGTGTTTCAGACTCTAGCGGCGATGGTTCTTGTCTTGAGGTAACGAGCGTTGCCAACGGGAATGTTGGCGTCGGGGTCACAGTTGGCGTCGGTGCATGATCGGCAGAAGGTTGCGTTTGCCCAAAGACTTTGGAGACGAATTTATCAATTATTGCGTCGATCAATTTCTCTCGATAATTGTCTAATTTCCGATCTATTTTCGCCAGGTTGAACCCATCCAGCTCAAAATGATTCTCGATCAGCTCCGTAAATTCCATCGTTTGTCTTGCGACCACGAATCGATTGCTTTTGCTGCTATATTGATCGGCGAGAATTTGCACCACTTTTTGGTCAGTTAGATAGTGATCGGAATTTTTGACAGTCGGTGGGATTGACTTTAAGGCTCCAGATTCACCGAACTCCACATGGAACAAAGTAGAATACTTAGCCAAGGCGCTCACCGTATGCGCTGTTGGTAGCACAAATGAGATCGAATCTAATAACCGAATTGGTTCCATCAAACCAAACAGCCCCGTCGATGCAAGGACAACGGTAACTGTCAACGTAACAAAAAAGCGCGCGAAACGCCTATGCTTGTCCATATGTTCACACGAGATTTGAACGATAAGATACAGAACCCATCCGAAAAGTGTTCTGGGTCCGACTAGCTTCTCGAGTGAGCATGCATCGTCACAGAACTTTTCAGATGAGTGCTAAGGCGGCTTGAGACAATGAAATTTCCACTCGCTATGTGAGGTAGATGGTGCGTCGGGCGTGATGTTCGTTGAAAGAGTGGTTCTGCTATGAGGAGTTATCGGTGGAATTAGACTCAGTCGATCCGAAATGTGACTTATATCCGTGGCGTCGCCACGCATGGCGCAGCATTCTCGCTTGCGGTTCTATTCCGCTCGATCTGACGTGAGAGAACGCTTCCTCAACGGAAATATGGATCGACAAAGACTGGTTTTTTAGAATGGCCTTAACGTAAGTAAGTCTACTAGATTGAGTGTGTACCACAAAGTGTGTGAATGAAAACTGCTCAGTCAGAGAACCGCTGCATTTACACACCTTGGGACACACTCCCACTACATGTACTATAATAACTCTATCCTCCGTCTGGCATGGGTGTCCAAGTGGGCGTTGGCGGTATCGACGGTGGTTGTTGAGTGTTTGTGGGCGGAAGCTGGATCGGTTGTGGTCTATTTGTGGGCGTATCCGGCACTGAATGTGTCGATTGATTTGATGAAGATTGTAAAGGTGAGAATGGAATCGATGATGGGATTTCGATGGTGTTAGATGGATAGACCTGATCGCACTGGCGATCATTTAGTTCGATATGAACAAAGTGAGGGCGCGGTGCGTTTTCCGATACGAAGAACCAAAGGCCGTCTAGGCTATCCGCTGCTCCGAGACCACAAAAGTCATAGATGCGAGATCCATCACTGTAAATATCGACCCAAGTTCGTGACGAGTTTGTGTTGAGCCCACAGGGAGGCAAATGGGGGGCAGCCGCGAAGAGTTCATCGGGAATCTGGTCTCGGTTGTTGACGGTTAGCTGAACCTCCGTCCCTCCGCTCCGCTGTTCCCAACCGCGCAAAGCTAGTTCAGGCACAGGGAGAGTGAGCGAGCAACCAGGTAGTATGGTTGGAGTCTCTGTAAGATTCATTGTATTTGTGGAGGTTGGTGATGGCATTGCCGTCGGGGTCATAGTTGCTGTATCGGTCGGTGTCACTGTGGGTGGCAAAAGAAGTGTCCCCGAGTCTGTCGATGTCGGTGTTGCCGTTGGAATTGGTGTTGTCGCATCGATCGGTGTCGCTATGTATACTGGGGTCCAAGTTGGTGGCAATGGCACCGTCCCGGGCATTGTGGATACTGGTGTGATAGTGAGGGGCGATTTTGCGATGCTGGTCGGAGTCCATGAACTGGTTGGGAGCAGTGTTGGAACCCGGGTATTAGTCGGCGTGGGTGATAGCGTTGCGGTTGAGGCTGACGCTGTTGCATCAGGCGGCGTCACGATTGGTGGTGTCATCATTGTCCCCGGCTTTGGTGATGACGATGTTTCTGTCGCCGCTGCTGTATGAGTTGGGGTCTCTGCTACCGTTGTATCGGGTGTAGATGGAGTCACTGTCCATGTATTTGTTGGCGAAAATGGCATCCGTGTTAGAGGGATTTGTGTCGCATTAGTTCTGGGCGCTGGTTCATCATCCTGTTCTGAACGACCCGGCGAGTCCTGAACTGCCACGGGATTCTCGGATTCCACTTGCGGCTCTGGCTGATCGATTGACTGATCTGACAGATTGATTTTGGGGATAGCTGTCGCTGTTGGCGCCAAAACTAGGCCCTTTGTGGATGAAGCTACGGCAACTGCAACAGCTTCTTTCGGCTTGATAACGAAATTGGTTGTGACTTTTGGTGTTGATTTCGTTTCGGCAGCAATCGCCTGAGCCGTTTCCGTTGCAAGAAGATGCGCGATTGATGGTCGAGTTGATTGTGGAGCAATTCGAGGGAATGGGTTAAGGTGACGTTCTGCTTCTAAAGTCGCTAGAAAGGTAGTCGCTACTGCATCGGCTATGGTCAGTGCAACTCTATTTCTCGGAGGTCGTTTCGCAATGGATGGCGTATTGAGCGGCAAGGCGTCAGTTGGTAAAGAGATATCGATTTTTTTTCAGTAGCAGCAAAAGTCGGGTACAAATTTTTCATGCAAACAGAGGGCTGCTCTAGGATTTCACCCCTTATGGTCATTTTTTGTACCCGACTTTTGCCGTAGCTGTTTTTTTACAGGCGTTGAGCGGGTTGTGTCCCCGCTAGACTCAGTGATTGGTTGCGTCAAGTTTGGGGAAGAAGCAACTTTTGGAAGCAAGAAACTTGAGGCGTCCGTAAGTATGCGTGCCAATCCCATACCTAGCTTTTCGAATCGCTTCATTGTGCCGTCTGCGGCCATCTTTCGATACTGCTCTAGTTGTTGATCAAATTCCAAGAGGATTGAATCATTTGTTGAAAATTGTGTCAAGATCCCCTCTAGATTTTCATTTGCTGGCGAGTAGCTCAAGGCAGAATAGCCGGCAAATTCTGTCACGGTTTGCGCCGCGGGCAAAATGAAAACCACTGAGTCATCAAGCACTAGTGGCTCTGTCAAACCATATAACCCTGTGGCGACCAACACCACATTGATGGTTATACTAACAAAAAATCCCCTGAGACGTCCGCGTTTATCCATGACGAGCTATCCGGGTTTGCTTATTGTCCGTCAATCACGATTCGTTCACCAAGCTCAATCCCGCGCTCATTGAGTCTATCCGCCGCTGCCAACAACAAATTTGTTTGATGAGGTTCTATAGCTGCTTCTTCAACGTATACGCGTAAGATGTAGACGTCGCAAGTCGTAAGGTTATAGTGTACGACCGGTGCCCAGATCTCTTGACCTTCGTCATCATATTCTTGAAGACGCTCAGGATAGGCATATCCGACACCGAGCAACAATCGGATCACATCGGTTCGATTATGTAACGAACGGATAGGAATGCGAGCTGAAATGCGAGTCACGGGAAAGCCGCTATGCACGGTCAACATTTCTGATAAGACATCAGAGTTGTTCAAGATAATTTTATCATGATCAAAGGTGCGAAGAACCGTATTAAAAGCCGTGATCTCTTCAACTTTACCTTTGATCCCTTTGACCGTGATCACGTCCGCCACTCGATAGTAGCTATACATAATGAGCTTTGCCGTTGAGACTAAGTCACCGATGCTCGAATGCAAAGCCAGCGACGCGCCAGCACCGATAATCGTGATCAAGGTCAAAAAGACGGCAGCCTTAACACCCGTTACGAAGACGATTGTGCTGGCACCCAAGAGGAGCACCAACATTTGTGCGATTCCGGCAATTAAATTCGCGTAATTAGGCGTGATATGTTTTAGAATTAGAAGGAGGGCTTGCCGTATGCCGAATGATGCACCAACAAAGAGTAGTCCCAAAATGATACCAACAATGATATTAATTAGGATGCTGTCAAACATTTGATCGCGATGTCCTTGTGTCAAAATAAGTTCTTTGAGGTTTTGTGGCGTAAACGTTGGATAGTTGGTTGGTTTGCTCGTTTGTTCACCAACCATCTGGGGTGGTTCAAAATTAGGTTTACACTTTTGATATATAGACAAAAATCTATATGAGACCGTTTTCTCTCTGAGAACCGGCGAAATCAGAGAATATAAACGTTCTTTCTGTTTCTAAAAGTGTAAACCTATCTATCCAGCTAAAATGAACCACCCCAACCATCTAACCAGCAAACCAACTGAAAACTACACAATTCCTCAGACAACCTCAAAATATTCACTCATAAGATGAGCCATAATGTTCTTAAAAATCCACAAACCAATCCCAATTCCGCTCATCTTCTGCTACTTTCTGAAACGCAATCATAGAAGAGTCCAAATTTAGTGACAGGTCAGAGCGCAGAATTGAGTCGTCGAAAATCTCTTGCATGTATCGATGGGCAAACATGTTTGGCACCAGACCGACAACCTGTTTTGCACGGTGTACTGTTTGTCTTTTCCAAGATCGATCAGTCCGCACAGAGCCAAGTAGTTGGTAACATGGATAGTTGCTGATATAGCGTGCAGCTTTGTTGATCGACGGAAAATAGACATCATCAATCACGACAATTCCACCAGGCTTCAGCAGCCGATTAATGTAGAAAAAATCGAGAAGTGTGTGATCAAATGTATGCCAGCCATCGATCAAGGCGAAGTCGAAGCTTCTTCCTTCTTCCAAGAGTGCGGGAAGACCAAGCTCTGATGGTTTTTCGAGCAGCTCAAAAAAGTGAAAATTGGCTTTTTTGAGATTGTTAACACCGATTCTGTGCCACCATTCTGTTTGATAAGGATCAATGATCACATGATGGGGAGATTCTTTGCGGGAGAGCGCATCACAAATAGCGAGTGAGGCAAGCCCATAGGCACATCCAATCTCCAGTGAATGGTTGATGGGATGGTTGTCGATGAGAGAACTGATAAATTCACCTTCTGGTGGATCAATCGAGGCACGCAACTTATAAATATTTCCAGACTCATCGGCAATTTGACGAGTTGAAAAGATCTCTTTTAGTAAAGGATTCATCATACTCACTTTATCGATAAAATATTATGACTTACTAGGATCCCATATGGTTGACAAAGGCCAGGAAGATAAGCGCCGGTTGAGTGATGAAGTCGTATCGAAACCAAAGCGGGTCTATCACATGAGATCCTGTTGAGCCAATACTATTAAGGGAAGTTGGGCGGACAAGCTTGATCAAAGTAACGAAATGCACCATCGACTACCTGGATAATCACTGCGCACTTTTGTGGATCGCCCTCTTCGTTGAAACTCATAACGCCGGTGACCCCATCAAAGCGATCAATCCGATCAAGGGCGTCACGGATGGCCGCTTTTTCGATCACATTGACATTTTGGATAGCGTGAAATAACAGTTGGAAAGCATCATAGGTCAGAGCCGCCGTGTCATCCGGTACTTCCTCATAAACTTCTTGATACGCCGGCACAAACTTCTGCGCGACATCGCTGACAATATCGGGCGCATAATGTGCGCTAAAGATGAGTCCCTCACAGGCATCGCCGCATTGCTCCAGCAAGACAGATTTTCCCCAACTATCGCCACCGATCAATGGCACATCAATCCCAATTGCGCGGGCTTGCTGGGCAATATTGACTGTATCCTGAACGAGGCTTGGTGCGAAGATCAGATCGGGATTACTTGCTTGAATGCGAGCCAATTGGTCCCCAAAATCGCTGTCATCAGTTTCAAAGCTCTCAAAGGAGACGATCAGACCCCCTAATGCCTCAAAGCTATCACGAAAATTCAGCGCCAACCCTGTCGAATAGTTGTTATTTACATCATACAGAATTGCAGCTCTTGTGGCCCTTAGTTCTCTTGTGACAAAGTCGGCCATTACCTGACCTTGGAAGGGATCCAGGTACGGCACGCGGAAGACCCAAGGTCGATCCTTTGTTGTCGCTGGGTTTGTCGACTTGGGGCTAATCAGCGGCGTCTGCTGTTCGTTGGCAAATCTGCCTGTTGGCACAGCCTGTCTGGAGGATTGAGGACCAATGATGGCGACCACATTTTCTTGTGCAATCAAACGACTGGCGCTTTCCACTGACATACTCGGTTCCGTTTGGTTGTCCTCGATCAGGAGCTTTAGCGTGTAGGTACGACCGGCGACTTTCAGACCACCCGCTGCATTGATCTCTTGGACAGCAAAATCAGCCGCATTCTTCGTGCTCTTGCCATTGGTAGAGCCACCGCTAAGTGGAGCAATGAGACCAATGCGGATGTTGCCTCCCTCTTGACGAAAGATTGGCTCAACGGCAGCAGAACTTTCGCTGCGAACTGAGGGTGGTAGTAGAAAGACAATTGATATGGCTAGAAAGACACCCGTTACCAGGGGCCAATAAAGTAATTTGGGCAGGAGGTTGTGATGGAATCTGTTGACAATAGTCTTGACATTTGAATGATAGAGGATCGAATTGAGCGATATCGATAGGATGGTGATATACAGAACAATATATCCGCTTTCCAGATAGACAACGCCAGGAATCTCTAACTCGTCACGAAGTCCGATATGTGAAACGGCCACAACAAAGAAAAGGGAAGCACCATATCCCAGTACCGTGAAGGAGCCGTCAACTTCGACGAGAAGCACAGCAAAGGCTAAGGCAAAGACAATAAGCATTGTGACAGCATGAGCAACGACTGGCGAGATGATGGCACGACGAATGATTACGTTGAAGTAGAGATCGGGTACATTGCGCTTGCGGATCAAATTTTGGCTGCCAAAATCTGCATTGTAGTCATCATAGCGATAGCTGAAGTAGCTGCGGTCGATTTTCCAATTTTCTAGTACCAAAACGTCAACAATACCTGGATTCTTGCTCGGGATCGTGAATTCATAACCGCTTAAATCGGGGATAAGAACAATATGTGGGGAAAGCGATTGGGGCCAAATTTGGATCTGGACAGTCGCTTCATCAAGCGGATATTTTTCTACGCTCGGTTCCTGACGCAATGTGGCACGGAAAAACCAAACAATTAATTCGTGGCCATCTTCTTCTATGCGATACAACTCCTCAACTTGACCGGCCAGCGGATCGACCACGTCGGTCAAGAGAAAGCCCTTTTCAATATCGTCTGGGAGATCGAGTGGATATTTCTGCCAAATGTAGCCACTCGCCACATTCTCATTGCTGTTGGCAAAGCCGATTGTCTCCAGCATCACCCCCGTTGGAATTTGAATTGGTGGTGGCAGCGCATCGCGTTCGAAAGCAAGGTTGACCTGGGCTAGATGTTGATCGACCGTGCCTTGGTTGACGAGCACATTCTGTGTCGGGTCGCGTGGAGTATATTCAATTGAGAGATACCAAAGGACAACGATGAATGTGACAAAGAGGAGCGAGACGATAATCGATATGGTCCACAAGTTGGAATCTGAGATACGGTCAATGCGCAAAAAGAGAACAATGAGCAGAATGAGCAATAGGGTCCCTGAGAGCATGACCCAAATGAGTGTCCGCACAAAGGCATTCGGTCTATCTTGCTCAATGGTCTTATCGAACACGACGCCAATCGACCACTCTGCTTGATCAAGATGGCGATGAAAGATCCAGGCATCCCGTTCTGTCACTGGATCAAGACCTCCGATATCGAACTCTTTTTCATTTGAAAGACGATCGCCAATGTTGCGCAATATCTCACTATCTAATTCATTCGCCTTGTCATAGATAGATTGTCGGATAAAATCGGGGTCGGGGTGTGAGATAAATTTGCCGTCATTGGTCAGGAGGTAGGTAAACCCTTCTTCGCCTGTATCCACCGATTTGAGCAACTGATTGAATGTTTCGAGGGAATGAACGACGGAGACCAGGCCAATTGGATCTTGGGGTTCTGCAAGGATCTCTGGATTTTGCGTTGCTTTGTAGAAAGGGACGTTGTAATTCACCAACCACTCCTGTGAAGCCCGCCCAAAGTAGGGATCGTGCCAGCTCCCTGTGCCGCTCATTGCTTCTCGATACCAGGCTGCCGCAGTCAAATCTGGATCGGTATAGTCATAGAAATCTTCTACATAAATTAGCTCGAACTCACCATTTAAACTTTTTTTGTAGTATGGCGCATAGAGTTTGTCTGGTTCATATACGCCACGCGCAAAAACAACGCTCAATCCAAAGATGTCTTTGTAACCTTTGAGTTCGTTTTCCATGCGTTCGTTGATCTGGTCATATTTCAGAGCCCCGATCGAAAGATCTGTAGAGATCCGGTCGGCTAACGCCTGTAAGCGAGCAAGCTCCAGATCAATCTTCGCGGCGATCTTGTTGGCATTTTCGTTGGCGATCCTATATGAAGTGGCTGTTTTAACTGTGATTTCCTGATAGAGCTGATTGCCAAAGTATAAGGTAGAACCCAATGCGGCAAGACAGAGGAGAGTGAGCGAAATAATCACGAAATTGGGGCGACGTTGGATCGCAGCGTGATAGGCGGAGGTTTTGGTTAGTTGTGCCATAGTAAAAGATGAAGATTCTAGGACAGTGTGTCCCACAGTGTGTAAATGGAGACCGTTCAGTCAGAGAGTCTGCACCATTTACACACTTTGTGGTACACGCCCGATTCTAGAGGAAGAGCATGCAATTAAATATTGCTAACTTACAATTTACTTACATGTTCATTGAGTATATCACAATTCGAACCGAAAAATGGGAGAACGAATCACTTATTTTGTTACAACTGTCTTACAATATATCTTGCAATTATATCTTGCATTATTTTCAAATAATGTTTGCAACTAAACTAAGCTTCGTATGAAAACATGGTTTTACGTTATCTGGTGGGGTTGTAGGAAAAACCTTGTTGGTTCTGTGAGGTTTTGTGGGGTATACGTTGGATAGTTTGCTGGTTTGTTCGCCAACTATCTAACCATCAAACCAACTGAAAACCACACAATTCCTCAGACAACCACAGAATAAATAGATAAACACCACTATGGAAAATCAGGTGGACAAGCCTGATCGAAATATTGAAAGCTTTCATCCACAATCCGAACAATTACGGCGCACTTCTGTGGATCGCCGTTTTGACCAAATCTCATTGTGCCCGTAAGGCTAAACCAAAAAAATAATTATACGCGAACGAGAGAATGGAGAGGGGGAATAAGGACAAACCATTTTTCTAAACCAGGTAAACGTTGGAAGCGTTGTTCCAAACGGTCCATCTCTTTCTGAGTGAGTTTGACGCCGGTCTCATAAAGAGTGGAATTCAGGTGAACGAAGGGTTGTAGTTGGTTAAAGCGAAAAGAACCGTTCCAGTGTTTTTCAAGATGGCCCCAAACCCGTTCGATGGGGTTGTATTTACTGTGATAAGGAGGGTAGCAGGCGAGCTGAATAGAGAGACGATAGTGCTCAACAAACTGAGTGAGACGATACATAAACTGAGTCCGACGGGTATGATTTTCGGGACCATTGCCCTGATTGATCACGAGGGTCTTGACGTGAGGAAAGTGTTCACGTACGCTTTCCCAAAAATCAATCAGGCAGTCGACAATACAGTCACTCGTCACTTTCGACTGAGTCAAGTAAAGAAAGAGTTCCTTGGTTGAAGGGAGGTAAATGCCAAAAGGAGTGACTTTCTCGGTCTTCTTATGCTGTTGTAATTGCGAGGAAAAAACCCGTGATCAAGGGCCAGTAAAGGAGTTTGGGCCAGAGATTATCTTTGTACCGGACAAATTCATAGATCCAACTCGATACGTTTCGTTCTGTCTTTGCCGTAGGAGACGCAGGACTGGATAGAGTTGAAGAATGAGGGTGAATCTTCGAATAGTAAAGAATCGAATTTAAGGAGATCGACAATATCGTTAAGTAGAGAAGGATATACCCATATTCGAGATAGACAACGCCCGGAATCTCTAATTCGTCGCGCAGACCAATGTGTGAGATAGCCACCACAAAAAAGAGGCTGGCACCATATCCCAGAACCGTAAAGGAGCCATCAACTTGAACCAAAAGGACTCCGAAGGCCAACGCAGCAACAATCACCATTGTTATCGCATTGGCGACCAATGGTGAGATGATGGCGCGCCGAATAATGACATTGAAGTAGAGATCTGGGACGTTGTGTTTGCGGATCTGTTTGCGGCTGCCAAAATTGGCATTATAATCATCATAGCTATAAAAACTGCGATCAAGCTGCCAGTTTTCTAAAACAATCACATCAACAATACCAGGTGTCTTACTTGGAATTGTCAACTCGTAACCATCTAAATCGGGAACCAGGATAATGCGCGGGGAGAGGGACTTGGGCCATATTTGAATCTGTACAGTCGCCTCATCAAGCGGGTACTTTTCGACACTGGGTTCTTGCCGCAATGTAGCACGAAAGAACCAGACAATCATTTCATAACCATCTTCTTGTACACGGTAGAGCTCTTTGACTTGCCCAGCAAATGGATCCACTGCGTCTGTGAACAAGAATCCTCTTTCAATGTCATCTGGTAGATCAAGAGGATATTTCTGCCAAAGATAGCCACTCACCAAGTTCTCATTGCTGTTGGCGAAACCAATTGTTTCCACCATAATGCCTGTTGGAATCTGAATGGGAGGTTGGAGATCATCACGCTCGAATGCCAGGTTCACTTGGGTCAGATGCTCATCCACATCCAGTTGATTGGTTAAGACGTTCTGTGAGGTATCGCGTGGCGTATAATGAATTGATAGATACCAAAGGATCACCATCGCACCCGTAAATAGAATTGAAACAAGAATCGACATGGTCCAGAGGCGTGCAAGCGAGGGATGATCGATCTGTAAAAGGAGCGCGACAAGGGTTAGAACGAATAGATTCCCCAAAAGCATGACCCAAATAAATTGACGCAATAGATTGTTTGGATCACTTTGACCAACGCTTTTATCGAAAACAACACCGACGGACCAGTCGGCCCGCGCAATCTGATGGTGAAAGGTCCAAGTAGAACCTCCCGTGATTGGATCGATGCCTTCTACATAGAACTCCTCTCGATTGAGAACTCCTTCGCGAATACTATTGAGCAACGAACTGTTTAATTCGCTGGCTTTATCTATGATCGATTGCTGGACATAATCAGGATCAGGATGTGAAATATAATTCCCTTCATTCGTTAGTAGGTAGCTAAACCCTTCCTCACCTGTATCAACCGATTCGAGTAGCTGATTCAATGTCTTGAGCGAGTGATTTACGTAAACAATGCCAACGGGAGATTGGCGTTCTTCCTGTCCCTCCAGATTTTGTACAGGTTGAAAGAAGGGGACATTGTATTCAACAAGCCATTCTTGAGATGCTTGCCCAAAATAGGGTTCAAGCCACAAACCATTGCTAGCGATTGCTTCTCGATACCAAGCCGCCGATGTCAAAACAAGATCGGTATAATCATAAATATCCTCTATCTGAATGAGTTCAAATTCATCATCCTGATTTTTTTTGAAATAAGGGGCATATAGCTGATCGGGTTCGTAGATGCCACGTTTAAAAGCAACGCCCAATCCAAAAATATCTTGGTAATTTCGGAGCTCATCTTCAAGACGATTGGGAATCTGCTCATAGTGAAGCGATCCGGTCGATAGATCGCGAGCAATTCGGTTGGCCAACATCTGTAAACGGGCCAACTCCCGGTCAATTTTCTGTGCACTATGGCTTGCGTTCTCTTTGGCAGTCTCCAGTGATGCAGCTCTTTGTGCTCTTGTGTCTTGATAGAAATGGTAACCAAGATAGAGGGTCGAACTTAGACTAGCAAGGCAAAACAGGATGAGTAGGCCAAGAAGTATTGTTGAGCGATTCTCGTGAATAGATAGTCGAACCGAAGTCCGTTTGTTCTGAAACATAATGCGTTGTGAGAAATGGAGAAAACCCGTATACGCCAGTCGGAAGCTTGATAGTTGTACGGGACATTGCTGCAAAGTATGACGCTAGAATAGGAGATAAAGTACACGAATTATATTACATTTGGCTTACAATAAATATTGCAAATAATCATCATTCACATACCAATAATTGTCTACATCAAAAAGGGCGGTATACAACAAAAATTAATGGATCTACGCGAGAAAGTGGGAGAACAGATTGAAACCATGTTCATGGCAAGACCGATCGTCGACCTTCGAGGACGGCATCCGACTTCGTCCACGAAGGTCGACGATCGGCTGACAAGCACCGTTTTGCGCCTTCAGTCCCCTCCTTTGGTACACTTTGTCGCGTAGACCCAAATTAATGAATCGGAGACATCGGAAGCGGGGAGCGAAATAGAGGAGATTTTGTGAAGTTCAGTTACTGCGGAGTATATGAAGTTCGGCGGTTCCAGAAAAATAAGGATCCACAGATGAACAGGATTAGAAGAGGGAAAAACAACCTCGTCCTGTCCATCTAAAGATCAGTTAACAATTGGATTGACCTTATACCAATTTAATCGCCCTCTACAGCTGGTTGGTCTGCCAATAGCCACGAACAGATAATCAGGCCACAAAAAGCGCCGGCAAATTGTGCGGCGATAAAGAACGGCATATCAAGTGGTCGGATACCGGCAAATGTATCCGAAAACGTACGCGCGATTGTGACGGCAGGATTCGCAAACGATGTAGATGCCGTAAACCAATAAGCAGCCGTAATGTAGAGCCCAACTGCCATTGCAACAGCACTTTCCTTCGCACGCAACGTGGCAAGGATCGTGAACACCAGCCCAAACGTTGCCACCAATTCCGCAAACCACTGCGATGGCCCTGCCCGCTATCTTCGCCGAGTATTGAAAAACCACCTCTTCGAACATTAGATGTGCAACCCAAACACCAATCAGGCCGCCAAGGATCTGGGCAAGAATGTACCAGATGCTATCGAGAGCGGGCATATCACGTTTTGCAGCAAAGATAGCTGTGACCGCGGGATTAAAATGCGCCCCTGAGATTGGCTCCAGCATTGTGATCAAAACAACCAGTCTACTTCAAGCCATCCAATGACGCAAACAGTGGGAGAGTATCGTCAGCCTGTGCCTTAACGGGCTGTCAAAATAGGACAATCGCGAACCTTAGAAAGCGGTGTTATTCGGCAACCGCCATCGGTTAATGGACATTAAGAAAATAGTCCGGCAAAAAAGTCCATTCAGCACGCCTCGTGCGAGTGGCGTCCCGTCAAGACCCGCACGGGGCGTGCTCGCTGAACGATTACCGAACTTAATTTTGAATCTTCATAAACCGACGTCTAGCAACCAAAGTACGCTGAAGCGCACTCCAGTTCAACCCGCTTGAGCGGGGTTACGCTTAGTAGACCGGCGTTTTTTCGTGCAACGGGCGCTTCGCCAACGCTGGGCGGCAAAGTTCGCGATTGCCCTAACTGTCAAAATGACAGATACAGACAGAGATGGTATGATATTTTTATCTTCCAAATCCCGTATCTATACCGCACTCGCTCATAACTTTAACATAAATTCGTCTGTTCCACTCGACTGAGTAAGGTCAAATTTATGTTAAAGAACTGGCAGTGCTCAGTATACTTGACACGACTATGATCAACTCACTTTCGCCACTCCGTCCTTGGGCACGTCTGGGTAAACTAGGCCGGCGAGAGGCATTGGCCTGTTATCTGTTTATATTGCCCTGGTTTCTGGGTTTCTTACTCTGGCAGTTGGGGCCTATGGTCGCCTCGTTCTATTTGAGCCTGACGCGCTACAGTATTGCCAAAGCACCCCTCTGGATTGGCATGAGAAACTACGTCGAGATCTATAA
Organism: Chloroflexi bacterium TSY; assembly: GCA_019217005.1. Next base: position 73,547 of record JAHBNG010000009.1, read on the forward strand.
CGACGAGTTATTTTGGCAATCGCTGAAAGTCACGCTTTTCTACACGGCTGGTGCGGTACCGTTAGGCGTGCTGGGCGCGCTCTTTGTGGCAACATTGATGTATCAAAAGATCCCTGGCCGCTCCTTCTTCCGCACACTCTACTATCTCCCAACTGTCACTTCCGGTGTGGCCGTTGCGTTGCTTTGGGCATGGGTCTTCCAACCGCAGTTTGGGTTGGCCAATGCATTTCTGTGGCAAGTCTTTGGCATCGAAGGACCAGACTGGTTCTTTAGCGAGGCATGGGTGCTTCCTGCCTTTATCATCATGAGTCTGTGGAGTGTTGGCGGACCAATGCTCATCTATCTGGCTGGCATGCAAGGTGTGCCAACCGATCTGTACGAAGCCGCTGATCTGGATGGTGCAAATGGTGTTCAAAAGTATATCCATATTACGATCCCCATGATCACTCCCGTGATCCTCTTTAACATGATCATGAGCATTATTGGTTCATTCCAGGTGTTTGTCAGCGCCTATGTAATTACGCAGGGCGGTCCCAACTACGGTTCATTTTTCTATGTGCTCTATTTGTATCAAAACGCATTCCAATATTTCCGAATGGGGTTTGCGTCGGGATTAGCCTGGATTCTTTTCCTCATTGTTTTGTGCTTTACCCTGCTCACATTGCGTTCGTCGCGCAGCTGGGTCTATTATGCAGGACAGGGGAAGTAGTTGAAAGGCTGAGGCGAAGGCTAATATTAAGGTTGAAGAAGACGAGAAGAAAGAAGACGCGTAAGAGGAAGAAGGGCAAGAATGGCTGTTCGAGATATTTCACAATCTGCGTCCTCAACAACAGATAGGCGTTCGCTGGGAGATGCGTTGCGTGGTCGACGCGCGCGCAATGCTGTCTGGATCAGCATCTGTACGATGATCGTGATCATGGGAATGTTATTTGTCATTACGCCTATTCTGTGGATGCTTTCTACATCGCTGAAGTCGATGGGTGAAGTCTTTCTGGTTCCGCCCGTTTGGATCCCGGAACAGATACAGTGGCAAAACTACCCAGACTCACTCAGCTTTATGCGTGCGACTACTGTCTATCAGAACACGACCATTGTCACATTGATGGCCATCGTCGGCGAAACGTTGGCCTCCTCTTTGGCTGCTTTTGGCTTTTCGCGCGTTCGAGCGCCTGGACGCAATCTTCTCTTTGTCGTCATGCTGAGCACGATGATGCTGCCCTTTCAGGTGACGCTGATTCCACAGTTCATTATGTTCACACAGTTGGGGTGGGTTGATTCATTAAAGCCACTCATCGTGCCAGCATTCTTTGGTACGCCCTTCTTTATTTTTCTATTGCGTCAGTTTTATTTGACAATATCGTCGGAAATGGATGATGCGGCCCGGATCGATGGCTGTGGCTATTTGGGGCTTTGGTGGCGCATCATTGTTCCGCTTTCTAAGCCAGCATTGGGCGTAGTCGCCATCCAATCCTTTATGTTCCACTGGAACGAATTTATGAAGCCACTCATCTATCTAAATACACGCTCAAAGTATACAGCAGCCTTGGCCTTACGCAACTTCACAGCCGAATATGGCGCAACGCCTTGGAATGAATTGATGGCTGCCTCGCTCGTGATGCTTCTCCCCTGCATCTTGCTTTTCTTTATTGCCCAGCGTTATTTTATCGAAGGAATCGTGTTTACAGGCGTCAAAGGGTAATATACAATGCAAATTTCATACGAAAGGAACCAACGATGAATAGACTCAACCGACGGAATTTCCTACGCCTCTCCGGTGCTGGTGCGACAATGGCCGTATTCGCTGCCTGTGCACCCGCTGCAGCCCCTGCGCCCGATCCAGCTCGTTCTGCTGACGAGCCGGCATCCGAACCCGTTCAACTCTCGTGGATCATGCGCAGCCAGCCGCGCGAGAATGAGTGGGAAGAAGAACGAGTCGCAACCTGGCAAGAACAAAATCCAGGCCAAGAGGTCAATCTGATTATCGTGCCGTTTAACGAGATGGATCCCAAGCTCAATGCCATGATCGCCGCTGGCACACCGCCAGACATCTTTTCCCAATGGGGACAATCGGGTTTTGGAGACTCAGTAGATCCAAATTTCAGGTTTTGAGAGAGAATTCTGGCTAAACAGTTGACATAAATACAAATTTGCCGGTCGATATCTAGTTTTTGCGTTAGATTTGGGCGATTTTCAGATATGAAATAGGTTGTTTTCTGTAACCGAAATCTGAATAAATGACTCCAAAATCCCTGCAATCTCGACTGAAAATAGCCAAAAACGCCAAATTTGGATCTACTGAGTCTACTTTGCGCGGGATCTGATGCTCGATTTAACACCCTTTATTGAACGTGATGATTATGATATGGGCCAGTTCCTGGAGGCTTCAATTGTGCCTTACGAGCGCGATGGCAAGTTCTTCTTCCTGCCACAGGTCAATAACTTTGCCATCATGTTCTTCTATAACAAAGATCTCTTTGATGAAGCAGGATTGGACTATCCAACCACAGATTGGACAGACACCGAATCTTGGAATTGGGATGTAATGCTTGACTATGCCCAAACCTTAACCAAAAATTATGGCCAGGGTCTGGATGCCCAGTATGGCATCAACTTAACCCGCGGTGTTCATCATTTGGCTTATCTTTATGGCGGCGACGCGTTTACGCCAGAACATTACGAGACGGGGCTTTCCCAAACCAGTCAGCTCGATAGCGATCTGGTCATAGAGGCCGTTCAAGCGCGCGCCGATCTCGTCTATAAAGATGAAGTGTCGCCCTCACCCGCTGATCTGGAAAGTCTTTCGCAGTTGGGCAATATCTTCATGACGGGCAAGATCGGCATGGTCGACAGCGGCTCGTGGGGAATGCGCGTCTTCCAAGATGCAGCGTTCCGTTTTGGCGTTGCTCCTCTCCCTGGCAAGTATGACAACAAACGCTACGCCTTTACTGGTACATGGCTCTTCGCCCGCGAAACGCCCAATCCAGACGCGGCATGGGAATTTGGCAAATACTTGGTGAGTGAAGAATCTTGTCGCCTTCTGGCAGATGTAGGCTTTGGTTCACCACGCGATAATGTCAACAAAGAAGTTTGGCTTCCTAAATATTCTGATAAGACCGAGATGACGACCGAGGAACTCCAGAGTGTAATCTTTGGGTCACTCGACTATAGTGTTGAACATGTGAATCACCTGTTCGTTGGTTGGCCTCAAATTAACCAAACCATCAACCAGGACACCGATCCAATTTGGCTCGGCAACGCCTCTGCTGCCGACGTGCTAAGCGAAACCAAGGGCAAACTGGACACAGTACTGGGCAATATTTACGATGAATTTGCAGGGTGATCCGATGAATTCTCCCACCAATTCGACTCCTCCCAATATCATCTGGATCTTTGGTGATCAAATGCGCGCACAGGCAATGGGTTTTACAGGCGATCCCAATGTCTATACGCCCAATATCGATCGGCTGGCTGCAGAGGGACTTAGCTTTACAGCTGCTGTGGGAGGCTGTCCACTCTGTTGTCCCTATCGGGGTTCGTTGCTCAGTGGTCGCTATCCACACAATGCCGTTCCTGGGCATGAATACCAGCTGCCGCCAGAATATCCAACAATTGCTACTGCCTTCAAGGAAAATGGTTACCATACAGCTTACTTTGGTAAATGGCACGTGGATGGGTTCAAGGAACGAACGGGGCGGGCCGGTCTACATATTGTGCCACCGGAACGTCGTGGCCAGTTTGATGAGTGGATCGGCGACGAGAATAATAATAGCCAGTGGGACTGCTGGGTCCATGGTGGACGCGGCGATGATGCATTCCACTATCGTCTCCCAGGTTACGAAACGGACGAGCTGACCAATCTCTTGATCGATTATATCGATCGCAGAAGCAACGAAGCAATTGCATCTGCTCAACCTGATACCACCCCTTTCTTTGCTGTTTTGTCGGTTCAACCGCCACATGATCCCTATGTAGCTCCTGAAGAGTGGATGCGACGCCACACTCCTGCTGAGCTGCAACTGCGACCCAACGTGCCCGATATTCCTTGGCTTGTGGATCAAGCGCGACGAGATCTGGCTGGCTATTATGGAATGATCGAGAATTTGGATTGGAATTTGGGACGGATCCGCACAGCTTTGGATGAAGCGAATTTGGCTCACAATACACACATTGTCTTCTTCTCCGATCATGGCGACATGCATGGATCCCATGGTCAATTCCGCAAGACATCTCCCTGGGAAGAGTCGATTCGAGTGCCATTCATCATCGGTGGTCACATTCCTCGCTATGCCAACAAGTCAGGACATCTCCCTGTGCCGATCAACCACGTGGACATTGGACCGACGTCACTGGGACTCTGCGGGATCGACAAGCCAGACTGGATGGTGGGAACGGATTATTCTGGCTATCGCCTGCATGACAGAGAGATAACTGACGAACCAGATTCGGCTTTTCTCCAGTTGGTGGTTGCCACAGGTCATGGATATAGCACCGATCGACCCTGGCGCGGGATCGTAACCCGCGACGGGTGGAAATACGCCGTGTTGGAAGGACAACCATGGATGCTCTTCAACTTAAATGAAGATCCCTATGAGCAAGCAAACTGCGCCTACAATACACGCTTTGCTGTCGAGCGCCAGCGGCTGCAAGATCGGTTGGCGGGGTGGATCAACGATACGGGGGATGCATTTGAGTTGCCCGCAATTTAGAACGTGTGAATAAGTTATGCCATCTGGCCTAAATATGCCAAGTGACGATTACTATAAGTGGCACCAACATCCCGTAACTGTCCATGGTCAAACATGGAATACTCACCGAAAAGCTGGTATGCCAGTCTTCGAGGATGAGGAAGCAGCGGCAATATTGCTTGCTGAACAACTTGTGATTGCGCCGGATGCTACCTTGTATGATTTTCACTGTGGATCTGGGTTGGTAGGTTGCATTGCTGGGACATTGGCACCAGAGGGCAGGATATTTCTGACGGATGCCAATGTCATACCTATCGAAGCAGCTCGCTGGACGTTGGCTTCAAATGACGTTACCAATGGCGAGCTTGTCTGTAGTCATGGTCGTAGCCATTTAAGCGATCAACCTGCCGCCGATATTGTGACCCTTCACTTGCCCAAAGGTAAGCAGCCTGCACTCCAACTCATCTGGGATGGCTTTCAGCTTCTAAAACCAAATGGACGTCTCTACCTCGCCGGAGCGAATCGCAGCGGCATTAAAACCCAGTTACGCTATATGGAAGAACTCTTTGGAAATAGCCAGGTGCTTGCTTATCGCCAAGGGTGTCGTGTGGGGATGGCTGTTAAACTCGATCAAAATGTATCAATCCCGGAAATTTTCTCTAAACCGTGGTTGGATCACCAACATTACCATCGCTTTGAGATCGATCACAAAGGTGAATCCTATACGATTTGCGGCAAACCTGGCGTCTTTTCTTGGGATCGCGTCGATGGAGGAACAGAGCGATTGTTGCGCGTCATGGAGATTGATCCAACAGATCGCGTGCTTGATCTAGGGTGTGGATATGGTATTTTAGGTGTTATCGCTGCAAGGTCGGCACGCGAAGGAACGGTCACAATGGTTGATGCCAACATCATCGCAGTAGAATCAGCACGACAAACCGTTGCCGCAAATGGTTGCTCAAATTGCCAAGTTCATTTGAGTGATTGTGCACAAGCTATCTGCCATCAAGCATTTGATGTCGTTCTCTCGAATGCACCATTTCATCAGGCAAAATCAGCACAATACGATGTCGCACATCAATTCATAGACGATGCGGCAACTGTTCTCAAACCCAATGGGCGCTTTTATCTTGTCGCCAACCGATTTCTGCCATATGAAGCTCGAATGAAGGCGCAATTTGCGAGCGTGCAAACCGTATTTCAGGATGCAAAGTTTAAGGTGCTTTTGGGTATTCAAAGTTTGGGACATTAGCCAGCCAAAATCCAGCTACTAATCAACCCAAAGAGGATAGCACCACCTAGGCCGACAGACATATAGAGGGCAAAAATACGTCGATTGACGATACCGAAGACAGCAGTCATGGCGGGCAACGTTGTCACCGGTCCGGCAATTAAGAAAGCAATTGCAGCTCCCGGTACCATGCCTTGTGCCATCAGCCCTGATACGATCGGCAATGCGCTAATCTCCGTCAGGTACAATGGAATGCCCACCAGGGCTGAAAGCGGGATGGCAAACCAGTTGCGGCTGCCCAGTGTTTGTGCCACTGCCTCCTGTGGGACGTAACGCAGAATCAATGCTTCCATCACAAAGGCCACCAGTAACCAGCGACCCCATTTCCAGCTTTCACGTGCGACATCCGGGGTGGTTCAAAATTAGGTTTACACTTTTGATATATAGACAAAAATCTATATGAGACCGTTTTCTCTCTGAGAACCGGCGAAATCAGAGAATATAAACGTTCTTTCTGTTTCTAAAAGTGTAAACCTATCTATCCAGCTAAAATGAACCACCCCCGACATCCAGCCCAAATTGGGACCAGTCAATTGCCTGCCAATTTGTTTTTACATAAGACCCCCAGCCACCAGATGGTGATGTTTCTGGCCCGGCAGCACTGCCGCTAACTGCACAGCTTTCAGCGCAACCATGTGCGTTTGTTGTTGGTTGCACAAATCCCGTAATTGGTCCGGAAATGGAACCCGCCGATTCTAATGCAAGGGCCATAGACGGTTGAGGAGCGTGCAAGTGAACTGCTGGTTCGGAGGCACAGCAAGAAGTCGATGAGTCTATCTTTATAGCGACATCGGTTTGTTCAGAGGCTTCCAGTGTCGCAGGTCCATCTTCACGCAACAACCACCTCTTCCCTAGCAACCATGTGATATACCCTGCACCCAAGCTCAATAGCTAATGACGCAACCAGCCGCATCACGGCCAAAGGCCAACCCAAAATTCCAACGCTTAAGGTAAAAATCTCTGGATCCATCGTCGGTGAAGCGATCCAAAAGGCCATGATTGGGGCTAAAGGTACGCCACTGCCCAACAAACCGGCAATAACTGGTACGACTGTGCAGGAACAGAGGGGACTAAAGGCGCCGACCAGCGTAGCCAACAAAATCGCGACCCCAATCCGATTGGCAAATGCCCTTTGAACCATACCCTCCATCTTTAGCGCCTGTACGAATACACTTAAGCCAATACTCACCATGAAAAAAGGCAGCGTGTACCATACATTATTCAAGACAAATATGACGATGTCTATTAGCGTATTCATGATCATCACCTTTCATCGTATTTTTACGATAATCAAGGATAAAAAAATTGAACGAGAGGGGCTTTCTGGACTGATTGAATTCACTAAAAAATTTTACCGACCTTTTGCCGAAACCAGGCGATGTTTTCCTCATGTAAACAATATTCTCGCGCTGGCCCCTCAATTTCGCCGTGGATCCACCCTGCTTCTCGTAGCACGCTTAGATGTTGGGATACAGTCGATTGCGCCAGCGGTACATAGTCAACAATATCTCCCGTAATGCAATAGGGATGGGTCACTAAAAATTTCATAATTTCAAAGCGCTGGGGGTTGCCCAATGCCTTGAACATTTTAACCAGACGCGCCTGCTCGGTGCCAGAAATGTCGAGCGTGCAGCAAGGTTCATACCGCTGTTTCGTTGCTTCCCGGCTCATGCTAAAAGCTCCATTAGTACTTATATCGTATTTTTACGATGAATAGAATTCTAGCAGCAATTGACCAATCTGTCAACCATCTCAACTCAAAGAAAAATAGAATCTATGTATGTTAATGGATTGGGGTGTAGCGAGCGGCTGGAGCGAGTTGCGTGTCATCGACCCCCGCCATATGACTTGTCAAGTATACTTTGTCGCGTCGTTTCGGAAAAAAATTACGATTCGTTGCTCTGCCGTCGACTTTGTAGAATCCATAGATAGATGATGGTAAACAGATTTGGTCCCAGGAACATAACAAACGGCTGCAGAAAGCCCATCAGATTCGGATCAAGCATGCTTGTGCGGAATCCGGCAACTGTGTCGAAGATATCCATGGTCAAGCGCACGATGAGACCCGTTAATACTGATTTGAGTGTTCGAAAGATCCAGATCCCAAGTGCCATCGCCATTGCAATACCTAAGTAACGCGAGGCCGAGGTCTGGAGAATAAACGGCTCGGCCTGGGTTGGAATGCCAAAGGTTGCAAATGCCCCCACGCTGTCTACCAAGAACCAGATCGAAAACCCGATGCTCCAGAGGGTCAATAGGGCTGGATAGATGAGTAGCCAATTTGGTATTTTGAAACCGTTTTCACCTTGTAGTCGCATTGCAATTCTCCTTTCACTCTTGGGTGGAGCTATATTTTGTTCTATTTGACATAATCTTCCTTACTATTTTTTGTGGAAACATTTTGGCCTCTGAGTGAGTTATTTCCTCCTCGTCTGGTTCAAGCTCAGGAAAGAACATTGGCTGAACAATACCTCCTAGTGCGACAGCTACAACAATGAGCGGTATGGCGAGTGCAAGAAAGCTTACAAAAATACTACTGTACACGCATCAACGGAATCTGCAACTGGTGCGGACGCCGCTCAGGCCGGTCAAAAGGCGTACCATCGACATGCTTGGCACCCATGAAAAGCATTCCATCTTTGAAGTAAATTAAATCATAGTCAACTGCGATATCTCCCTCGGCCAGGTTAAACAGGGGAAATGCCTTTTGCAGAATATCCTGCTTTACGCCTATTTCAAATGGCTCCAGGCCTTCTACTGGAACCTGATTGAGCATCTCAGCTGCAGGTTCGCTGAGTGGGGTGACGCCAAAGCCTTCATTTAGCACATAATCAATTTCCCAGGCCCCATCGGCAATCGGATGTACATTGCCCCAGACCAGCTCCCCGATAAACTCAAACTCCATCAACGGAAGTTCACCATAGTTATCGCCATACATGGTGATAATGCCTATGAATCGATCATCTTCTAAGTAGGTGAAATTGCGCGTGAGGTAGGTCGGTAAAATCACACCCGAACCGGTTCGGTCTTCTGTCGGCCGCAGTTCAATGCTGATGCTCTCCCATTCGCCCATTGCGTACTCTTTGACTTCGTCAAGCGTTTTTGGATCATTTGCCTGCAGCAGCATATCGTCCGATATAGCACAACCACTCAAGATTATAAGTGTCAGGATCAGTGAGATTGTTGCGATTTGTGTTTTCATTGAGTTTGTTTCCTTATAGATGTTGTAGATATTTACGTTTGATTGCAATCTATACATGGCAACAGAATCTACTCGTTCTGTTCGATCTATTTTGCGCGTAAGTAATAGTACTTAACAGGTCAGTGACGGGTGATGCGCAATTCGCCACCCGCTACACCGCCTGCCAGCTTTTTCAGAAGCCTTGACAAGCAACGTGCAATAGCGTATCATGTTGGTCTATGGATAGCAAGTAGTTATTTTTTTCTTTCCTAGTCATAAAAACTAGACTAATAGGGAAAAGGGGCTAATTTCAACAGAGCTACACGATAGAAGAGGCAATCATGGAAACTTTATCCACAAAAGCAATAGAGGATATCGAGCTTGAACCGGTCAATTGTCCGGTGACCTTCTGTCTCAAGCGCATTGGCGGCAAGTGGAAACCGGTCATCATCTATCTGATTTTCAACGGTTGCAATCGTTTTGGGGCGATGAATCGTACGATTACAGGCGTCAGCAAACAGATGTTGACAAATCAACTGCGCGAGCTAGAGGCAGACGGGATTATAGACAGGACTATCTATGCGGAGATTCCGCCGCGGGTCGAGTATTCAATCACTGAATATGGTGAATCACTGTTACCGATTATCGATGCGATGAAGGCATGGGGAGAAAAGCAGATGGAGATTGACAAACATGCATGATCGTTGGAGCGGGCAAGTTCGCAAGAGACTTTGGACACGGGTTTTTAAGATGTGCAGGATTTACGCAATTTCCTGAACATCGTATCAGTCTGATTGTGCCGCCAACGTACGTTGAATCTGATCAAGATGAGCTTCCCCATGGTTGCTATAGATGCGCACATACTCATCGATTGACCGTTCATTGCCCTGACTATTGACGCCTACGCGAGCATATTCATCATCGCTCAAGCTGGTGAGCAATTGGACCCAGCGTCGGTGGAGATTTTCGAGGATGCTTAAGGACAGTTCGATGTCAGCATGATTAGCATCAGCCATATCGGCCCAACAATCCGCATCATAGCCCCGCAGCGGCCATCGTTCTTCGCTGAGAATCCGCTTGAAAAGAATAAAGCTATTCATGTGTGCATCAGCCAGATGATGAACGTTTTGCGCAACGCTCCACTCGCCCTCTAGATAATGTGTCGTCAACTGCTCAGCACTCAGATTCGCAACCAAGGTGCGCAGCTGCGAGGGCAAGCGGCGAATTTTCTCGATGTGAAGGCGTCGTTCTTCTGGTGTGAGCATAAAATGGATCCCTTACCATATATTGCTAATTGATGACGTCCAGTATAGTGTATCGTGTAATGAACCGCCAAAAGAAGAAAAACTCCAAGATATTCTGCTGGAAGATGCGGGAGTGTGTCCCAAAGTGTGTAAATCCAACAGATTCTCTGACTGAGCGGTGTCCATTTACACACTTTGTGGTACACAATCGAGATGGCAGACTCTCTTGGTCACGAGGCATCCATTTTATTGTTCGGTGCTCCGCGATTTTATGGGGCGCCAAGGAAAATGGAAAGTGGCTGGCCCCATTGCAAATAGCCAGCCACTTTGACCTGCATTCTCACTTGAGAAGCCAGTCGGACTCACAACGATTTTTCGAATAGGCTTAGTCGATATTCTGAATCTCACCACTGAAAGAAGCCGAAACGTAGATCATGTCATCGCGTGCAGCAATTGATTCAGGGAAAAACAGATCACCAACAACGGCAACCGATGGAGCGGCGGGGACTGATGCACCGTCCGTAGTTGTGCCGCGGGCATCAAAAGATGCGTAACCAGTCACGAGCGGGTAGTTCCCCGCAAAGTCTTGCGTTGCCTGGGATTGAACAAATTCGGATGAGTAGATGGCCTGGTAGGCATCGGCGCTTTCGTAGACGGTCATACCAACGACAAGATTGGGGTCGAAGAGAGAAACCCATTGCATCTCAGCGATCCATCCTGGTTGCTGGGAGAGGGCTTCGAGGAAGGCATCGCGCTTGGCTTCGTAGTCAGCTGCATCAAAGTTCTCGTACGAAGAAAGATCGCGGGTGGCAACTTCAAGCACCTGCCCTGGCTCTAAGGCAAAGGTGGAGAGATCATAACGGTCGTCGGGATTGAGTGGTCGCAGGACTGTGAAGACTTCTGGGGTAAAGGTTGAAAAAAATGCACCAGCTTCCGCACCGTCACTGAGTGTGCTGCTGGCAGCTTCAAATGCGGCCAGATTCTCAAATGCGGTCATTCCAATGAAGACGGGCGGTTCGGGTGGCCCAAAAGTAAGAAAGTCGACAAACGGTGCAAATTCTCGGTCGCTGCTGACGCCCGGTTGTTCCTTGAGAAGGGCCACAAACGCATCACGGGCAGCGGCAAACTCATCCACATTTTGATCTTCGTTCAGGCGACGAATGGCAATTTCGGTGGCAGATCCATCATAGCCAGATTCACTGTTGAGGATTTCTGGCTCCATCCCCATATGATCATTTGAGGAATTCTCCGATGTTTCACCTCCACCGTGCATGGCATCACCCTGTTCAGGCATGACACAACCCGCGAGGATCAGGATAGCGAGAATTCCGAGCCAGAAGAGATTCATTCTGTTCCATAGATGGTTTCTATTCATAGATTGCTCCTGTTTGAGTCGAGAGACGACGTTATATAACCGGATCATTTTCCCGGTTATACTCTGGAGTGCCATAGATGAAAATAAATTTGACTGATTTTAGTCGAGCAGAATAGACGAATTTATTCTCATCTATGAGCGAGTCCAACATAAATATTGTGGATCAATAGGAGTATATCGGAGAGGCGCTAACACAGGCGCTAACAGATCGTTAGCATGAAAAAATCTCGTTGCCATTCCGTCCATCAGCTTTCCGAAGATCAGGCAAAGGTAAGAAATTTCATTGAGCGGATGAAGCTTTTGTGCTAAACTATGACATAGTTTAGCCAGTGAATAGAGGGACTTGATAGCAAGAGAATGGAGACAACAATGCCATCACCTTTTCCAGGGATGGATCCCTATTTAGAAGGTCGTGAGTGGATGAGTTTTCATGCTGAATTCAGTGTGGAACTAGCTCGCCAGTTGCGACCAGCACTACGACCACGATATACGGCATTAACGATCCGCCGTTCTGTGATGGACACACCTGATAATTTGGCAACCACCGCCAAGAGTAATAACGTCTATCCCGATGTAGGTGTTGTTGAACGCTCACCAGTGCCACTGCCAGCGAAAGGTGAAGGCATAACGGTGTTAGAACCGACTCCTCAAAGTGCAACAATTATGCCTGAGATGGTACCTCAATATGCCGTCGAAATTCGAGATATGGAAGAACGCCAGCTGGTCACCCTAATTGAGGTGTTATCCCCAGCCCATAAGCGAGGGGCCGGCTATCGTGAGTACGTAGAAAACGCAACCGCATCTTGCTGAGCACCTCCCACCTTGTGGAGATTGATCTATTGCGTAATGGCACCCGTGTCCCGATGAGCGAGGAGCTTCCCAAGTCCCCCTACTTCGTCTTTCTGAGCCGGTGGCAACGTCGCCCCATGACTGACATTTGGGAAATTGGTCTGAATCAACCACTGCCTACGATACCGATTCCACTTCTGCCAGAAGATAAAGACGTAGCCCTGGATTTGCAGCAGGCATTTACGAACGTTTACGACTCGGTTGCGTATGATCTACTACTAGACTACACGCGCCCAGCCGATGTTACCCTTAAGGGCAAAGCAGCCAAGTGGGCGGCGGAGCTGTTAGCGGATAAATAAATCGTTTGTTTTCGCTCTTATTTTCCGTCGTCATCGTTCCACTAGATGCTGAAACCCATATTCTTCAGCCATCAAACGAACCATTTCTATCTGCTGAGCACCATCTTTAGACGGTAAGATCGGTGCCATCCAAAGACGTATTTGAGCAACCAAATAGTGGTGGTCCATCGCTTCAGCAAGCGTCAAAGAAGTTTGCAATAGTTCCAGTGCTCTTTTCTTTTCACCTCGTTCTTTGGCGACCAGACCTAAGTTTGCCGTCAATCCAGCAATTCGCTCTGGCGCGTCAAACTGTTGCGCCAGGGTCAGCCCTTCTTGAAAGTAGGCTTCAGCAGTATCAACCTCATGACGGCTGAGTGCGATTTCGCCATTCGTCGAAAGCAAGTAGGGCAGCGCAGACAGAACACCCCGTTCACGTGCCAATGCAAGTGCTGTTTCTGCATGTTCACGAGCGGTGGGGTCGCCTTGCAGGTGAAGGTGATAGGCCAGATTGTTGTGAAACATAACGTACATATCCACCGGTTCATTGTCGGACTGGGGGCGGCTTGACTCCAAACCTTCCCGGTAGAGCTTGATGGCGTTGGTCAAATCTCCCTGTTTGGCATAGATTTGAGCCATCTCGAACTTGGCACCGCCCAAACCGAAAGTGCTATTATTTGCTGCGCTTGGATCCTTACTTCGCCATTCTTCCAATAGTTCCGCTACTTGCCGGAAATGGGCAATCGCTAACTCTAAATTTGTGCCCAGTTGAGAATAAATATTGCCGCGAGCAAATGCGATGCTGATTCGATTGGCGTATCCTTCCGCAGGAATTTCTTCTACAACCTGAGCGAGCTCTGCATACCGTCCACTTTGAACCAAGGCCAAAGCTAACTTGGCATAAAGCATACTCTCTTCTAACTTTACTTTCTGGTAAAGGCTTGAGTGACAAAGGGCAAACCGAAAGGGGCGGAAAAAAGAATCCACCCTGAAAAAACGGGATAAAATGTAAAAATAGTGCTCGGCTAGTTTAAGCAGCGGCATTGAGGCGGCGATGAGCGAGAACGCCTTTAGGTAAATGGTGTGAAACCGAGGCCTTTTTCCGAAAGTCAGGGTCGAGTTGGTCGGGAGTTGGAAAAAGAGCACTCGAGAGAACGCGGCGCAGCCTGCCGGGAGTGGCTTGAGGCTCTCGATCCCAGTAGCCAGTCGGTATGGGAGGAAGAGAAGCGGCTAAATGGGAAAGAAGATTGCCAGCCAGCAGCCCCAGTTCAGGTAAGCGGAAGCAAGCCTCATCGGCATGAACAAATTGACGATGTAAGCCAATCATCTGCTTGGAAGCCAAGGGGGGGGGGATGTTCAACAGGCCAGCGCTCCAGATAGAAAAGATAAATGGTTTCAGCTTGTAAAGCCATGACGGTCGCCAGAACCAAAGGTGTGTGATAAGCAGGATCCTGAAAGACGTAAATCGAATAGGTGCGGTTGGCTGTATCCACCTTGGTTGTCCTGGGGACGAGATTGTGCCATGCTTGATAGCGAATCAGGCGACCACTATAGACAAATTGACCAAACGAGTCTGGAGTTGTGGCCTCGAGTCGCTTTCCCCTATAGCATCGAGAGAGCGGACGCACAATATCACCATATTCGGGTGGTCTGCCTTTTTCCTTACGTTCGGGTAACTCATTGCGGCGCGCTGTGCAGTTAATCGCTTCCCGAAGGACAAATCGGTCGACGTCGCTTTCTAGCATTTCTCTGATTGTAAACCCGGCATCGACCACCGCCACTTCGTCTGACTCCAGTGATTTCTTGGTCTCTTTCAGCAGCTTTTTCCGAAACTCACTTTCCTTTGTGCCTACCTCGCATCTCATGATTGCCTTGAGCAGTGGCACTCGTTTCCCGCCTATCTCCCCCGAGCTTATCATCACTCCAAAGATGAGCGCGGGCAATGCCCGACGAGCCGTTGAGTTATAGAGTCGGTTCACTTTCCCTTGCAGCTTCGGTCGCCAGAACCCTGTGATATCTATGCTTTTCACTCGGTATCCTTCTAACTTTTTTGCCTCCCATTCCCCTTTCCACTCCACTTCTTCTTGCCACGATGAGAGCAGGCTTGCAATATCCCATGATCCATATCGAAAGCTCCACCAGCTTCGCCGGAGCTCCTCATCTTCAAACCCGCTTTCACTCAATCCACTATGGATTGCTCCTCGACTTTTCAGAAACGACCCATTCAGCATTGCCCACATCAGACGCATTACATTTACGTTTGTTCCCACCGGCGTTACTTGCAATACATTCATCAGTACTGCTATAGTTATTTCTGGCGCAGTTAGCATTCCTTCCTCCTTTTTGGTTTCGCTACCTTTAGGATGAAACGCTAACCGCTTTTTGTCACATTTCTCACCTCATCTCTTTTCTTTTACCAGAAAGTAAAGGAGCAACCAACTTCAAAAAACTTGGTTTTGTGGGGTCTCTTTAGCCTGTTGAGTGTTTACAGTCATTATGGTACGGCAATTATCATATTTGCCGTAACCTTGGCCGTTTTTCTAGAAGATATTTTTCATTGGCGGTGGAGGGAGATATTTCAACGGGTGTGGGTATCATGTAGTTGTGTCGTTCTAGGAATACCGCTGTTTTTCTATTTCTTGCCCGATCAAATGCCTGAGCGAAGCGGATATGTCTCAGCATCGATTAGCAGCCTTGTCCAGGAAGTCAATTTACTAGAAGCTGCGCTTAGCAATACATTCTCTTTTCCTATAAGCGGTTGGCCTTTTGCCAGCGTCCCTAAATACTTTAGCTCGATTCCAATATATATCATCTTTTTTTCAGTTACAGCAAAAGTCGGGTACAGAAATATTATGACAAGTAAATGATTGCGACCAAAAAGAGATAAATTGAAGACCTCCGGAAGAAAAGGCTAGAATAGGAGAGGCCAAGGAGGTCCGGAAAAATGCACAAAAAGAAGGAGAAGCAGGTAGAGAAACGATACTACCGACCAACAAAGAAGCGCTGTCCGAACTGCAAAAGCAAACTGAAAAGAAGCTATAAATTATGGCATAAGTATCTGGAAACACTGGAGGGCAGATATTATGTGGTAAGTCATGGATATCGGTGTCAAAATGAGAACTGCTTGCAGCAAGAAGTGGTCTATCGTTCCCAAGAAGCAGAAGAGTTGGGTGTACCCGAATGCGGTTATGGGTTAGATGTAATCGTCGAAATAGGATACCAACGATTTTGGCATCAACGAAGAGTGGCCGAAATCCATAAAGGACTAAAAGAGCGGATAACGATATCTGAAAGACAAGTGCTGAACTTAATCGGTACATTTTTAGCCTTGTTGCGAGCTGGACAGCCAGCGAAGGTAGTAAACCAGCAGAAAAAATGGAAAAGGTTGGGCGGACTAATCCTCTCCATAGATGGGATGCAACCAGAGAAAGGAAGTCCAGCGCTCTATGTGGTTCGAGAAGTCCAGTTAGACATCACTTTGATGGCAGAAGTGTTGGAATCAGGGACTCACAAGACTCAGTAGATCCAAATTTCAGGTTTTGAGAGAGAATTCTGGCTAAACAGTTGACATAAATACAAATTTGCCGGTCGATATCTAGTTTTTGCGTTAGATTTGGGCGATTTTCAGATATGAAATAGGTTGTTTTCTGTAACCGAAATCTGAATAAATGACTCCAAAATCCCTGCAATCTCGACTGAAAATCGCCAAAAACGCCAAATTTGGATCTACTGAGACTCTGGTTTCAGCACTGTTGGAACCGATAAACGAATGGGAAATCCCTATCAAGGGCATCATCAGTGACGCCCAGGAAAACATCCAACTTGCTGTTGCTCAAGTGTGGCCGAATTGCCCCCCATCAGACTTGTCAGTTCCATTGCATTAAAGAAGCTGGGCGACTCACTTATGCGCTTGACCGTACAATGAAAACTCAACTCAAAAAGAAGCTGCGTGGCTTTTTGAATCGGGTCTACAAAACGGTTCGAGAATTGGCGGAAACCGATCCCTACAAAGCAGTTCTTTTGCAATATACTCGCTATCTGCGGTTCACTTTATTGACAAGAGGATTGACTCCTTTTGAATTAGGTGGCTTACAGATGGTTCAACAATTAATCACGATTGAAGCATCATTATTACGGGCTCAGGAAAAAGGGGGCATCCGTTACTGACCCGCTTAATCAAGATTGCTGGTTTTCATCGTTTTTTGCACTGTTCAAGCCAACCGCTTACGACGGCAACTTGGGTGGTTGGTGGCACTCCAACGGCTTTTGTCGCCTGACTCTCAAGCCGACGACCAGGTACAGGTCACTGCTCATTCCGTTGCATCAGCTGTTGATCAATATTTAGTCGCACTGACACAGGATACGACTCTCGATGACGCAGATCGCTCGATTGTTCAGCATATCAACACAACATTTCGCAACCGTTGGTGGGGGCTCTTTGTCTGCTACGATGTCTCGGGTCTTCCTTCCACTAACAATGCCCTGGAGGGCTTCTTTGGCCGCTTGAAAACCAATCAACGACTTATCACTGGACGCAAAAGTGTTAATAACTTCGTCCTTCGCTATGGCTCTTTTGCTGCCTTCGTCGATCCGACTGAAACCAAAGACGAATTGCTCTTCCGGCTGCGATCCGTTGACCGGTCCGCTTATTTATTTGAACGGCAACGTTTACATTCGATCCTGGCTGAACGCAAAGATTATTTTCGCTTTTGCCATCACCTTGATTCAGTCGTTTCTGAACTTGAAATCGCTTGGGAGTCTGCTCTTCTTTCAAATACAAATCGTCATGATTCTGACTCCCCTTCTAACTCAACATAATAAATTTGTACCCGACTTTTGCTGTAACTGTTTTTTTAGCCTTCTTCGCCTTCATATTTGGCACAAGACAGACGAAAAGGATTTTCATCTGGTTTTGGGCTTCCTTCATCACATATTATGTCGTTACTCGGATGGGATTCTACGGATACGGAAGCTATGGTTTTCGATATGGACTGATCCTCGTTCCGCTTTTTGTTCCGTTAATCTCAATCACCCTCGTCATCCCCCTCTTTCTACAATCACAATCCACCCGCACACCAAAAATGCTCCTGCGAACAATCGGATTTCTTGCGAGTCTATCGGTTTTGGTAATCGCCGGGCTATCAATCTATTCCCTCCCGAATCGAACCCTCTCGCAAATTACGCGTCCTCATTCTCATTGGCCTGAGACTCAAGACGTCTATGATGTTGTACAATATTGGATAGCGAACCGAAAACCGACTGAGCATACATATATCTATTACGGCGCAGTTCCAGCATTTCGATATTATCTACATTTTGAAAGCTACGAGGCCAATATTCCTTTTCTGTCGCAACCATATACCGAGTGTTGGAAAGCACACAAGGGGAATGATTGTGCGCCAGAAAATGTCTTTTATGGACGTTGGTTTCGGGCTCTATCCCCCGAAGAAAAATATACTTCGATAAACGAAACAATAGGTACGATGCCAGACACTCTTTGGGTAGTTTATTCGCATATATATCTCGATGAAGATGAGGTGATCTTAGACATGCTGTCCCGTAACTATGAGATAATTGATAGCAGAGAATTTCAGAATGCTTCGATCTATCATTTGAGGCGTGTCTAATAGAGACGCCACTTAAACTTCGGACAATAGATTGGGACCAGCGAGACCTATCAGCTGCGAGTGATGAGTTCAAGCCTGTTTTTTTCACGCGACCGATCTGTTTGCATAGGGTCGCGTCCACCAGAACTCGTCCACGCTATCTACCGGTTCATACATTCGTCTCTTTTCTGGGACCTATCTCTCCGGTAAACCTATTTTGCATCGTCGAGGGGAAAGTGATACACTTCTTGACCAAATCGCTCATCCACGCAATTTACCCATCGTAGGCGCATCTTATGCAAAATGTCCGTTGTGCGAACTGTGGACAACTTGTCCAAGTGTCGCCTGATGTCGAACTCTGTTCAAAATGTGGTGCTGATCTAACGGGTCAGATATCGCCACAAGACGCGTCTGGTTATTTTTATCAACGTGCAAAAGAATTAGCCGAAGCAGGTAATTTAGACGCCGCATTAGACGAAGCCCAGCGGGGAGCACATTATGCCCAAAGCTCTGATCTCTATCTGTTAGCCGCTATCCTTGCTGAACAGGTGAGCAAATATGATGTAATGCGGCAGCACGTTGCATCGATTCCCCTTGACGACGCATTGCGCGATGAAGGAGAGTGGTTGTTACGTGCCCATCAAGAACGACAACGGACGCGACGGCGAGGCGAAATACCAAACACATCTCAACTTCAGCGTCATGGTCGCTATGCTCATATATCGTCACCATCCTCATCGCCATCAGAACTAGATGAGTTCATTGATGAGCCAATTCCATTGCGGCCAATTCAACGCTGGCGATCCATTACCGCAGTTGCTCTTATTTCTATTGGACTTCTGTGGTTTGGCCGTGGTTTTCTAGGGTCACTCATACCGGATCTTGCCATTATCGAGGCGATGGTGCCGTTTGGAAATAGAGAATCAGCAGACAGCCCATCAGAAGAAGAGTCCAATGATTCATCTGAAACCGGAATTATGTCTGGGAATGCAGACATCGCACCAACTCCACCATCGACGGTGACTCCCGCCCAGATAGAGCAGCCAACCAATCCTAGCGAATTGCCGCCTGATGAACAACCGACAAATCCCTCACCTGAGGAAGAAACACCAAACAACACTGTCGCCTCGGACATGCGCTCCGCAGGAAATCGTGCCGCGCTAGAAGGCACATCAAATAATGGCTTACTCAGAAATGGGATCACTCGTTCTGTTAACAGTTCTATGCTTTCAGACCAAACGCCGAGAGCACAACCAATTGCACAAGGACAACCGGAACGGGTCGTCGAGATTGTTGACACCCGTCCGTTTGATATTCTCGCTTATTTAAGTGAAGCTGGACGGCCCGACCTGGCACAGCTGGTTGTCGACGCACAGGTGCAAAATGGAACCTTAACGCTCGTTGGCGCAGTGCCTTGGGCAGAACACCGGCGAGACATCATCGAACTGGCAGGATTAGTACAGGGTGTGGACGAGGTCAATAGTGTGCATCTGGTTGTTCGGTTACCAGAAACCTATCGGGTTCAGGCAGGCGATTCGCTCTGGACAATTGCCTACCGTCTCTACGATGATCCCGTCCGTTGGAAAGAGATCATTGTCTTTAATCGGACTCTAATCTCGTCACCAGAAGCATTACGCGCGGGGATGATATTGCGAATCCCACCCAGTGAATGAAGAAATCGAGGTTCAATAGATTGAATGAGGTACCCTCACTCTACTTGACCACGACTGAGTAGTTCTCCTCTGCCAACATGGGCTTCAGAAAATTAGCCGTATAACTCTTCTCATTTTCCGCCACGTGCTCTGGTGTTCCTTCTGCAATGACTTCCCCGCCTTTGATGCCACCTTCGGGACCCATATCGATAATCCAGTCGCAGTTTTTGATCACATCTAAGTTGTGCTCAATGACGAGTACTGTGTTGCCCTTGTTGACCAGTTCTTGAAGCACAACGAGTAGGCGATTTACATCTTCAAAGTGTAGGCCCGTTGTTGGCTCATCCAGAATGTATAGCGTGTTGCCGGTCGCCCGACGGCTGAGCTCTTTGCTCAACTTGATTCGTTGCGCTTCACCGCCTGAGAGAGTTGTTGCTGGCTGCCCTAGGCGGATATAGCTGAGACCCACAGCATTTAGAGTTTCAAGCTTACTGCGAATGCGCGGAATATTCTGGAAAAAGTCCAACCCTTCTTCGATGGTCATATTCAACACATCTGCAATGGATTTTCCACGGAAGCGAATTTCGAGCGTATCACGATTGTAGCGATTCCCTTTACACTCCTCGCACGGCACATAAACATCGGGGAGGAATTGCATTTCAATGCAGATGATGCCATCACCCTGGCAATTCTCGCAGCATCCCCCTTTGACATTGAAGCTGAAACGTCCAGGCTTGTAGCCACGTGCTTTGGCTTCGGGAATAGTCGCAAAAAGTTCGCGGACTGCTGTAAAGACACCTACGTAGGTAGCCGGGTTGCTTCTCGGTGTTCGTCCGATGGGACTTTGATCGATCTCAATCACTTTGTCGAGATGTTCAATCCCATCTAAACTCTTGTGCTTTCCAGGGCGTGCCTTGGCCCGATACATCAACTGGGCAAGCTTCTTGTAGAGCACCTCAACCACAAAAGTCGATTTACCACTGCCGCTGACGCCCGTAATCGCCACAAATTTACCCAAGGGAATGCGGACATCCACATTCTTCAAGTTGTTCTCGGTTGCGCCGCGTACAATCAGCTCATTTCCGTTCCCCTCTCGTCGCTCTAGCGGAATATGAATGCGTTTTTCACCGCGCAGATACTGAGCCGTTAAGCTCTTCTGATGCTTGACAAAACGCGGTTGTGTGGCAGAACAGACAACATGCCCACCATGCTCACCGGCACCTGGCCCCATATCGACGATCCAATCAGCGGCCCGGATAGTGTCCTCATCATGTTCCACAACGAGCACCGTGTTCCCCAAGTCGCGCATGTTCTGCAATGTTTGGATGAGACGCGCATTGTCGCGCTGATGCAATCCGATACTCGGTTCATCCAGAATATAGAGAACCCCCATTAATTGGCTACCAATCTGCGTTGCTAGACGAATGCGTTGCGCTTCACCACCAGAAAGTGTTGCTGCCGTGCGGTTGAGCGTCAAATATTCGAGACCCACATTCACCATAAAACGTAGACGCTCTACGATCTCTTTGAGAACTTGACCTGCAATGGCCAAATCGCGTGCGGAAAGCGGCTCCGGAGGATTCGTATGGACTTGGCCATTTGATCCAATCGCTTTGGGCAATAAAATCTTGTCTTGGGTACTCAGCTCGCTGCTCGTGCCATTTGTCAATATCGTGCCATTAGTGTTGTTGGAGGGTTTAGAGTTTTTTGGATCATGGCTCAGTTGTTGAACCCAAAAGAGCGTATCGCTTACGGGCATTTGCGTCAGTTCATCAATGTTTTTGTCCTGAACCGTGACCGCCAGGGCAACCTCATTGAGCCGCCGACCGTGACATGTTGGACAAGGTCGTACGCTCATATACTCTTCAAGTTGACCGCGATAATAGTCACTACTGGTCTCATTGTAGCGCTGTTTGAGACTGTTGATTACGCCATCAAACGTGGTTTCATACTCACGCCATTCCTGACCCGCCGCCGTGCGATAGCGCATTTTGATCACGTTATTGTTGCGGCCACCGCCGTAAAGTATGATATCTCTTTGCTTGCGACTAAACTCGCCAACAGGCACCTGAAAGGGGATGCCATATTGGTCACAGACGTTGCGCAGCAGTTGGCGACGATAACCATCACCATCGTTCTCGTTCTTGCGCCGCCACGGTATCACTGCACCTTCCTCGAGTGAAACCTTTTCGTCCAACACCAATTCAGGATCAAATTCTTGAAGTACACCCAGTCCGCTGCAATTTTGACAGGCGCCGTGAGGGCTGTTGAAACTAAACGTTCGAGGCTCGATTTCAGGTAGACTGATGCCACATTTTGTACAGGCAAAGAACTCACTAAATGTGCGGTCGACTGGATTGTCTCGGTCGCTGACGTCTGAGACAATCAGAATTCCTTCGCCCAGCTTCAAAGCTGTTTCAACCGAATCACTGAGTCGTGTCAGGTCGGTGCCTGGCACATCTTCGGCAGGATTGTCTGGATCTGAGCTATCTTGTCGTACGACAATGCGATCAATCACGGCTTCGATGTTGTGCATCTTATACCGATCCAAGTCGGGAACTTCGGTGACTTCATAGATCTCATCATCCACACGTACACGCATGTAGCCTTGTTTCTGGAGATCTTCAAAAACACTCTTATGATGACCTTTTCGATTGTTGATGACGGGGGCCATAATCATGAGGCGACTTCCTTCATCCATTTCCATGATGCCATCAACAATCTGGGTTGCTGTCTGTTGGCTGATTGGATCGCCACATTGTGGACAGTGGGGTTGACCTATACGGGCATAAAGCAGGCGCAGATAGTCGTAGACTTCAGTTACTGTGCCAACAGTAGAGCGTGGGTTACGGCTTGAACCTTTCTGGTCAATAGAGATGGCTGGACTCAGGCCTTCGATCTGGTCTACATCGGGTTTTTCCATCAACCCCAAAAATTGGCGCGCATATGCCGAGAGCGATTCCACATAACGACGCTGGCCTTCAGCATAGATCGTATCAAACGCCAAGCTGCTTTTGCCGCTGCCACTCAGGCCAGTGATAACGACCAGCTTGTCGCGCGGAATTTCTAGATCGATATTCTGCAGGTTGTGTTCGCGGGCACCACGAACGATTAGTTTGTCTAGAGCCATAGGTTTATTTATTTACGATTTTAAATGCTTCGGCTTTACTCAGCACAGGTTTACGATTGACGAAGAGGCAAGAAACAACATTCACCACTCATGCAGGTCTCTTATCCAAAAATCGTAGAACCCTTATGCGAACAGGTGTTCTTGCAACAGTGTATTATAGTGGAAGTTGACGCGAAATGCAATATGCATAGCGAATATTCGTCTCTGGCGGTCCTCTGGCTAGGTTTTTCCTCTGGTTTTTCGAATTGATTGCGCCATCTTTATCCTGTCAATCCTTCTGCCAAACGACTAGAGACTGCGACTCGTGAATTGTAACACAAGTATTTTTAAGGGACAATGGTTCTCTTAAATTAGGGGCAATCGCGTACCTTAAAAAAGTGGCATTGTTCCTGGAAGGAGCCACCCGCAATCCCGAATTGGACCAAGAACTCTCTCTTGAGCGGATCATTGAGTGGTCCAATCCGGGATTGCTCGCCCCTTGGTTATGGCCATCTTGACTTCCTTGTGATCTTGGCTGCAAATTTCGCGAGTGCCCTATCTTGAGTTGATAGTACAATTGACCCCATCTGCTTTTGGGGGTAGACTGATTAGGCATAATGCATAGGAGTCCTTCTACAAGACAAAGCATGTCAATATATTCCCTGTGGCAGCGCAACAAATTACTGTTTATCCGAGTAAACACGTACCTGTGTGGCGCTGTTACACATATCACACAAACGACAGACAAGTTTATACCCCATGACCGCCTCGACATATAGTATAGATTATCCTAAATTACGTGAAATCGACATCCGTCCTCACAATCATTATGGTCACCCTTATTTGGTCTTCAGCGATCCATTACAGATAACCGATAAAACGCTCATGGTGCCGCAGTCTCTGGCTGTTGCTCTAGCCTTTTGTGATGGCACACGCGATGTGAGTGGCATCCGCGCGGCATATATCTTACAGTATGGCGTGGAGATCGAGGAGCATCAGGTGTGCGAGCTGCTTAATGCATTGGATGAAGCGCTTATGCTCGACAATGAGCGCTTCGAAGATGCTTATCAGCAGACTCTCATAAGATATCAAGCAGCTGAGTTTCGAAAACCTGCATTGGCTGGGCCATCATATCCTAGTGAGCCGGAACAGCTGCATAAGCTATTGGATCATTATCTTGCCCAAACGATTCATTTACAGGTTGATTGGGATACGATGAATGCAAACCCTGGTCGTGGGCTCGTGAGTCCACATATTGATTACCAACGTGGCGGCAAAGTTTATGCCCAATCATGGGCACGTGCAGAAGAGGCAGCGCGCAACGCGGATCTTGTCATCATGTTTGGAACTGATCACAAAAGCAACGCTCCTTTTACACTGACAAAGCAAAATTATGCAACACCCTTTGGGATAT
The DNA here is from genome assembly GCA_019217005.1 of Chloroflexi bacterium TSY. The sequence goes on from JAHBNG010000009.1 coordinate 98,228, forward strand.
TGCCAACAGAGCAGACGATCACAGATGCTCTTGCAACTGCGATTGAGAGGAGTATGGGAGAACAGGAAGCCTATCGCGGTGAATTACGACATATAAGTGAGCATTCGCTCGAACTCGTGGCTGTTTGGCTGCATCACATGCGTCAAGGAAAGCCAGTAGAGATGGTACCCATTCTAGTTGGTGGTTTTCATCATTTTATTGAGAACGGGACATTCCCAAAAGAAGATCCACTGCTGAATAATGTACTCAACACGCTTGTTCACTCAACGAGCAAGCGCAATGTTCTTGTGGTAGCGTCTGGTGACTTGGCCCATGTCGGTCCTGCATTTGGTGGTAAGCCACTCAATGCACAGACGCGTCTAACCTTGCGTCATGATGATGAAGAGTTATTGAATGCGATGATGGCCGGTGACAAGTGCGCTTTTTTCGAATCAATCCGTCGTGTCGAAGATAGCAATAATGTTTGTGGCGTTTCTCCGATCTATCTGACGATCAGTTTATTGGAGCTGCTGGGGTGTCCTACTGTGGGCGAACAGACTGGCTATGCAACTTGCCCAGCTGACACTGAAAACAACTCTGTTGTTACAGTGGGTGGTATGCTATTTTCATAATATATTAAAACTGCTTTTTTGGTCCATAGGAGCTCACTTTTGACGTGAAACAAAGTCAATGGTATCCTCGTCCGTGTGCATTGGTGTCTGTACGCGATCTCCGAAATAAATGGATATACATTCTTCTGGCCGAATAAACGCTGGCCATTTTTTTATTCCACTTCTTGCGATTGGTATTTTTTTGCTGCTGACACTTCCTGTGTGGCGGTGGCTTTGGCAAGAGTGGATGGGCAATACGTACTATAGTCACGGGCTCTTGATTCCCCCTTTGTCCTTGTTTTTGGCACTTCAGCGTATGCGACGTGATAGCTCGTTTGCTTGGATTCCCGGACAAAATAGTTTTGCCGGAATGACTGTACTTGCGGTCAGCTTGACTGTTTTTTTATATGCTCTAAACAACAAGGCTTTTTACATCGCTAGTTTTGCGATGATAGGTTTAATTGTAGGTTTGGTTTGGACAACAGGTGGGATAATCGCCATCAGCAAACTTATTTTCCCTATCCTCTATCGGGGTGGTTCAAAATTAGGTTTACACTTTTGATATATAGACAAAAATCTATATGAGACCGTTTTCTCTCTGAGAACCGGCGAAATCAGAGAATATAAACGTTCTTTCTGTTTCTAAAAGTGTAAACCTATCTATCCAGCTAAAATGAACCACCCCCCTCTATCTTGGATTTATGATCCCCCTCCCCTTTATTGACTACGCAACTCTCCCCCTTGCACTCTTCACAGGTATCTGTTCCAGTGGACTGGTGCGTCTCTTGGGTTTGGATGTAACCATTGTCGGCAATGCTGTTACATTGCCCAATGCCGACCTTGTCATCGGTGCACAGTGTAGTGGCATTAATTCTATGATTACATTAATTGCTTTGACAACATTAGCTGCATATCTTTTCCACGGCCCTTGGTGGGGGCGAATATTGCTAGTCTTTTGTGCAATCCCATTGGCACTTTTGGGTAATATTTTGCGTGTTTCCTCTCTTCTCTTTGTGGCCCGATCATATGGTGTTGAGGTCGGTTTTTCATTTTATCATGACTACTCTGGTGGGGTCTTTTTTGTCGTAGCACTTGTGTTGCTCTATCCACTGGCGAAGCTTCTGCAATGTCGTACGTTACGTTCTGAAGTGATTTAAGTGCTTGATATGGATTCAATAAGCAAATCTAGTCCGAAGACGAACCTCTATAGCTTCATTGTCATTGCGCTACTTGGTATTGGTGTTTTAGGTGCCTATGCACCGCGATTTCTTGGTCAAGTCTCTACCAGTGAATCTCCAGATGTTCCTGATCATTATCAGTATGTGGTCGATCTTGACTATTGGCAACGCACTGAACGAGAAAAAAGCGTCTTGACCACCGCTCGTTTTGATTTGGATGCGAACCTAAGGCTAAACCAAAAAAATAATTATACGCGAACGAGAGAATGGAGAGGGGGAATAAGGACAAACCATTTTTCTAAACCAGGTAAACGTTGGAAGCGTTGTTCCAAACGGTCCATCTCTTTCTGAGTGAGTTTGACGCCGGTCTCATAAAGAGTGGAATTCAGGTGAACGAAGGGTTGTAGTTGGTTAAAGCGAAAAGAACGGGCAAAATTGAGAACGGTCTCAAGAGAATCGAGAAGAGAACCGTTCCAGTGTTTTTCAAGATGGCCCCAAACCCGTTCGATGGGGTTGTATTTACTGTGATAAGGAGGGTAGCAGGCGAGCTGAATAGAGAGACGATACATAAACTGAGTCCGACGGGTATGATTTTCGGGACCATTGTCCTGATTGATCACGAGGGTCTTGACGTGAGGAAAGTGTTCACGTACGCTTTCCCAAAAATCAATCAGGCAGTCGACAATACAGTCACTCGTCACTTTCGACTGAGTCAAGTAAAGAAAGAGTTCCTTGGTTGAAGGGAGGTAAATGCCAAAAGGAGTGACTTTCTCGGTCTTCTTATCTTGAAAGTCATGATCGAGCGCTTTGACAACCACTCGACTTATCCCTTCTCTCGAGAAACGGTCAAGTAAAATCGTCGCTTTGGCATCCCAAGAGAGGCGCAGAACCGTCTCGTCTGCATCCGCTTCTTGATTGATCTGATGAATTCTATCAAAGATCGCATCGGTCTCTGGGATCTTTTTCACTGGTTGACTTTTTTTGACCCGGTTTGAGCCATAGCCTAACTCATTGAGCTTCAAGCGGATGGCCTCTTCGCCAGGCAATTCCTCATCTGTGTATCCTTTCTGCTCGATGAGCTGGGTACGCATTTCGGCGGCGGTTAGTCGAGTGTACAATTGGGGTTCGAAAGGTGGGATCGGTCTGGCTGAATTGATCGGCGATTTCAACCATATCGGCCAGTAAAGTGGGGATATGGTCTTCGGCTTTTGCGACCACGTCGGTGGCTTTGGTCGACATAACAGAAGCCGCCTTCTAGTTCTTCCAGGGCTTTGGCTATCGTCGCCCGATTCCAGCCCAACTCTCGTTCTGCTTTCGTCGGACTCCCTTCGCATATCGTTTTGACCGTTTGGGCCATGAAGTGCCTTCTTTCGTATCCACTTAACATGGCCTTCGTCTCTTTCAAGACTTCAACCATTTCTGGCGAGATTGTCATTTTTGCTCCTTTTGGAGAGCTAGTTTAACACCTTCTCGCGTATATTTTATTTTTTGGATTGGCCTAAATGACATTCCTTTAACAGTAGGCAAGTGGCAGAGCCAAAAAGAGTCTCTCATTGATCGTGAAGTCGAGATTTTGTTGGACCCTGAGCAATATGTTCGTCGTTTGTATCAGCACCAAAACGGTCAATATATCTGGCTGACTCTGATTGGTGGCCGTAGTTCACGAGCATTTCACCCACCCGATATCTGCTATGATGTTGCGGGTTGGCAATACAATCTGGGTTCACGCACGATTATGCTCAACAGTGGTGATGAGATTCAAGCTTTGTGGATGGAGGCCGAAAAACATGAAGAGAATCAGCAAACGCTCACGGAGCATGTTATTTCATATTTCTTTATTTTTCCAGATGAAGAGAGAGAACTCGTTGACGGAATCGTCCTATTTAAGCTAACCTCAACTCGTTTAGTGGGCGCCGATGAAACGCTAAACCTTCACGCTGATTTTGTTCGGAACTTCTTTATCAATGCACAGTAAGGGCTCGTATAGGAATAACCCAGATATAGATTCTTCGGTATATGAAATAGCTAATTTGCTGACTTATGGCCAGTTTTTCTTCATTTGGATACCCTTTCTTTTTTTGCTATCTGGATGTGGATTTGGGACAACAGACCGGGAATCTGTTCCTGACGACACATTATCAACTGCTGAGGTAGATCAGGATGCCGTTGACTCTGCTCACGTAGAGACTATGAACGAAAACTGTGGATTGGACATCTCTACGAATATGACTGACGCTGATGCAATTCGAGTTGTTCTGGAGTCTGAAGGACAGCTCGTTGTGGCTCAAGATATTGATTCTCTCATGAAATTATGGGCACCTGGCAGCAAGATTCACGACGCGAAGAATACGCCAACCAGTACCATTGATGATCAGACATGGGAGGATAAAGATGCGATCCGTCATCGCTATGTACGAATTGTATTTCCTGGCGCTCCTTCCTCTGTGCAACCTTCGAACCTCCAGATAACGATTGAAGACACCACCGCAATTGTTACTTCAACAACCCAAATCGATAGCGAGATATCACCCGCAGGCGATCGATGGGTATTGAGTAAACAGGACGGTTGCTGGCGTATTCAATCGCTTACCTATAATCTGGAAAGCAACTAAACTATGCAAAGCTCTGTATGAAAATATGCTTTCATTATGCCTGCCTTAGAAACAGCATTTCTTTCTTTCACCTTTTTTATGGTGAGCCTCTTGATCCTGATTTGGCTTAGCCTCCAAATCAGTCGACATATCCTATTAGCTACGTATGGTTTGACGCAGTCCAAAGATATAGCAAATGTTGTGCTTTTTCTGGTGTTATTACCAGGCATCATCATTCATGAGGCAGCGCATTGGGTAACAGCACGTCTCTTGGGGTTAAAAGCAGGAAAATTTCGTGTTTGGCCTAAAAAACGGGGAAAATATTTGGGGCTAGGTAGTGTTACAGTCCAAAGCGGAGGGATCTGGCTCGACAGCGTTGTCGGTTTGGCTCCGATTTTAATTGGATCGACTCTTATCGTTCTAATTAGTCACAATATTTTCAACGCCTATGAAGTGACAAATGCCTTGGAACAAGGACGTTGGCAAACGGCGCTCGAAGAATTTATCGTTGCACTACGTCGTGCCGACGGGCCACTTTGGGCATATGGGCTGTTTGCAATTGGCAATGCAATGATGCCAAGTGCGAGTGATAGAGAACCCGTCAAAATATTGTTGCTTTACGTTGCTGTAGCAGCGTTGCTCTACTTTTTTGTCGGTTTACCGCTTGCTCCTGTTGGCTCAGCGTTTGTCTGGCTAGCTTCGTCAGTCCAGGATCTGAGTAGTGCGTTCTTCTTCATTATTTTGATCGATCTCTTGGTGCTTGCTCCGCTGCTGATGCTCCAAGCCATTTTTCCAGTACGAGCGATATAAAGATTTACGGCTTTTGAGGCAGAGTCAACCTACAGAATATATCGCGAGTCAACTCCAAAAAACGACGAGAGTGTGTCCCAAAGTGTGTAAAACCGCTCGAGTCTCTGACTGAGCGGTGACCATTTACACACTTTGTGGTACCACTCAAAATGCGGACAGAACAGGACACTTCTACTCCTGCAAATGTAAAAGTATCCTGTCGACGTATTACACTTTCTTCAGAGCTACTAATTTAGATGCTCTGCAAGCTCGCCCATCAGTTGTGGTTTTGGACGGAACCCGGTAATGCGCTTTACAACTTCACCATCCTTGAAGAGTAACAGGGCTGGAATACCCAAAATTCCATATGCATGCATCGTCGATGGGTGTTCATCGACGTTCAATTTGCCGATTATAATCTGACCATCAAGCTCTGTGGCAACCTCATCCAGAACTGGGGCAATCATCTTGCAGGGTCCACACCACTCAGCCCAAAAATCGACCAAAACAGGTGTTGAGGATTGAATCACCTCAGCATCAAAGTTACCATCAGTTAGCGTTACTGCATTTCCCATAATATTTTCTCCGTAAATTTTCTTTTCTGAGCCATACACAAGAGCCATATATCAGGTTATTCCAGAAAACGGGTTACCCATAAAGCGAACATATTGCGTGATATCAGTCAAGAATCTGGTTGGATTACAAGAGACCATCCTGATCTTCCATTTATACTTAGTAGACCGCTCTCGTTAGATTCTTCGCTTCACTCGAGAATGACAAGATTGCGGTCTACTAATACTCCACGTGAGCACATCAGTACTTTTTTGTTACAGACAACAATTGCTCTGCGGCTCTTGCCTAGTGTAAGTTTAACAAAAACTGTTAAAGAGCGAAATTTTTATAAGCTCCGATAGTTAATCTCCTCCATTTACGGTCCAACTACTGTAATAGCTGCTACATTTGCCGTGACACAAACAATTTTCTAACACATAACTTATTCGCTTCATGAAGCGTAGCAGTCCCGGAATGCGACGCGACAAGGGATCTCTTTTATTGAAACAACTCTGCTTCTTTTGGAATCCATGTGTTTGACAAACGCCAGAAAGATTAGCGTCGGTTGAGTAGCCGAAGGCGTATCGACACCAAAGCGGGTCAATCACATGAGATCCTGTTGAACCAAAACTCTAAAATGCAAACGCGGCATTATCTAATAGATGTGATATATTACATGAATCTTACTTCCAGTTTTTATCAGAACGAGATATAATAGTCTCTCGACTTAAACTTTGGACAATCGACTTTGACAGAAAACGATGCTATTGTCCGAAATTTAAGTGACGTGGCTACAAGCGGATTAGTTTTCTGGCAGTCATATAAAAGGGTTCATACTATGAATAGCTCGTCTACCTCTACATTATATGCATTGAACAATGCAGGGCAGAGTATCTGGCTCGATTTTATAGAACGTGACATGGTTCAATCAGGTAAATTAGCCAGCCTCGTGCGGGATGGTGTGACAGGTGTTACATCAAATCCCTCAATTTTTCAACAAGCCATCACGACAAGTGATGCTTACTTTGCCGATTTACAATCGTTGATGCCTGGGAATTTAAATGCCAAAGGAATTTTCGAAACGTTAGCGATTTCAGATATCCAAGCCGCGGCAGACGTTCTTCGATCCGTTTACAATGAGACCAATAAGCAAGATGGCTATGTTAGCATAGAGGTGGCACCCGATCTGGCGTACGATACGGAGGCCACGATTGTTGAAGCCCGTCGACTGTGGCAGTCAGTCGATCGACCCAACCTAATGGTGAAAGTTCCTGCAACCAAGGAAGGTATACCTGCTATTCGCGAATTGATCGGCGAAGGGATTAATATCAATGTAACGCTTATCTTTGGCCTGGAGCGCTATGCTGAGGTAAAAGATGCCTATCTTCGAGGGTTAGAACAACGTGTAGATTCAGGGCAGCCGGTAGAACAAATTGCATCTGTTGCTAGTTTTTTCATCAGTCGGGTAGACAGCAATATTGATGATCAGCTGAACGAACTGATGACGAAGAATCCTGCAAACAAAGTGGCTTTGCAACCATTAATGGGGAAGGCAGCAATCGCCAACGCAAAACTTGCCTATGCTCAGTTCCAAGATGTTTTTGGTATCAATACACCCAATCAGCGGTGGCAGCCACTCGCAGACGCCGGTGCTCAACTTCAGCGTCCGTTGTGGGCGAGCACAAGCACCAAGAACCCCGATTATTCAGATGCTCTCTATGTTGATACATTGATCGGTCCCCACACGGTGAATACCATGCCTCCTGCAACGCTTGACGCCTTCAAAGATCATGGCACAGTGGCGCGTACAATTGACGCAGATCTGCCTGCGGCCGATAAAGTGATGCAAGATCTCGCAGATGCTGGCATTTCTATGTTAGAAGTGACCGAGATATTAGAAGATGAAGGAGTACAAAAATTCGCAGATTCTTATCAACAACTATTAAATGCGATTGAAGAAAGGCAGAAGGAATTAGTCGCCACAGTCTAGTTTATACGTCACCTGATCTGGATGATCGACGGCTCAAAAAATCAGCGAACTCAGCCGGGTCAAGCTTCGATTCTATATGTAGACTTGGCCCGCTCTTATTTTCGGTCAATTGTGTAGATGTTTGTGATATTTCTTGATGTGGATCCAAAGTTGGCTCAGTCAGTTCAAGAACGTCAGATAGCCGTGGCGCTCTGCTTTCCCCATATAAATGTGCAATGATAGGCTCAATCGTTTCTACGACGCTTTCTAGAAAAAGCAAAGCAGCAGCAGCGCCCTCGGGCAAATTGATGATCAGTGAACGACCGCGAATCCCGGCCACGCTTCGATCTAACATAGCCAAATGGGTTTCTTCTTGCGCACAAGCTCGCATCGTTTCCGGAATTCCAGGGAGCATTCGTTCAACAATGGCGATCGTCGCTTCGGGGATTATTTCATGAGGGCCGGGCCCAGCCGCAGGAAATGTCGCTCCGATTGTGATCACAAGATCATATTCTTCTTCATCACACCATCTGCGTAGAATCTCTTCGATCCAATGACGCTGACTGGCTGCGCTGGATATCTCAACAATGGCCAAGCTCTCGAGTGCAGAGTGAAGTAACTCGGTGACGACTTTGATCGATTCCTCGTCATGCTCTGGGACTGAAAGAATTCCAGCTCGTATCATAGCACAATAGTTTTAACAAAAAAACCTTGATGATTTGGAGTAGCCCAAGCTATCCAAGTCATCAAGGCGAAAAACCAAACGCGCTGCTCAAGAAGCAATCAGTGAAGTTTCTCTTTACTCTACTTGATTAAAAGATACACTTTTATCCTTAGCGCTTGGTGTACTGCTTTGCTTTCCGTGCTCGCTTGAGCCCCGGTTTCTTACGTTCTTTTGCGCGTGCATCACGCGTCAAATATCCAGCGGCCTTGAGCGGTGGGCGTAAATTTGTATCTGTTTCACAGAGCGCACGAGCGATCCCATGACGTACAGCAGATGCTTGTCCTGCATCACCACCACCCTTTACACGAATGCTGATATTAAAAGCAGCTTCAGTCCCCGTCAATACAAGGGGTTGTTTCATAATCATTTGATCCAACGCCCGCCCGAAATATTTCTCCATGGGCCGATCATTTACAACAATCTCTCCGGTGCCGGGATACAGTCGCACTCGAGCTGTGGATGTTTTGCGTCGACCAATCGCCTCGACATATTCAGCCATTATCTTTCGCATTCCTTTTATTGATCCCTCATCAGATAAATTTATGCATCTACTATAACTTTGTCTGATGAGCTTTTATTAACACGTTTTGCGAGAAATTTATAACTCAAGCTCTTTGGGTTGTTGCGCAGCATGTGGATGCTCACTGCCTGCATAAATTTTCAGCTTCTTCATCTGCGCTCGCCCCAATTTGGTCTTTGGCATCATGCCTTTGACCGCTTCGAAGACGACGCGATCTGGAAAGCGATCCAATTGCTCGCGCATCGTTCGACTCTTCAAACCACCTGGGTAGCGAGAATGACGATAGTAACGCACATTGTCCAGTTTATTACCAGTTACATAAATACGCTCACAGTTCGTAACAATCACGAAATCCCCTCCATCGATATGGGGGCTAAAGGTTGGTTTGTGTTTACCACGCAAAATCTTGGCGATTTCTGAAGCAAGTCGCCCTAACGTTTGACCCGACGCGTCTACAACCCACCATTCGCGGCTCGCCTTGGCCTCTGCAGCGCTTAAATTCAACGTCTTCACACCTTTATCTCCTCTAAAAGTTCATTCGCTTATGTAAAAAGAGCCGGATAATCTGGATAAGACACTCGCTCCAAAACTAAACCTTGTGGAGGTGCGGGCGCACCGGACAAAGTACGATCACAAGCTTCTAAGGCTCTTGTTATTTCAGAAACAGTTCGTTCTTGTCGACCAACCTCTAATAATGTTCCGACAATGTTGCGTACCATATGGCGCAAAAAAGCATTGGCCGTAATTGTAAACACAATCATGCGCCCGGCAGAAGCTGGCTTTGTAAGATTATCAACAACAACCTGCCACTCCGCTTGAATAATCCTCCGGATTGTTTTGTCGCCATCTGGCGGCTGTCCAAATGTCGCAAAATCATACTCCCCAATCAGAGAGGCTGCAGCGTGATTCATTGCCTCTAGGTCTAGCATCCGAGTTTCAAGCAAAACATACCGCTCTTTAAGCGGTGCACGGCGCAACTGAGGGATTCCAACTTCTGGAACCTGTTGGTAAACCCAGTAACGATACGTTCTCGCACGGGCGCTAAATCGAGGATGAAAACCTTCAGGTGCCTGGGCAACTGCCTCAATTCCGATCGATGATGGTAAATGGGCGTTCCAGGCACGTTGTAAGTCGCTGAGATGGTGGCGCCAATATACCTTGGCTAAAATGACTTGCCCTTGGGCATGAACGCCGGTATCCGTACGGCCCGATCCAACAATACGACCTTGGTATTGAGCAAAGGCTCCGAGAGCATCTTCAAGGCTACCTTGGATTGTTGGTTGTTCAACCTGATACTGGAATCCGCAGTAATCAGTACCATCGTAAGCGACAATCGCGACAATTGATAAAACTGAAGCTGTTTTATCCGACATCAACGATACTCGCTCGAACTCAACAATGGATTTCAGCTAAAAGTCTGAATCAACAAGCTCTAAAACAACCATATCAGCTGCGTCACCAAAGCGTTTACCGATTTTGATCATGCGTGTATAACCGCCTGCTCGATCTTCGAAACGTGGCGCCAACTCATCAAAGACCTTTTGGGTGATGTCTTTGTCATGTAGATATGCAACAACTTGACGCTGTGCATGAACGCGATCGACTTTTCCCGCTAAACCATGTTTGGCCTTTGTGATCAGCTTTTCAGCATCTGAGCGGACTGCACGAGCCTTGGCCTCAGTTGTTCTGATCCGTTCGTAAACGAACAGATCTTTGATTAAATTCCGAAAGAGTGCCTTGCGGTGACTGGAGTCTCGTCCCAAAACACGCCCAGATATTCGGTGTCGCATAATTCAAATTCCTGATCTCTATCCTATTCGTTATTGCTTTCGGTAACTCCAGCTTCTTCACCCCTGGCTTCAGCTGCAGACGCGGCAATTTCATCCAGAAACGAAGAAAGATCGACACCTGGAACATTCAAATAATTCTTTTCTTGCAACTTGTCGACCAACTCGTCTAAGGATTTTTTGCCAAAATTTCGGATGGCGAGCATCTCTTCTTCGCCTTTTTCCATCCGGCGCAGAATTTCACCAACTTTCGTGATACCGGCACGCTTTAGACAATTATAGGCTCGAACCATTAGTTCAAGCTCTTCAATTGGTGCATCAAACACGCGACTTGGAATTCCTTCCTCTTGCGTCTCAGGTTGTTCAACCTCTACTGTTTCTGCACCTGCCAAAAGCGTCAAATATTGGACCAAAATATTGGCGGACTTGCGAACGGCGTCCTCCGGCGAAATCGTACCGTCTGTCCAGACTTCCAGGTTTAGTTTATCGTAGTCAGTCTGCTGCCCAATACGTGTACGCTCTACTCGATATGATGATTTTTTGATTGGACTATAGATTGCATCGATCGGAATCTCACCCAATGGCAACTTCTGGCGTTCTTCCGCTGGACTATAGCCTCGCCCCTGCTCCACTACCATCTCGACGCCCAGATCAACATCGTTAGAATCCGCCGTAAGCAGGTATAAATCTGGATTAACAATTTCTACTTCTGGAGGGCAAATCAGATCGCCAGCTGTAATCGGCCCTTCATTCGATACTTCAACGTGGATACGCACTGGCTCGTCACTTTCACTATGCAAACGGATTTGCTTAATGTTTAGGATGAGTTGTGTTGTATCTTCCCTTACATTTGGAATCGATGAAAACTCATGATGAATCCCGCTAAGTCGGATTGATGTAACTGCTGCTCCAGTCAAGCTGGATAACAAAACGCGCCGTAGTGCGTTGCCTAATGTAATACCATAGCCACTTTCAAGCGGACTGATCACAAAGTGTCCATAGTTTTGCGAACTTGCTTCAATTTCTATCTTCGGTAAAACCATATTTAACAATGGCGAATCCTCCACAACAGCTTGGTGTACAATACACAGGAATACTGGATAATATCGACAGTTGCGATATATTGAGCACTGTTACAGATGAAAATAAATTTGACGATTCAGTCGGTAAATCAATCGAATCGATTCTCATCCGCGGGCAGGTGCGGTATATCTTGCTTACCGACTATAATATTCAACGATTAGCTGCTCGTTCAGAGGAATTTCAATATCTTCCCGAGTCGGCTCATTTAGAACTGAGCCCCGCATTGTGTTTACGTCGATTTGCAACCATCCTGGTGTATTGTGACCTGATTGGAGCATTTGAGCACGTTCTTTGAAATATTCGTTTGAGCTGCTTTTTGTCCGTACAGTAACAATATCCTCGGGATTTACAATAAAGGAAGGAATATCCGTCTTCCGTCCATTCACATCAAAATGTCCGTGACGGACAAGTTGACGTGCCTGTGCTCGACTATCTGCAAACCCTAAACAGTATACAACATTATCCAACCGTGTCTCCAAAATCGTCAGCAGTGTCTCGCCTGTTAGCCCTTTACGTCTACTAGCTTCTTTAAAGTAACGACGAAACTGCTTTTCCATAATGCCATAAATTCGGCGCGCTTTTTGTTTCTCGCGCAGCTGCATGCCAAAATCAGATACTTTTCGTCGGAACGAAGCCTGACGTCCATGATCGCCGGGTGGATATGCGCGACGTTCAATCGCACATTTGGGACTTAGACAGCGATCTCCCTTTAAAAAGAGCTTTTGTCCCTCTCTGCGACACAGCCTACATACTGCGTCTGTATATCTTGCCATTTTTCCCCCAGTCTCTGAAAACATCATTTTCGTAACTATTTAGCCGCGCTTGGTGAAAGATTAGTGATTGTGACGCTAAGTGCTTATCCGAAAAGTTCTGTGACGATCCATTCTCACTCGAGAAGTTGGATGGACTCACAACCACTTTTCGGATAGGTTCTAAGTCTAAACAGTTACCATTCTTGGATAATTATTCAACGGCTCTATAGAGCTCAGGTTAAATATCCATAAGACATTAATAAGTTGTCGTCTTTTTGTGAGCGAAGCAGGTGCCGCTACGTCTAGCGAACACCTACTCTATATCGATCAAGTAATTTGTTTTTTGAAATATTGCTCTATTCTCAGGCTCGTGCAAATAAATACAGAACTCTCAAACAAGGTTCCCTGTCGAGCACATTTGTGATAAATGGGCCGAGGAAACGTTAGACGCGACGTCGCTTTGGTGGTCTGCATCCATTGTGTGGTAATGGTGTTAAATCGGTTATTGATACAACAGTAATACCGGTTGCTTGAATCGAACGAATAGAACTTTCGCGGCCCGGTCCCGGCCCCTTGACAAACACATCAACTTCACGCATGTTAAAGTCGTTTCTGGCTGTATTCGCCACGCTCTGGGCTGCCAACTGCGCCGCAAAAGGTGTTGATTTTCTACTGCCCTTAAAGCCAGCTGTGCCACTACTCGCCCAAGAAAGTGTATTTCCTGACAGATCTGTCACGGTGATGATCGTGTTATTGAATGATGCATGAATGTGAACCTGACCACGTGGAACACTCTTTTTTTCACGTCGGCTTGACCGCCGATCTCTTCTTCGTTGTGGTCGCGCCATAATCGCTCCTTAATCTTATAGAAAAGCCACCTAAACTTGAGACAATGCGCGTAAAATCTACTGCAAAAAATATTATCTCAGGGTCAAACATGTGGCCATTATAGAAAAGCCACGCAAATGATATGAGGAAATCTCATCGAGAAGACACAGTCTTACTTGCGTGCGCGTTTCTTTCCTGCAACGGTCTTCTTCGAACCTCGCAACGTACGCGCATTTGTCCGCGTGCGCTGGCCACGTGATGGCAAATTGCGGCGATGACGTAATCCACGATAGCTCCCGATTTCGATCAAGCGCTTAATATTCATGTTGACTTCGCGTCGCAAGTCACCTTCAACTTGATAGTTGCGATCAATATATTCACGCAATCGACCTAGTTGATTTTCATCCAGATCTTTGACGCGTATGTTCGGATCGACTTGCGTCGCCTCCAAAATTTCCAAGCTAGTTGATCGACCGATGCCATAAATATACGTCAATGCAACTTCAACTCGCTTATCTCGCGGAACGTCTACACCAGATATACGTGCCATTATGTTTGATCCTTTATTCCTTTGTACTATTTCGCATAGATTGACGACCTATTGCAGCATAACTTTACTAGTTACCATAATATTATGGAAGTGTCAAAATTTGTGGGCCATCCGCGGTAATTGCAACTGTGTGTTCAAAGTGGGCCGTCAAACTATGGTCCTTACTGATAACTGTCCACTGATCTTTTAAGGTTTCCGTTTCCCAGGTTCCCGTCTGAACCATCGGCTCAATCGCAATGACCAGACCTGGTTGGAGCACAAAATTTCCGTCCGCATCCCCACCATCATAATTTAAGACTTGGGGAGATTCATGCATCGCTCGACCAACACCATGTCCCGTGTAATCTCGTACGACGTGAAATCGATTCTTTTCCACAAAACGCTGAACCGCTCGACTGATATCGACGACACGGTTTCCTACCACAGCCTGTTCGATTCCTTGAAACAGACTTTTTTCGGTGACACGCATTAATTCCGCTGCCGCATCATCAATCTCTCCGACCGGATAACTCCATGCACTGTCACCAATAAAGCCACGATACCGGACACCGACGTCGATACTGATAATGTCCCCATTTTTTAATTTACGAGATTTTTTGGGTATGCCATGTACCAACTCTTCATTGACACTCGTACAAACATGGGCCGGATAACCATTATAATGATAAAAGCTGGATGTTGCGTTGTATCGCTGGATTACCTCAAACGCAAGCTGATCAATGTCCCATGTACTAATACCCGGACGAATCGCTTCTTTCAACTGTGCATGGACACGAGCCACAATCCGGCCCGCTTCACGCATAACCTGTATCTCTCGCGGCTTTTTAAGCGTTGGCGGAGGAGATTTTTGTTGGGTCTTCCTGGTTCTTTTCTTTCGCAGCAATTTACGACTTGTACGCCTAAACATCTTGGTGACCTCTTTCAATTAATTGAGACAGCATGGCTTGATGTACATCGGCAATAGATTGTGTTCCATCAAGTTCTGCTAACAATGAATGTGCGAAGTAGTAACCTATCAATGGCGCGGTCTGTTTATAATACACAAATAACCGATTGCGCGCAGTCTCTGGCTTGTCGTCGTCGCGTTGATATAACTCACCACCATCGATATCGCAAATATTTTCCACTTTCGGCGGATTGAATTTGACATGATAAACAGCACCACAAGTACGGCATTCTCTGCGGCCTGTAATGCGCTCCATGGCTTCATCATCAGAAATCGCGATGAGGGGTACAGTGGCAACACCCCCATATTTGGCTGTCATCTCATCAAACGCTTGAGCTTGTACCAGATTGCGTGGGAAACCATCCATAATGGCACCCATTACTGCATCTTGTTGCTGCAGCCGATCTTCAACCATTTTGACGGTCACTTCATCAGGTACCAAGTTACCCTGATCCATGAATCTTTTTGCAAGCAACCCTAGCTCAGTTTCATTCTTTAAATTATAACGAAAGATCTCACCAGTCGAAATTTGGGGCAATTTCAACTTTTCTGATAACAAACGAGCTTGTGTCCCTTTCCCTGCTCCTGGGACACCCAATAGCACGATATACGTGCGATTCTCCATATTATCCCTCTATCTCAACTTCTAGGTAGGTATACTACTAAAGGCCCATCTTAAAATTGCGCAAATCAATACGTTCATCAAGGCCAAAATAAATATCGTATTTGTGCAATTTCATCCAATGAGCGTGCCGCAGATTGTGTTTAGCGAATAAAACCTTCGTAATTGCGCATAAGCAACTGCGCCTCAATCTGCTTCATCGTATCTAAGACGACGCCGACCACAATCAACAGTCCGGTACTACTAATGATGAGCGTATTATAGTTCGTTAATGCTCCCGCACCCTGGCTGGAAACTAAATCAGCGACGCGACCAACCAGATAAGGGAGGACAGCAATGAGCCCCAAAAATAGAGCACCGACGAGTGTAATACGCCCCAATATACCATTCAAATAGGCTTCGGTCCGTGGACCAGGACGGATTCCAGGGATAAATCCGCCTTGTTTTTGCAACGTTTCTGGTAAGTTTTGCTGTCGAAACATTACATCAGTATAGAAATAAGTAAAGGCGACAGTTAATAGAAAATAGAATATCCAATAAAATACGCTACTTGGGTTAAAGCCATTAAAAACGGCTGACGCGATACTGTTGATCCATGGCGTAGCACTGCCAACAAAATAGCTCGCAACTGTACTGGGCAAAATCAATAAGCTGTTGGCAAAAATCAGTGGAATCATACCCGCTGTATTGACACGCATCGGAACATGTGTGCTTTGGCCACCGACCATCATGAGCCGATTGCCCCGCATTGTCCGCACGCGTTTTCCATATTGCACTGGAATTCGACGTTGACCTTCCTGGACCCACACAATCAATGCAATTGTCAAAATTGTGATGACTGTAAAAATCAATAGCATTACAACATTAGATGAGAGCTGTCGAATCTGTCCCGGCACAGCTGACAAAATTCCGGCAAATATAATGAGCGACACACCATTACCGACGCCTTGTTCAGTCAATAACTGCCCCAACCAAACAGCAAATAATGTGCCAGCCGTCATGCCAATAATAAGCGTAAATGAGGTCAGAAACGCATCCCCCGTAAATCCCCAATTTGTCAGAAGATTAGAAAACTGTCGGTTTAGCAAAGTTGCTTGCGTAATGCCTTGCAACAAAGCCAGAGGCACAGTAAGCCAATACGTATATTGGTTAATTTTTTGCCGTCCTTGCTCTCCCTCTTTGCTCAATTCTTCAAGTGCGGGAACTATCGGCGTCAGAAGCTGCATAATAATCGAGGAAGTAATATAGGGATAAACACCCAATGCCATTACCCCCATCTGCGCAAGGCCACCACCGCTAAAGAAATTTAAAAAACTTAACAGCGTCTGAATCCCACCTTCTCCCCCTTCACCGCTAAACGCTTGGGCGAGCACTTCTCGATTCACGCCTGGCAAAGGAATATTGGCTGCAAACCGATAGAGAACCAGAATTCCAAACGTAATTAACAGTTTGCGGCGTAGATCGGGCAGACGAAACGCATTTTGTACAGCTTCAAACATGAGGATATGCTCCTATTTTCATACAGAGCTTCGCTTAAGAACGTGGCATCCGTCGATTAACAACCGAAGGCAATAACTCTATTGTACCTCCTGCTGCTTCGATTTTTTCTTTGGCGCTGCCACTTACGCGATGAACTTTTAAGTGCAGGGTTTTTTGGAGATCGCCTCGTCCCAAAATTACCACTGGATCCTTTGCGCTGCGCAACAAGCCCGCCTCAGATAAAGTTTCCGAAGTTACTTCTGCATTGTTTTCAAATCGCTGTTCCAAAGCATCTAAATTAACAGGTGTATAATAAACTTTGAAGCGATTGTTAAAACCTCTCAGCTTTGGTAGTCGTTTAACAAGGGCCATTTGGCCGCCCTCAAAGGTAATTCTTGTCCCGCCACCTGTACGTGAGTTCTGTCCCTTTGTACCGCGACCGCTTGTTTTGCCTCTGCCGGAACCAGTGCCCCGACCTACTCGCTTTCGCTTTTGTGTGGACCCTTTTGCGGGACGCAGGTCATGGAGTTTCATATAATCTTTTCCTTATATTTACACAAAATAACGGGGTGGTTCAGAATTAGGTTTACACTTTTGATACATAGACAAAAATCTATATGAGGTCATTTTCTGCCTGAGCATGGCTCAAATTAGAAAATATAAACATCTTTTCTCTTTGCAAAAATGTAAACCTAATTGTCCGCCTAAAATGAACCACCCCAAAATAACCGCTAAGAAATTTATTCCTCTACTGTCACCAGATGCGAAACCTTATTAATCATCCCCCGAATGACAGGTGTATCTTCTTTTTCTACCGTCTGATTCATTTTGCGCAAACCAAGCGCCCGGACCGTGGCTTTTTGAGATTTCTCGTACCCAATTGGGCTTTTTACGAGTGTTACGCGAATCTTGTTAGCCATGTGTCGCCTCCCGATACCAGAACGGTGCAATCCGTCGTGGCTCCACACCACGTCGTCCTGCTTCTAGGCGAAAGTCTTGAAGCTGCTGCAGCGCCATAAAGGTTGCTTGTACAACATTCAAGATGTTGTCGCTGCCAAGAGATTTACTCAAAATGTTTTTGACCCCACAAGCTTCAACAACTGCTCGCACGCCGCCACCTGCAATGACGCCCGTTCCTGGGCTGGCAGGCTTCAACAATACCTTACCTGCGCCAAAGCGAGCTTCAATCGGATGCGGAATTGTCGTTTCTAGAAGAGGAATCGAAACCATCGATTTCTTGGCCCCCTCGGACGCCTTTCGAATCGCATCGGGAACTTCACGCGCTTTGCCAATTCCTACACCGACGCGTCCATTTTGATCGCCCACTACCACAACTGCTCGGAATGCAAAACGCCGACCACCTTTAACAACCTTGGCTGTGCGTGCAATATGCACGACGCGCTCGTCCAGATCGTCTCGTTCTTCTTTTTCTCGCTCTTTGCGTCTCTCTCGTCGTGCCATATCATTCTCTCATCTTATTTGTCAGTTCGAATTTCATCGAAAATCCGTTGCAAATCTTAGTCAGACTGCGATGTCCGGCTTAAAAGATCAAGCCCCCTTCGCGGCTACCTTCCGCCAATGCTTTAACACGCCCATGGTATGGATAACCACCTCGATCAAAAACGACAACTTCAATGCCGTGCTCTTTTGCTCGCTGCGCAACAGTTAATCCGACAGATTTTGCCTGTTCTATTGGGCTTTTCTCTGCCAACTCTGATCGCAAATTTTTGTCGAGCGTTGAAGCCGACACCAACGTGTCGCCAGCAACGTCATCAATGATCTGCGCATAAATGTGATTGATGCTACGATATACATTTAAACGCGGACGGTCTCCCGTGCCCATGATTTTTTTGCGCACTCTTGCATGTCTTCGCCGACGAGCTTGTGTGCGAGTTTCCTTTGCCATTATTCTCGACCCTTATCATTCCCAAAACGCTGCCTATCACATTCTAAAAGAGATAGGATAGGACATTTCCAGATAGGTAAGTAATATTGAGTGTTTATGCACCAACTTTGCCGGCTTTACCAGCCTTGCTCCGTACATATTCGCCTTGATAGCGAATTCCTTTCCCTTTATACGGTTCTGGTGGACGCGATTTACGAATGACTGCCGCAAGTTCGCCCACCTCAGCCTTGTCTATCCCGCTGACAACAAATGAACGACCATCCTTGGCCACATCAAAATTAATCTCTTTGCTGGTCGGCTTAAACTCAACTGGATGGCTTTTGCCCACCTGCAAAACGAGATTGTTTCCTTTCTTTTCGGCCCGATACCCAGTTCCATGGATTTCTAAGTGCTTTGAAAAACCTTCGCTAACGCCGATAACCATATTATTAAGCAGGGCACGAGTTAATCCATGCTGTGCTTTGTGATGACGCATATCTGTCGGTCGCGTGACTACCACTTTACCGTTATCTTGGCTGATCCCCATATCTGGACTGAATTGCTGATCAAGCGTACCTTTTGGTCCAGAGACAGTCACAACATTTCCTTTATCAATTTTGACGGAGACTCCTGACGGTACAGGAATGGGCAAACGTCCGATTCTAGACATAATCTTAAGTTTCCTCCGGATTTATATAACCTACCACACATTACAGACGATTTCGCCACCCATCCGTGCGCGTCGAGCATCTCGACCTGTCATCAATCCTTTTGGCGTGGAGACAATATTAATACCTAATCCACTGCGGACCCAAGGAATGTCTCGATGTCCGGTGTAGATTCGACGTCCAGGTTTACTCACACGTTGTAGTCCAGTAATCACAGCTGAACCCTTCCCTGTATATTTTAGAGTGAGCGACAACCGTGCTTGAGGCTTTTCATCGATGACGTTGTAATCCTCAATAAACCCTTCATCAGCCAAAATTTTTGCAATTCCTTCTTTCATTTTTGAGCTTGGCATCACCAGTTGTCGGTGCTCTGCCACACTAGCATTTCGGATACGTGTTAACATATCCGCAATCGGATCTGTGTTCATTTAATTCTCCAAACTACCAGACGCATTGGTTTTTGACTGCACGAAAAGAAAAGCAGATACTACCTGTTTCTCAGCAGGGACACATGAACGTTCTATGAACGTCTAAATGGCATATCCATTAAGCTCAATAGCCGACGAGCTTCTTCATCAGTCTTGGCTGTGCTCACAATTGTCACTTCGAGACCGCGGATTTTATCAATATCATCATAATCGATCTCTGGAAAAACCAGCTGCTCGCGCAATCCAATGCTATAATTGCCGCGTCCGTCAAATGAGTCAGGTGAAATGCCCTGAAAATCACGTTGTCGTGGCAAAACTACATTGATCAAACGGTCAAGAAAGTCCCACATCCGATTGCCACGTAGCGTTACTTTGGCTCCAATCGACATTCCCTCACGTAATTTATAGGTTGCAATCGAAACCCGAGCCTTTGTCACAACAGGCCTTTGGCCAGTCATAATTGTCAGATCATTCGTCGCGGCCTCAATTGCGCGGCTGTTTTGTAAAGCTTCCCCCAGCCCGATGTTAACAGCAATTTTAAGCAGGCGCGGAACTTGCATGACATTCTTGTATGCAAACTCATTCATCATTGCGGGAACAAGCTCTTCTGTATAACGAACTTTTAAGCGCGGCACTGGTGCCGGACCCGACCCATTTTCACTCATTGTTCACTCCTTGCCCGCAAGCACCGGTTTTGTCCGGCACCAGGTCAGGCGAAAATTGGACGCTTATCTTCTTATAATTATTCGGTTGCTTTCGGAAGTGGTTGTCTCGTTCGACGATCAATACGTGTCTTATCGCCATTGTTGGCAACTTCATATCCTGCCCGCGTGGGCTCATCATCTGTACCAACCAACATGACATTACTAATATGAATGGGTGCTTCCCGTTCGATACGGCCAGTTTGAGTACGCACTTGGCCTGTCGGTCTTTGATGCTTGACGACAATATTTGCGCCGGAGATTATCACATAGACCCGATTTGGATCGTACGAACCATCTTTATTCCGCTTACGAATCACGCTTTGGACTTCACCACGCTCACCTTTGTCGTTCCCAGCAATGATTTCGACTGTATCGCCTTTGATGATCTTGACACTCATATCTAAAGTACCTCTGGAGCAAGAGAAACAATTCTCATATATCCCCCCTCGCGCAATTCACGCGCCACGGGACCAAATATGCGAGTACCACGAGGAGCTCGATTTTCGTCAACAATTACGGCTGCATTTTCGTCAAAGCGTATGTAGCTGCCATCTTGACGACGTAATTGACGTTTCGTTCGCACAATTACAGCGCGAACCACATCCCCCTTCTTAACACTGCTATTTGGTGCCGCTGATTTGACAGTTGCAACGATTTCGTCGCCAACACCACCATATCGCCGTGTACCTCCACCTCTAACCCGAATGGTTAACAACTCCTTCGCACCCGTATTATCAGCAACCTTGAGTCTGCTTTCCTGCTGAATCATCTTCTCCCGCTCCCTGCTTGTCCAAAGTCTACTCAACCTGATTCAAAAAGTCGTGACCATGTACGCCAAAGAATGTAAATGGAAACTGCCTAGTCAGAGAATCTTTCCATATATCCTCTTTGTGGTACGTACCAAAAACTCCGTACTTTCGCAGCATCTTTTACTCTGGCAGAATTGCGGACGAAAGTACGAAGTTTAAATAATGTGACTATGAGCCTCGTTGCATAGACATTCGGATTGATTATGCATATCGTTTGTTCATCTAAACAAGTTCTGCTCGTTTAATGACTTCCTCAACAAAGAAAGTCTTATCTTTGCTAATCGGTCGGCACTCACGGATGCGCACAACGTCGCCGATTTGGACGGCATTTTCCTCGTCATGGGCCTTATACTTACGGTTTACTTTGATCACTTTCCCATATAATCGATGCCGCGTCACCCTCTGTACGACAACTACAACAGTTTTATCCATCTTATTGCTGGTCACAGTGCCAACTAATGCCTTGCGACGTTCGCGCATATCAACTTTCTCCTGAAATAGGGGTCACGGTTCCGTGGTAAACAGTCAAATCTTATCGAATTCTGCTTGTACCGAACAACCCGCTTTGTGGCCATAATTCATCAATTATTTGCCGGCCACTATCAAATCTTCTCGTCGGACAGAAGCACTTCAGGTGGCGTCTCTATTCGGTTCTGCTTCCACTCAATTCGCGTTCGCGCAAAATCGTTTTCATCCGAGCAATATCACGACGCACCTGAAGTTTTCGTGCCGTGTTTTTCAATTGACCCGTGGCACGTTGAAAACGCAAATTAAACAACTCTTGATATGCATCATCGAGGTCATTTGCTAGCTCGACATTTGTCTTGGAACGCAGTTCGCTTGCTTTCATCTTGCATTGCCTCTTCTTTATCCGCCATACTCCTCGCGTGCTACAAATTGCGTCTTCATCGGCAGCTTGTGCGATGCTAGTCTCATTGCCTCGCGCGCCACATCCTCGCTTACACCTGCAATCTCAAACAATACACGACCTGGTTTTACTGGCGCTACATAATGTTCGACATTGCCTTTACCCGACCCCATGCGCGTTTCGGCTGCTCGTTTTGTATATGGTTTGTCTGGAAAGATACGGATCCATACTTTACCGCCGCGACGAATATAGCGGGTTGCAGCACGTCGAGCGGACTCTATCTGGCGGCTCGTCACATAGTGAGGCTCAACAGCTTGTAAACCATAACTTCCAAACGCAACTGTATTTCCGCGAGAAGCCAATCCACGCAAACGACCACGCATTTTTTTACGATATTTTACACGTTTCGGCATCAACATGATAAGCTCTCCCTTTACGTTGATCGACTCCGTTCACCGTTCAGGCGAGACTCGATTTGCTCGCCAGGAATGATTTCGCCGTGATAGATCCAAACCTTAATTCCGATCACGCCAAAGGTCGTATTCGCTTCAGCAGTCCCATAATCGATATCAGCACGGAGTGTATGGCGTGGAATCTGACCATCACTCACTTTATCGACACGCCCCATATCGCTGCCACCCAATCGGCCAGAAACTGAAATCATGATGCCTTTGGCACCAGCATGCATTGTCTTTTGAACAGCTTGCTTCATCGCGCGTTTCCAACTAATACGCCGTTCAAGCTGTTCCGCAATGCTTTCTGCAACAAGTAAGGAATCAAGTTCCGGCTTGCTAATCTCGCGGACATCAATTCTAACCTGCTTTTGAGTCAATTCCTTAAGACTATTTCGCAGTTGGTTGACACTTGCACCCTTCCGACCGATAATCACACCAGGACGCGCCGTATCAATAATGACATGAACCTGGTTTGGCTGACGCTCGATTTCTACTCCACTAATGCCTGCTTTAGGGAGCTGTTTCATAACTGTACGACGAATCGAACGATCCTCATCGAGCTGTGCAGTATAGTTTTTCCCAACTGCAAACCATCTACTCTTGTGTTCTTTAATGATGCCCAGGCGAAAGCCTACTGGATGTACTTTTCGACCCAAGTGATCCTCCTAAAGTTTATTAATAATCATCAATACGTTCTTCTAGAACAACTGTAATATGTGACGAACGACGGATCCATGGTTTGAAACGACCACGTGCCCCGAAACGTCGCCAACGTCGCGTTGGTGCCTCATCCGCCATGATCTGCGAAATATACATATCTTCTTCATCGAGGCCAAAATTTTCAGTTGCGTTGGCTAGAGCACTTTGAATCGTTTTAGCAACAGCCTTTGCAGCGGATTGAGGCATAAACTGTAAGATATCTAATGCCTCTTGTGCCTGACGCCCGCGCATTTCATTGATCACCAATCGCGTCTTTTGTGCACTAATTCCAGTGAATTTTGTTATTGATCGTACTTCCATGCTCGTCCCCTATTTATTGTTGCAATGCGACAAGTCATTGCCTACTTCAGTTGTCAAACAGAGCCAAGTATAGATACCCACATAGGTATCGATCCAAAAAGATCCGTGACGATGCATTCTCACACGAGAAGCCGATCGGGCTCACAATTACTTGTCGAATAGGTTCTTATAGCCAAATCATTTAAATTTCGGACAATCGTCTCTCGCTAAAACCCGCTCCGGCTGTCCAAAGCTCCAGCGGCATATTAGCCTCGTGCTCTCGTCCCTTTCTCAGAGCGTATATGTCCGCGGAAAAAACGCGTTGGGGCAAATTCACCAAGTTTATGCCCGACCATGTTTTCCGTAATGTAAATAGGCACGTGTCGACGACCATCGTGGACAGCGATTGTGTGTCCGATGAATTGCGGAAAAATTGTCGATGCTCGAGACCAGGTTTTGATCGCTTTTCGATTGCCGCTACGATTCATCTCTTCAACTTTCGACAAAAGCTTGGGTTCAATATATGGCCCCTTTTTCATCGATCTCGACATGATCTAATATCTCCCTATACTCAATCCATCATCAGTTCTATTTACGCATCAAACGAAGTTATACAGACATTCGACTCTGCATTCAACGACGACAGGGTCTCACACGATTTCATTGGCTAAAGACTTAAATTTATCGATTGCCACCGCGACGCACAATGAATTTCTCTGTTCGCTTATTGCGTCGCGTCTTTTTGCCTAATGCTGGTTTCCCCCAAGGTGTCTTTGGTCCAGGCATACCAACAGGCGAGCGTCCTTCGCCACCACCATGGGGATGAGAAGCTGGATCCATTGCTACACCACGAACCGTTGGGCGACGACCGAGCCAGCGCTTCCGGCCTGCCTTCCCCATCTTGATATTCGCGTGATCCGGATTGGACACCTGTCCAACTGTTGCCAAGCAATTGATATCAATATACCGCACTTCACCACTGGGCAATCGTACCTGAGACATTGTGCCCTCTTTGGCTACCAATTGTGCGGCATTCCCGGCACTACGAACAAGTTGACCACCACGCCCTGGATAGAGCTCAATATTATGAATCAATGTGCCAAGAGGAATAAAGCGAATCGGCAATGCGTTCCCTGGTCGTATCTCTGCATCAGGGCCAGCCATAATCGTATCCCCCACTTGGATACCGGCCGGTGCCAAAATATAACGTTTTTCGCCATTGTCAAAAACAATGAGCGCAATCCGTGCACTTCGATTTGGATCATACTCAATTGAATTAACCCGACCAGAAACACCAAAGTTATCGCGTTTAAAATCAATAATTCGATAGCGACGCTTGTGCCCACCGCCACGATGCCGGACTGTCACCACGCCTCGATTGTTGCGACCACCTTTCTGTTTAAGGGGGGCCAACAACGAGCGTTCTGGCTCTGTACGCGTAATATCCTCAAATGTAGAAACGCTCATATCTCGACGCCCAGGTGATGTTGGGCGATACACTTTGACTGGCATAACGGTCTCCTGATTAAAGAGCGTGTCTCTCTAAGTGTATAAGTGGAGCACACTCTCTGACTAAGCGGTCTCTATTACACACTTTGGGACACACTGTCTGATTAAACACCTTCAAACAATTGGATATAATCACCTTGCGCTAATTCCACGATAGCCTTTTTCCACTTTGGCTTTCGAATTGCGGTCCCCCGGCGTGTTCTTCGCGTCTTAGCAGGCATCACCATAACATGAACGTGCTCAACAGATACGTCAAAGGCGGTCTCTACAGCTTCTGCAACGAGAAGTTTGTTGGCACGCATATCAACTTCAAACGTATATTTATTTTCAAAATCCGCCAGATCTGAAGATTTTTCGGTTACTACAGGACGCTTGATTACTTCGTAGATGTGCATTGTCTATTGCTCCTCACTCTCTTCCGGTATTTCGTCTATCGCTGTCGCAACAGAACCATCGCTCCCATCCACATCAGCTTCCATTTCGTCCACTGCATCATCCATATCGTCATTTGACGTTTGCTCTACGCCAATCTCTGGTGGAGCAGCCTCGCTGCTGGGTTGCGCATCGGCAACATCTAGCCACGCTTCAATATAGGCAACACTATCTTTAGACAAAAGAATTGTATCGTATCCAAGCAAATCTCGAATGTTCAGATAACCTGCCTGTAACGTTTTTACACCCAGCAAATTACTTGCGCTACGTTGAACATTGCTATTTTTCTCTGGAAGAACAATTAAGACTGTTTGCTCACTCAAATCCAATACGTGCAAAATCTCAATCATTGCCTTTGTTTTGGGCACCTCCATCGATAATTCGTCCAAAACAAGCAACTGCTCAGAACTCGCTTTGACTGACAATGCACTGCGCAGTGCTGCACGACGCATTTTACGTGGCATCTGTTTTGTATATTTCCGCGGCTGCGGTCCAAAGACAGTTCCACCGCCGACAAAATTGGGAGAGCGTCTCGAACCTTGTCGCGCGCGACCTGTCCCCTTTTGACGCCAAGGTTTACGACCACCACCGCGAACCTCGCTTCGACCTTTGGTCTTATGCGTCCCCAAACGGGCGTTTGCCAACTGGCGCACCAAAGCCTGATGCATCAATGCATTATTTATCGGGGCTGCAAAAACCCCGTCACTAAGCTCGATTTCACCTATCTGGTTCCCGGCCATATTTTTCATTTCAACAAACATGATTTCTCTCCTGCATGTTTTGTAAGAAATCCATCAATGATAAAGAGTTTTATGAAAGGCTCATCTTTGAAAAGAGTAATGACTTCTAGAGAATATAGACTTGATTTACTCTTTTGGCTGATGCGCATCGTCAAAAGGATCTAAGTGTATACAAAGCGTTATGACTTTTTCTTCTTGATGGCTTCTCTTACAAAAACAAGACCACCTTTTGGTCCGGGAACTGCACCTTTTACTGCCAGCAAGTTCCGTTCAGCATCGACCAGTGCCACCCGCAAGTTTTGAATGGTGACATGCTGATTACCCATTTGCCCTGGTGCTTTGGCACCAGGAAAGGTGCGCCCTGGTGTTGTTCCAGCACCACGAGAACCAGTCGCGCGATGACGGTCGGATTGTCCGTGTGTCTTGGGACCGCCAGCAAATCCGTGGCGTTTGACCGCACCGGCGAACCCTTTGCCTTTGGATATGCCAACGATATCGACGGAATCGCCTTCTTCGAAGACATCCGCTTTAATTACATCACCAAGTGATAAATCTGGGGTGTCTGCGTAGCGAACCTCGCGCAGACGACGAAGGAGAGGAGTTCCAGCTTGATTTAGATGACCCCGCTGCCCTTTAGTCAGCTTTTTTTCAGCAACTTCTTCAAACCCGATCTGGACGGAATTATACCCATCCGTCTCAGATGTTTTCACTTGTGTTACATAGCAGGGGCCGGCTTCAATTACTGTTACCGGCACAACCACACCACTCTCGTCGAAGAGTTGGGTCATGCCAACTTTTCTACCTAAAATGCCTCGCATATATTCCTCCCAGGACTGCCGGTTGATCTACGAATAGATCGAAAGCTGTTAGACTCAGTAGATCCAAATTTGGCGTTTTTGGCTATTTTCAGTCGAGATTGCAGGGATTTTGGAGTCATTTATTCAGATTTCGGTTACAGAAAACAACCTATTTCATATCTGAAAATCGCCCAAATCTAACGCAAAAACTAGATATCGACCAGCAAATTTGTATTTATGTCAACTGTTTAGCCAGAATTCTCTCTCAAAACCTGAAATTTGGATCTACTGAGACTACACAACTTTATACTCTACAGCACGATATAAACAATGAACATTTTTACAAAAGTAAAGAGTGTTCTATGCAATGCTGATGAGCATGAAAAGATCAATCCTCATCATCCTGCTGAAAAGACGTAAGAACGTCCATCCAGATGATAATTATTTTAGGATTATCAATTTCTCTTCCCCAAAATTGCGCAATTTTTGTATCTCAGGAAGATAAACAGAAATTGCACAATCTTGATTGATGAGCGTTACTTATAGTTTAATCTCAATATCAACACCTGCCGGCAGGTTTAGTCGGGTTAAATTTTCAATCGTCTTGCTACCAGGATCAACCACATCAATCAATCGTTTGTGCGTACGGATTTCAAATTGTTCACGGCTGTCCTTATCAATAAAAGGTGAGCGCATGACCGTAAATTTTTCCTTACGCGTTGGCAATGGAACAGGGCCAACAACCTGCGCGCCTGTTCGCTCTGCTGCATCCACGATTTGCTGGACAGACGCATCCAGGACACGGTGATCATATGCTTTTAGCTTGATTCGAATTCGCTGTTTTGCCATCTGTTTTGCCCTATGATAGCAAAGGGAAGTCAGGTAGCAATACCTGATCCCCCCTTCACTCATCTATTTTCTACGAAAGGATTTCGGTGATGACGCCAGCGCCAACGGTGCGCCCACCTTCGCGGATGGCAAAACGACTGCCAACCTCGAGAGCCACAGGCGAAATCAACTCAACTTTCATGTTGACATTGTCACCAGGCATGACCATCTCAACACCATCTGGCAGCTGAATGGCACCAGTGATGTCCATGGTGCGGATGTAGAACTGCGGACGATAGCCCTGGAAGAAGGGAGTGTGTCGTCCTCCCTCTTCTTTCTTGAGAACATAGACCTCTGACATGAATTCGGTGTGTGGCTCGATGCTGCCTGGTTTGGCCAAGACTTGACCACGCTCGATCTCTTCTCGATTGATGCCACGCAAGAGACAGCCCACATTGTCACCCGCTCGTCCCTCGTCCAGCAGCTTGCGGAACATCTCAACCCCTGTGACAGTGGTCTTCTCTGTCTCTTTGATGCCCACAATCTCCACTTCTTCCATCGGCTTGATGATGCCGCGCTCCACTCGACCTGTCACCACTGTGCCACGTCCCTTGATGCTGAAAACATCCTCAATCGGCATCAGGAAGGGCTTTTCGGTCTCTCTGGCTGGCTGGGGAATATACTCATCCACAGCATTCATCAGCTCCCAGATGCAAGCATAGTCTTCGGCTTCCGGATCCTGGCTTTCGCTCTCCAGCGCCGCCAGCGCACTCCCTCGCACCACGGGAATGTCATCCCCAGGAAATCCGTAGCTGTCCAACAGCTCCCGCAACTCCATCTCCACCAGCTCCAGCAGCTCTTCATCATCCATCATGTCCACCTTGTTCATGAAGACCACCATCGCGGGCACTTCCACCTGTCTCGCCAACAAGATGTGTTCTCGCGTCTGCGGCATCGGTCCATCCGGGGCTGCCACCACCAGAATCGCTCCGTCCATCTGCGCCGCACCCGTGATCATGTTCTTGATGTAGTCTGCATGACCAGGACAATCCACGTGCGCATAGTGCCGATTCTCCGTCTCATACTCCACGTGGCTGATCGCTATCGTGATTCCACGCGCTTTCTCTTCCGGCGCATTGTCTATCTGATCAAACCTGGAAAAGTCCGCCCATCCTTTCAGCCCCAGCGTCTTTGTGATCGCCGCTGTCAGCGTCGTCTTCCCATGGTCTATATGTCCGATTGTCCCCACATTCGCATGGGGTTTTGTCCTCTCAAATACTTCCTTCGCCATTAAAGTGCTCCTTGTAATCGTTCATCTTTAAATAAATAATGTATGCAAACTCTCATTTGTTAATCAGCGAGAGTCTTCCTTGCGCACATTTGTGACAGATGAACCCTTGTAAAAATGTACGTATACTAAGCACAACTTTAAACGCTACTATAATATTAGGTTGTGGCGGCGGGTTAAGTAACGCGATTTGTATAGACTCTGGTTGTAGTCTGAAAATCTTGCATTCGTTGACTATCTATCACTTACCGGACCGCCACTATCTATTAGCAGAGATATTCAAATAATAGACATTATTGGGATTGAAATTAGGACACGGATTCACACAAATTTCACGGATTTGTTCTGTGATGATCCGTGTTCATCCTAAAAATCCATGTCCCATATTCTTCATCCTTATAATCTCTAATGTTTTGTAAGAGAATGTAGGAACTACCTGAACGCCTAACGTAAATACATAATGTTGTCAGTGCGCAATTACACCGCCAGAGCGAATCTTGGCGGTGCAATGTTCCATCTTTTCAATTGTAAATAATTGATATTTACTGCAAACTAAAATAGTATACTGCGCAATAGAGAGAATGCCAAATTTCTGTCTGTCTGAAATGCAAATTGTTGATTTATTCGTGGCAAATAGGTGTTAAAATAATTTTTTCGAATAGAATGGCACTTTGCCACCTATGAAAGTCATTATACCAATTGTGGTTGTGAAGCCATGAATGTGTGCCTTATTTAGCCAGAGAAATCTGAACACATTTGCGATCCTCACAGAGCTTAAAGGTGCTATGTTATGCAACTTTTAAGATCTTTTCCGCGATTGATTGGCTTACTGGTGAATATTGCTCAAATTGCATGGTAAATGTGCCACGCCCGCTGGTTAAGGATCGGATCGCGGTCGCATAACCAAACATTTCGCTCAGTGGCACTAAGGCGGTAATTGCCTGGACATTTCCACTACGTGGTTCCATCCCCTGAATTTCTCCACGGCGGCTAGAATAATCACCCACTATGTCACCTACAAAATCTTCTGGGACGACCGATTCAACTCTCATCATCGGTTCCAATAAGACTGGCCGTCCCTTCTGGACACCGTCTTTGAGCGCAATACTTCCAGCAATTTTGAACGCCATTTCGCTGGAATCAACTTCGTGATAGCTTCCATCTACAAGACTAACTTTTAGATCGACTACTGGATATCCTGCCATCACACCGCCAGCCATTGCTTCTTCTACCCCGGTCTGCACAGCCTTAAAATATTCCCTCGGTACAACACCACCGACAATCTTTTCTTCAAATTCAAATCCTGCACCTGACTCACTTGGTTCAATTTCTAACCATACGTGACCATATTGACCACGGCCACCAGACTGCCGTACGAAACGTCCTTCAATACGAACGGGTTGCGTAATGGTTTCGCGATACGCAACTTGTGGCTGTCCTACATTGGCTTGGACTTGGAATTCACGTTTGAGGCGATCTATGATAATGTCCAAATGCAATTCGCCCATCCCCGCAATCACGGTCTGACCAGTCTGATCATCATAATTGACTTGAAAAGTTGGATCCTCTTCAGCCAACTTGATCAGCGCTTCGCTTAACTTGTCTTGATCGGCCTTCGACTTTGGTTCAACGGCCACTTTGATGACAGGATCAGGGAACTCGATTGTTTCCAAAATAATCTCATCATCAGCATCGCAAAGAGTCTCTCCCGTAAAACTTTGCTTCAACCCAACGACTGCAGCTATATCGCCTGCATCTGCTTCGGGAATTTCATCACGTTTATCCGCATACATCTGGAGCAACCGACCCACACGCTCTTTCCGACGTCGGTTCGCATTGTAGACATTTGTACCAGCTCTCAATTTGCCAGAATAGACGCGCATATAGGCAAGACGACCCACATATGGGTCTGTTACAATCTTAAAAACTAGGGCAGAAAATGGTTCGCCGACATCCGGCTTACGCTCCAACTCCTCATCCGTTTCTGGATCTGTTCCTTTTACCGGTGGCACGTCAAGAGGACTCGGTAAATAGCGCAAAATTGCATTCAATAAAGGCTGAACACCTTTGTTGCGGAGTGCCGTGCCTGCCAAGACGGGTATGAGTTCATTTGCGATAACGGCCTTACGCAATACAGTCATCAATTCAACATTGGAAATTTCCTCGCCTTCTAAGAACTTGAGGGTTAATTCATCATCGGTCTCAGCAATACGTTCGATCATTGTTTCACGCGCTACTTCCGCTGCTTCAACCAAATCTTCTGGGATCTCTTCCACTGCTGGATTTGCACCGAGTTCATTCGTGAAAACCAATGCCTGCATTGTAAAAAGATCGATCACGCCCTTGAATTGATCCTCGGCTCCGATAGGCAACTGAATCGGCAGTGGATTCGCACCCAGTCGCTCCATAATCATTTCGCAGGTTCGGTCAAAATCAGCCCCAATCCGGTCCATCTTATTCACAAAACAGATGCGAGGGACTCGATAGCGATCCGCTTGTCGCCAAACCGTCTCTGATTGGGGCTCAACCCCCGCAACAGCATCGAAGACCACAACACCACCATCGAGAACACGCAAACTGCGTTGTACTTCTGCTGTGAAGTCAATATGTCCAGGTGTATCGATGATATTGATTTGGCAATCTAGATTTGTTTCTTGATCGATCCAAGTTGTTGTGATCGCAGCCGCGGTGATCGTGATGCCGCGCTCACGTTCTTGAACCATCCAATCCGTTACGGCCGTTCCTTCGTGCACCTCACCCATACGGTGAATGCGCCCTGAATAAAAGAGGACCCGTTCCGTTGTCGTTGTCTTTCCCGCATCAATGTGTGCAATAATTCCAATATTGCGCACTCGAGCAATTTCATATTTGATAGTCATGATATATTTCCAAATTAGAGATATATAGACAAAGCGATACGGCACCTATGTCCCACAATACTAGACAATTACTTATTTGTAATCGTTCATCTGTGGCACGGGTGCCGTATTTTTATACTCTATACTCAAACCAAACAATACTGCGGTTGTCTGAAATGAATTTTCAAGACAACCGCAGTATGTATCTTTCCACTAAGCGCTTATCCGAAAAACCTGTTACGATGCAATGTGTTGGAGTGTTTACACCAAAGTGTGTAAATGGAGACCGCTCAGTTGGAAGATCTGTTCCATTTACACACTTTGGGATACACTAGCATGCGTTCTCTCTCGAGAAGTTGGTTGAACTCACAACCACTTTTCGGATAGGTTATAAAGCGGAGCAATTAAACAATTCATCGATAGATTCTTCATTTCACTCAAGAATGATATCGATGAAATTATGTAATCATTATTCCTTAGTGCTTATCCGAAAAGTTCTGTGACGATGCATTCCCGTTCGAGAAGCTGTTCAGACTCACAACCACTTTTCGGATAGATTCTTAGTCTAAAACCGGAAATGAGCAAATGCCTGATTTGCTTCCGCCATGCGGTGCGTGTCCTCGCGTTTTTTAACTGCCGCACCTTCGTTCCGTGCTGCATCCAATAGCTCACTTGCGAGCCGGGCAGCCATATTGCGTCCACTTCGTTTGCGAGCATTCTCAATTAGCCAACGCATCGCCAAAGCCATACGACGATTCGCATTCACTTCCATCGGAATCTGATACGTCGCACCACCAACACGTTGCGGCTTGACTTCCACAAGAGGGGTCGCGTTCTTTAGGGCTTCCTCGAAGACCTCTATGGGGGGGCGATTTGTTCGTTCACTGATCGTATCAAATGCATCGTAAACAATCCGCGCGGCCAAACTCTTTTTGCCTCGTTCCATCACATTGTTGATAAACTTGGCAACTGTTTCGCTATTGTAGTGTGGATCTGGGATCACTGGTCGTCGTTCTGCGCGATTTCTTCGCATAGTTTCCTTGACTCCTATTTAGTACTTATCCGAAAAGTTCTGTACCGATCGATTCTTGCTCGCGAAATAAGTTGGATCCACAACCACTTTTCGGATCGGTTTTTAGCGCGGACGCTTTGCACCATATTTACTTCGACTTCGTTTACGGCTGTCAACACCGGTACTGTCAAGAGCTCCACGAACAATCTGATAACGAACTCCCGGTAAATCACGCACACGCCCCCCGCGTACCAAAACGACACTATGCTCTTGAAGATTATGTCCTTCCCCAGGAATGTAAGCTGTCACTTCCATTCCGTTTGTTAAACGGACACGGGCGATTTTGCGTAGTGCGGAGTTCGGCTTCTTTGGCGTTGTTGTACGGACTTGTGTACAAACACCGCGTTTCTGAGGATTCCCTCGCTTTATACGACGAGTCCGACCGGTCAATGTATTCTGTGTAAAACGCAAGGCTGGTGCCTTTTGCTTTTTGAGCGTACTTTTGCGGCCCTTGCGGACCAGTTGGTTAATCGTTGGCAAAGGGATCCTCCATTGCTCATCCGAAAAGTTCTGTGACAATGCTTTCTCTCTCGAGAAATTGGTCGGACTCACAACCGCTTTTCGGATAGGTTTTTACTTGCCCCTGAAATTTATTTCACAGTCAAATTTTGTAGAGTCAAACCGACAAAAAAAGACGACCTTTCTTGGTCGGGTAAACGTTCTTTATTTCGAATGAATTTAATAGATTCATGACTTGTAAAGGACAGATAACTGTCCAATAATCACAATCCTAAATTTTAGCATAAGTATTAATCAATGGTCAAATTGTTCGAATTAAAAATATCATCCGTCGAATTTAATCTGTGTAGAGATGGATGTCAAAAGAAGCCAAATAATCGAGATTAGGCCATTCCAGAGAAATAAATCCCTGATTTGCCAAGTCGATTTCTCTGGAATGGCTTGAGCTTTTCCAGATCAAATTAGGGATTTTAATTGTTGGAAAAGCCTTAGTCGATCCAAGGTATACCTCATGCCCGCGGAGTCGCCATGCATGGCGCAGCATTCTCTATTACACGCAGTAGACATAATCCTGCACTTCTCAGTCAAAACAGACTCGAGCGGGCCAAATGGTCCGAGATTCTCTACTGCGTCTTTTTTCGCCATTTGAACGCTCTACCTCTGAGAAATCCTACTGCGTGTAATCTTTCATGCGGCTGTACGCGACCGAAACCGACATGAGAGAACACTTCCTCGGCGAAAATTTGCATCGACTGAGTATAGCGAAAAGAGTCGTAGCAATTGGTGACAAAATAAGAGCCTAGGGCCATCACCCTAGGCTCTTATTTTGTTTATCAATGCGAACTAGTGTGGATTATGGACCAACCATTAAGCTACCACCATCAGCGCTGACGCTTGCAGGTGGGAAAGCATAGGCGTTGAGCATTCCATTGATCTGGGCACCAACCATACCGACGAGACCTGAATCAGCAACCAAACCGCCAGCAAATGCCTCGTCTAGTTGTACAGATGCTGAACCACCATCTAACATCAATGCTCCGGAAGCACCAAGGGAATCTATCCCCATGACACCACCATTTGCTAGCTCCGCAACAACGTGAATTTTTCCACCATCAAAGCTTGTCTTGACTGCGGAAATTTCAGCGGAGTTTAGACCCATTGACGCCATCATATCGTTGAGCATACCAGCAGTCATGCTATCTAGACCAATGGGGCCATCGGGCAGAGGCATCGCCATACTAGCAAGGGCAGCATTGATTTGATCACTAATGGGACCCAGCACTGCCTCATCAACGCCAATTGCGCCAGCATATGCGTGTGATAAGTCAACGCTTACAACCCCGCCTTCAGCCATCGCAGAACCGGTTACACCAAGTGAATCGATACCACCGACCGGACTTGCCAATTCAATACCGATGCTGTTCTTACCGTCCATCATATCAGCCGTAATCGCTGAAATTTCGACAGCATTCACTCCGTTCTGTTTCATAAGTTCGGTGATCAGACTGCTCGCCTGGCTATTAGTAATGCTCAATTCACCAGTCATCAGACTTGACATCACGGCATTTTGGCCAGCCATTGCTTCGTCCATTGAAATTTCTACATCCATGCCAGCAGCCATGGGGGTGCCGGGCATACAAGCTGACAAGCCAACCGCAAGCAGCAATGTGGCAACTAATACCAACAGGCTCTTTCGGGTAATCATGCGTGGGATCTCCTTTGCGATATTTGGTTTATGTTACTTGAGTGAACTACTTGAACTGAAAGAAAGACAATTAAAGTATATTGAGTATTGATTTCAGCAATTATCATCTAGAGAATTACCCAGATGTAATTGCATCGTCACCAGTGTAATTTGGTTGTGGCTTGATATCAACAATACCTTGAGAAACCTTTTTGTCAGTGGGAGTCATCGTGAACTAGCTAGCCACTATTATAATACGAACTGCTTGAAACGAAAAACAAATCAGGAGTTGCAATGTTGTTTATGCTTAGTAGCTTATCCGAAAAGTTCTGCGATGCTGCTTTCTTACTCGAGTATCTGACTGGACTCACAACCACTTTGTTCCGCTTTTCGATACCATTCGGATAGGTTCTTATCACACTATATCATAGGGACTGTCACAAGTTAAAAATTTTTTCCTTGTCTAGTGAATATGGACGATGCAGCCGTGTTCCGCTTTTCGATACCATTTTGCATGTGAATACTGTATTATGCACACAAACATACCTGGGCTTTCAGTTTATGCGAATCATCCAGTCAAGGAGAACATCTGGATTAAGAGGGTGTTTACAGTATACCAGTTTCGCTTTGGAAATGCAAGCGGGAAATCTAACAAAAAAGTTAACGTTATGTCTTCAACGAATCGGTCGATTTTCTGTTGGAAGCGTTAATTCAACGGTTCCTGTGGCTTGGCTATGGGTTTCCATCCGCCAACCAAATGTAGAATTCAAATAACGCATGTAGGAATCAGGATTCAGTACCTGTTCGATCATATAGGTAGATCCAGTAAGAATAATCACATCATCATCTTGCCACATAGATTGTGCAACTTGCAATGCTTGACGCGGCTCAGCGATGACCAGCGTCGGTGTGTTCTGTGTTAACGGTGCAATCTGGCGTTGAATTTCATGCGGATCTTGACCGCGGAAAGATGCGCCAGTGATGATAATTGTACGAGCAACTTGTTCAAGAGATTCAAAGACATCCAGCGGAACACGATGACGGGAGAGACCAATCACCAGGATTTTGTTTCGATCTTCAAATCTCATCTGAATCTCGCCTGCCAATGCACTAATTTTCTCTGCATTGTGAGCAATGTCTGCGAATACATGCTCGTCAACTTGCCAAAAACGTCCTACCAATCTTGCCTGGACCAGTTTTTCGAATACTTGTTGTTCATGAATATCAGGACAGAGATGCTGAATTGTCGCAAAGGCCAGGCTTGCATTCCATCTTTGATATGGAGCACTTAAAAGGGATTCTGGAGGAATCGGTCCATTCAACAAAGTCATTATTTTCTGTTCCAGGCTTTTGACCTCAGCTGCTTCGATTGTATAGAGAGGCGCACCAATCTCTCGACAAATTGCTTCAATAATCTGTTGGTTTTCAGGATTCTGCTCTGTTGTAAAAAAGGGGATATCTGTTCGGGCAATGCCCACTTTATCTAACACCCGTTGCCATTGCTCACGACCCAATAGATGGGCATGATCGCTTCCAACATTTGTTAGGAGTGTCGCAACGACATCAAGCGCACGAGTATGATCATATCGGCCACCCAAAAACGCCTCAATTGCCGCCCATTCGACTTCGTACTTTTCAAACAAGGTGAGAGCAATTAAGATAGTTGACTGTAAGTAAGTATGATAGTGATCCTGTCTCCGCATAGCGAGCCGGATGCAGTGGGGCTTAACTCGTGTCTCCCAAGCTTCGGTAATATCTTCTCGTTTGACAAATTCGCCGTCAATGCTGAAACGCTCTCGATAATCAAACAGATGGGGGCTCATAAAAGCCCCAGATTTTCCTACACATGAAAAGCTTAGCTCTAAGAAACGGCAAGTTGAGCCCTTC
Source organism: Chloroflexi bacterium TSY (assembly GCA_019217005.1). The sequence goes on from JAHBNG010000009.1 coordinate 135,558, forward strand.
CCGCCAGTTCCGGCAACATGAATTAAGCGAGTTGGGTGTCCGTTTGGCCACAATGTCTGGATCGATTCACGCAGAAATTCTAACCGTGCCAACTTTGGCAAGCTCCATTCGGCGTGATAGATCTGGTCAATTGTGTTGTAATAGGAAAAATCAGAGTAATTCATTGTTACCACAGTCGCAATTGGTATGATTTAGAGCACTTCCTCTACAAGCGTCTCTTGAATTAACGCCTGCTCTGTTGCGATTAGCTGTTGTACATCGGCTACCAATGAGTCAATAGCCAAATCACTCGATTCACCCGTTCGACGTAGCTTTGCTTCGACGATTCCATTTTTAAGACCACGGCCACCCACAGTTAGTCGAATAGGAAGTCCAATCAGATCCGCATCATTGAATTTGACCCCTGCCCGTTCGTCCCGATCATCATAGAGAACTTCGATCCCTGCATCCTGAAGTTGCTGATAGATTTTATCCGCAGATTCAGCGACATCTGGCACCTTTTTGGTGCTCAAGCTGACTAGCATGACGGTATAGGGGGCAACACTGATGGGCCACTTGATTCCATCTTCATCATGATGATGTTCAATGATGCATGAGATCATCCGATCAGATCCAATGCCATAAGAACCCATTACAATGGGATGAGACCTGCCATTTTCATCTAAATAGGTAGCGCCCAATGCCTCGCTAAAATTCGTACCCAATTTGAAAATATTGCCAACTTCCACCCCCCGTACAGCTCGCATGGGTTTCCCCAAAATAGGATCTGGATACCCATCCGCAGCTGCCACAACATCGACCACAAGATCAGCTTCGTAATCACGACCATAGTTCACATTGCGATAATGGTAATCCACCTTGTTTGCGCCTGCCACGAGATTCGGGCTGTTGGGGATCAGATCGTCCACAACGAGCAATACCTGATCACGAGCAATTCCAACGGGAGAACCATAGCCCGCTTCAGCGCCAATCGCCTTGATTTCATCAGTTTTTGCTGGACGCACACGACGTGCTTCAATTGCATTGGTCAACTTGGTTTCATTGAGCTCCATGTCACCCCGCACAACAACAAAAACGAATTGCTCGCGTATGTTCAAGGAGCCATCGTCGTTCACACCATCATCCAACTCGGCGATCAGAAATATGGCTTTCGCCGTTTCACTTTCTGGGATATCTAGAAAGTCTGCTAGAGCAGCGATTGTATTGATGTCAGGGGTATGAACTTCTTCTAATGGGCGTTGGTCTTCATTGGGTGGTTCTGGTTTTTGGAAGGTTGCAACTTGTCGATTGGCACGATACCCTGACTCGTCGCAGATGAGCAAGGTATCTTCACCAACAGGTGTCAAAGACATGAATTCATGAGCCATCGTCCCACCCATCATACCTACATCACTTTCTACTGCAACGACATCTAACCCACAACGACAGAAAATATTAAAGTATGCTTGGGCGCTTTTGGTATAGAACTCATCCAAACCCGCAAAATCGAGATCGAATGAGTAAGCATCCTTCATTGTAAACTCACGCACTCGAATCAAGCCACCTCGAGGTCGTGGTTCATCTCGGAATTTAGTCTGGATCTGATAGAGCACAAATGGCATTTGCCGATAGCTATTGACAACTTGGCTTGCCAAATCTGCCATAATCTCCTCATGCGTCATCCCCAAACACATATCGCGTCCATGACGGTCCTGTAAACGAGCGAGATCATCGCCAATTTCATACCAGCGTCCGCTCTCTTTCCATACTTCACCAGGGTGTACGACGGGTAAGGTCACTTCTTGCCCACCAATCGCATCCATCTCCTCGCGCATGATATTCTCGATCTTATGCTTTACTCGTTGGCCAAGAGGCATAAAATCAAAGATGCCAGACGCAACTTGGCGAACCAGTCCTGCCCGCAATATCAATTGATGGCTTGCGATTTCTGCATCAGCTGGCATTTCGCGTAATGTTTGGAAAAAAAGATTTGTCATTCGCATAGAGAGTATTCCCGATATAATTTTTCGACCCAAATAAATTTCGCAATGTAAATTCCTCATCCACAAGATTTTACCAGAGGAACAGAACATGCTTGAAAAATCTTGACGGACAAACATGTCTGTGCCAAATGGGTCTCATGTTTAGCTCTAGGGATTGCGATCAATCTGAAGCCGCAGATTGTATTCCTTGGACATCAGCATATCCAGCTCTGTTTCGAGTTTGGCAATGCGACGTCTTTGCAGCCAAGAGCGTTGGTCGGCAGCTGATTTGCGTTCATGTTCAAGCGTTCGACGAACCTGTTCGATTTTGCTGCGGATTTCCTGTTTGCGTGCAATAAGCTCAAAACGGTTCATGATGTAACGACAAAAAAAGAGATCCGAAGTCTGGCCTAAAGCGCATCCTCCGAATCTCTATGATTACACTCACTTTTTATCTATCCGAAAACAACGAAGTCTTGTCCTAAATCCTCGAAAGAACTTGTGTACAACTTTAGGCCCTTAAGGGAAGCATTAATCAGAGAAATCTCTCGGTTCACGCGGCTTATACAAAAGGTAAGCCAAGCCAACGCTCAACGCATAAAGAACCAGCAGAGGCGCCATAACTATGGCCATATTTACCGGATCGATGGTTGGCGTGATGATTGCCGCAAGAATTGCATTAATGACGATGGCTTGACGCCAAAATTTCGCCAGTTGTATTCCGCTAACCAATCCAATACGAGCCAAAATGCTGAGGATTAAGGGCATTTCAAATGCAACACCAATCCAAAAAACAACTCGCGTGACAAAGCCATAATATCGATCGATTGCCCACTCTTTCTCAATTGACGACATAAAATCAGTCAGAAATTGAACTGCAACGGGGAGCATAATATAAAAAGCAAATGCTGCCCCACATAGAAAGAGAAGCAGAACACCAGGCATGGAAATAAACACTGCCCGCTTTTCATGGGGATAGAGCCCTGGTGCAACATAAGCAATTGTCTGATAGACAATGATCGGCATTGCGATTACCGTGCCAGCGGTAAAACTGATCTTGAAAAAGATAATGAGAGAGCCTGTGGGTGTAATATCAATGAGTCGATTGCCCACTGCATAAACTGGTCCAGCCATATACGCCGTGATGGCATTCGCAAAGATCATTGAAACAAGAGTACCGACGAGAACCGCACCGGAAATCCACATGAGTCGCATTCGGAGCTCGATCAAGTGCTCCATTAACGTCATTTGGCTTTCATCGATTGGATCAAGTGCATCTACATGCTGACTCATGGGTTACGCTTCTCTCTTATCTCCTCTTCTTCAGATTCTTCTGAATCTGACTTCAAGGCAGTCCCGTTCGTCACAACAGCAACAGATTCCACAGCAGACGTAACTTCTGCCACTTTTTCTTCTTGAACCGCAGCCAACATCTCTGGTGGAGCGATCTGATTCTCGTCAAAAGACTCTGTTTCCGTAACTGTATTCTGTCCGTTGATCTTCTCTTCGACCTGCTTGGTCGTTTCTTTCGTCGACGCTGGGCTTGGAAGTGATTCCATACTCTGGGGGGCGGTAGCCTTTATTCGTTCAGTTAAATCAAGTTGCTCTTCGCTTTTCTGGTGTTCTTCCGTTTTATCGGTCGTCTTCCCATCATCTTGTTCATCACGATTGCTGTCAAACGACTGATCTTGCTCGTTTGGACTCTCACTCAACGCATTTTCCACATTCTTCTCATTTACTGCAAGAGCTGTTGAGGAATCAGATTCTTGGGAAGTCTCCTCAGGCACTGCCGTGTCGGGCGAGTCTGTATTTTCGGAACCATTCTCTGGCGCTTCGGTCACAGATTTAGTGCTCTTTTGTGACGATGTAGTCGTTTGTAAGCCGGTCTTTTTCCCTGCGTTTTTCAAAGTCGCTGATGCCTTAGACAAATCTTTTTTTGCTTCATTGATTGGTTTGGCCGCTTCTTTCAATGATGCACTGGTTTCTTCTAAGGGCCGCGTTGCTTCTTCCAAAATCTTACGCGGGTTCATCTCATCCAATACTTCGAGTTCTTCACCAAATTGAGATGTCAATTCGTTTGCAATAATACGTAGCTGACGAATAAACCCTGCTACCTGACGCAACGTCTGAGGTAGACGTTCTGGGCCAAGAATAATTAGGGCTATAATTGCGATGAGAAAGAGTTCTGGAACCCCAACTCCGAAAAGAGCAAAGCTATCCATCTGAATTTTTTAGATATTTCCTCATCCGTCGTTACATGTGTACAGGATCTATACCGAGATTGTGATGAAAACATGGCTTTTCTGACACCACTACCAGATAAAGGAAGATCATGTTTTCATACAGAGCTCAGTTTAGAATGTTTTTCGATACACTGCATCAAGGGCTGCACCTAATACACCATTAATGAAACGAGGACTGCTATCACTACCAAAAGTTTTCGCTAACTCTACTGCCTCATTGATAACGACTTTTGGAGGGGTGTCTCCTGTTTTTGTCCCAACTTCAAAAAGCGCCAAACGTAAAATATTTCTGTCAATAATGGCTAATTGATCAACAGGCCATTCCGGGGCATAGTCCGCAACGAGTCCATTCAACGTATCCATATGTTGTATGACACCAACAACCAGCCAACGCAGGAATTTTTCCCCTTGTGGCTCCAATTGTTCGTGCATTCGAGCATCCGCCACTCGCTCATCAATCACTAGACCCACTTGATGATTTGTACTATCTATTTCAAATAGAGCTTGTAGGGCTAATCTTCGAACTAATCGTCGCTGTTTGACAAAGTTTCGATGGTCGGTCTGATTTGATTTGTCCACAGATTCGTGTGAATCAGCCCCATTTGTCCCAGAATGATTTTGTGACCTACGCTCCTGGACACTCTTCCCTTGGGCAGAATCGCAGTTCACTTCTGTATGCGTTTCTTGGGTTTCTTCAATGCTGTTCATACTCTATAGGAATCTAGCGATTGTGGTCTACCGACAATTGAACGAAAATGGTGCTACATTGCTAGGCCGCCATCGATCGTCACAACCTGACCTGTGATAAATCCGGAACGCTCTGATGCCAAAAATGCCACCGCCCATGCAATCTCGTCTGGCGTTCCCATCCGTCCCAGTGGCGTCTTTGTTAAGATATCGTCGCGCAGTTCGTCCGTTAACACCTCTGTCAGTGCTGTTGGAATAAACCCAGGTGCAACGGCATTGACAGTGATACTACGACTGGCAATCTCGCGTGCGAGGCTCTTTGTAAAACCGATGATTCCAGCCTTACTGGCTGCATAATTTGCTTGTCCGGCTTGCCCCGTCAGACCAACCACACTACTAACATTAATAATTCGCCCCCAACGCTTCTTCATCATCCCGCGTAGGGTAGCTCGCGTCACACTATAAACGCTCTTCAAATTTGTGTCAATCACCGTATCCCAATCCGATTCTTTCATGCTGAGCAAGAGCGTGTCACGCGTCGTACCAGCATTATTGACCAGAATTTGGATCGGTCCCAACTCATTTTGGATTTGCTTGACAAGATTTGCGGCATCCTCAGGATTGCTTATATCGGCTTGATACGTGCTGCAATTACCTCCATTATCGCGAATTTTCGCAGCGACAGATTCCGCACCTTCACTATTTCCGCGATAGTGAACGGCTACAGTAGCACCACCAATCGCCAGTTCATTCGCGATTGCAGCACCTATGCCGCTACTGCTACCGGTAACTAAAGCCACCTTGTCAGAAAAATTCATCATTATTTCTATTATACCGTATGAATGATCAAATTAGCGAATATGAGCAAGTGTTTAATGATAGACTTGCTTGACGTAGCTCTGAATATTTTCTGATTCATTCAGACTATAGCGATTGGATTTTCGCTGAATCCGTTTGGCCAAGCTCGCAAGCGTGTTACCTGGACCGACTTCCACAAACAAATTGATCCCGGTATTGATTGCTGTCTGAACCGACTCAGACCAACGTACATGCCCTGTCAACTGAGTAAGCAGTTCTTCACGAATTTCATCTGCCGATTTCAGGGCCCGAGCCGACGTATTGGCAATGAGCTGCACCATGGGATCCGCAATTGATGCTCTATCGATTGCGGATCGAAGCTCATCGACGGCTGGCTGCATTAAAGGGCTATGAGCTGCAATACTTACTGCCAGGGCAACAACCTTTCGTGCCCCAGCTTCCTTCATCTTGTCCATCGCCTGATTAACAGCTGATTCAGTTCCCGAAATGACAACCTGTCCTGAACAATTATAGTTTGCGACCTGGACAACACTCTGGCTATTACGTTGGTCCGTAATGTCAGAGCACACCGACTCGACGATGTCGTTGTCCAAACCAAGAATTGCTGCCATGCGACCAGGATTTAGTTTACCGGCCTCTTTCATTAACCGACCACGTTCACGAACAAGACGTAGTCCATCTGGAAATGAGAGGCTACCCGCTGCCACAAGGGCCGTATATTCCCCAAGACTGTGTCCCGCAACATATGAAGGGGTATTGGTTTGTTCCGGATAATCAGACTGATATTCCTCTTGCAGAAAGAGCTGATTTAAGACACGTAAAGTCGCAATACTCGCAGCAACCATTGCTGGTTGGGCATTCAGTGTATCGGTTAATTCTTCTTCTGGGCCTTCGAAACAGAGCCGACTCAGCTTAAACCCCAGAACATCATCGGCTTCCTCCATTGTTAATTTGGCGATCTCATATTGGTCTGCTAGTTCCTGAACCATCCCTACATGCTGTTCTCCCTGTCCGGGAAACATATACAAAGTTGGCGGACCAGCACTAATGCATTCAAAGGTTGACACAGAATCCCCTATTTGATTTGAGCCATTATGATCTTGCGAGAGGAGTATCTTCCTCTATAGTGAAAATTTCGCGACCCTTGTAGTGTCCGCATGATGGGCATACTCTGTGTGGCACCATACGTTCGCTACAATTATCGCACTCGACCAACTTGGGCACGCCAATAGCGTCATGTGCACGACGGCGATTGCGTCGCCCTTTGCTAATTTTTCGTTTTGGTAGTGGTCCCATGATAGGCTCCTAGTTTATTCATCGCTCATCTACCACATGTGTGCAAATTGTCGCCTCACCACTGAAGTCAAAGTCTTCGTGGGCACATTTGTAGTAGATGAGCCTTACGAATTTGAATTCTAAGCGGCGCTCGTTCCGCGCGCTTCATCTCTATCTAGCTTCTGTTTTAGATCTAATAATACAGACCAGCGAGGATCGACAGTCTGCTCTAGTTCATCTTCAGACAAAGCCGGATTCGATTGTTTCGTTGTATCAATATCTAGATCGTAAGACTGAATTTGGCAAGTATCTAATCCTCCATCATCACAAGTTGGGTATAAAGGTAGCGCAAGCCAAATGTTTTGACGTACAACCTCAACCAGTTTCAAAGTGTGTAGTTCATCTATAAGGAGAGCCTCATCCTCTAAGTCTGATTCTGTCCCTTCAAATTCATCTGGATGAATATATCGACCTGTAGCAATATCTGTTAGGGGTCTGAAACTCTCTTCTAGTTTGAAGCGAACTGGAATCACAAATGGTTTTAGACAACGGTTGCAAGTTAATTGTGCCGCCGTGCTCAACTCGCCTCTTACCAAGATTCCACTATGTGTACGCAACAGCTGAACTGTTCCCACTAAAGGATTGAGTGCATTTAATTCTGGGTCAAGCTGGCTTATATCCTCCATTAATTCATAGGTGCGAGTTGCTCCGGTCGATTCTTTTAAAAGTTGCGCAACGTTAAAGTACATACTGGCCTCTTCAAAATACTAAGGGCTCTGTTAACATTTAAGAATAAAGTGCCTTGTCCTTTCAACACGAATCGTGTTGAAAAAGGATTTCTCTGAAGAGAGCTATGGCCGTGTACACTCGCTATGTGCTTGCAAAGCGCGTATTTGTCTCAATAAAAATGTTAACAGCTCCTGGTAAATGAGGATAGCTCTTATAGCCAAAGGAATGAGAATTATAGGTTTTTCGTTTTAACCCTGTCAAAAAGTTGTCCCTGTCATAGACCCTTCTCGGCACCATGAAATACCCAACCAATATTAATGCACGCTATTTTTGCACGTTCCTTCAGCGTAACAGCCATATATGCAAGAAATAGCACATTGACTGACCGTTGGGTGAAAACTAGAGTTTGGTCTTTAATGAGATTGTTGATAACTTTGGTGCCGCAAGAGGGTTTAATTCATGCGAGGTAAATCTTGGCTCTCGTTGGTAACGGAATCATCTTCTGCTTATTGACTAATTAACTGGATCCCATTATCCACTTGCTGCGTGATCGTTTTTAACTTTTCCGATAGATCTGCCAAAACTTGCTTGGCGTAGTCGTCGGCCTCAACAGACCGTTGCTGGGCTATCGCTTGTGCCTCCGCAATAATGCGCTCTGCTTCCTGACGTGCCATCTTTACAAATGATTCCTCACTTAGCAACGTGTGTGCGCGAAGTTCAGCTTCGTGGATGATGCGTTGGGCTTCAGTATGTGCTGCGGCGAGGATTTTGTCACGCTCCGCCAAAGTTCGCTCGCTTTCGCGTATAGAACTTGGTACGTTAATACGCATTCGTTCGAGCAATTGCCCAAATTGAACCGCATCAACCATCCGGTAGCGCGACAGGGGCACATCCTTTCCTTGATTCAACATGTCTGACAATTGATCGACAAGTTGTAAAATCGCCATAAGCCCCTCCAAGCTTTGTTCGTTTATTAAGTCATTTTGATAGAACCGACTGCATGACATTAATTTTGCTGTATATAATTCTGTAGATCTAGCGAAATCACCAACTTTGTTTAATTCTACAGATTCACCGATATCATTTTTAGTAGTATTTACGCCTATTTCTACTAATGAGTTGGTAAAAAATGAGCAAACACTTGATTTCCCATCATCAACCCTTTCAGTGTTAGTTGTACTTGATCTGAATCCATCATCAACAGATCCGAACTTCTGAGCAACTCTATTTCGTCAGCAAAAACAGTCTCCAGATTCTGTCCGTGCAAATGGCGAAAATGTTTAAGGGGTACACCTTCATGCAGGAGTCGTAATCCTAACATCATTGTTTCACCCATCGCCGTCTCGGGCATTAATTCTTCACAAAATTCAACGACGGATTCTCCTTGCTGGATGCGACGGATATAACCTGCAACGGGTTTTCGATTTCCCCATCGCCAATTTTTTGTCGAGTTGTTGTTTGAATTTTGCTGACGAAGGTGACTATGAGCGCCGGGACCAACCCCTATGTATTCTTGATTGCGCCAGTAGAACATATTGTGCTGACAAATAAGATCAGGGGTTTTGCTCCAGTTAGAAACCTCATACTGATAGTAACCTCCGTTGGCTAGCTGTTCCATCGCATACTCATATTGTTCTGCTGCGCTGTCTTCGTCGGGCGGCTGTACGACACCTGATTGGACCCAATGATTTAATGGTGTATTGGGTTCAACAATTAGGCTGTAAAGGCTCATATGTTCTGGGTCTAATGCAAATGCTTGTTCAAGCGAGTTTGCCCATCGCTCTAATGATTGATCTGGAAGGCCAAACATAAAGTCGAGATTAATATTTCGAAATCCCGCGTCGCGTGCAAAATCGAAGGCGTAATAGACATCGTCAACATTATGTATACGACCTAAGAATCGTAATTCATCTGGTTGAAGACTTTGTACACCTATGCTTAAACGGTTGACTCCAAGCTCAATTAGCCCACGGAACTTTTCGCGGTCAACAGCCCCAGGATTGGCTTCGCACGTGACTTCGCAAGAGCTGTCAACTTGAAAACAATGATGAATTGTATCAAAAATTTGGGTGAGCTGGGAGACTGATAAAATAGTAGGTGTCCCTCCACCTAAATATATTGTTTGGATGAGACGTCCATCCAAGGGCTCTTGCCATTGTGCCAATTCCATCGATATAGCTTCTATCGTCTCATCAAAAAATCCTTCGAGACCAGCATAGGTGTTGAAATCGCAGTAGGGACATTTTCTTTCACAAAAAGGTATGTGAATATAGAGTCCTATTAATGATCTATCTGTTTTCAAGTCGAAATCCATGACCCCGAACGGTAATGATGTATCGAAACTCTTCGTCAAACTCGGCGATCCGTTCACGCAATCGACGTACCAGAGCGTCAATTGCCTGCTCGCTAACGCCTTCGCCACTCGCTTCAGGCCAGACAACATTGACGATTTGTTCGCGCGTTACGACCCCTCCGCCGGAATGCCAAAGAGCATCAAGTAAGCGGTATTGATGAAGACTTAAGGGAGGATCAATCAGATGACCGTTGATCCAAATCTGACGGGTTTCATTGTCAAGCCGTAAACCCGTTTTGTCACTATCAAAAGTAAGAGGTGCCGTTGCCCCAGCGTCCACAAATGCTAGTTTGAATCGTAATGCTATCTGCAGTTCGTCTCCATCTTCTAGCGGTGCAGCTGATTGTACCTCTTGCCCGTTAATGTGGGTACCATTTTTACTTCCTAGATCTTCGACTAGGTATTGATCACTTTGCCAGACCACACGAGCATGAAAGCGGCTGACCTGACGATCTGCCAAAGAAATATCACATTCATCGCTTCGACCGATGGTCAATGGTCGAGTGTGACTAAGTGGCCAACGCCTTCCTGTTTCGCCACCACTCTGCAAAACGAGCATTGCGCTTTCAACGCTCATTGTTCTGGGATTTATCTGTGCAACATCCTGTGTAGGTTCGATACTGAGCGACTCTGTAGACATTCAATCCCTCTATTTTCTCAACATGATTCAATTGACAGAACTAATCAGTTGATCGATAATAACACAATTTCAAACGGACTCTGATAGTATTCAGAAATTCATGAATCAATTGTTTTGTTTATATTTTTTCGTATCTTGTTTTGATCGTAAGTTGAGGGCAAGTGATGGAGTCTAGTCGAAACTGAATATCTTTAGTATCAGATATGATCCATCGCTTACCTCTGCAGTCATAATTTTTCTTGAATGTAGGAGAACTAGTAAATCATTTTTGATTGATTGCTGCAAAAATGAGATAGGCTGATTCTACATAATTGAAGAAACCGAGTAGACAAATAAAAATTTGAGAGTGTAGCGTACAGCAAGCAAACTCATATCCATGTATAATTTCAGGCATGAGCGTGTGAATGTAGTGATTATACCGAAAAATAGATCACAAGGAAAATGGGGGTTGAGACGTAGTTCGTGCAAACGATTTTAGAACCCGGGACAACACTGCGCGACCGATACGAGATTAGTGAACTTGTCGGCCAAGGCGGAGGTGGAGCCGTTTATAAAGCGACCGACCAGCGGCTCGAGGGTCGAATCTGCGCGATTAAGGAAAACGTACCTCTGATCAATGCTCAAACATCAGATGAACTGGAGAAGATGGCAGAGCAATTTCGGGCAGAGGCAAGCATCCTCGCCAGGCTTGATCATCCAAATTTACCCAAGGTATCAGATTATTTCTCGATCGATGGACGCGAATATCTAGTCATGGATTATGTGTCCGGCCGCGATTTACAAGAAATCATTCGCCAAGCACAACGCCGAGGTGAAAAGCTTAAAGAATCGGAAGTATTGGGTTGGGCCATGCAGTTGTTAGATGCAATTGAGTATTTGCATAGCCAAGATCCGCCTGTTTTGCACAAAGACATCAAACCTGCCAATATCAAAGTCACCCCTCATGGTATTATTAAGCTTGTCGATTTTGGTCTAGTCAAGTTCCTACAAGACGATGATAGTCGCACAGTAACAGTCATTCAAGGGCGAGGAACTGCCGCGTATACGCCTTTAGAACAATATGGCAGTGGTACCGGCTTTACAGACACCCGCAGCGACATCTATAGTTTTGCTGCAACTCTTTATCATCTATTAGCGGGTGACCCACCCATAGATGCCAAAGAGCGTTTTTTGCATCCAGGCAGCCTTGTCTCTCTGCGGCAGATCAACCCATCAATTTCTCCGCGCGTTGAGCGTTCAATTTTCCAAGGGCTTTCGATGCATCCCAATGAACGACCATCAAGTGCGCGTTCAATGCGAGATCTGTTGGTCGGCTCGAAAATGCCACTTCCCCCTGCCACTGTGACAATCGAAAATCCAACTAAGGGATGGCTAACGATAATAAAGGAGAATCTAGTACTCGTTGGTGCAGCGGCAGCCCTCTTAGTGATAGCGACTATCCTCAGCGTCTTTCCTCCCCAATTTACAGTCCCATAGGATAAGAATCAAATAGTCGTAGAAATTGAGGCATAAAACTATGAATACAGTTGTCCAATCTTCGACCAAATCGGTGACAATTGGACCTGAGTATCCTTTTGTTACAATTGGAGAAAGGATTAATCCGACAAACCGTAAACGGCTCGAAGCCGAAATGCTTGCCGGTGATCTTCGCCGTGTGGAGCGTGATGCGCTTGCCCAAGTTCAAGCAGGTGCACACATTTTGGATGTCAATGTTGGCGTCACGAGCGTCGAACCCGATAAGACTGAACCGGAATTGATGGTCCAATGTATAGAATTAGTCCAATCCATCACCGATTTGCCTCTTTGTATTGATAGCAGCGTTGTGCCGGCGCTCATAGCCGGTTTAAAGGTTGCAAAAGGGCGTCCCATTCTTAATAGCGTAACTGGTGAAGAAGAGCGACTCGAAGCAATTTTGCCTGTTGTTGCTGAATATAAGGTTCCTGTCATTGCAATCAGTAATGATGAGGAGGGTATTAGCTATGATCCAACTGTACGTTTTGCTGTAGCGAAGAAAATTGTAGAACGAGCTGTTCATTATGGCATTCCGCGTGAGGATGTGATTATCGATCCTCTGGCCATGCCAGTTGGTGCTGTACGAACCGCTGGTATCGATCTCTTTAATATTGTGCGGATGGTGCGCGATGAATTGGGCTGCAATACAGTTTGTGGTGCAAGCAATATTAGCTTTGGTTTGCCGACACGTAACGTGATCAATAGCGCCTTTATTACGATGGCGATCGGTGCAGGGATGACGAGCGCAATCGTAAACGTCCTTGAATCAGAAGTACGCCACTCTATTTATGCTGCGGATGTTCTAATGGGGCAAGATGAGGATTGTATACGCTACTTGACCGCTATGCGTCAAGAAGCCGCCAAAACGACTGATGGTCAAAAAATGGATGCAGGTCGAGATCGTCGGGCCGCTCGCGAAGCTCGCCGTGCTGCTCGTGAAGCTCGTCAAACTAGGTGATGCGAATTTAAAGCACACGCGGTCTCGCTACTGCCGGAATGGAGTAAAGATATTAGGTAAAAATAAATCTGTTTGTTCTTTACTTTCTGGTAAAGGCTTGAGTGACAAAGGGCAAACCGAAAGGGGCGGAAAAAAGAATCCACCCTGAAAAAACGGGATAAAATGTAAAAATAGTGCTCGGCTAGTTTAAGCAGCGGCATTGAGGCGGCGATGAGCGAGAACGCCTTTAGGGAAATGGTGTGAAACCGAGGCCTTTTCCGAAAGTCAGGGTCGAGTTGGTCAGGAGTTGGAAAAGAGCACTCGAGAGAACACGGCGCAGCCTGCCGGGAGTGGATTGAGGCTCTCGATCCCAGTAGCCAGTCGGTATGGGAGGAAGAGAAGCGGCTAAATGGGAAAGAAGATTGCCAGCAAGCAGCCCCAGTTCAGGTAAGCGGAAACAAGCCTCATCGGCATGAACAAATTGACGATGTAAGCCAATCATCTGCTTGGAAGCCAAGGGGGGATGTTCAACAGGCCAGCGTTCCAGGTAGACAAGATAAATGGTTTCAGGCTGCAAAGTCATAACGGTCGCCAAAACCAAAGGTGTGTTGTAGGCCGGATCCTGAATGACGTAAATCGAGTAGGTACGGTTGGCTGTATCCACCTTGGTTGTTCTGGGGACGAGATTGTGCCATGCTTGATAGCAAATCAGGCGACCACTATAGAAAGCGACCAGACGAGTCCGGAGTTGTAGCCTCGAGTCGCTTTCCCTTATAGCTGCGAGAGCGGTCGCACAATATCACCATATTCAGGTGGTCTGCCTTTTTCTTTGCGTTTGGGGAACTCATTGCGGCGCACTGTGCAGTTAATGGCTTCCCGCAGGACAAATCGGTCGATGCCGCTTTCTAGCATTTCTCTGATTGTAAACCCGGCATCGACCACCGCCACTTCGTCTGACTCCAGTGATTTCTTCGTCTCTTTCAGCAGCTTTTCCGAAACTCACTTTCCTTTGTTCCAACCGTGCATCTCATGATTGCCTTGAGCAGTGGCACTCGCTTCCCGCCTATCTCCCCCGAGCTTATCATCACTCCAAAGATGAGCGCGGGCAATGCCCGACGAGCCGTTGAGTTATAGAGTCGGTTCACTTTCCCTTGCAGCTTCGGTCGCCAGAACCCTGTGATATCTATGCTTTTCACTCGGTACCCTTCTAACTTTTTTGCCTCCCATTCCCCTTTCCACTTCTTCTTGCCACGACCCCAGCAGACTCAGTAGATCCAAATTTCAGGTTTTGAGAGAGAATTCTGGCTAAACAGTTGACATAAATACAAATTTGCCGGTCGATATCTAGTTTTTGCGTTAGATTTGGGCGATTTTCAGATATGAAATAGGTTGTTTTCTGTAACCGAAATCTGAATAAATGACTCCAAAATCCCTGCAATCTCGACTGAAAATAGCCAAAAACGCCAAATTTGGATCTGCCCTGAAAAAAAGGGCAGCAAGAGAAGAGAGAGAGGGGTTAAAGGCCGCGTTGAATAAGAAGCGGGTCCAAGTTGACCCGCCAGAGTGGGTGGCGTCGTTGCCTGTGCCCAACGCAAATCAGTTGTAGTGAGCACCGTACTTAGGCGGTCGGTGCCAAGAAAACCTTGAAGCCGAGGGACTCGAGGGTTTTGAGTGCGCCGGCCTTGTGCATGCTCCTTGCGTCGTTTGAGAAAGAAGTCGCCGCCGAGTTCTTCAAAGACGGCATCGGGCTTGTCGATGAGATGATAGACGATGGTCAAGATGGAATGGGCCACGGCAATAGCTGCCCGCTTGGCTCCGCGTCGTGCCTTGAGACGGTGGAACTGTGCGGCGAGATAGGTGTCCTTGGTGCGAGAGGCGGCCCAAGCCGCTTCAACGAGGGCGGTGACTAACCATTTCTGGCCCTTTCGTCGGCGACCACTCTTGCGTTTGCCCGCCGATTCGTTGTTGCCAGGACAGACACAAGCCCAGGAGGCCAGTTTCTTAGCTGAGGGCCAGCTTTCGACCGAGGACCGATCTCCGCCAGAATTATCTCGGCGACGACTCGCCCCACACCGGGAATGGCATCTAGGCGTGCGATGAGGTCAGCATGCGGAGCCATGAGGACCCCAATCTGTTGATTGAGGGCATCAATGCGTACATTCAGGTGATCGAGATGATGCAGAACTTCTTGCAGCATAAAACGATGATGAGGACGGACCAGTCCCGTCAACGCATCAACCAACTGGGGAATCTTGGCCCGCAGCCGCTTTTGTGCCAAGTCAGCCATGGCTTCTGGGTCCATCTCATCTGCAATCAGGGCCTCGATCATCTGGCGTGCCGATACACCTTGGATGCTCGTGACCACCGATCCCAACTTGACGTTGGCATCTTCCAACACCTTATGCAGGCGATTGACTGCCGCACTCTTCTCTTGCAAGAGACGCGTCCGATAGCGCGTCAGGTCTCGCAAGTCCCTTTGCTCCACATCTGGAATGAAACTGCGCTCCAGCAGTCCATAACTCATCAGTTTCGTGATCCAGGCCGCATCGCTCTCATCCGTCTTGCGACCAGGCACCTGTGCCAGATGGCGGGCATTCACAATCCAGACCTCAAAATGCTCATGCAACACATTGTAGATCGGTTTCCAATACACTCCCGTACTCTCCATCGCCACATGCGTGATCCCATACGACGACAGCCACGACCTCAACCCCTCCAACTCGACCGTCGTTGTCCCAAATCGCTTGCGCACCTGCTCCATCCTCCTGATTCATCTACCACACACGCCACTACCATCCGCTTGTGAACATCCAGGCCGCTGCACTTCGGAAACATCACTTCCATCTTCCTTTCCTTTCGCAGCCGCTTATGTACCCGATTGTGAGCACAGTCTGCCCTGCGTGTTTCGTCCCGAGGAACGTCCACATCCCGTGGTGCGTCGGTGTACACCAATCTAGCTACTGAGCGTTCTTTACTTGACCACGGACCTTTCCCGATTTCTGTTCGGCGGCTGCCACCACACTTTAACACATTTTTCATCCCCTGTTGTGTTGGCTCACCGCATGTTTATCTACTGAGACTTGTGATATCCCATGATCCATATCGAAAGCTCCA
This sequence comes from Chloroflexi bacterium TSY, assembly GCA_019217005.1. The sequence goes on from JAHBNG010000009.1 coordinate 151,828, forward strand.
CCAGCTTCGCCGGAGCTCCTCATCTTCAAACCCGCTTTCTTTCAATGCGCTATGGATTGCTCCTCGACTTTTCAGAAACGACCCATTCAGCATTGCCCACATCAGACGCATTACATTTACGTTTGTTCCCATCGGCGTTACTTGCAATACATTCATCAGTACTGCTATAGTTATTTCTGGCGCGGTTAGCATTCCTTCCTCCTTTTTGGGTTCTCTACCTTTAGGATGAACTGCTAACCGCTTTTTGTCACATTTCTCACCTCATCTCTTTTCTTTTACCAGAAAGTAAAGTTGTTTGCGGTAGGTGGATTCGTCGAATTTGTTTGATTCATGCGAGTAAGTGCGACATGTATAAAGAAATTTTATTGATGAATTTTGCGCAATTAATACATATCGTATTGACATGTGAAAATTTGCGCGAATGGAAATCCGACTGCTATAATCGAGCCACGTCAGCATTGGAACGCTATTATGCATGAGCCACGTCTAAATGTAGGTTATTTAACACGACTTGTTTTACTGCTTATGCTTCTGCCCCTTGGGATTGGGGTTGCAGCTGATCTGATATTAGATTTGACGCCATTTGTTACAATTGCCACAGGGATAATCTTTATTCCGGTGGCATCATTTTTCGTGACAAGGGCATCCCTTTCTGAGCTCAATAAAGTGATCCAAGCTGTGTCCCCCGATGATGTAAATAATGGAATTAGCGTAGAGCAAGTTAATTCAGATAAAGTTAACTAACGTTTTGCAGCAACTGCCATGAATTAAAGTCACTGAAATTTTGTGCAATCTATTTTACGCTTGTTAAGAAGGTTGCATAGAGTTAACTTTCTATATAGTTAATTGGATGTGACGGGAAAGAATGCAAACTTGCTGCCCATTTCCCAGAGAGGGAGCTGAGCGTGACTTCCGACAAACATGAACTGTCAGAACAATCCGAATTAGAAGCATCTGAATCCACACCTGCCGAATCATCACCCGTTGAATCAATGCCAGAGAGATCGGCATCATCTGCTGATGGGCCATTGGCTCAAGCACTTAACAATGACTTTATAGATAGATTGGAAAACATAAATAAGGCCATTAGCCAGCGCATTCAGAGTAGCCCACGTACCTCAACCATGATCTTATTTGGGGTTCTACTCTTGCTCATTAGTATCCTGATGAAAATCGTTGGCGCTGTCCCAACACCTCATGTATCAATTGGGGCAGAAGCACTGTTCGATGGTGGTTGGGTGACAAACTCATTTATCCACACAATTATTGTTGATGTTATCTTGATCGCCTTGGCCTATTTTGCCACGCGCAGAATGCAACTGATTCCGAGTGGTTTTCAGAATTTCGTCGAGGCGGTTATCGAATACCTATACAGCTTTTGTGAGAGTGTTGCTGGTCATGATGCTCGACGATATGCACCTTGGGCATTGACGGTTTTTCTTCTCATTATCGTCAGTAACTGGTCTGGTTTAATCCCTGGTGTAGGTAGCATTGGTATTCGGCATATTCCCGCACATCAGGAAGATGGTGAAGGAGGTAAAGGTGAGGATAGTCAGTCAGATGATAGTCATGGTCTGGCTCCCAACCAGATCGAGATCGCTGGGACTATCTTGAACTTGGATGACCAACTTGCTATGTCTGATGGTAGCATGGTAATCAGTGAATCTGTTGCTAAAAATCCCGCACCGATTGAAGCTGAGGAAGGACATGGTAAGTTTATTCCGCTTTTGCGTCCGCCAAGCGCCGATCTGAACTTTACTTTTGCATTGGCGATTGCGACCATGGTCATGGTTCAGATACACGGTGTTCGTGCTTTGGGGGCCGGTTACTTTAAGAAGTTCTGGAACACAAGTGGCGAAGGCGCCATGAAGGGCGTGAACATCTTTGTTTCAGTTCTGGAATTCATTAGTGAAGTTTCCCGTATCTTAACATTTGCCTTTCGTCTTTTTGGTAACATCTTTGCCGGTGAAGTTGTATTAGCCACAATGGCGTTCCTCGTTGCTTTCTTGCTTCCCATTCCATTCTACTTCTTGGAATTGTTTGTTGGATTTGTGCAATCGATGGTTTTCATGATGCTGGCGCTTATCTTTTTCTCGCTTGCAACTGTTAGCCATGATGGCGATCATCATTAGAAAAACCTTCATCTGTAAATTTGAGTGTGTACCACAAAGTGTGTAAATGAACATTGCTCAGCCAAAGAACCGCTGCATTTACACACTTTGGGACACACTCTCGTAAATTTAGACAGAAGCTTAAAAATTTATAACCTTTTAAAACATTTAATTGATAAAGGAGATAACAAATGGATGTAGCTGCCGCCAAAGAAATCGGTGCTGCGCTGGCAATGGGCCTCGGCGCAATTGGTCCGGGTATTGGTATCGGTCTGATTGGTTCCAAGGCTGTAGAAGCCATGGGGCGCAATCCAGAAGCCACTGGCACAGTGCAGACCAACATGATTTTGGCGATTGCGTTTGCCGAGTCTATCGCCGTTTTTAGTCTGGTTATTGCTCTGTTGGTTAAATTTGTTTAATCGAGAAACCAGTTTATTTCTGGTTCAATCGGTACAGACAAAATCTGTGGACTCATCTACGATAAACACGCATTAATACTTTGGTTGTGATTCTATTTTGAACAATCTATTTTCAGACAAAGCGTGATGTTGTTATACCCCACACGATTCAGTAGATGAACAAACGAGTAATAAGCAGAACAGGAGGCTGATCTTGGGCGAAATTACACATCAATTAGGATTAGAGGGGGGACTATTTCTTTCCCAACTGGTCAATTTTGGTATCATGCTAGTGGTATTGAGTTCGCTACTCTACAATCCTGTTCTTAATATGTTGAACGAACGTAAAGAACGGATTGCACAAAGTATGAAGGATGCTGAACGCGTTTCACAGGCAGCTGCCGAAGCAGAACAAGAAAAGGTAGCTATTTTAGAGGAAGCTCGACGCGAAGCACAAGAGATTCGCGCGAATGCGACGCGGGAAGAAGAGAGAATTGCGAATGAAATTCGTGGTCGGGCTGAGCAAGAAGCCACCGAAATTCGCATGAAAGCACAAGAAGATGCAAAGACACAGGTCGAAGCTGCAATGGCCGACGCAAATAAGCAGATTGCCGATCTAGCGATTTTGGCCACCGAGCAACTTCTGGGTAAAGAATTGGCTCAGAAAGATGAACAACGTCGATTTGTTACAGAGTTTCTCGAGCAGAATGGGAGCGCTTAAATGAGTAGCAAGACTGGACAGGCGCAACAATATGCTCAGGCAATTCTGGCAGCCACAGTCGAACGTTGGCAGACAATCCTAACTGACTCTTCTGATGCTTTGGCCGGAGACCAAGGGCTAGCAGATTTATTGGCTGGCAATGGCAATCTAGAAGAGAAAGCTTCGGCCCTGACAAATGCCATATCTGCAACACCATCCACAGAAGAGGCAAACTTGCTCAAAATGCTCATTCAGGCTGGAGAGACAGAGATTTTGGCCGATATTGCTGTTGCCTTAACCGAAGCAGCGTCCGGTCAATCTGGGCCTCAAACTGCAGAGATTGTTAGCGCAGTTGAGTTGACCGAGACGGAGCAGTCTGCGATTCAACAGAAGCTTGTGGCTGAGTATGGCGATAATCTTACATTTGATTTCTCTGTCGATGAATCTCTAATGGGTGGGTTGCGTGTACGTGTTGGTGATCGGTTGACAGATATGTCGATCTCCAGTCGCCTCACTGCATTGCGCGAACAGATGGCATCAGCCGTACATTAATCATTATTGATTCGGAATCCTTAATAAAAAGGGCCTAAATCGTATTTGCCTTTGACTGGAGGACATATTATGGCTGTGCGAACAGATGATATTACAGCTCTGCTTAAAGAACAGATTCTAAACTTTCAAGCTGCGCCAAGCCAGGTTGATGTTGGCGAAGTGGTTGAAGTTGGTGATGGCATTGCACGTGTCTCCGGTCTAGAGGGTGCAATGGCCAGTGAGCTATTAGAGTTCACCAAAAACGGTACACTTGGAATTGCTCTGAACTTAGATGAAGACAATGTCGGTATCATCATTATGGGCGAATATACCTCGATCGAGGAGGGCGACCTCGTTCGTAGCACCGGACGTATCGCTTCTGTCCCTGTTGGTGATGGGTTGATTGGACGTGTTGTGAATGCTGTGGGGCAACCTCTAGATGGCAAAGGTCCAATTAATTCTGACAAATACCGAAACGTCGAGCGAATTGCACCAGGTGTTATTTTACGACAGCCCGTTGATACGCCTGTACAAACCGGTATCACAGCGATTGATGCATTGATTCCGATTGGTCGTGGTCAGCGGGAGTTGATCATTGGAGACCGCCAAACAGGTAAAACTGCCGTAGCAATTGATACGATCATTAATCAAAAAGGACAAGACATGATTTGTATCTATGTTGCTATTGGTCAGAAGAAGTCAAACGTTGCGCAAGTTGTTGCAACTCTGGAGCAACACGGTGCGATGGACTACACGGTCGTTGTGAATGCATCAGCTTCAGATCCTGCAGCTCTTCAATATCTGTCACCTTTTGCTGGCTGTGCAATTGGTGAAGAGTTTATGGAGCAAGGGAAAGATGCTTTGATCGTTTATGATGATCTTTCTAAACATGCACAAGCATATCGTCAGGTTTCGCTGCTTTTGCGTCGACCGCCAGGTCGGGAAGCATATCCGGGTGATGTGTTCTACTTGCACAGCCGGTTGCTTGAGCGTGCGGCTCGCATGGAAGACGAGTATGGTGGTGGCAGCTTAACAGCATTGCCGGTCATTGAGACTCAGGCTGGTGACGTCTCTGCCTATATTCCAACAAATGTGATTTCGATCACTGATGGCCAAATTTTCTTGGAAAGCGATCTCTTTTATGCTGGTATCCGTCCAGCTCTGAATGTTGGTATTTCAGTAAGTCGCGTGGGTGGTTCTGCACAGACAAAAGCCATGAAATCAGTGGCGGGAACGTTAAAGTCAGAGTTGAGTCAGTTCCGCGAATTAGCTGCATTTGCTCAATTCGGTAGCGATCTTGACGCTGCTACACAACGCCAACTTGATCGTGGCTATCGGATGCAAGAATTGTTAAAGCAGCCGCAATATCAACCTTCTCCACTTCACCGACAGGTGATTAGTTTATGGGCGGTCACGAATGGCATTATGGATAGCGTCCCAGTACAAAAGATCAAAGAGTTTGAGGATGCTATGCACGTGCACCTAGATACGAATCATGCTGAGCTTGGCCAATCCGTTATGCGAACAAAGGTCGTCTCAGACGAAATCGCTGATTCCTTGGGTGTCGCGCTGCGTGATTTCGTCGAGGGGTGGAGTCCAGCTACCTAGAATAATAGCCACATTATATAAACTTCGGACAAAAGAATCGTTTTTCTCGAGGGACAATTGTTCGAAGTTTAGGTGGCGTCTTTATAAGAAAGGAATTCTCTTTTGGCGAATCTACGAGAAATCCGCGGCCGAATCCAATCGGTCAAAAACATTGCCCAGGTCACGAAAGCAATGGAAGCGGTATCGGCTGCAAAAATGCGTCGCGCACAGCAACAGGTTATGGCAACGCGTCCATATGCTGAACAGGCACGTGAAGTTCTTTCTTATATTGCTCGGCTACATGGTGTCGAACATTCTTTGTCTCCATTAATAGAGGAGCGCCCCGTACAACGCATGGGAGTTCTTCTGATTACAGCCGATCGCGGTCTGGCAGGTGGCTTCAATTCAAACGTGATTCGTCATGCGGCAAGCTTAATGAAGACCAAGCGAGACGAAGGCGCCGAAGTAGAAGCCATTACGATTGGTCGTAAGGGTCGCGATTGGCTCCTCCGATATGATCCAGTTGTGCGGGCTGAATTTACAGCTATGCCAGATAGCCCAACCGTCAACGATATTTCTCCGATTGCACATCTCCTGATTGATGATTTTACCAATGGGCATTTTGATGAGGTTCAGATTGTCTATACAGATTTTGTGAATACGGTCAAGCAGGATCCTGTTAATCATCGCCTACTGCCTGTCGAACCATCTGAACCATCCATGACGATGGCGCCAGACTATATCTTTGAACCAAGCCCAGAAGTTGTGTTGAACCGCGTTTTATATGGGTTTACCGAAGTACAGATATTGCAGGGAATGCATGAATCTCTGGCAAGCGAGCATTCCGCTCGTATGGTTGCGATGCGCAATGCGACAGATGCGGCCGGAGAGTTGGTCGATAGTCTGACCCTAACGTACAACAAGGCGCGTCAAGAAAGCATTACGAATGAACTGATGGATATTATTGGTGGTGTAGCTGGATTGGAAGCTCAAGAAGAAAAATAAATGGTCAGTAGACCGCAGTCCCGTTCGCATTAGAGAATGCTCACTCCGCGTTGCGGTCTACCGATAGTGGCTGAATCGAACGATCTAAAGTATAGAGGAGACTCAAATGGCTGATACAATGGTCGGCTATGTACAGAGCGTAATTGGCCCGGTTGTCGACTTTCACTTTCCTGAAGGTGATCTCCCTGAGATTTATGATGCTGTAACTGTACAAATAGACGATGATCATACTGAAATATTTGAAGTTGCGCAGCAAACTGGAAATAACGTTGTGCGCGGCGTTGCGATGGGCAGTACAGATGGACTGAGACGCGGGATGCAGGCTGTTTCAGATGGTGAACCCATTACAGTACCCGTGGGACCAACTACTCTTGGTCGTCTATTTAATGTAACAGGAGATCCGATTGATGGAAAAGGGGGTGTTACCTCTGATGAACAGTATCCGATTCATCGTGAAGCACCACCTTTTGATGAGCAGAGTACACAGGCTGAATTGTTTGAAACTGGTGTCAAGGTAATTGATTTGATTGCGCCTTTTACGCGAGGTGGTAAGACAGGCATCTTTGGTGGCGCTGGCGTTGGGAAGACGGTTGTGATTCAGGAACTGATTCACAATGTTGCAGAATTTCACAGTGGTTATTCAGTCTTTGCAGGTGTGGGTGAACGAAGCCGCGAAGGCAATGACCTGATGCGTGAAATGATCGAGTCAGGCGTGATTGATTCGACAGTCATGGTTTTTGGACAAATGAATGAGCCACCCGGTGCACGACTGCGTGTTGGTCTGACAGGCGTGACAATGGCTGAATATTTTCGAGATGAAGGTCGGGATGTTCTGCTCTTTATTGACAATATTTTCCGCTTTGTTCAAGCTGGTTCCGAAGTATCTGCTCTGCTTGGTCGCTTACCGAGTGCGGTAGGCTATGCACCGACATTGGGCACTGATATGGGAGATCTGCAAGAGCGCATTACATCTACAAATCGCGGCTCGATTACATCAATGCAGGCTGTTTATGTTCCTGCTGATGACTATACCGACCCTGCCCCGGCAACAACCTTTGCTCATTTAGATGCAACCATTACTCTTTTGCGTTCTTTGGCTGAGCAATTTCTTTTCCCTGCTGTGGATCCGCTAGGCTCGACGAGCCGTATTCTGGATCCGAACATCGTTGGGATTGATCATTATAATGTGACTCGCGAAGTTCAACAGACACTACAGCGATATAAAGATTTGCAGGACATCATTGCCATTCTGGGCGTCGAAGAGTTAAGCGAAGATGATAAGTTGACTGTTGCACGAGCTCGAAAGATCCAGCGTTTCTTAACTCAACCCATGTTCGTGGCAGAACAATTCACAGGAACACCAGGGAAATTTGTAAAGATTGGAGATACCGTCGATGGATTCCGTGAAATTTTAGATGGCAAGCACGATGATCTACCCGAGGGCGCGTTCTACATGGTTGGAACTATAGATGAAGCTGTTGAAAAAGGTGAACGTATGCGGGCCGAGGGATAGCGGACTCCATAGCACTATTATTTGCGTTCGTCAGGCGAAAGTGTGCAATTCACTGATATTTCGACAATTTGATCGCATACTTGCCCACCTTCTAGAAGAAAGACTTTTTCCATAGATGAGCCATTGTTTGCCTGGTCAAAAATGTAACCGATACAACGCTGCTAGTGCATCATCTAGCCTTATATTTCGGGTTAAGTAGGCACGCCTCGTGCCGGTCGCCGCATGAGGCGTGCTCGCTGAACAATGATCTAATAACCCGTATTTTTAGCATGGATGATGCACTAGGTATAATATCCAATTACTTTGGAGAGTAGACATTCGTCATGAGCATTCAAGTAAATATTGTTACACCAGAAGGAACGCTTTACGACGGCGAAGTCGAGATGGTCACACTTCCCGGTGAAGATGGTCAGATGGGGGTAATGGGTGGTCATGCACCTCTTCTCTCAACGCTTGACATTGGAGAGATCGTCTTGCATCAAGGAAGTGAAGAAGAGTTCCTGGCGGTTAGTGGTGGCGTCGTAGAGGTTCGGCCTGATAAAGTAACAATCTTGGCTGATATTGGTGAAAGTGCAGAGGACATTGATGAAGAACGAGCACAGGAGGCTCTAGCTCGGGCTCAACAATCTTTGGCGGAAAATCCACCAGCTGAGCATCGAGCACCTCTCCTAGCTGCTTTAAAAAGGAGCAACCTTCGCTTGCGAGTTGCACGGAAACGACGTTCTTATCGAAGAGCTTCGGTTCAGGGTAGTGAATAAAAATTCTACTGTTTGTTTACTGCTCATTCTATTGCATAGTCAACGACTCAAAGCCGGGTTCTCGTGGGAGACCCGGCTTTTATATCGGAAAACCATGTTTTAGTTATTACGTACAAGAAGTTTTATGTTTGAAAAGCATATTGGCATTGATTTAGGAACCGTTAATGTACTCGTTCATGTACATGGACGAGGTATCGTCATGCATGAGCCGTCTGTCGTGGCGATTCGTTTGCGCGACAACAAGATGGTTGCCGTTGGTCATGAAGCGTATGATATGATAGGACGTACGCCTGAGAGTATCGAGGTCGCACGCCCTATGCGCGATGGAGTCATTGCCGATTTTGTCGTAACAGAAGCGATGCTACGGTACTTTATTGAATCGATCGTTGGTCGTATTAACCCGCTTTTTAGTCAGCTGCTTAAGCCGAAGGTAATGATCAGCACGCCGCGGGGTGTAACAGGTGTGGAGGAGCGCGCCGTTCATGACGCTGCTATGCAAGCAGGAGCGGGTGCAGCATATTTAATTCCTGAGCCACTTTCTGCTGCATATGGTGCCGGTTTGCCAATCGGTACACCTACTGGCAATATGGTTGTTGATATGGGAGGTGGGACAACCGAGGCGGCCGTTGTGTCTATGTATGATATTGTTGTCTGGAGCAGTGTACGTGTCGGTGGCAACCGCTTCGACGATTCGATTGTCAATTATGTGCGAAAAAAGTATAACTTATTGATTGGTGCTCAGACTGCTGAGGAAGTCAAAATTGGTATTGGTAGCGCAATCCTTTTAGACGACGAGCGCGAAATGGAGATTCGGGGACGGGATCAGGTTACAGGTTTACCTAAAATTATGCAAATTACAAGTAGCGAGGTGACTGAAGCACTCCAAGAACCGTTGCAAGCAGTGATTAGCACTGTTCGTGCAACATTGGAAAAGACGCCACCAGAGTTAGCCGCCGACGTTATTGATCGCGGGATGGTTTTAGCTGGCGGTGGTTCACAGTTAAGGAATATTGCACAACTGCTTACTCAAGAAACGGGGGTTCCTTGTTATGTTGCTGAAAATCCTATTGCGTGTGTAGCACTGGGCGCTGGCCGTGCACTTGAAAATTATGAGATCATGCGTCGGAGTTTGCCCATTGTGCCGAGCTAATTCATTTCAGCAGAATGTTCAAGAGAGGCTCGTCGTGAACGAAGCCAAGTGATCCCAAACGGCTATCTGACGGAGATCATCAAAATATTGAATGGGTATGTACACCACAAAGCGCCAGAAGCGACAACTCCCTCCCAACTCTCCCCCTCTGAATACCCAACGTTGCACTTTAGATATAAAAGAGTAGGTAAAACGTGTATTTTCAGTCTTATATTTTGGCGATATTGGCATGATCGAGTACAATGTCGAGAAAATATGCTATATCTGAGGTGATGTTCGAAATCTCCCCCATTCCCATAATCAACCACAACCGTTTAATCTATATAGTTTTGTACCGCGTTTGCTCATAGATGATGGTTCGCGTCTACGATATGAACTGAATGAGCGGTATAGTGCGAGTATGTTGATGCCCCGTCATCTATGGGTGTGTATGTGTATAAAGAGAATTGCATGAAACGACTAGTTGTTCACACTGATCACGCGCCTGCTGCTGTTGGTCCATATTCGCAGGCAATCACAACAGATATGTTTGTATTTGCATCGGGGCAGATTGGACTTGATCCGGAGACGGGTGAACTTCAGGAGGGGCTGGAAAAACAAACGGAGCAAGTTTTAAGCAATATCAAGTCAGTTTTGCAAGCATCTGACAGCGCAATGGATAAAGTCGTTAAAACGACAATCTTTTTGACAGATATTACTCACTTTGCCACAGTCAATACAATTTATGCCAAAGCTTTTGGTAGCGAACCACCGGCACGAAGCACTGTAGCCGTTGCTGCTTTACCGCTTGGTGCCCTAGTTGAAATTGAAGTCGTTGCGCTTATCAATCCTACCGAAGTAGAATAGGTGCATACGGTATATTTTCGCTCATCAGGCGAAATCGTGTAGGTGAGTTAGATTTATTTTTGTGCGTATGATGTCGCTTGTTTGGCGGCATCTATATAGAATTTCCCATTTGGAGGATATTATTTGTCTCATGAAAAATGGTCAAGCGATGATGGAACCAAATGAAGCTGTTGCGATGATAGATTCGTCGCCTGAGCTCCACAATGACGCTCACCCAATGGCTCTTTTATTGGAGGAAATTGAGCAATCCTTGTTTGCCCCGCGGATCGGCGATATTCGTAATGGAACGATTGTCGAAAAAAGGTCGAATGAACTATTAATCGACATTGGTTTTAAGTCCGAAGGTTTTGTGAATGGACGTGAAATCGACCGCATCAAGGAAGATCTTGATTCATTAAACATTGGTGATGAAGTTCCGGTCTATATATTGCGCGAAGACAAAGATGGCAATATGATGTTGAGCATCAGCCGTGCACAGGCCGAGCAGGATTGGTTACGTGCTCAAGAGCTTCTGGACAACCAGGAAATGTTTGATGGCGAAGTGACAGCGCACAATAGAGGGGGTGTGATTATTAAGCTTGGCCAAGTGCGTGGCTTTGTGCCCGCTAGTCAGCTTTCGACATCAGAGAATCCTAATCAATCATCAAACAACGCAAATGGAGATGAGTTGGATGAAAGTAACCGTTATGCTCATCTGATTGGCTTGAGCCTAAAGCTGAAGGTGATCGATCTGGATAGGAAACGTAACCACTTGATCCTTTCTGAACGTTTGGCTATGCGAGAATGGCGTCGCAAACAGAAAGAGGAATTATTGGAATCCTTAAAAGAAGGAGATATCTATGAAGGAACAATCAGTAGCATTGCTGATTTTGGCGCATTTGTAGATTTAGGCGGTGCTGATGGGTTGATTCACTTGAGTGAGCTAAGTTGGAACCGCATTAGTCATCCAAATGAGGTTGTTTCAGTCGGAAGCAAAGTCAAAGTTCAAATCATGGCGATTGATTTAGAGCGGAGACGTATTGGATTAAGTTTGCGTCGCTTGCAACCTCAGCCATGGGAATTGGTTGATCAGACTTACGAGGTTGGTCAGGTTGTTCATGGACGTATTACGAAGATAGTCAACTTTGGCGCATTTGCGCGGTTGGAGCAAGATGGAATTGAAGGTCTAATTCACATTAGTGAGCTTTCAGAGGAACGCGTCAATCACCCCAAGGAAGTGGTTTCAGAGGGTCAAGAACATGATCTGCGCATTATTCGTATAGATATTGATAAACGTCGAATGGGTTTGAGCCTAAAGCAAGCACTGCCTCCAAAAGAAGTCGTAGAGCTAGATTGGCAGATTGCGCCGAGCGATACTGTGGGTGTAACCAATGAGAATGGTCAGCGTGAGGTTGCAGCCCAAGTTGCCAATGCTCTTTCTGAATCTGCCGAACCCGATTCGACAGCCGATGAACTGATTGAATCGGGTTCGGAGTCTGAGAATGGTGTATACGGAACAGATGTTGCAGTTGAAGAGGTTGCTATCGAATCGTAACAATACGAACCATAGAACATCTGTAACAGTACGCAAGCTATAAATCACGACAAGGCACCTTCTATAGGTGCTTTGTTTATTTCTGAACAAATTGCGCAATTTAACGGATTGACAAATGTTATAAGCACTCGTTACAATAGGAATAATATCTGAACATGGTGCCTTTTCAGTATAGTCGAATGTGGGTCTAAAGTGAAGTCAGTTTGAAAACGCGAGTTCTGAATCTTCCCGGAAGGGGTCACAGATCGGCCCGTCTACCCCGCAATATCTGACCCCTTCCGGGAAGATGGGTCAGCGAAAACTATCGTTCTCTATCACCTTATTTTTGCGCAACGGGAAGGGAATTCTATTCGTTGACGCAATAAGAGCCTGATTCTATTCGATCAAATTCGTCAAAATGCCGAAAAAAGGATAGCCTCAAAGAAATTCATTAGAGATACCCGATCCAAGGAGGCATTCATGGCAATAGAATTCGGACTAACGAACGAGATCAGCAATACTCAGTATGCACCATTAGCTGCGTTGCTGGCACACTACCATCAAGAGAAAGTGCTAACTGCGTTGAAGAAGATCGAAATACCGGTCAAAACGTATGAATATACACCAGCAAGTAAGTTGGAACAGGTGCTGGTTAGCATATTATGTGGTTGCGCAACGCTGACTGAGTTCAATACAAAGGTCAGACCAGAAAGACTTCTGCGAAAATTTATGGGATGGAGCAGCTTAGTGAGCAATCAAATATGTCTCGTACATTAGACGCCCTAACTCTAATGAATATCGGTAGAGTGCGGTCAGCGAAATCTGCAAGCCTCTAAGCCAAATACACAACCACGATTGGCGAGGGTTCTTGTGGTTAGACTTTGACCTATCCGGATTACCATGCGGCAAAAAAGGCACAGAAAAGTCAAAAAGGCTATTTTAGCGGCAAAAAAACGCAACGGGACGCCAATTGGTCCGTGTAAGTTCGGTTAAATACCATGAAACGGTTTGGTCAGACCTCTATCCAGGGAGTCAGCATACAGCTCCATCGTTTCAGCCAGCCGTGCTTGCCACGGAAAGTTCATTAGAGTTAGACGAGAAAAAAACGCGAGCGAGTCGTCTGGCGCACCGATGGCGGTGCAGGTAGTGAAGAAAATATTCGGTGGCTGCTCAACCGCAACTATCAATTTATGATGAAGGGCAACTCCAACCGTCGTGCCCATCTGTGGGCGCAACAGGTGACTCGATGGGATCCTTGCGGTGACGTCTTTCTGGCTGAAATTCCATCCCCTATCAAGTTTAATCGCCCTGTACGCATTTTTCTCAAAAAAGAGTGAAAACGAGCAAATTTGTGTCAGTTACTACATTTCGACCATCAAATTGCCATCCAAGCGTCACTTCATTTCATATTATGACAATCGAGGTGCGGCTGAAATCGAACAATTCCGTAATGATAAAATGGGGTTACACTTAGCTTCTCGTCGCAAGACCCTATTTCTAGCTCAAAAATCTCTTATCCTTTTGGCTGATTTGGCGCATAATTTGATAGGCCATTTCCATCAGCAAGCTCTCGTGGATACTAGATTTGAACCTTTCCGGCAGAAACGAATTGTTCGAGATCTATTACAAATACCTGGTTTTCTCTCTTTTCAGAACGGCTCACTTTCACGGATTGACCTGCTAAGTTCACATCCTTATTCTCGTGACCTTCTGATTTGCTTGAAATCCTATCTAGAGGCCGATTAGAAACCCCCTCTAGTTGCATGAACGAATAGAATCACGCTCTCGTTGCGCAAAAATAAGGTATCAGATTTCACTATAGGAACCCATCCGAAAAGTGATTGTGAGTCCAAAGTGATACTCGGGTGAGAAGGCATCGTCGCAGAACTTTTCGGATCAGCACGAAAGAGGAACACAAGTTACGGCATTTCGTCTTTACTCTCTGTTAGAATTCAGAATAGGCAGATAAATCTTGTAGAAATATAGAATTGTATAATCATCATGATATACTATATTTGCTCGTAGATGGCAGCATGTATCTGTTTCGTGAAGAGAAGGCTTTCTCTTCTTTTCATGAAGGGACTGTGTGCTACCTACGGCAATGTTCAGTATAATTCGGCTCATTCTCAACAAATGTACCCATCAAGCAATTTTTTCAGTCTGAGCATATCTGCATTTGAGAGATGAGTAGGCAACTTCAACTTGTAGCAAGGAAACCAATATGTCTGACAAACTCGATCGTTTTACCAAACGTGCGAGAAGGGTTCTTACCCTAGCACAGGAAGAGGCATTGCGGCTGAATCATAATTATATCGGCACCGAGCATCTCTTGCTGGGTTTGGTACGTGAAGAGAATGGCGTCGCTGTCAAAGTTTTGAGAGAATTAGGCGTGGAACCCACTCAGGTGATTCGCGCTGTAGAACGCACTGTGGGACGTGGTGAACGCGCTCCCTTTGGAAAACCAACGCTCGCACCCCGAACAAAACGCGTCATTGAATTGGCCGTTGATGAAGCCAGATTGATGGGACATCACTATATTGGCACCGAGCATCTCTTGCTGGGTTTAGTGCGAGAAGGGGAAGGAATTGCAGTGAATGTTCTACGCGGTCTTGGAATTAACTTAGATCGTGTTCGCACGCAGACGGCGCGCAATATTCTTCAGAGCCAATCTCAAAGCAAAGAAAAACAGAAGAAAGAGTCTAAAACTCCACTTGTTGATCAATTGGGATTCGATCTCACTGCTGCCGCAGAGGAAGAGAAACTGGATCCTGTCGTTGGACGACAAACAGAGATTGAACGTCTCATCCAGATTCTAAGTCGGCGTACCAAGAATAATCCGGCATTAATTGGTGAACCGGGTGTAGGCAAGACAGCAATTGTGGAAGGATTGGCTCAACGGATAATTGAAGGTGATGTACCGGAATCATTATTAAACAAGCGTTTATTGATGTTAGATGTTGGGAGTCTGGTTGCGGGAACCATGTATCGCGGTCAGTTTGAAGAACGCTTGAAGAAAATCATGGAAGAGATCATCAATAGTAAAGCGATTCTTTTTATTGATGAAGTCCACATGCTTGTTGGTGCCGGCGCCGCCGGAAGTAGTGTTGATGCAGCCAATATTCTAAAACCTGCCCTAAGTCGTGGTGAATTACAGGTTATTGGTGCGACGACTCTGGATGAATATCGAAAGTATATTGAATCTGATGCCGCTCTCGAACGACGTTTTCAACCCATCCTTGTTGAGGAGCCCACCATTGATGAAACCGTCGAAATATTGCGTGGCGTAAAGTCTCGATATGAGGAGCATCACAAGCTGTATATTACCGACGAAGCACTAACCGCCGCAGCCAGCCTTGCAGCTCGCTATGTTCCGGATCGATTCATGCCGGACAAAGCGATTGATGTAATTGATGAAGCTGGAAGTCGTGTGCGCATGTATAAGGCTCCGCACGCCGATAATCTGCGCGAAACCTTCATGGACCTGAAGCGGCTGCAAAAACAGAAGGAAGAAGCGCTGGAAACGCAACGCTTTGACGATGCCATAGACTTGCGTTACCGAGAAGTTGAACTTGAAGCCAGATTATCGGAATTGCGTGAAGGTTGGAACGAAAGCGATAATCGACCTCAAGTTACCCCTGAAGATATTGCAGAAGTTGTTGCGATGTGGACGGGAGTGCCCGTCAGCCGCATTGCGGGAGAAGAGCGCGAGCGCCTTCTTGAGATGGAACAGGCACTGCACCAACGTATTGTTGGTCAGGATGAGCCAATTAAGGCAATCTGCAAAGCCGTTCGTCGAGCCCGAGCCGGATTAAAAGATCCACGTCGACCCATCGGAAGTTTTATGTTTTTGGGACCAACTGGCGTTGGAAAATCGGAAACAGCCAAAGTACTTGCTCAATTCTTGTTTGGCAGTGATGAAGCCCTACTCAAGCTTGACATGAGTGAATTTATGGAACGGCACAATGTAAGCCGGCTCGTTGGTGCGCCTCCTGGCTATGTAGGATATGAGGAAGGTGGTCAATTGACCGAGGCTATTCGACGTCGACCGTATAGCGTAATTTTGCTTGACGAGATGGAAAAAGCGCACCCGGATGCCTTTAATATGCTTTTGCAGATTATGGAAGATGGCTATCTCACGGATGCAAAGGGGCGTCGAGTTGATTTTCGCAATGCACTTATTCTGATGACGAGCAATATAGGTGCCAAACTAATTCAAGGTGCGAACAGGCTGGGCTTTGCGATTACCCAGGACGATACCGAAGAATCTCGCGAACATGAATATACGTCGATGAAGGCCAAGGTGATGGATGCGCTCAAAAAGGCATTCCGTCCAGAGTTTATTAATCGCTTAGATGGTGTGATGGTTTATCGAAGCTTAACGCGAGAGGAAATCGCTGAAATTGTTGAACTGGAATTGGCTCCCTTACGCTTGCAAATGTCCGAACAGGATATGAAACTTCAGTTGACTGAAGCTGCACGCAAAGAAATTGCTCGCGCAGGCTATAATCCAGATTATGGTGCCCGCCCAATCCGCCGTGTGATTCAAGATAAAATTCAGGATCCGCTTAGTGAGGCCGTACTATCTGGCAAATTTGTACCTGGTGACACCATTCAAGCTGACTTCCGTGAAGCAGAGCAGGAGGATGGCACATTCGAGGAGGACTTTGTGTTTGAAGTGATTGATCACGAGGAAGTTGATGAGCTTGATACTGAGACGACTGAGGCAATCGAAGCTATTCTTCAATAACCTTGTCCAAGGTGAAGCCAATAGAGTCTATCGATGAGTATTTAATCCCGCATCCTAACTTAGTGTAGTTTCATTACTTATAGAGAAGTCACTTAAACTCGGTACTTTCGCAGAATTTTTTACTCTGGCAGAATTGCGGACGAAAGTACGAAGTTTAAATAATACATTATTAGAAAATAATGCATATCTATCAACTAAAATTGTAAGTCAGCCGTAAGACATATGCCTCTCGTAGTATAGTAAAATATGCACAACAGCATTAGTGCCTCGTCAAAGACATCAACTTCTATTTTTAATCCCATCGTGTTTGCATTTAGTCGAACTATAGTGCGGTTGTGATGAAAACCGTAATAGTGACATTTGTGACCCTAATTGACAATTTCAAGGGTTTGTAGAGGGTTCGCACCTCAAATTTGTCATGTTGTAACCTTTTTGACGCTAACAGACCCTCAGAGGTGTTCTAAGGACTCGCTTGTATAGGGTTTGAACACCCAAAATCAGGGACCAAGGTGACAAATGTCACCATACGTATTTTCGACAGCCCTACCGGAGAGAGCAAACTACGGTTTTCATACAGAGCAAAGTATAGTGGCCAAATTCAGATTGCCATGGGGGCAATAATTCAATCAGGTGTAATCTTGATGGTTAAGAAGTATTCTCAAATAGGAGTGCATCGAAAATTCGATCACGAAAGTTATCATCACCAAGAAACACATCGACAACCTCGAAAGATAGATACTGATGTTCTCACATTAGCCACTGCCAGTCTGAAAGCTGATTATCACACAGATTTCGAGCATCGACGTTACCCACGGGTAGATTATCTTGAATTACAGCGTCGACTCAACTTACGAACGATCGATTATAAAGCTTACGGTGAGGGGACATTTGCCAAATTTCTACATCGATTAGAAACGAAAGTCCGCTCTGACTTATATTTAGCTTTGCTCGGTATTGTGGCGCAAGGACGCTCTCGGGTCGTATTTGCATGGTCAGAACGAGTTGGCATTCCCTATGCACAGTTACGTCGTTTGATTCCAGATTCGCGGCCATTTGTTGCTATGTTTCAATGCTGGTCACCGCGCCAAGAGTTCGTGATGAAAAATTTCAAACTACATGAATACATGGACGCTATTGTTGTCCATTGTACAAGTATGAGGACTCACTTAACGCAGATTGGTGTTCCTGCTGAAAAAATACATGTAATCCCCTATAGTCGAGATCATCAATTTTTTAAGCCACAACCGAATATCAAACAACGTCCTAACTTTATTCTGAGTTTAGGAGAGACGCGTTCCCGTGATTACAAAACGCTCTTTCACGCGGTACAGGATTTACCAGTCGAATTATTTGTTGCGGCTTCCGGACATTGGTATGCCCGAGAAAAAGAGCGTAATGCGGGCCATCTCGTTCCTAACAATGTAAATCTATCGGGAACCATTTCAATTGAGATGCTACGTACCTTGTATGCGCAATCACAGTTTGTGGTATTACCAGTCTCAGTAGATCCAAATTTCAGGTTTTGAGAGAGAATTCTGGCTAAACAGTTGACATAAATACAAATTTGCCGGTCGATATCTAGTTTTTGCGTTAGATTTGGGCGATTTTCAGATATGAAATAGGTTGTTTTCTGTAACCGAAATCTGAATAAATGACTCCAAAATCCCTGCAATCTCGACTGAAAATCGCCAAAAACGCCAAATTTGGATCTACTGAGTCTAGGAACAGATGTTGAGGTGGTTGAACCAACCGAACTGCGTCAACAGATTGCAGACGAGCTCCGCCGGATTTTGCTGCATTACCTCTAATGCCGATATTCGTTAACCGCGGTTAGCGTGTTGTTTCACACCCCTTCATCAGCTGATTCAGGCTCATTGCAAAATACCTTTAACAGGGTTCGCAAACCCTCTCACATCCACCGCTCAACATATTTGCAAACTCGCCAGAAAACCCTATTGAAATCATTCGTTGTCCTGTGATATTCTTAGAGCTATCCATTGTGAAAATTGTCACTTTCACGATTCGATCTCTATCAAGGCTCACTACTCAAATCAGACAAACAGGAGAAAGTACTACATGAATTTTAGGAATCGCAAATTTCTACTCCATATACTACTCATCATCAGTACCCTGATATTTGTAGGATGTGTCACTCAAGTGTCAGAATCAGATCGGGCGAACTCGAGCAACACAACTACCAATGGGGATAGCGCAGATGACGGCGGTTCGCTCGTTATCTACTCCGGTCGCAACGAAAATCTGGTCGGCCCCTTGATCGAGATGTACAAAGAAAAGAGTGGCGTCGATGTTGAGGTGCGCTATGGTGGGACGGCTGAAATGGCATCTGTCATTTTGGAAGAGGGCGTTAATTCTCCTGCGGACCTCTTTTTTGGTCAGGATGCAGGCGCATTGGGTGCTCTGTCTAAAGAAGGTCGTTGTGCAACGCTCTCTGGCTCGATTACTAGTATCGTTGATCCACGTTTTGTGAATCCCGATCGAACATGGGTTGGTATCAGTGGTCGGGCACGCGTGCTCGTTTACAATACAGATGAGTTAACTCCAGCAGATCTGCCGACGAGCGTACTGGGATTAACCGATCCTAAATGGTCAGGTCGCGTCGGCTGGGCACCAACCAATGGGAGCTTCCAGGCATTTATCACCGCTATGCGGGTCAATTTGGGTGAAGATGAGACGCGTGCGTGGCTTGAAGGGATGATTGCCAATGATGTACAAGTCTACGCCAAAAATACACCGATTGTCGAAGCCACTGGGGCTGGAGAAATCTCTGTTGGATTGGTCAATCACTACTATCTTTATCGCTTCCTGGCCGAAGCGCCAGATTTTGCCGCCGATAACTTTCATTTTCCTGCAGGAGACGTTGGCTCGATGATCAATGTCGCAGGTGCCTGTGTGCTCGATTCTGCCACCAATGCTGCCGAAGCAACAACCTTTATGGAATATCTACTTTCGGCCGAAGCGCAACAATATTTTGCTACTGAAACCAACGAATATCCTTTAGTAGGCAACAATGTAACGATTAATGAAAGACTCAAGTCACTAGCAGAGATTGACACACCCGAATTCGACTTGGGCGATCTAGACGATCTGACGGGAACAGTTAATCTTCTGACTGATGTTGGCGCGTTCGATTAACCCAGATTCAATCTTCATCACAAAATGCAAAAGGCACGAGTCGTGAACTCGTGCCTTTTGCATTTTGTGACTCTTTTATCTATCGGCTCATGGTGAGTTTGATATTTAAGATGGCGTTAACTTTACTTTCTGGTAAAGGCTTGAGTGACAAAGGGCAAACCGAAAGGGGCGGAAAAAAGAATCCACCCTGAAAAAACGGGATAAAATGTAAAAATAGTGCTCGGCTAGTTTAAGCAGCGGCATTGAGGCGGCGATGAGCGAGAACGCCTTTAGGGAAATGGTGTGAAACCGAGGCCTTTTTCCGAAAGTCAGGGTCGAGTTGGTCAGGAGTTGGAAAAAGAGCACTCGAGAGAACACGGCGCAGCCTGCCGGGAGTGGCTTGAGGCTCTCGATCCCAGTAGCCAGTCGGTATGGGAGGAAGAGAAGCGGCTAAATGGGAAAGAAGATTGCCAGCCAGCAGCCCCAGTTCAGGTAAGCGGAAACAAGCCTCATCGGCATGAACAAATTGACGATGTAAGCCAATCATCTGCTTGGAAGCCAAGGGGGGGATGTTCAACAGGCCAGCGTTCCAGGTAGACAAGATAAATGGTTTCAGGCTGCAAAGTCATAACGGTCGCCAAAACCAAAGGTGTGTTGTAGGCCGGATCCTGAATGACGTAAATCGAGTAGGTACGGTTGGCTGTATCCACCTTGGTTGTTCTGGGGACGAGATTGT
Source organism: Chloroflexi bacterium TSY (assembly GCA_019217005.1). The sequence continues at coordinate 172,555 of JAHBNG010000009.1, forward strand.
GCCATGCTTGATAGCAAATCAGGCGACCACTATAGAGAAAGCGACCAGACGAGTCCGGAGTTGTAGCCTCGAGTCGCTTTCCCTTATAGCTGCGAGAGAGCGGACGCACAATATCACCATATTCAGGTGGTCTGCCTTTTTCTTTGCGTTTGGGGAACTCATTGCGGCGCACTGTGCAGTTAATCGCTTCCCGCAGGACAAATCGGTCTATGCCGCTTTCTAGCATTTCTCTGATTGTAAACCCGGCATCGACCACCGCCACTTCGTCTGACTCCAGTGATTTCTTCGTCTCTTTCAGCAGCTTTTTCCGAAACTCACTTTCCTTTGTTCCAACCGTGCATCTCATGATTGCCTTGAGCAGTGGCACTCGCTTCCCGCCTATCTCCCCCGAGCTTATCATCACTCCAAAGATGAGCGCGGGCAATGCCCGACGAGCCGTTGAGTTATAGAGTCGGTTCACTTTCCCTTGCAGCTTCGGTCGCCAGAACCCTGTGATATCTATGCTTTTCACTCGGTACCCTTCTAACTTTTTTGCCTCCCATTCCCCTTTCCACTTCTTCTTGCCACGACCCCAGCAGACTTGTGATATCCCATGATCCATATCGAAAGCTCCACCAGCTTCGCCGGAGCTCCTCATCTTCAAACCCGCTTTCTTTCAATGCGCTATGGATTGCTCCTCGACTTTTCAGAAACGACCCATTCAGCATTGCCCACATCAGACGCATTACATTTACGTTTGTTCCCATCGGCGTTACTTGCAATACATTCATCAGTACTGCTATAGTTATTTCTGGCGCGGTTAGCATTCCTTCCTCCTTTTTGGGTTCTCTACCTTTTGGATGAACTGCTAACCGCTTTTTGTCACATTTCTCACCTCATCTCTTTTCTTTTACCAGAAAGTAAAGTTTAACATTCTTTAGCTTTTTGCTAAAGCAAGCACGACCGGACTCAGGTATGCTACACCTACCTAGAAATATAATGTTGTATCTCTGCCCCAGAAGGCGAGACAAGATACGTTTCCAGGGAATTACCATAACAACCAACCATTTTAGGTACACGCTTTCTATAGTATGGAGTGGCAGACCACAAATTGTGTAAAAGCTGCTTGGTCTCTCAGATGGAATGCGAATTTACACGCAATTTGGGATACCACCTCGTATGGTTGGTTTCAAACAGAGCTCAATTTAACGAATGAAAAGGAGCATATAACAGATGAAAAATAATCGACGATTGATCAATTTGCTGGCTGCCGGAAACATATTGGTATTGATTATCATGACTTTCTTTGTGTTCGCCCGAACGCCTGTTTCCACAGCAATGGCGAATAGCATAGGCAGTGCATCGGCCACCTTCTCTTCTGCTTTTGACCAAATAACAGCTTCCAGCAAGTCGGAAAAGAGTGCAGAGCGAGAAATGCAGCTCGCTGCGTTACAGAAACAAAATCGGGAGTTACATCAAGTAATTCAACAAATGGAGAAGCGGGATACAGATTTTCGCCAAACCATTGAACAAGCCAATCAAACAATCCAACAGCTTGACCAAGCAGGTCGCACCACGCGCGAAGTCTATCAAGCCCAAAACCAAGAACTGGGCTCCACTGTCAATGTAATGACAGAACGCGAAGGTGAGTTTCAAGATCGTTTGGTGATCGCCAATCAGACGATCCGCACCCTCGAAGGCCAATTAGCCAATAACGGTGCCACGTTAGCCACCCTGCAATCTCAGAACAATGAGCTTGTTCGCGTTCTAAAGATCATGCAAGAGCGGGAGGTTGAATACCAGGCACAGATCGCTGCCGCGAATCAGGCATTGGCCAATATGCAAGGACAAAACGGTGGCTCTTATTATGAAGAGGACGATGAGGAGTATGAAGAAGAATATGAAGAATATGAAGAAGAAGACGAAGATGACGACTAAACACAGCAAATCCAAGAATCACCTGGGGCGTCTCAAAACAACAATTGTCGTGGGTAGTGTCGTGGCAACCATGCTGGGCACGAATCTGATCGCTCGCAAAGATTCACAAGAATCGGCAATGGAATCAGAAACAGAATCATTTACTTTTTTGACCACAGGGCCGTCTAATGAGTGGCCTTTGGATATAGCTTCGGGGCCATTTGAGTCAACCCAAATCAATATCCTTGAGTCAATCGCTCTTAAACCAGTGCCAACGGTTGTTACCCCCACTGAAGTTGGTCTTGTGGAAACAGCTTCTGTCATCAAACAGAACAGAGTGTTGCCTCGCTTTGAGTCGATTCCAGCGGTTGCAGCGTCGTCTTCTACGATACAACCATCCGTAAACATGCTGGATATTGACCAGGTCTTATCATTTGAGCTTCAGCAGATACCGGCAGCCGAGATCCCGCCGCCGGTAACGCGGAGCCGTTCATCACGGTAAGATAGAATGAACCATCAAACAAATGACCAAAACTGGCATATTCGCCGATTCCGGGCAATGGGGTGTGAGATAGCGATATGGCTAGAACTTGACAATGCAGACGCTGCTCAAGTCGTTCTCCAGCAAGCTCAAAAAAAATTTGCCGTTGCAGAGTACCGTTTTACCCGGTTTTATCAGTCTAGCGAACTATCACGGTTGAATGCACAAACAGAACAATGGGTGTCTGTTTCCAAAGATCTCTGGGACATTGTCGTATCGGCGTTGAAACTCGCGCGGGAGACAGACGGGCTTTTTGACCCAACCCTACTCAACGCAATTCAAGCTGCCGGATATACGAACTCCTTCGAGCAGCTCAACTCTTCTGCCAAATCTTCAGAATCTTCCTGTGGTCGAACAATTCTGCAGAACGATTGTCTATCGGATCTTGCCTCATCAGAATCGATTGAGCGGATACAAGATGAAGCTTTGCTGGGCGGAAACAACAAAATGACCCTGCGGGGAAAATGGCAGGACATTCAGTTGGATACCTCCCGGCAAAGCATATGGCTACCACAGAATGTGGGCCTTGATCTGGGCGGAATTGGCAAAGGGTGGACGGCACAAAAAGTTGTAAAATTTCTGAATCAGTTCGGACCTTGCCTGGTAGACGCCGGTGGTGATATCACCGCCGGTGATGGACCAGCAGGATGGCCAGGCTGGTCTGTTGGCATAGCAATGCCAACCAGCAATATAGATGCAGAAGATGAGACTTTTGCTCGCCTTTGGTTGTGCAACGGAGCGCTGGCAACATCAGGGATCGACTATCGGCGCTGGCAACATCAGGGTAAAGTGGCACATCACCTCATTGATCCGCGCTCCGGACAGTCTGCCGAGACAGATCTGACGACCATATCGGTTTTGGCGACCGATTCATGTACGGCAGAAGCTTGGGCAACCGCTGCACTCATTGCCGGTAGTTCACTTGCATACAAACAGCTCAGTCAACGACAAATTGCTGCGGCCTGTATGTCTCGTGAAACACTTGGCATGATAAAAGTGATACTCACCAAGCCACTGCAGCCACTTATCCAGTATAACTGTGGAATGAAGGGACGGTTCACGAACAGGTTTGCAAATATCACGGGGAGAGAACGCACCTCTCCTTTCGATCCCTTAACATGCGATTGGACATGATCATGGCATTTATTCAACAATCAAATCAAGCAACTCCAGCGATTCGTATCGAGAAGAGACTCTCTACTCTAACAGGTGTCACAATATTTTTGATCTTTTGGTTGCTCTCAAAACCGCTTGAAGTGCTCTTGACAACTGCTCCTGCATTTCTTTTTGACGAAAAGCTCGCATGGTACTTGACTCGTTCAAGCGGAACTGTGGCTTATCTTCTGCTTGTCACCTCGACGATATGGGGGTTGCTTTTGAGCACCAAAGTTGGGCAGGTTCAGAACAAGGGATGAGTTAGGTTTACAAAATTGAAATGGGCACGTTAAAAAGAGAATAGGTTAAAGAGCCAGTTGCTGTTGAGGCTGAAGAATGGCATCAAGGGCGTCAGCCAAAGAAGGGACATAGGAATCGGTAGCCAGTTCTAAGGGTGAGTGACCGGAGCGTTTGCCACGTGAGAAGGTGCGATGATTCCAAAAGAGCTGTAAAAGAGCGGCCAACCAATCGGGCAAAGAGCGATGGATTGCAAGAAAGGGCCTGAGCCAAGCATGAAAGGATTCAGCTAGAGAAGAAGCCCGATGGAAGCGATCCAGTGCATGCCAGAAGGCAAGAGCCATAGGCTGCAATGAGGGAGGAAAAGCTGTTCAATGGGAAGTTGATGGTCATGGCGATAAGTCCAGAGGTGTGTGATGAAGGCTTCGTACTCAGGTGAGAGGTTCTGGCGGAGGAGCCAGGGATAGTTCCAGGCGACGGAGGGGAGCCAGCAATGTAGGTAGATTCTGCTGCAGTTGGGTGGCAAAGTGTGCAATTTCATCGCGGTTCATCTCCATCATAAGTTGGGTGGCAGCCAGAATGGTTTGTTGCGCCATCTGTGTTGACAAGCTGCCCGGTCGGTGAAATCGGCTCCAGTGCCTGACGGACCGTTCGGAGAAGCCATGTCCAGTTCTCGTGCAAGTCAACTGCTGTCAGCACCGTTTGGTCGGCAACCTCGAGAGTCACTGTGCATTTGCGTGGTCGCCCAGGGCGACGTGCAGGAGCAGTCTGCTCGTCCAACACTTGCCAAGCTACGTCACGGTCGGTCATGGCCTGGTCCATTTCTCTCCAGACGTTGGGTGATTTTGGTGCCATTCTGCATTTGGTGAAAGAGGTCATAGGAGTGTGGCGCATTCATCCCCGCTGCCTTGGCTCCTGCCTGAATGCCCAAAGCCCCATCGGTCACCAAGTCATCAAAGGTGATGCCTCGCTCGAGCAATTCGAGAAACTTCAACCCCCCATGTTGTTTCATCTCGGGCATCGGCTGCTGAGATATTCAACAGCGCAAACGATGCTCCGTCCACCACCGTCAGGCACGGTTGGTCGCCACAGAAAATTTCATCCGCTTCCCCCAACACCGGCAGCGTCGGCACCATGCTCTCATTGTACGCCGATGCCAGTTCTCCAACTTCCGCCAGCGTCCCTTGGATGAATCCCACCGACCGCTCCACACCTAGCAGCAACCCCAACCCCCTTTGGATATCTCGTACGCTTCCTCGCAGCATCGGCAACACCGTTATGGTTCGTCGGATGAACGTCTCATCCACTTCGATCACATGGCTTTTCGGCTGCGGTCCTGGACTCACTGGCGACAAGATCGCTTTCAGCGCCGCTTCACCGCTCTCTCTCAACTTATAGAGCCACGTTCGAGACACATTGTACGCCGTTGACAGTTCGCTCACTCTCCCCCACTCTCGATTCGGGTTGACAATGATAGGGGGTCTGTTCGATACTCTGACATTTAGAGGCTCCTTTTTGGCTATTTTGGTCTGAACACCCTTATTTTGCCTGAACAGGAGCCTCTTTCTCTAACCTATTCTCTTGTTAACGTACTCTCTTCTTTGTCAACCTATTTCTGAACCAGCCCCCAAAGTTGTCAAAGAACTGATCCCCACCCCTATGACTCTGGCCATGCACAATTATCTATCCTGGACGGCCATTGGCTTGTCTTTCTTCCACGCTTTTGTCTTACTATTTGATGGTTACTATACTTACACTCTAGCCAGTCTGCTCATCCCCTTCACTGGACCATATGAACCAGGTTGGATCGGTCTCGGGACCATTGGCTTCTATCTAATGGTACTCACCTCGGCCAGCTTTTATTGCCGCAAGTGGATTGGACAAAAGACATGGCGCAAGTTGCACTATCTTACATTTCTTGCTTATCTCTTCACAACAGTGCATGGCTGGATGGCAGGAACCGATAGCAGCCTCTTAGGACCAGTTTATATAGGAAGTTCTCTCCTTATTCTGTTTCTCACTATCTATCGGATCCTTTCCGCGATAACGGAAAAGCAAGCCAAACGTGTAGAACATCGATCATCTTAGTCAGGTTATGATACACTTGGGGTAGTACAGTGTAATCGAAATTATGCCAGATCATCATAGGTCCCGTCGCCGGCAGGACAAACGTCAAGGGGAGTGTTTCCACCAAGTGAAGATTCAGAGTACTTGATGCCCGTCGCTTCAGAGAGGTGACCTATGGTTGATCCACCTCTACTTTGCCATACTTCGATGACAGTGTCGCAGAAGATTTAGGCCATTCCAGAGAAATAAATCCCTGATTTGCCAAGTCGATTTCTCTGGAATGGCTTGCGCTTTTCCAGATCAAATTAGGGATTTTAATTGTTGGAAAAGCCTTGAAGACAGATCGCTTGCTGTTCACAAGTGAGCGAAAGAATGACTGGTGTCGAAATGAGTGTGTACTACAAAGTGTGTAAATGGACACCGTTCAGTCAGAGAATCGGTTGCATTTACACACTTTGGGACACACTTCCACCGAAATAGCTATTATGACCAAGATTTTACTTATCGATGATGATCGCCTCATTACAGAACCGCTCGCTCGAACGTTACAAGAGCATGGATACCATGTGAGCATAGCCGATACGGGACAACGCGGCCTGGCTCAGGCAATTCTTGATACACCAGATATTGTTGTTCTCGACATACTTATGCCGGAAATGGATGGTTGGGCCGTCTGTCGCGCATTGCGTCAACAAAGCAATGTTCCCATTCTCATGCTGACGGCTCTTGGCGATGAAGTAGACCGAATTCTCGGTCTAGAATTAGGTGCAGATGACTATCTGACAAAGCCCTTTAGCGCACGTGAACTACTCGCCCGTATCAAAGCCATGTTGCGTCGCGTTGAGCTAGATCGTACCGTGTCGCCTGGCTCTGTCCTCAAAATCGGTGGCATAGAACTAAATTTGCATATGCGTCGAGTGCGCAAATCCGGGCATGAATTGAGTATGCGACATAAAGAGTTCGAGCTTTTGGCGCTTTTGATGAATCGGGCCGGCGAGGCAATTACACGTGCCGACATATTCGACCGAGTTTGGGGCACCGACTGGATTGGCGATACTCGTACGCTGGATGTTCACATTCGCTGGCTACGCGAAAAAATCGAAGACAATCCCGCTCAGCCACTCTATATACAGACGGTGCGCAGCGTCGGGTATCGCTTTCTTCCAAATGGGGACGTAACACAATGAATCGATTCTCGACATTGCGAACCCGGTTGGTCTTCACATATCTTGGTTTGATCATGATCGGTTTTGGTGGTCTTACGTGGCTTGCGGGCCGACAAATCGCGCAAAGCGCTTTTGATGACTTTGCCAGTAATTTGCGTGTTCAAGCACTCTTGCTTGCTTCATCTCTGACCGAATCGTTTGAAGAAATTGATGAGTATGGACTCGACATACCACGCGCAACGACACACATTCAACAAATCGCGATAAACACTCAAGCACAAGTCGCAATTCTTGATATAAATCAGATTGTTCAGCTAGACAGCACAAACACAACTGTTGGACAGAATCTGAGCAAAACCCCTGAAGTGCGTCAAGCATTGGCAGACACAGTCGCTTATGATGTGCGTCTTAACGAACTTGGGATTGAGACTGTTTATACGGCAGCCCCTATGGTGTACGAGGAACGAGTGATTGGATATGTCCAACTGGGTAAGCCAGCTTCGATCCCTCAAGAAGCAGTTCGGCAACGCTGGTTTATCTTGGGGGTGGGTTTTCTTGGCTTTTCTCTATTCGGAACGCTTATCTGCCTCTGGTTACTCTCGACATTAACACGACCATTGAGTGAATTGCGCAACACTGCCTTGCGGATGGCCAGTGGAGATTTGACACAGCGAGTAACGCAGCTTACGAAGGATGAGATCGGCGAAGTGGGTGCAGCGTTTAATCAAATGGCGACCCAAGTAGAGACAATGGTCAGAGAGCAACAGGCTTTTGCCAGCAACGCATCCCATGAATTGCGGACACCCCTCACCACAATTCGCTTGCGCACTGAAGCGTTACAATCTGGCAACCTAGATAGCACGACTTCCACTCAATATATTGCGGAAATCGATTCTGAGGTGCAACATATGAGCGGTCTTGTCGACGATCTGATCCTGCTCTCGAGACTGGATGCAGATCGCTTAGCTGTCGGTGATCAGGTCGTTGATCTGGGGCGACTTGTGCAATCCGTACAGCGCGACCTCGCTTATATAGCAGAGAGAAAAAAGATCACGCTTGCTTTCAACGAGAGCAAACAGGCGCTTTCATCGGTACAAGCAAACATCAACCATGCCCAGGTTGTCGTGCGCAATTTGCTTGAGAATGCCATCAAATATACGCCAGCAGGTGGCCGCGTCACAACATCTTTGACTCAGATAGACGATGTCGTCTGTCTGCAAATTTCTGATACGGGGCAAGGCATTGCAGCAGACGAACTGCCGCGGATTGTCCAACGTTTCTACCGCGCCGATAAGGCACGTTCCCGTCAAACAGAAGGCGTAGGTCTTGGATTGTCACTTGTCCAATCGGTCATAGACCTATATGGGGGCAAGCTGGAGATCAAGAGTCCTGGCCTTGGCTACGGGACAACGGTGAGCGTCTTATGGCCATGCCAATATACTGACCAAAAAAGTTTTGTCCCGTCTCTGCTCTGAGAGATGTGGTACAAACTTTTTAGGGATCTATTGCCACATCAACTAACGCTCCGCCTGCATTGTGAGCAGGCGCAACCCATTTGCAACAACAAGCAGCGTGCTCCCCTCATGACCCACAACGCCCAGAGGCAAAGGTAGTTGAAAATTGGACCAGAAGAATGGGACAAGAATGGTCAGCACGATTAGAAGAAACATTACGCCGATTGAGAAGAAGACATTTTGCTTAACGATCCGTTGCGCTTGATGACTGAGGTGAATGGCATATGGCAATCGGGATAGTTGGTCGCCCATGAGTACAACATCGGCTGTCTCCAGTGCCGCATCTGTTCCGCTATTCCCCATCGCAATGCCAACGTCTGCTACAGCCAAGGCTGGCGCATCATTGACGCCATCGCCCACCATGAGGATTTGACCTTCTTCCCGAAGTTTCCGCAAAATCTCTACCTTCTGTTCTGGCAGCAATTCGCTATAAACCTGATCGATTTTTAATTCGTCGGCAATGACTCGGGCGACAGAATGATTGTCTCCTGTCAACATGGCAATTTGATCGATTCCACTCGTGCGAAGAGCACCAAGATTCGCTGCAGCATCTTTTCGTACGGTATCGGCAATAGCTATCACCCCAACAGGTTGCCACGCCGGATCTGGATTAGTAGAAACCTCACCACAAGCTGGATAATCTCTGCGTCGCACGACGATTACAGCGGTCTTGTCTTCTTGCTGCAATGAAGGATAGGTTTGTCGGACCTCTTCATTAAGTGCAATCGACTTACTGATGAAGAGCTTGTCGTTTCCAACATAAGCGCTCTCTTTGTATCCGTTGCGCTCAAAGACTGCACGCACGCCGTGCCCCGCGATCGCTTCAAAATCATTTGGCCTATCAAAAGAAAGTTCTTCTTGTCTTGCATGATGCACAATTGCTTGCGCCAGGTGATGTTCACTCCAAATTTCTGCGCTGGCAGCAAGTTGCAAGAGCTGTTGGTCAGAAAAACCGTCAAACGGATAAACATCTGTCACGACAGGCTTCCCATATGTGAGCGTCCCCGTCTTGTCAAACGCTGCAACCGAAATATGAGCAAGTTTCTCCAGAAATACCCCGCCTTTGAAGAGAACACCCTCTCGGGCTGCTGCCGCAATTGCACTCAAGATGCTGGCAGGCGTGCTAATCACCAATGCACAAGGACTGGCCACCACCAAAAGCGTCATCGCCCGATAAAACGTTGCACGAAATGGCTCATCGACAAAAAAGGACGGAATGAGAATCGCCAATCCTGTCAACCCGATCACAAACCAGGTATAAGGTTGGCTGAATCGATCGATAAATCGTTGTACTGGAACCACATCTTCACGTGCATCTTCCACGAGCTTGATGATTTTACTCAGTGTGCTCTGCGACGCCAGTCTTGAGACTCGTACCTCCAACGCACCGCCACCATTAATTGTCCCCGCAAATACCTCATCGTTCTCCTCTTTGCGCGCTGGTATACTTTCTCCTGTAATAGGACTTTGGTCAACAGAACTCGCCCCACCGACCACTAGGCCATCAACAGGAATACGCTCACCGGGACGCACTAAGACAATATCCCCTATAGTTAATTGATCAACCGAAACCACCTGTTCTACTCGATCTTTCCACAAGCGCGCCGTATCTGGGCGTAACTCTGCCAAAGACTGAATTGCTTGTCGGGTCCGGTCCATGGCGAATTCTTCCAGCGCACCACTCAAAGTAAATAGAAAGAGCAGCAACGCGCCCTCCTCCCATTCACCGATCAGAGCCGCGCCAATGGCCGCGACAATCATCAGAAAGTCTATGTCTAGTTTTCCTTGGCGCAGTTCAGTTAGTGCACCTGTAAACCCACTATATCCGCCGGCACCATATGCAATTACGGCACAAAATACGATGGCCCAAGGTGGCATCTGCTCGATAAAAGTGCCTCCAATCCAACCAACAAGCAAAAAAAACAGCGTAATCAATGCCAGAAGAAGCTCTACATTTTGGTGTAGAAGTTGTCTGATAGAGAGGGTAGAAGAGGACCTGCGAGATGGTAAAATAGGGCTGAGAACTTGAGTGCTCATGTCGATCCTTTCTGGGTGGCGTGCCATAAGTTGTGTAGAATATATCTTTATCACAGATATAATCGTAGACCACCCGCTACCAAATTGTATAAGTTTTATGTAAGTTTGTATATTGAATTATACCACATTAATGTCGGTTACAAAAATATTTAACCAAGGTTAAAAGAACATAAGTTCTATAATAAATAACGATTATGCTCGGTTCATCAAGAGAGCCGGGGGTGCAGAGAGATTAGAGATTGGAGATCGGTGACCGGTTTTTGCTGGTCCCCAGTCACCAATCCTTAATCCCAGAACCCCAGTTCTGAAGCTTAATATTCGTAATACAAATCGAGAAATGATACCATGATGTTCAGTGGAATAGATAAGAATAATCTCATCTATGACTGTGCTCAGAATACCCGAAAGGAACCTACCGTGAATGTGAAAATCCAAAATGCATTAAATGATCAAATCAACCACGAGTTCTACGCTTTCTATTCTTACCTAGCAATGTCGGCTTGGCTAGAGGCGAATGATTGGCCTGGTTTTGCCCAATGGATCCGTCAGCACAGCGATGAAGAACAGATGCACGCAATGAAGATCTACGATTATGTGAATGACCGCAGTGGCGTCGTGACGCTTCAGGCCATTGATCAACCCACAACCGAGTTTGATTCTGTGCAAGAGCTCTTCGAGGCCGCTTTAGAACACGAGCGCACCGTTACAGCCTCAATCAATCGCATCTATCAGCTTGCACAGGAGGAAGGTGACTATCCAACCCAGGTCTTAATGGAGTGGTTTATTCAGGAGCAGGTTGAAGAAGAGAAACTTGTGGAAGATGCACTCGTGATGATCAAGCGAGCGGACAATAATCCCTTCCAGTTACTCTATGTTGATAACCAGATTGACCAGATACAACCTGCCCAGAATCAATCAGAAGCGGGATAGAAATCCGGGTTTTTAGTAATATTGACTGTTATCAATATATGGTAGATTGAGTTATCCTAAGAAATTCATTACGTCGTCATTCTTAGCGGGGGACAAAATAGCATGGAACATTCATTTCAATTTGATGCCACAGTAAAATCAGAGAAGAGAAGTCACTGGAACACAGTTAAGATTTTGGTGGCGTATCTCTGGCCAGCTGATCGATTTGATCTCAAGATCAGGGTAATCCTCGCAATGCTTTGCCTGGCTCTATCGAAGGTTATCAATGTCTATGTCCCTTTTCTGTACAAGGGCGCAGTCGATGCGTTGTCACAAGATCAAGCAGTCTTGGTCCTGCCGATCATGCTGATTCTTGCCTATGGTGTTGCCCGGGTGCTAACTCAAGTCTTTGATGAGTTACGCGGTCTGCTCTTTATCAAAGTCTCGCAACACGCACAACGCATCATTTCTCTAACAACATTTCAACATCTGCATCAGTTATCGTTGCGCTTTCACCTAGATCGCCAAACAGGTGGTCTGTCCAGAGTCATAGAGCGCGGCATTGGGGCAATCGATTTTGCCCTCCGCTTTACACTCTTTAGCGTTCTCCCGATCTTGATCGAAATTGTCATGGTAACGGTGATCCTATTTATCCAATTTGACATTCGTTTTGCAGCGGTCACATTCATCACCATCGCTGGTTATATTGCATTTACACTGTTTATTACCGAGTGGCGCATTAAATTCCGCCGCACCATGAATGAAAAAGATGCCGATGCCAACACAAAAGCCATTGACAGCTTAATCAATTACGAGACAGTCAAATATTTTGGCAATGAAGAGCACGAACATCGCCGTTATAACAGAGCCTTGCTTGGCTACGAACAGGCAGCGATACAGAGTCAATCTAGTTTGACGCTGCTCAATGTGGGCCAAGGGGCAATCATTGGGATCGGGTTGATCATTGTGATGACGATGGCAGGCCAGGGCGTCGTCAACGGGCTCTATACGATTGGGGATTTTGTCTTAGTGAATACATTTCTGATTCAGCTCTATCTGCCGCTTTCATTCCTGGGCACTGTCTATCGCGAACTGAAACGAAGTTTAGTCGATATGGATAAGATGTTTGAACTAGCTGAGGTTGACGCCGAAATTCAGGATCCGCCAGATGCAAAAGCGTTGATGGCCACAGAAGGCTCAATCGAATTTGAGAATGTAAGCTTTAGCTACAACCCGGATCGACCCATCTTGAAAAATATCAGCTTCACGGTCCCACCGGGTAATACAGTTGCGATTGTTGGACCCAGCGGTGCAGGAAAATCAACGATTTCCCGCATCCTCTTTCGCTTTTACGACATTGATTCAGGTTCAGTACGTATTGATGGTCAAGACATTCGGGATGTAACCCAGAAATCACTGCGCGAATCCATCGGCGTGGTACCGCAAGATACTGTGCTATTCAACGACACCATTGAGTACAACATTCAATATGGACGGCCAGAAGCTTTACAAGATGAGGTACGAGAATCCGCCAAGATGGCGAAAATCCATGACTTTGTTCTAGAGCTTCCTCAGCAATATGAGACGATGGTGGGCGAACGAGGGCTTAAGCTCTCTGGGGGAGAAAAACAGCGGGTGGCAATTGCACGAACGATCTTGAAGAATCCCAAAATCCTCTTGTTCGATGAAGCCACATCGGCCCTCGATTCGCATACGGAGAAGGAGATCCAGGCTTCTTTAAAAGAAGTCTCCCAGGATCGGAGTACACTTGTGATTGCACATCGTTTATCCACAATTATTGACGCCGACGAAATCATTGTCCTCAAAGAGGGAGAAGTCGTTGAAAAAGGGAATCATGCGCAGTTGCTGGCGCTTAATGGAGAGTACAGATCGATGTGGGAACGCCAACAAGAAGCGCAAGAGTATCAAATGAAGCTCGACACATTAGATACGTCGCTCTCATTCACCGATGAGAACCTGGTGCCCGTTGGGTAAAAAATTCAAAATCCACAACTAGATCAACAGTATTTGGGCTAAATTCTTGGGTTCAATGGCTCTCAGGTGATTGACAAAGAAGCGCCATTTTTACCATGAAGGGATGTCTGCTTCTTCTTCAATTCCTTCAGTGCCTTCATGGTTTAATTTTTTGTGTCAACCACTCGAGATCCTGTTGAGTCAATTCTTGTTGTATTCGCTGGCGGACCATCAGGGACAGGACTGATCAGAATTGTAGGACGATTGTTTGGCGCTGTGCTCGCAGATAGGACAATCTTTTGGGTGGCCCACTGGGTATAATCATCGCCCGCGATTGCCGCCAATGCGAATGTTTGGGTCTTGTTCAAGATCATGCGCAATGTCTTGTCCCGAAACTTGAGGACAAGCTTCTTCTCATATTGGCGACTGTTCGGATTGAACAGCCGCTCTACACGCACATCCTCAATCGTCACTGTGGGCCGATGGCCATTCAAGTGTTCGGCTTTGAGCCATTTGTCAGGATAGATGTCTTTGATGCTTGGCATAATAAATTCCCCATATTTTTCGTGCTCGCAGTGTCCACCTTTCAACATAGTGTGGCTAATTTTTTGTTTCTCTATTACCTTTATCGAGACAAGCATGAGATTTCATGCGCCTTTGTACATCAAAAATTGAGTGGCATGAGAATGCCTTTGTTGGTTCAACATAGATTGTCAGAAAAATGTAATACATTTTATTTGTAAATAATGTTAAAGTTATTGTGAATCAACACATTTAAGTTTGTTTACTCATAACCTTTCTTACTAAGAGTCTATCCGAAAAGTGGTTGTGAGTCCGACCAGTTTCTCTAGTGAGAATCCATCACCACAGAGCTTTTCGGACAAGCACTAAGTGATTATTACGCAGATACTACGACTTATCTGATCATCAATATGGCAAGCAACTGAGGCTCGTCGAACCCAAATTGTCCAATAGCGATTTGTGACGAGTAAGCATATTCTTTTGTTTTAGCTGATGTTTAGTTTGATTTCAGTTGAATCGTGCTGGATCGTTTGATTCATTTCTCGCTCTCCACTTGCTACTGCAATCCACCTCCGGACGAATTATAAAGAGATCATCGTCTCTCCCCGTACGAATCTAAAACCCTATAGGGTTGATTTTGATTTCATGTAGGTAGGACAATGACTTTCCAATTTTATAAACATTGTGTGGATAGTAAATTTATGAACAATCATTCAAAACCATTGCGCAACCCAGAGATTCTGGTTCAAGAACTTGGCGAGGAGACACTGCTTTTCGATACAAACGGCAAAGTTATCCACATTCTCAATCCGTCTGCACAATATATTTGGCATTTGTGCGATGGCGAACACGCGCTGGACGAGATTGAGCAAGCCATGAGAAACCGCTTCGAAATAAAAACGAAATATGATGTGGCTGCGGATATCCAACGCACGCTGGCAGATCTTGCACAAAAAGAGTTGGTTCGATTAACTGACGCAATGGAAACATAAAACCTATCCGAAAAGTAATTGTGAATTTAGACAGGTACTCGAGAGAGAATACATCATCACAGAACTTTGCGGATAAGCACCAAAGTAACACAATATATTCATGCATAACCTGTCCGCTATTTTGGAGAGCAAGGTTAATTAGCTCTCCCATTGTCCATGGACCAGAATGATCTCGAGGCCGCCGTGGATCTAAGTACATCTCAAATTGAATCTGTCTACACTGACTGGTTGCCCGTCACAAAACTTCAGCCACCACCCTTGTGCAACGATCTGCTCCAGCGTCCGCGCCTGGTTGCAGCCTTGCACGAATCCGTTATGAGCCGACGCTTGACGCTGCTTTCGGCACCCATTGGTTACGGCAAAACCACGCTGCTTAGTCAGTGGATGCATAGCTATGCATCGCCGAATTCTCATACACGGTGCGCTGTTCGGGCTGCTTGGCTGACGTTTGATGTGTCGGAAAATACCTGTACTCACTTTTTGTTGGCGCTCATTGCCGCACTGCGCACGCTACATCCCAAGTGTGGTTTGCGTGCGCAGGCCCTATTGACGACGAATGGCTATCCAGAGCCGGTTGATCCGGTGACACAGCTTCAACTGTTAGTTGGGCTTGTTATTGTCGATATTTCCTTGTATTTGCCGGATCCATTTGTGATCTGCTTCACCAACTACGAGCGCATTACTGAACCCACGGTACAAGCTGCATTTGACTATCTATTGCGACGTCTGCCAGGTCATGCTCACATTGTGTTTAGCACGCGCCGCGATCCAAAATTGACCATCACGCAGTTACATATGGTTGATCAACTCGCGGTCTTACGCGGCCAAGATCTGGCTTTTAACCAACAGGAGAGTCTGACTTTTCTAGCGGAGCGATTTGGCACAGAGTTCACTAAACATGAGCAGCTGATGCTTCATCGTTGTAGTGAGGGATGGCCGACTGGTCTTCAACTGCTAGCACGTGAATTAATGGCTTTGCCCAACAAAGCCGATCATATCCAGGCACTTGCCGGTTCTGATGATGGATTCACTGAAGCAGCTCTGGCTCACATTGCCGAGTTTTTTGATCAGGAACTCTTTGTTAACTTAAGTCCAACGGTGCAAACCTTCTTGTTGCAGACATCGATCTTAACCGAACTGACGCCAACAGTCTGCCAGACACTCTGTGCTCGCACCGATTCGTCGGACCTTCTGCTAAAAGTCTCTCGGCAGAATCTCTTTGTTGTCCCCATGAGCGAACCAACATCGGATTGCGTCAACGTGTCAAAGGCTCTGCACAAACCAGGTTTGCGTTATCATAAGCTCTTTGCCATCTACCTGCGTCGACGCCTACGGAAGGAAATGCCCGAACAGATGATTGACCTACATGCTCGGGCCGCGGAAGCCGAATCGAGCCGTATACGCAAGATCCCGCATTATCTTGCAGCTCAGCAATGGACAAAGGCTGCCCAGGCTATGTCAGATATCGTTTCTGAATCTGTTGCTGCGCATGACAACGGAGATTTTGATTCTTGTCAATCACGGAGAATGATTCTCTCTAACTGGGTTAAAATGCTGCCCAAATATATTCTGCACGATTACCCTAGCCTCCAGCAATTGCTTCTGCTGGAGGATCACCCCGGTGCATGGCCAACGAATGGACAAGCGATCGAGCTTAATCTGACGCGACGTCAACGCGAGGTGCTAACGTTGCTGGCTCAAGGTGCCAGCAATGAAGAAATCGCCGCCGAACTGATCGTAAGTCTATCCACCGTTAAGGGCCATGTCTCAAACATTCTGCGCATGCTTCATGCAACGACTCGGCATATGGCCATTGCCCGCGCCCTTGAGCTTGGCATCGTAACTGTTGATGAACGCTAACCAGCCGGATATAAGCTTCGTCCAGTACGACAAACTATATCAGTTCCATTCAAAAACCATACCGTCTTCCTCCAAAAACCATACTAGATCCCGTAGATATAGACCAAATAATCATATATCATTATTAAGCAGGTCGTGTACGATGACTGTCAACTGTATTTCTATGAGGTACATAACATATAGTGAAATCCATCAACAGTTTTTTCATTAAACCAGCAATATGATCACTCTATTCATATAGGAAAGGCACAAGTAGTAAAGGGATGAGAGATAGTTATGATAAGTAAAGTAAAGTGGAAAGGATATGTATTTTTAAGAGGAGGGCATAAAATGCAGCTCGGTTGGACACGCGTGGTGAATATGTGTCTGGCAGCAATCCTGCTGGGCGGCATAGTTATCTCGCTTCCGGCTTTTGCCGCTAGTCCACCGTCTGCAACTGAGATCGGCAAGTACCTTGTCGTAGCCATGCGCGAAGGCGGCTCCGACGCGTTTCGCATTAGCAGCAGCAATGAACTTGGTGCCGATCGCTCTTTCCTATCGGGCACAGATCCAAACACCTACAGTGTCTTCGCTGAGCGATGGCATTTAGCGGGTGCCAACACAAATTTTAACAATCAACCGCCCACAGAGGAACCGGATTCTTTTCAACAGTCGCAACAGCATGAAACACCCCCTGGCGCAGCCCCTGTCTTTCAGGGCATTGACTGGAGCGGAAACGTCGCACTGACCAGTAACTCCGGCACCTTCGAGATGCAGGATATTCAAGTCTTTGCCGATCTTGGTGTACAGGCAGCCAACAACAATCCCGTACAAAGCGTCAGCAACTCTGACTACTTCCCAGACAATCAAACAACTGCAAACGATGGGGCCTCGCCTGGTAATGAGCAAAATGGCGATCTTGACGACCCGGGGGCATCTGGTACCGACACCGGGAACTACAACAATGATGGTCTGGAAGGCGGCGTCGATCTGTCGCAATTGCTAACCGATCTTGGCCTCTGGCGCACCTTTATTCAGAACCTGGACGAGGGTGGTCAACCGCTTTGTACGATCACATCCGACATCGAAAACCAAAACGCAAAAGATGGTTCCGGACCATTCGAAGTCAACTACGATTCTTGCGATAAGAACGGAGACGGAATTGCCGTCATTGATATCGATCGCAACGGCAACGATTTCAAGGTCAACAACTCTGATTGGATCATTGAGGGCAGCGGCAACGTCCTGTTCATCTTCCGCATTCGCGACGGTACCAACATGCTTATGAGCAATGCCGCCATTCTCTTAGGCGACGGTGGCATTGGTGGCGGTTCCGCCTCGACGCCCGTCAGCGAAATCGGCGCGATTTTCGTGAAAGCCCATCCCAATGAAGAAGGCACCAGCAGCAGCGATCAAGTCTTCAATGCTGATAACCTCATTCTGAACGGCATCGCTCTATGGGATCTGGTCGAAGTTGGCACTGGTCAGTCAAGCGATACAGAGATCATCGTCAACAACGGTCAAGGCTGCGCTCAATTCATCAGTACCAAAGTCAACTTTCAGAACGTACGTTGGAATCGCTGTACCTTAGCTGCACAAGTACCGCCTCCAACACCGACGCCAACTGTTACACCAACACCGATCCCACCCACACCAACGGCGACCGCTACACCAGTCCCGCCGACTCCGACAGCGACTGACACACCAACTCCGGTCCCACCACACCAACGGCGACCGCCACACCAACACCGATCCCACCCACACCAACGGCGACTGCTACACCAGTCCCGCCGACTCCGACAGCGACTGACACACCAACTCCGATCCCACCCACACAACGGCGACCGCTACACCAGTCCCGCCGACTCCGACAGCGACTGACACACCAACTCCGGTCCCACCGACTCCGACAGCGACCGCCACGCCAACTCCGGTTCCGCCAACTCCAACCGCGACCGCTACACCAGTCCCGCCGACTCCGACAGCGACTGACACACCAACTCCGGTCCCACCAACTCCAACCGCGACCGCTACACCAATCCCGCCGACCTCGACAGCGACTGACACACCAACTCCGATCCCACCGACTCCGACAGCGACCGCCACGCCAACTCCAACCGCGACCGCTACACCAGTCCCGCCGACTCCGACGGCGACTGACACACCAACACCGATCCCGCCAACATCGACTCCAACGGATACACCAACACCGATCCCGCCAACTCCAACCGCGACCGCTACACCAACTGTGGTCCCACCGACACCAACGGTAACCGCTACACCGCTACCTACCGAGACGCCTACCTTTATCCGCTTAGATTTCTTTGCTGCCGAGATAGGTACGAACAGCGTTACCCTAACTTGGAGGACAGCTACCGAGGTTGATAACGCGGGCTTCAATCTCTATCGAGCTACAACTGCGGATGGTCCATATGTCCGGGTGAACGGGGCATTGATTGCCGCCCAGGGCAATGGAACCGGCGCCAGCTATCGTTACGTCGATGCGGTTGGCAATGGCACCTTCTACTATAAGTTAGAGGATGTCGACGTCAGGGGCGTCCGCACGCTGCACGATCCTGTTAGAGTCCAACTCGGCACCTCATCATTTAAGGCGACGAACTTTAGCTATCTGCCGTTGATTCAGAGCAATTAAGGGCTTGAACGGTCTGCAGGCGGTGGCCAATAGTATTATCTATAGGTTGCCGCCTTCGTACTTATCCGATAAGTTCTGTGATGATGCAATCTTATTCAAGAAGCTGGCTGGACTCACAACCACTTATCGGTTAGGTCCTTATCCGATAAGTTCTGGGGCGATACATTCTTACCCGAGAAGCTGATTGGGCTCACAACCATTTATCGGATAGGTTCTTAGTCGAATCAATGATTTCATATTGGAAAGGATAAATTTCAATGACAGACAAATTTGACACTTCAACTACTCTTCAGGACTTGCCTGAGCACAAGCGCTCGGCCAACATCGAGCGCTTGCCCTATGAACCACCCCAAGTTATTAGCTATACCGACAAGAATGTGCTCGAGGAGTTGGGTCCGGCCCAGGCTGGCACCGGATATGGTCTGAATGGCCCATAGTCGTAGATTATGGTCATGCAATAGCATTTACAGATTGAACCAAAGACAAAGGGAACCTGTCAGTTAGTAGACAGGTTCCCTTTGTCTTTGCGTTATTTATTTACACGTCCGAACGTTTTGTTGGATAGCGAGCAGAATCGTTGCACATTGCAAGCTGTCAGTATCGTCTCTGTCAGCATTTCGAAATATAGATATTAACTTTTACCACTTATACTGTTTGACAGAATTGATGTGGCCGTAGGGAACGGATGTCCTCCTCACCAGTGGAGATACACTAGAGATTATATGGATTCAGAATATGGGACACGGATGAACACAGATTTCACGGATTGACTCTGAGAGAATCCGTGTTCATCCTGAAAATCCGTGTCCTACTTTTCAATCCCTATAATGTCTACTTACTTGGGCCAGGTGTTCAAAGACAATATTTTAGGCGAAACTCAACAAGAGTCTACACTGACCGAGTTGAGAAACCGACATGAGGAGCAGAACTACTCTTGAATCGACTGTTAAACGGATTAGTTCTTGAGCAAATAGAGCTACGTTTTTTCGATGTTGAGATTTGTATTCGATCAGATTCGAACAGATATATCGATCTATTTGCACAGATGTATCAACGGTTTGTCATCACTCGCCCCCTTGCCTGATCCAACTCGCCAACTGGATGTTGTTGTTCTGACAAGCCCCAAGAACCATTGGAGAGAACCCGTTTTAATTTTGGGCAGCCAGGTATGGCGTTTGAGGAACAACTCTCTCCTGGAAGGCTATGTATATGAAAAAATTCTTTTCGAGATTACGGCACATATACACACCCATTTTTTACTCCATGCCGGTGTAGTCGAAAAGGATGGACAAGGCATCATTATTGCGGGAGGTTCTGGCCACGGCAAAACGACGCTGGTGTTGGCGTTGCTACAGCATGGATTCAAGTTTCTGAGTGATGAAATGGCTGCAATAGGACGATCTGACCGGCACATCCACCCTTTCCTAGAAGCCTCAGACTCCGACCAGATACGCTGGGATTGCTGGGAGACAACGAAGCCGCTAGAGGGATTCCAATGTGGATGGATAAGCTGCTATGCGATATTGAGCATATTCTGCCTGGTTGCGTTGGTCAGCCAGCCGTCCTGAGCCACATTCTCATTCTACAAGACCCCGCTAAGACTCCATCGATCAAGCCAAACGACGGACCCCAAACGGTGAGTATTGTGTTTGACCGAATGGATGCTTGCTTTATGACCCAACTCGCCGCGACAGACAGCCTCGACTATCTTGACTGTGATCTCTACAAAGGCTATCCAATAGCCAGGTTTACTGGAAGCAGCAGCGCAGCCATTGTAAGTGCGGTCGAAGAGCTTTGTTATCAGCATCAAGTGCTGATGTTGGATGTTATTAAGCGTCATGAAGGACGCCCCGACTTTTCTATGCCAGCGCGGATGGAACCCATTCCCAAAAGTGAAGCCATTATCGAACTGCTCCGACATTTCCAAGGAGGCCATAAATCGGTGCTGCTGCAAGAGCAAACGGATGCTAGCTCTGTACACTTGTTTATGGAATTAGCCGCTCTCATCGAAGATGCGCAATGTCACCGGCTCTTTGTTGGACCACTGGAGCAGATGATCGACTTGGTGTCACGTCTACCAACTGCAAGTAAAGATTGGAGATCAAAATGAGATCAAGAAGTTGGTTAAACCTTGCAAGCTTTGCCATAAAAATCCTTTTAGTAGGATTATTGCTTGTAAATCCCCTTTCAAACGTAGAGGCTCACGCGAAACCGCAAGCAAATGGTGCAGTTGTCATCCTCGAGTCTAACCCGCAGTCAGTTATTCTAGAATTGACCGTGGACGACCTCGAAACAACACTTGCAGAGCATCAAGGGCGTGATTATGAGCGTATCTCCATTCCTGGTCTGGATTTAACTGCCACACCTGGTGCACCACAATTACCAACCCGTGGCGTGTTGCTCGCTGTATCCAGTCTGGATGGTCTTACAGTTGATATACTGGACATTGGCTATACAACGCGCAACAACTATTCTGTTTATCCTACTCCAGTATATGAAATAGAAAACACCGATCCCAACACTTCTATTTCGGGCAACCTTGTAGAAATCTTTACTATCGATCATGATCTATATGCGACAGATGCATTTTATCCAGAACAAATCGTCACGGTCAATGATGCTGGTATGATTCGCGAGCAGGCCGTGGCACAAGTTCAGTTTTATCCGGTCCAGTTTAATCCAGTCACGCGCAAATTGAGACACTACGATCGGATCGTGGTCAAAGTGAGTTGGGATGTACCGGTACAAGCCGCCTATGCACCAAGCCGTGTAGAAACACCAGCCTTTGATGAGTTGTTACGCAGTTCGCTATTGAACTATCGTGTACAGCCACCAGTAGATAACGTCCAAGCTGCATCTGCAGCTGTTAAAACTATGGTGACCAACGCGCCTCGTAGTGGTTCAACTAAGCTAAAAATTGGTGTAGATGCGAACGGTATCTATCAGATCACCTATCATGATCTTGTTGATGCTGGATTCGATCCATCTGAAATCGATCCGAGCAGGATCCAATTGCATAGTGGAGGTATCGAACACTCGATTTTTGTGCAGGGAGATGGCGATGGAACCTTTGAGCCCGACGATTATGTTCTCTTCTATGGTGTTGCCAGGATAGATAAGTACACGAACAGGAATGTCTACTGGCTCTCTACTGGCACAAATCCAGGCTTACGCATGACGACGCGTGATGGCTCGCCCGCGAGCAGCACGCCTTTGAGCAACCACTTTCCGACAACGGTACACGCCGAGGAGAACCCTTGGTATTGGGTGCTCATGCCCACTGGGGTTGGTGAGGATCGTTTTTTCTGGGGTGACCGGATCAGCCCCAGTACGAATCAGTTGGAGACAGCACGCACCTATCCCATCTCTTTGACCCATATCTCAACGGCGGCAGCAGATGCGACTGTACGCGTGCGGCTTCAAGGATTCACGACGCTGGACCATCGTACAATCATCTATCTAAACGATACACAAATCGATGAACAAATCTGGAGCGGACAAATCATCTTCGATCACGAAATAGAGATAGCCCATTCACTTCTCACGGAGGGCAAAAATGAAGTGCGCATCGAAGCGGCTGATACCGATGCTGCCGTTGATCAAGTACTCATCAATTGGTTCGAGATCGACTACTGGGATACTTATGTCGCTGAAGATGACCAACTACAGTTCCGTCCAGCCGAGTCTGGAAACCAACGATTCACGGTCAGTGGGTTCAACGCCGATACGGTGATGTTGTTCGATATTAGTAATCCGACGAACGTAACCTTGATCACAAACACAACGTTCCGCAACACTGGAAACAGCAATACGCTCGACTTTGCCGATAACGCTACATCGTCTAGTGAATATCTGGCGACAACTCCCCGCCGATACCACTCGCCGTCTACAATTGAGGTTGATCAACCGTCGAACTGGAAATCGCCCACAAATGGTGCTGATTATATTGTCATCACACATGAGAGTTTCTACGCGGAAACGCTGACCTTGGCCGGGCATCGAGCGGCATCAGGTTTACGGGTTGCCACTGTCAAGGTAGGTGATCTCTATGACGAATTTAACCACGGTGTTTTTAACCCCAGTGCCATCCGCGATTTTCTTGCCTATGCCTACGAGAATTGGACGGCGCCAGCTCCAACTTATGTGCTCTTAGTTGGCGATGCAGTCCAAGATTACAAAGACAATCGGGGAGTGGGTGCGGTCAACTATGTACCGACACAGCTTGTTGAAACAATTACTTTTGGTGAATTTCCGTCCGACAACTGGTTTGTAACAATTAGCGGAGATGATATTTTGCCCGACATGTTGATCGGCCGTCTGACTGCGAACAAAGGCAAAGATGTCAAACAAATCACGCAAAAGATCATTGCTTATGAGCAAAGTCCGCCAGATAACTCTTGGAACAACAGAGTAACGCTGATAGCAGATGATGATATACCAGAGTTTGAATCGATGTCAGACCAACTGGGTGAGCATTTGCCCCATTATTATTCTGTAAATAATGTCTATGTGAAAAACTACCCCCCGGGCGATCCAACGGCCGATCTCATGTCCCATATTGATAATGGTAGCATTCTGGTCAATTATAGTGGACACGGCGAGTTCTCTCGGTGGGGCAAGTGGGACGAAGAGAAGAAACAGATCCTGAAACCGGCCAATATTAATGGGTTGCAAAATGTTGATAAATATCCGGTTGTGACTGTGGCCAACTGCCTGAATGGCTTTTTTGCCGATAGCCCCGCTGAAATATCTGTGGCAGAGAGATTCTTGCTTGCCAAGGAGAAAGGGGCAGTCGCCGTTTGGGCACCGAGCACGTTGGGGTATCCTTCTGGTCATCGGACATTGATGACCGAATTTTATGATGCCGTTTTCCAAGATGATCAGATCACTTTGGGGATGGCCACAACCGCCGCCAAGATTGATGTGTATGCGCAAAGCAAGGTGTGGGGAGAGTTGGTTGAAACATACATACTCTTTGGTGACCCAGCCACGCAGCTGGGGATTCCAAATAACTATCCCTATATAAAGAGCACCACACCCGCCAACGGTGCTACGCAGGTACCTTTTGCTCAAGATATCCAGATTGTGTTCAGCAAACCCGTGGACCCGACAACGGTCAACCTGTCAGGCGATATCGGACTCAGTTTCAATCCTAATTGGAATTCTGATCATACCGTAGTTACCTATTCTCACGCTGACTTTGCACATGGTGCGTCGCTTATGTTCAGTATCGATGCCAAAGATCGAATGGGAAATGTACTGGGTACAGGTACCGCACCCAGTACCTGGTCGTTCACAGTAACCAACGATAACATTTCACCCACTGGGATCATTCGTGCTGGAGATGATTCACCTTCCGACATTACGGCGGATGCGACCATTGAGGCCGAGTTTAGCGAGGCAATGCAGAACAATTCAATTCGGTATACGATCTCACCTGCGGTTCCTATCAGTAAGCTAACCTGGGATGAAAGTGGTCAGATAGCTACATTTCATCACACAGGTTTTGAGGCAGGACAGACGTACACGTTGATCATTACAGAAGCCAAAGATCTGGCGGGAAATGTTTTATCAGCTCCGCTGGAACTAGTGTTCACAATCCAGGAGGCCGTAAACTCAATTTACTTGCCGACCATTCTCAATCAGAAGTAGAATAACTGAATCTATGAACGAGTCCAAGCAAGGTCCCAACATTCTTCCATCCTCCATTATCGAGGCAACCTTGGATGTATGGCGCAAAGTAGGTAGTCAGCACACGATTCGCGTTGCTGGCCGTAGCATGCTGCCATTGATCCAAGATGGCGACTCCGTACGCATTGTCCACGATGTGTCCAGTGTGCGTCAAGGTGATATTGTTGTTTTCCGTTATGGGGGCCAACTTATTGCGCATCGCGTGATGCGGGTTCACAATGAGCCACCAGTTGTTATGTTCATGACGAAAGGGGACAACACAGTTTCCTTTGATGCACCTGTCCGTGCAGATCAAGTCATCGGACGCGTTTCCGCGCTACAGAAAGGTGATCGGTATATCGTTCTTGATACCCTGGCTTGGCGTGTCGCTGGTCGGCTGGTTGCCATCGCGTCTTTGACTATGGCAACACCCTTTAACTGGACAAGAGTATTGCTGCGCCACGTTTTCGATGAGCCCCCAAACTGGTTGACAACGGCGGTACGTAGCAGTGGCCGCGCCAACCGGACACTTTTGTTTAGATTAGCCTACGCGGTTACCAAATGTCATCAAGAGAGATGAGACAGCTCCATCACCACTGCAACGCTCGCCAACGCCGCCGTCTCTGCACGCAACATTCTTGGACCAAGCGAAACCACATGCCAACCCACATCTCGCGCCCCATCGATCTCATCGACAGTTAGCCCACCTTCTGGACCGATCATCAAATTAAGCGCTGAAATCATCTTGGCAGTTGCAATAGAATGTTGCAGCGCCACGCCGAGTCTTGGCTCTTTGCTTTGTCCAGCCGCCTCCTCCCACGGCAACAACCGAATTCCTTGTGCGTGTTGAACTGCCTTGTGCCACATAAGCGGCTCTCGCAATTCGGGTAGAATTCCCCGCCCCGACTGTTCAGCCGCTTCGCGTATGATCGTGTTCCAACGTTCATATTTTTTCAACAGTGCCTGGGCGGGACGCACCACGCTCCGTTCGCTGATAACGGGCACAAAGCGAGCAACACCGAGTTCAGTCCCTTTTTGTAGTACCCATTCGAATTTATCAGCTTTGAGGCGACATTGATAGAGGGAGAGATGGACGTCGGGTTCGGTGATCACCTTTTTTGTTCTAGTATCCGTCCTTGCGCGGAGCGTCGATCAATTTGCGTGAGTTCGCAGAGATAAGCCTGGTTCCGACCATCTAGTAGTGTGATCTGTGCCCCCGTGCGCAGTCGCAGGACGGTATGAAGCTGGTGGGCTAAAGGCGTCAGATCGACCGTTTGTGTGGGGATGAGCGGTACGTCTTGCAGGAAAAAGCGATTCATGATGCAAATACTTTATAGCGAAAAAGTAGTCTTAGGCCATTCCAGAAAAAGAATTACCATAAAGATAAGCGTTTCACCCTGGAATGGCTTTGGCTTTTCCCATCGAATTGGGTATTTTATTTTCTGGAAAAGCCTTATTTCGAGCGTATCTGCTCCGATAGAGCCATGTAGCTTGTGAGCAGAACCAGATGTAGCCTACAGAGAACCTATGGTTAATGCAAATTTAGTCTACATTCGTCTGGCAAGCCAAATCATAAATTTGAGGATCGCGTGACATAACCGTGCGTGAATTTACACAACTTCCCCAAATCGTTACAATAGGGCAAAGCTGTAATCAATCCATCTAGTAAACTCGGCTACGTCCAGATAAACGAGGAGGAAACAATGTACAAAGTTACCATGCTGGGCACTGGTCTCATCGGCATGTTCTACACGCAAACCCTACATGGACAGCGAAGCAAAGATCAGGTTGTCTCGGTCTATTCACGTCGGGGGGAAAGAGCAAACGAATTTGCTGCTGAGTACGGCATCCCCCATGCGACCACCAACATGGCAGAAGCCATCAACAACGCTGAGAGCGATGTAGTTGTGATCGGGTTACCCAATAATCTACATGAGGAAGCTGTTCGCTTGTGTTGTGAGGCAGACAAAGCCGTTCTCTGTACAAAACCATTGGGACGCAATGCAGCGGAAGCCAAACGGATGCTCGATATGGTCGAGTCTGCGGGCATCTTCCACGGTTATCTGGAAGATCTGGTCTATACGCCGAAGATGCTCAAGGCTGTTCAGGCTGTACAGAATGGCGCATGTGGCAAGGTGCTTTGGGCACGCTCGCGTGAAACACACCCTGGCCCACACAGCGACTGGTTCTGGGACAAAGAGCAGTCGGGCGGTGGTGCCATCATCGATCTGGCATGCCACTGCATCGAAATTAGCCGCAACTATATTGGCAAAGAGGTCAAGCCGCTTGAGGTGATGTGCTGGGGCGATACGCAGGTCCATCCAATTGAGGCAGAAGACAGCGCGATCGGTCTTGTTAAGTATGCCAACGGTGCAATTGGTCAGTTCGAAGTGGCGTGGACTTTCCGCGGCGGCATGGACTTACGCGACGAGGTCTCTGGTACCGAAGGCACTATCTGGACCAACCATTTCTTGCGTACTGGGTTCGAAATGTTTACTGCTGTTGGGCAAGGCGGTTATGTGGCGGAAAAGGCAGAGGGTGAAACGGGTTGGCTTTTTCCCGTCGGCGATGAACTCTCCGAATTAGGCTACGTCGACATGTTCACAGACATGTTCAACGCAATGGACAACAAAACTGCTCCGATGGAGAGCTTTTATGATGGCTATGTTGTCAATGCGGTGATGGATGCCTGCTATAAATCGATGGAGACTCGCCAATGGGAGCCAGTAGAGCTAGAGGTGTGGCGTGGTTCAGAGGAGATTACGGGTAGTGCGGTCTTCCGTGAATACGATGATGCCCATCTGCTGGTGAAAGAAGAGGTAATGCCCGATGGTAAAACAAAACTTATCTTGAAGGAGAAGATATCAGGAAGAATCATTCAGCAGATTCACTAGGGAGTCAACCGTGTATAATCTGGGCGTTTGGAAATTGAGAGATTGGAAGATTTGGCTCGTGCAGACCCTAATGCCAATCTCAAACAAATTGCACCAGTTATTAAACTCTCGTCGCTGGATAAGGCCATTCCAGAGAAATAAATCCCGAATGTGCCAAGTCGATTACTCTGGAATGGCTTGAGTTTTTCCAGATCAAATTAGGGATTTTAATTGTTGGAAAAACCTAATCTCATGATGGATAAATATACCAACCTCTTCGAGGAAGTAATGTGGCCAAACGGACCAACGACAGTACAATTTGAAAGTGATGCGTCTCCTCTAGAAAGTCTCATCAGCAATGTAAACGCTGTCCCAGTGACCGAAGCAGGAAAATGGATTGTGGTTCAGCTTGACAATGGAAACTGGGAGATTCCCGGTGGCACCGTTGAGCCGGGTGAAAGACCTCTAGAGGCACTGAGGCGCGAGTTGATGGAAGAAGCAGGGGCTCTGCTCACATCAGCAGAGTATATTGGTGCCTGGCGTATGCATTCCTATGCCGAGGAACCATATCGCCCTCATATTCCGCATCCCGTTGCATATCGGGCAGTTTATTTATGCGCAGTAGAATTGGTCAGTCAACCCCAAGTACCCAACGCAGGTGGAGAGAATGTTGTTTCGGTCAAGAAGTTGAGTCTTGAAGACGCTGAGGCATGTTTTCGTGAAATAGGCCGTCATGAGCTTGCCGAACTCTATCGATTCGCTGCAGCCAGGCATGATGAGTAAAAGATACTATGATAGAACATCCCTTACGAACAACAGTCATTGGTAGTTATCCTTTCCCATCATGGCTGGAGTATGCATCGCAAAACTTGGATGAATTTGGAACTGATGAACTGACCGAACTCCAGGAAGATGCGGTTATCATTGCAATGCATGACCAGATTGCGGCAGGTCTTGATGTCATTACAGATGGCGAACAGACTCGCCTTGACTTCAATCTTTCTTTCTACGGATTCTTGGATGGACTAGGGGAGGCCGACCCTCGCCGACGGAATTTTGGGCCACCCGCCCACGATCAGCGTGGCAAACATAACATTGTGGGCGACATTCGTGCGCCGCATGGATTAGGGGCTGTTGCTGAGTTTGAACGGCTACAACAATTGGCTGAAGCTCAGAAAATCCCTGAGACAATTACGCTAAAAGCCAGCGTTCCTGGACCCTATACATTG
The DNA here is from genome assembly GCA_019217005.1 of Chloroflexi bacterium TSY. The sequence goes on from JAHBNG010000009.1 coordinate 201,829, forward strand.
AGCGGTCGCTTGAAACCGAACGCTCAATATCCAGATCGTTGGGCTGTTACAGAAGCGCTTGTACCTCTTGTGCGCAGCGAACTGGAGGCGCTCGTCGAAGCAGGTTGCACTGAATTGACCGTCGACGAACCTTCCATGAGTTGCTATGCCTACCGAGAAGATCCAACCCGTTTTGTGGATATCTTCAACCGCACCGTCGAACCTGTCTATGGACGCTGTCATCTCTCGAACCATCTCTGCTTTGGTAACTTCAAAGGACACGCTGTGAGCGACCGCCGTTATGCCCCCATGTTTCCAGCCTTTCTCGATATGACGGTCGATGAGATTCATGTAGAGATGGCGAGCAGAGAGTTTGCTGATTTAGAAATCATCGAATTGATTACCCAAAATCGAGACGTTGCTGTCGGCATCATCGATGTCAAAAGCTACTTTATTGAGCCCCCGGAAATCGTTGCAGAGCGGGTGCATCGCTGCCTGGAATTTGCTCCACCGGAACGTCTCTCCTTTGCACCAGATTGTGGTCTCAGCCAAACCGCACGTTGGGCGGCCAAGCAAAAACTGCAGAACATGGTGGCAGGTGTCCAGATGGTGAGGGAGGAGCTTGGCTTGTGATTAAACCATTTTTGCAAGGCGAGTCGTTTCTCGCAGATGTAAAGAAATCTTCAGAAGAGAGTGATGCACTTCATCTTTGGTGGCTGGGCCAAAGCGGCTATCTGCTCCAGTGGCAACATGCGCATTTGCTTCTCGATCCCTATCTTTCTGATTCGCTTACAAAAAAATATGCCACGACAAGTAAGCCCCACATACGCATGACCGAGTTGGTGATTGCGCCTGAGCGGTTGGATTTCATTGATATTGTTACATCTAGCCACAACCACACAGATCACTTGGATGGAGAAACAGTTGGTCCATTGTTGGATACCAATCCCCAGTTGACCATTATCGTACCAGAGGCCAATCGCACTTTTGCAGCAGAACGCTTTCAGATACCCACCACGCGATTGACGGGGATTCGGTGTGAGGCACCCCAAGAGGTACCTCCATTTACCTTCCACGCTGTTCCTGCTGCCCACGAGGAGCTTGATACCGACGAACAAGGAAACCATAAATATATCGGCCTCGTCATAGAAGTCGGTCCCTGGACAATCTATCACAGCGGCGACACGATGCGTTATCCCGGTATGGTTCAGCGTCTCAGCCAATGGCAGATCGATCTTGCTCTGCTACCGATTAATGGTCGGGATCCTGCGCGAGGTGTGGCAGGCAATCTGTCTGGTCCGGAAGCTGTAGAACTGGCACAGAACATCAAAGCAAAGGTGGTCATTCCATGCCACTATGACATGTTTACATTTAACACTGTTTCACCCGATGAGTTTGAAAAGTCAGCTGTCGAAGCGCAGCAAAGATATCAAATTTTGGAAAATGGTGAAAAATTCACACTAAAATAAGCTTCGTAATTTAATCGTAAGATTCAGACACAGACTTATCTAAATGAATATGCTATGATGATTTTTCAGGGAATTGTTACTATAACTGTGAATCGGGCTCTAGGCTAGACATAATCATCATGATGCAGACCATTTCTCCAGAGACATATCAAGTTCTTTTTGAGCACGCCAGCGATTCGATATTTCTAGTTGAACCCTCCAATCGTCGAGTGATTGGTGCAAATAGAGCAGCAAGTCGTCTGCTTGGATATACCCAACAATCTTTGTGTCAGATTGACTTCGACCAATTGATTGCGCCCGATGCCCGTCAGGAAACTCTTCAGGTTCTCCTTTGTCAGGATTTGACCCAATCCGTACATATCGAATCAACATGGCTCCATAAAAATGGTCAAACATTTTTTGTGTTGTTCGGCATTGTACAGATTGAAACTGCTAACGGTCCTCTTTGGCAAATCATCGCCCGTAATGTTCAAAAACATCGGCGCAGACACCAAGAAGCAAATCTACTAGCCAGTGTCTTTGAAATCCTATCCAAGCGTCAACCAGCCGAAGCCATTACAGAGGCACTAACTCTTCTGGGACAGCATATGTCGATTAGCATCGGTGGTGTCGTTTTTTGGTTGCCTGGAAGTACTGCATTTGAAGGTTGGGTCAGTTGGTTTCGACCAGGGGATGAGATCGCAATCGGTAAACTGATGCAAAGTTTGTACGGAGACGAGTTACCGCCACAATTAACGATCCACCCAAATAGCTACCTCGAAGTTGTCTTAAGTACAAGAGAGACACTGTATGTCCCCAATACAGCCAGAAGTTGTTACTGGGCCGATGATATCCGGTCAGAAAATGGATTCTATTCGTCTTTGATTAGTCCACTGATCGTGCGCGAAGACTTGAAGGCAATATTGGTTCTGCAAAGCAGAAAAATTGATGCGTTTCCTCTTGAAGAGCGCCGTTTATTCGACCGTATCTTGCCAGCTTTCGTTGCCGCGACAGAGGCATGGTATGTAGAAACAAAATTACAACAACTCAATGGTCTGTTGGCGGATCAAGTACAGCGGTTGCAATGCATTGTCGATCATCTGCCGTATGGATTCATCCTCCTGGATTCCGATATGGACATTATCCAAGTCAATCCGGTTGCTCAAGATTACTTACCAATGATCACAGATTGTGGAATCGGAGATGAGCTGATAACGTTGGGCGACTTGCCTATTCAACAGCTTTTGAGTGGGGAGTCAGATGAAGTCGTTTGGCATGAAGCCCAAACAAAAGATGAGCAAAGAAACTTTGTGATGACCGCATTTGCGATTCCAACAGAGAATGAAAGCCAGACCAAAAATGGCGGCCAAATGAGTGTCTTGTTGATAGATGACGTCACAAAGGAACGTGAGCGTCAAAGATATGAACAAGCTCAACAGCGTCTTGCAACAATTGGTCAGGTCACGGCCGGCATTGCGCATGATTTCAACAACGTGATGGCCGCTATCATACTTTACAGTCAGATCTTGGAAAAAAGTCCTGACTTGCCAAAACGTCAACGATATTTACAGACAATCCAGCAACAAGCGAAACATGCAGCACATCTGACCCAACAAGTTCTCGATTTTAGCCGTCAGACCGTGATGGAATTGACCAATGTAAACATGGTTTTCTTCCTGCAGGAATTGATTCAGTTGCTTGAGCGGATGCTTCCAGAGACTATTTCAATTTATTTACACTCTACAATCGACGATGTTCACGTGAAGGTCGACACAACCCGTCTCCAACAAGTACTGATCAATCTCGCTGTAAATGCACGAGACGCAATGCCCAAGGGTGGTCCGTTGACTCTGCGGTTGACGCGCATTCAAGTTAATTCTGAGAATAACGCACCCGTGCCAAATATGAAGCCTGGCAGTTGGCTGACCCTCTCGGTCGAAGATACAGGAACGGGGATGACAGAGAGCATTCTACAACAGGCATTTCAACCTTTCTTTACCACGAAGCCCCCTGGATCAGGAACTGGCTTGGGATTGGCCCAAGCATATGGCATCATCAAGCAGTTCGAAGGGGAAATCACAATCCAAAGCGAACCAAATAAGGGAACATTGGTCACCATCTATTTGCCGATCGTCAACGAAATATCTTATATTATCTAAACCTTATTCTTCAGCCATAACCATCACTGATTCGAGCTTAATGAAAACTGCTTCTGCAAATACCCACGCTTTATTTCCATTCTCTAGCTGGATATATAACCACTGGCTATCTTCTGTCCGTCCGAGAACGGGTAGGACGGAACCGCTCTTTAATTGACCAACAATAGCTGACTCGATAGATGCGTCCGAACGAGCATTTACATTAAATGCATCGGGAACGACAGCCAGGACGGATGGTGTAGATGGCTCGGGCATTACGGGAGATTGTGGCGCGGAGATCACAGTTGGCGTTGGCTCGATTACTTTGGTGGGGATCCGTGTTGGTGTAACAACAAGCTCATCGGTTGGTGTGGCTTGCGGTGTTGCTGTATCGATTGCCAACATGCTTGTGGATGCATTCGCAGATGTAGATTGTTTCTCTGGTTGATCGTTCAATCGATCGTTGACCCCATCGTCTAGCACCGCTGCGGAAGAAGCCAAGGTTGGAACTACAAGTTGTGCTGTCGGTACAACGATAGGCGCTGGTGCTCCATTTGCCACCGTTTCGACTTGTACGCTCGAATCTACTTGAGCTGGCTCTTGGCTAAAATCTGAACTCGCTGAAACTGTTGCGTCTGTAAATGGACGATTAAAGATTGAGCGGAAAATCTGTGTTGAAATCCCACCCAACACCAAGCCTAATAGCAATGTCATCGTCACCATACGAATAGACATAGAAGGCAGAGGGACGATATAACCAACATCTACCGAGATGTTCACACGAGCGCGCGTATTATCCATCATGAGATCGATCCAACCTGTATAGCTCTCATGACGATTTAACAGACTCGTATCGACGGTGACTTCCAACTCCATAGGGAACGGACGTGCGGGATCAATACGCCGACCAGACGTAATCTGGTACCAAGCATTGGGTTGTGCATATACAACGTCGAAGTGACGTGCTTTATCACCTAAATTACCAACCTGAAAGGTTTTGGTTGCGGTCGTATCTTGGCGCATTCGTCCAAATGCGAGCTCAGCCGGAAAAACAACGGGTTGCGGAAGCAGCTCCGTTTTGTCCGCAGCAGATTTGCGTGCCTCAGGATTAAGTAAGGCGTTATAAGCAACGTTGATCTCTTTTAACTTTTCTTCAACAAATTCCTGATCAATGTTTGTTCCAACAAATTTATCAGGGTGGAAAATACGAACTAGCTGTCGGTACCGCGTTTTGATGAGTTCTGTGGAGGCGTCTTCCGGTACATCGAGTACGCGAAAATAATCCTTCATTTTGTATCTGCCTGCGCCCTCTAAGTCTTCTGAAATACTACTTTGACTAGCTCATCTCCCACAAATGCACACGATGAAGATGGTCTCTGACGCAATGAAGATAGCGTTTATAATTGAAAGAAGAGCGTTCTTATTTAGTTAATCGTAATGAAGAGATAAAATCCCTCGAACATTCGCGCAAAATTCTTAAATTCTTTTCAGAAATTTCATTTTTGGTCTCTACAGTGAATTTTTCATTGTTCATTATCGGTCAACTGCGTTACAATAGTTAGTAGACAGCAATCATATCATTCCGTTCGTGCAGCGGATGCTTCGCACCCACAAAGTAAAGGCCTGTGCTAAGTTCTATCCGAAAAATACTGTGACGGTCTCTTCTCACCCGAGAAACTGGTCGAACTTACAATCTCTTTTCGGATAGGTTCTAAGCACAGCCAAAGGAATCTAACGATTGTAGTCTGCTGATCGTACAAGACACATAGCCTTGTTGTTTTCTTTCGGAGGAATGAAATCGCATGAGATGGTCAAGACATTTTGTTATTTCGGCTTTGGTACTAGCAATGCTTTTCCAAGGCGCAACCTTTTTATCCCCTGAAACGCCTGTGGCTTTGGGGCAAGAGCTCGAGCCACTTTCGGTCCCAGGACAATTACTCGTTGGCTTCAACCCTGGGGTCTCCAAGGAAGAGATTGCCAACTTTTACGCCGAATATGGCTTGACCGAGCGCGATAATTTAGACGTTAGCCACACAATCCAAGTGGATCAACTACGTCTCGCAGCAGCCCCCCTATTGACGTCAATGATGATCTGATTCAACTTTTAGAAAACGATCCGCGCGTACGCTACGCTGAACCCAATTATCTTGTTCATATCAGCGACAGAGAATTGTTGCAGGCAGGAACTTCTCAAACCGATCCACCTCAAGCAGCACCCGCTGCAGACAAACCCAATGATCCCCGCTTCGATGAACTTTGGGGGCTCAACAACACGGGACAGACCGGTGGCACAGCCGGCGCACACATTAGTGCTTTACGTGCGTGGGATGTGACCACGGGATCGCGCGATATCATCGTTTTCGTAATCGATACTGGTGTCGATTACACCCACGAAGATCTGAATGCCAACATGTGGACCAACCCCAAAGAGTGTCCCAAGGGGCCGGGGAAATGTGAAGCAAATGGCAAAGATGACGACAATAACGGCTACGTCGACGACTTTTACGGCATCAACGCCATTACAGACACGGGTGATCCCATGGACGACTTTGGACATGGCACCCATGTCGCTGGAATCCTTGGTGCAGTCGGAAATAATAGCAAGGGTGTTGTCGGTGTCAGCCACAAAGTACGCATTGGCGCTTGTAAATTTCTCAGCGCCAGCGGTAGCGGCACAGTCTCTGGCGCAATCAAATGCTTCAACTACATCAATGACTTGAAGAATAAGCAGAAGCAGAATATATTACTCACAAATAATAGTTGGGGAGGGGGTGGCTTTTCCCAGGCGCTCGAAGACGCCATGAAAGGTGCGAATCAGCCGCTTCATATTTGTGCCGCAGGCAACGGCAATTCTAGTCGCTCTCACTATCCAGCAGCCTTTGATCTAGATCATATCCTTTCAATTGCGGCCACCGATCATGACGACTTATATGCCAGTTTCTCCAATTATGGTCCCACCTGGGTCGATCTAGCTGCACCTGGTGTTGCGATCATTTCTACTGTCCCCAAAAGTGGATGTCCGCTCTGTAGCACAACCGGCTATCGTAGCGTCAATGGCACATCCATGTCCACGCCATATGTTTCGGGCGCAATCGCTCTTGTCAAAACCAAATACAAGTCGCTCACGTTTGAACAGATCAGGCAGCGTCTGCTCTCCGGTGTGGATCCTCTCAGTGATATGAGCAAAACAACGATCACCAATGGACGTCTGAACTTATTTAACCTATTGGAAGATGACACCACTCCACCGGCTGCGGTCTCCAATCTGGCAGTTTCTGGTGTATTGATGACCAAGATCAATCTGCGCTGGACCGCTACTGGTGATGACGATATGGAAGGCAACGCCAATGCCTATGATATTCGCTATTCCCGCTCACCCATTACCGACGCCACTTGGCAAATTGCCACGCGTGTCCCCAATGCACCGACACCTGGAGCACCAGGCACGACAGAAGAGTTTAGCGTCGGTGGACTTGAACCAGATACAACTTACTACTTCGCCCTGCGCGTGCTAGATAATGTCGGCAACAGCTCTGAACTGTCAAATGGCGTTATGGCCAGCACAAGTGCGGGTACCATTGTCTTTGAAGATGACATGGAAAGCGGTGAAGGCGACTGGGTGACTGGAAGGAACGGATGATCTCTGGCATCTCTCCTCATTGCGCTTCAACGGTCCCGTAACGGCTTGGTACTATGGCCAGGATGAGAGCCGCAACTATGATACAGGCGAGATCAACAACGGAACTCTCACCTCACCGCCCATCAGCTTGGTTGATGCGGACGATATTTTGCTCACTTTCCACGAGTGGAGCGAAGTCCAATCCAGCACGCGTTTCGACCGCACACGCGTTCAAGTTTCCAGCGATGGTGTCGCATGGAAGACGGTTTTCGAATCACATGGAACGAAGGATGAATGGGAACAGCGGACCGTGAGTTTGGCGGAATTCGTCGATCAACGAGCACAATTCAGATCCGCTTCTGGTTCGATACTGTGAGCAGCACCTTTAACAACTTCGAGGGTTGGTATATCGATGATGTTCGCTTGCTAACAGCCAAGCTTGAACTACCAGGCGACAAGGTTCCAATGCCGAACTTAGTTGTTGAGGAAAGCAACATCGGTTTCAGCCCCTCGAATCCGGTTGAAGGCGAGCGTGTTCGAATCAATGCCACCATTCTCAACAATGGAACGACTGAAGCCAATGACGTAATCGTACAGTTTGTTGATATTACAGATGGTGGTGCAGTGCCCATTGGACAGCCTCAGACCATCTCCAACTTGCCAGTCGGCGGTAGTGGAATGGCGCAGGTTTCCTATGGGCGCGATACGGTTGCAGGCGAGCTTGAAATTCAGGCCATCGTCGATCCGAACAACTTTATCGCCGAACAGAATGAGTCAGACAATGCAGCGAGTCGTATCTTGACGATTGCACCGGCTCCTGCCCCAATTTGGTCATTCAAAGCGCCAACATCGGTTTTGAGCCAACAACGCCCACACTCGGTGATCAGGTGACGGTCCGAGCAACGATCCTGAATGATGGTGCGGTGGAAGTCAATGATGTAGTGGTTCAATTCCTTGATACCACAGGCACCGGATCCACACCGATTGGCGAACCTCAGACGATCGACCAAATTGCTTCGGGCGGTAGCGCCACAGTACAGG
>JAHBNG010000080.1 GCA_019217005.1 Chloroflexi bacterium TSY
CCCCCTCTCCATTCTCTCGTTCGCGTATAATTATTTTTTTGGTTTAGCCTTAGCGAGTCAATTATCTCATATTTTCTGGGCTTTTAGCATTTTGTTTAACTACATGATAGATACGAATACCTTACGATAAGTATTTGATTATGGGGTCTCCTGCACTTCTTATGAAAACTGACGATATTAGGGCATCACTACTTGAGGTAGCATCGGCCTAGATCATAGAAAGTGCGAGAGAGAACCTAATTATGACGCTCAGTAGGATGTGCTCGCTCGAGATTGCATCCTTGGAGTATTTAATTGTTCGTTCATTATAAGAACTAACGCGGTACGTCCAATCCCGCCAAAATCTTGCGAATCACACCATCTGCATCTAGCCCTTCTATCTCTGCTTCTGGACGTAAAATCACACGATGTCGGTAAGTCGGCAAGACAACATATTTTACATCATCGGGTGTTACATAATCTCGGCCTGCTAGGGCCGCAACCGTTTTAGATGCCAACAGAAGCGTAATGCTGGCCCGCGGACTACCGCCAAGGATCAAGTCAGGACTGTTTCGACTTGCGGCAGCGATCTGCGTAATATAGTTGAGCACACCATCCTCAACCGTTGTAGACCGAATTTCGGCTCGCAATGCATCCAAATCAGCAGGTTGCACCACTCGCCTTACGCCTGTTGCTTCAAGCCGGCGGGCATCAAATCCGCGATGATATCGACGTAGGATTTCTTGCTCCACAAGCTCAGGTGGATAATCGACCAACAACTTAAACATAAAACGATCGAGCTGTGCTTCGGGCAGAGGATAGGTTCCCTCATACTCAACTGGATTTTGTGTAGCCAAAACCATGAATGGCTCTTCGAGAATCAGTCCTTCAGCTTCAATTGTAACTTGACGCTCTTCCATTGCTTCCAACAATGCAGATTGCGTCTTGGCCGGGGCGCGATTAATCTCATCACCAAGAAGGATATTGGTAAAAATAGGCCCTTTCTTCAGATAAAACTGTCCACGATTGATATCGAAGACTTGTGTGCCAATAACATCGCTCGGCATCAGATCAGCAGTAAATTGAACCCGACCAAAATTGGCATCGATCAGATGAGCCAGGGTTTTGGCTAGTAGTGTCTTGGCTGTGCCAGGCACCCCTTCTAGCAATACATGTCCACCACTCAAAAACGCGATCACTACGTGCTCAAATATTTCATCCTGCCCAACAATAATCTTGGACGCCTCTGCTTTCATTCGTTCAAATAACTTGGATACAGACACAAATACCTCGTTCATACAAAAGGAGTTTTTAAGGTTTTACGATCCCATCAATTTCTCTCACCATTTTGACGAGCGATGCTTCATCTGGATTTCGGTCAAGATGCTCCAAGAGTTGTTGAATCATAGTCAATTGCTGATGGTCAAAACGATGGGGAGAATTCATTAGACGTTCTATAAAGCGTTGGTCGTCCAAGTTCGTTTGGATGTGATAGCTTCTGGCCAAGGCAACTTTTAGTCGATGCTTCTGATAGTGCGCAACGGCTGTACGCTGCTGCGTCCGACGTTGAAGCGATGGCTTCTCTTCAACGTATTCAGCTGCTTCACGCCGTCGTGTCCCCGTCGTCATTGGCAAGGCTGGCCCCAATCGCCAGCCCTGTAACAACAAAAAAAGGCCAATGGCCCCAGACCCAAAGAGCGTTGCCCAGCCAGTGGCTGTTTTATAAAGCCACTCGCCAATCGTTCTGATTTCACCTCTTTGCACCCTGTTGCTTGATCCAAAAAGGTGATAGGTATCAAAAAGAATCACATCTCCTTCCGAAACCGTACGCAGGAGGGCAGGAAGCAACTTCGCTTCGTCGCGATCTCGCAACTCATTGTTGGTAAATCCGTGGCGCGGACTTAGATGCCAGACTAACCCTTCACCCAGTGACCGAATTGCGATTGTGGCAGTGCGCGGTGTCTGTTCATCATCCTCTCCGCCTGTCTCGCTATTCTGGCTCAGATCTTCATCTATATTTTCTGATATCGACTCCTCGCCCTCAATATTCTCTGCTTCTGACGCGATTCCGCGTCTAATTCTCAATACTGGAATAGCCTCTGGCACATCATCCAAATTGATTCGGATATCTGCCGCTAAAGATGAATAGCTTGCTGGTCCATCTGGAATCAGGGGTTGTTGCTGCCACTCTGAGTCAAAGGTAAACCCCCGCTCGTCGATGATCACACCAAACGTCTCATATAAAGCTCCGTCGTGCAATCCTGGACCATAAAGGATCAGCGTACCACCTTCTGTGACCCATTGGTATAGTCTCTTCGCCTCTTCATCCGTATAGGGTTCTACTCCCGGGTAAACAAAGAGTAGATTTGCTGGTGCTCCATCGGACCCCGAAAGAGAGAACAGCTCTTGTCCAGTTCGCTCAACCTGGTAACCCATGTCGGCTAGCCACAGACGCAATGCTCGCAATCCTAATGGTCCTACTGAGTCTAGATCGTAGAGGCGTTCGGTAGACTCAGTAGATCCAAATTTGGCGTTTTTGGCGATTTTCAGTCGAGATTGCAGGGATTTTGGAGTCATTTATTCAGATTTCGGTTACAGAAAACAACCTATTTCATATCTGAAAATCGCCCAAATCTAACGCAAAAACTAGATATCGACCGGCAAATTTGTATTTATGTCAACTGTTTAGCCAGAATTCTCTCTCTAAACCTGAAATTTGGATCTACTGAGTCTGCCGTCCTTCAAGCATAGTGACCAAGATGAGCAAAAGAAAGAGGACACCAACCAGCACAGTTTGCTTATTCAGGAAAGAAGGTTTTAGTACGCCCATAACAACCTAACGAATTGTCAATACGGAATTGTCAATGAGGGTTCACTGATTCCTGTTGGTCGTCTACAACTTGACTGAGATGGTCAATCTCGCGTTGATAATTGTCAAATGTGTTTCGATCAGGTTCGCGGATACCATACCAAACGTCATCAAATGTTTCGACGACAGGTCTGAGATGGTCACGCACGGGCTGCTGTTCTTGGATACGATTGAGTACCTCTCGGTTGGTTAAGCTACGATCGTGGCGAATTGCACCATTTTCTTCCAGAAGCAGCAGTGCAGAGAGATAGAGTTGCCGTACAGCCTGTCGGTAGTTACCAACTTGGGCCAGCGAACTGGCCCGTTCACGTGCTTCTTGAGACGTTAACGGCAAATGATCCCCCCGCGAATCGTCAATCTGCAAATTAAAATTCTGGACAAAACTACCTGTGATGCCTCTGAACCAATAAATCAACATGGCGGCAACCAGCCCCACACCCACTATCGCCAAGAGCCATCCGATTATTTCAAGTAAAGTCCGTGTCAGACCAGTATTTCTCAGCCCCACACCCCGTTCGGGAAAAAATCTATCTAATTGCTCATCCAACCAGTTAAAAAAACGTTCTCGCAACGTCGGAGGTCGGTTAAATTCAGGTCGTTCGAAGACTTCTTGCAATAAGGCAAGACGCGTATAAGTCTGATCGTTCTGCGCACTCTCCAGCTGTTGTGCAACAAGACGGACGCGAGAACGTGCAATCTCAATGTCCTCAGCAGGATCAATCCGTTCATTTGTGATGAGCGGTTCTGGATGAATAGTCATTCCGGATGAGAGTTTGACACGCTTGACTGTATTGAGCATTTGCTGCGCCAGTTCCAGCCTTTGCACATCACTCTGAGATTCATTCGGAGCATCTAGTATCTCGATGACGTCTGCCAGAAGAGCACGATACTCTATAAGTGAAAGCTCTTGATTTTCATCTACTGCATCTGATTGCGCTATCGCCAGGCTAACTGATGTCGTATGGAACAGGCTCAAAACAAACCACAGAATGAATATATATTGTATAAGGTGTTTATTGCAGATAGATTGCATCCAGATCGTACCTGAATCCTCTGATATACCAATGTAGGCCCAAAACCGCCTTAACCTACTGAGAATTGAGAATGTAGATCGCTAAAATGTCGTCGGACCGGTAGGCGGCATCTCTTCTTCCAAACCCCGAATACGCAGATCGAGATCATATCCTTGTTGGCGCACACGCAAATCATAGTAGAGTAAAACGATTGCGGCGATCATGAACGGCTGGACCAAAGCTGAAACAATCGAACTGAGGGCTCCACTCAGACCAGCTGCGACCCGAGGAACAAAGAAGAAGGTAAATAGGATGGTCGATTGGAGAACAGCAAATTGGATAATCATAATCACAAGATAGAAGATGCTTAGCAGCACGAGGTATCCTAGAATTCGTGCCGCACTTCCTTTCGTCAATCTCCAACTTTCACGCATTGCCTCAATTGGCCCCCACCTTTCGGTTAAAAGGCCAATCGGAGCAGCCACCCAGCGCGCGCTGAGGTAGAGCATCGAACCGAAGAACAGCAAAAGTATGATAAGAACACCACAGACTATTCCAACGATTGCCAGCCCATCAGGTCCGCCTGTTGCATCCATCACACCTGCAAAGGAGAAGGATACCCCAAAGATTGCACAGAAAAAGAGAATATAAACACCAACAAACGCCAGAAAGAACATAATTGACATACCCAAAAAGGGCCAAAAACGCTTCATTCCTGTACGAATACCCTCCAGAAGGGTCAGCTCTTGCTGATGAAGCGCTGCAACTGATTGAGCCGTGAGTGCCAAGAAGAGTAGGATCCAAGCGACGAGTGAAACAATATTGATCAACTGAGCCAAAGCCACTGTTTCTGGAGCCATTTCCAATATAGCTTCGAATGCTTCGGGAGGCGGTGGTTCTCCTGGATTTGTGAGTCTCAGTAGATCCAAATTTCAGGTTTTGAGAGAGAATTCTGGCTAAACAGTTGACATAAATACAAATTTGCCGGTCGATATCTAGTTTTTGCGTTAGATTTGGGCGATTTTCAGGGGTGGTTCAGAATTAGGTTTACACTTTTGATACATAGATAAAAATCTATATGAGGTCATTTTCTGCCTGAGCATGGCTCAAAGTAGAAAATATAAACATCTTTTCTCTTTGCAAAAATGTAAACCTAATTGTCCGCCTAAAATGAACCACCCCGATTTTCAGATATGAAATAGGTTGTTTTCTGTAACCGAAATCTGAATAAATGACTCCAAAATCCCTGCAATCTCGACTGAAAATAGCCAAAAACGCCAAATTTGGATCTACTGAGTATAGAACGAAAAAGATTCATATAAGCGCCAAAAACGTTGCTCAGTAAAATGCTAGACAAGATTCCCATGGGAACCAGAAAGACCGCTGCCGTTAAAACAAGAATGCCGAAGCGCTCTCGATAAAGACGGAATGCGCCATCAAGCAGTTCGCCAAGACTCATTGGACCAGAAGTCGTAAACGGTTTTTGCATAACATGCTCCTCGGGGGTATTACAATATCGCTTCCCTCAACAGATCCTCGTCGATCCGGATCGACAACAAATCATCCAAATCGATATATCCATCTTGAATCTTCGGGTGATGAGTCACGATATCCTCTTTAAGCTTCAAGAAAAAACTTAATTCTGACGGACAGTTCACAACTGGTAACGCGGCCAAACAGGCCGCACGTGCCGTCCCCAACCCAGCACTGGCTTGAGATCCAACCATTAGACTCTTATTTGTTTCCGTATCATAACTCTGTAACATCTCAATCATCTGCAGAGATTCCGTATAGCCTGTCCGTGCAGTCTTGATATTCAAAATATCGAAGGTATCCAAAGCGAGTTCACGACGCAAATCGCGCGTCGTAAATGCACTATCATCGGCGATCAACGGTAAATGATTGCCGCGGCGCAGAGATGCTCTTTCCCGAATCAGTTCGACGGGCAGCGGCTCTTCACAATAGAGCAATCCCATTTCGTGTAATTGTTGCAGCTGAGAAGCAGCCTCATCAACAGTAAAGCACTCATTCGCATCGGCATAAAGACTCAGACTCTCATCAAAAGCCGCTTGTAACTCTCCCAGGATCGCCATATCCTCATTCCAATTGCGGCCCACCTTTACTTTGAAGACGCGCACACCAGCAGCAAAGACACGTTCTGCCTCATCGAACATTGTCTCTGGATTGTCAATGCCCAGAATGTAACTTACCTGTATTCGCTGTTTAGATTTATCCCTTTCAACACCCAAGGCTTCCGCTAGACTCACCCCGCGGCTTTGAGCAACGGCATCATGTAATGCAATATCAATCGCAGCTTTCGCAGCGTGATTATTTTTGACTTGGTCTAGTTGGGTCCAAACTTGCTTGACTCTGTGTGCATCAAGCCCAATAACCCGTGGTGCTAATTCTTGTCGAATGATGCTGGTTATGCTCGCGACCGTTTCACCATAGATCGTCGGACGTGGTGGTGCTTCAGCATACCCAACACGACCGTCGCTCAGGAATACACGTACCAAAACGTGATGGACGTCGTTCATGGTGCTGTGTTGACCCCAATGCAGTACACCGTGCATAGAGAGGCGAAATACAGTAGTCTCTATTGCTTTAATCGTTGGTTGAATCATGGACTTGAGTTATGTCAATTTCATTGCATCAGCAATCGAGGTAGCGATCTGTGTTGGAGTCTGTATTGTTGTATCAACCGCGATCGTGCGATCGGCAGCATCACGCAGCAGTGTTGCCAAGGTTGCATTGGGGTCATAGTTACGCCGTTCTTCGACTACGATGCGAATTTTGCTGCGTAACTCAGCCAGCTCAACTCGATTGGTTTGAACGAGAGTCAGGAGATTTACTACTTCGCTTGGTTCAAATACAGTAGAAGCATCATCGACATCGAGTACCGTATAGGGATCCCTGGATATCGTCTGCTGGTTAGTTTTGTCTTGATCCACCTTCTGCTGAAATTCGACTGAGTCGAATCGATCCTTGCGCTGCAATAGGCGCTCGACCCGAACAAGATCCGGGGCATGGAGAACCACGAAATGTGCGAGAGGAAACAGATAAATAGCGTGCTCAACTTCGTTGACGCCGCGCAATCCATCGAAAACGAGTTGTTTCCGAGCCAAACCAGAGCCAATCTGTAATTGTGCCAAAGCGTGCGCCATCCCGCCATGAAAGCGCTCACGATAGCGACGCGTATAGCCAAATCGCTTCATACGATCCCGTACAGGTTGAAGTGGATCTCCGTCTTCGCTTTGAAGACGCTCGATCATCAGTCGATCTGTCAGCAATCGGCGATTGGGCAGGAGGGCAAATTGAGCCCCTATCTGTTGAAGGGTCTCGATGGTTGTACTCTTTCCGACACCTGTTACGCCCACAATGATCCACAAGTTGCAATCAACAATGCTACGCCAGCCAGGTGGGGGTGTCCCAACACCGATATTTGTTTCAATTTGGGTAAATGAATGCATCTTAAGGACTATTCGGCGGTAGAATCACGGCGTCGAGTACATGGATAAACCCATTTCCCGCGGCAATATCTGCCAGCAAGATCTGAGCCTGTGTCGAATCGCCGCCTTGAACGGCGATCTGACCTTGTGGATCAGCACGGTTGCTGTCATCCTTCTCCACAACAAAGCGGATGGCTGCACCATGCAATGTAACCACTTCCAGCCCATCATGGATGGCTTTTGTATTCAATGCACCCGGGATGACATGATAGAGTAAATAGGGTGATGGGTTGGTATCTAACTGATGTAAAAGTCTTTCAGATGCATTGTCGACCAGTGCCAAGAACGCCTCATCCGTTGGTGCGAGCACTGTGAAAGGACCGTCCTCTTGTAGCGCCTCAATCAGATCCGCCGCGTGTAAACCAGCCAATAGCGTCTCGAAACTATTGGCTGTTTGAGCCGTTTTGACAAGATCGGGCAAATCAGTTTGGGTGATGGGCAAGTCGAATAATAGAGCAAGGCTTGGCGGAAACAGAACGGTGTCGATTATGTGGACCCGGCCATTGACTGTTTCGATATCCGCTTCTACAATGGTCGCTTTTCCAATCATCAGCTCACCCTCGTTCTCTACAACCCCCAACTCATCTCCCAATAGAGTCGTGAGAGTAGAGAGAGACGACAAGTCATCTTCGGATAGATCCTCTGCAACCAGATGATAGAGCAGCACATCAAAAGCTGTGTTCGGATCGTCGAGTGCATTGTCGTCCAAAGCCGCAAACACCTCGTCCGTTGGCGCAAAGAGAGTAAATGGGCCATCACTTTGTAACTTTTCAATCAATTCAGCCTCTTCAATCAATCCCTTTAATCTGGTTAAATCATCGTTAGACTGAATCAAGGTCCAAACGTCGCTCTCTTCGTCTGGTGGTGGAAGGGTTGGATTCGGTGCAGCTGTCGCTGCCGGTGGTTGAGTGGGAATGGAGGTTGCTGTTGCCGGAGGGGTGACCGTTGGCTCAGGTTCTGAGTCACCACAAGATGCAGCAGCAAAGCCGGTTATCAGAATAATCACAATTGTCAATAACGTGGAGATACGCTCTCTCATCGTAAATGGCTCCAGATTGAAGTTCGCTACGGCAATAACGAGTATGCCTACATAACACGATCGCTCATCAGGCAAAATTGGGCAAGGGCACGATTACATTTCTAGAGAAATCATTGATCTGCACAATTTGTTAGATGAAGCAACACGATTATACCCGCAAGCGTCTCATGCGCCAACCACACATGAGCCACAGTGCAAATTCTACGAATCACGAATCACGTATTCGCTCAATCTTTGTGGTAAAATAGCTGTTTGTGGAAGAGCTACGCAACGCAATTGAGCAATTAATCACTTCATTGGATCTGGATCGTTTTCCATCCATTGCCCGCATTGGCGAGTCGATGGATTCAGTCGCTTGGATTCTGGTAACATTATTTATTTCAGCTGTTGGAGTTGGGTTATATTTTAGCATCAGTACACGTCGACCACTTGTTGCTATCGACGATGTAGAAACAACGCCCGAAACGCTCCTTGGGTATCTGAAGCAAGATCCGACTCTCATGTCTCCAGCGAATATCATCCGGCGTCTTGGTGCAGAATCTACTCTGGAATTGTTAGAATACGGCGATCGTGTAGACGACAAAGAGTGGATTTTTCGATGGGGAAGCATTCGCAATGAACTAATTCATCTGTTGAGTCAACAAAACGCTTTTGGTCCAATTTATGCGCTTGCCCGCTATTATCGTAGTGCAGATCAGCAAGAACCAGATGCACTGCGCATTCGACGTACAGCGTTGATTCACAAACTTGGTCAGCGCCGTCACTTAGAGCCGAACGCCGATGGTTTACCCGCAGAGTTGCGTATCCGTTGCCATCCGGCAGAAATTATCGGTGATCTTGGATTTCCCGGAACATCTTTATGGCTTATGCCCGATGAGCCGACGCCTGCACCCTCTGGGCCATTAATTGAGATGGATCCGATTGAGTTTGATACATTAGAAATCGCGCAACTCAATCTAAATATTCGACGTACTCCTATGTCGGGAGGCGGTTTCCGGTTGCAGTTGGAAAAACGTCGTAAAATGTGGATTGTGGTTGATGAAGAAATCGAGTGGGCGTCTTGATGGTAGAATTCTTAAATCTGGCGAAGCTTGCGACATTTGTTAATGTCGTTACCTCTTCCGCCGTCATTATTGTTGCTTTTTCCCTGCTGGCTTACACACTGACCTACAATTTTCGTAGTTCAGCCGCTAGACGTTACGCTTTGCTGTTGGCTTGTGTCGTCATCACCTTTACTGGTGATGTCGCATTGAATCGTGTGGGTTCTGCGGGAGCGGCAAATCTCTGGCTTCGTTTTCAGTGGCTCGGCATCGCCATGTTGCCGGCAGCTTACTATATTTTTTCGATCGCTGTGCTGCGGACAACGAATGGGAGGGTCTTTTACGGACGTTTGATTGGTCTGTTTTTGTTGACCCTTTCGTTCCTCAGCGCGGTGAGTGCTCTCTTCGGCACGCAAATTGTCGGGCTTCTTCACTTTGAGCCGCCACTCAGCTATCTAGAAGCTGGGCCCTATTTTTGGCTTTTTGCCGGCTATTTTACACTTGCAGCGATCATGTCTCTTTATAATATCTGGCGCGCCCGTCAGCGCTGTCTAACCGAAAGCAGCCGACAACGGATGACCTACCTACTCCTTGGTTTCGCTGCACCTGGGATCGGAATATTTCCATATCTCATCGGTCTGAGCCGCCTGAATGAGGGGATGCAGAGCAATGCGATTATCTTTATCCTGGCGATGGTTGGCAACATCTTGGTGGCGGGATTCTTGTTGCTAATTAGTTACTCAGTGGCCTACTTCGGCGTCTATACGCCAGATCGTGTCGTTCGCTATCGCTTGATTCGTTTCTTTGCACGTGGTCCCCTCGTTGCTATTGTTGTGATTGTGGCTGTACAGACCATTCCGCCTGTAGAGCGCGTCTTAGGTCTGCCGCGCGATTTAGTGCTTTTTAGCACAATCACTTTTGTGATTATATTTAGCCAGCTTTTCCTCAGTTTGACCAAAAGATGGGTGGATCAAGCCATCTATCGTGAGGATCGTGGCGAAATTGCCTGGCTACGCGAGCTCGATCGCCGTTTGCTCACCACAACCGATTTGCGTCAATTCCTGGACAACAACCTCACTGCTCTCTGCGAAATGTTGCGCTTCCCATCTGGATTTGTGGCTGCTGTCGTCGGTCCCGATCTGGTGCTCGAAGCGATCGTTGGTGGTGAAGAAGTCCAACAACAGGTGACTGATGTAGATGATTGGCCAGATGTGATTTCACGTATGATCGAGCAACTACGGACTGAACATTCGTTCGGTAAGCCAAATAGCCACCCTATTCGACATAGAAACTTCTGGCTCTATCCTTTGGTTGAGCCGACGAACGCAAATGGCCCAGGCAAACTGCTCGGTATTCTTGGTGTCCATGCCACCAGTGATGGCTTAACCCTGAATGCAGATGAAATGAGTGTGCTGACGAGCGTCGTTGAGCGTACATCGTTGGCCTTAATGGATCGGAAGTTACAGCAAGACGTCTTTATCGCCTTGCAACGTATTATTCCAGGGATTGATCGAATTCAGCGTATGCGCGGCGTCATTCCTTATCCTATCTCCACCAACACTGACAATGGTACACCAGAGTACGCGTCGATGTTATTGGATTCCAGCCCGATTCATGAGCCAGAGTTTGATGTCTGGGTGAAGGATGCATTAAGTCACTATTGGGGCGGTCCAAAATTGACCAGCAGCCCCCTGCAACGACTTCGCATCGTAAATAAGATGCTACGCGTCGCAGATGATGATCCAACTCGGGCACTACGTCTCGTACTTGAATCTGCCATCGAACGGTTGAAACCAACTGGAAAACAGGATTTCAGCACACCTGAGTGGTTGCTCTACAACATTCTCGAATTACGCTTTATTCAAGGTCGCAAAGTACGCGAGATTGCCAGCCGGTTAGCTGTGAGCGAAAGTGATCTCTATCGTAAACAACGTGTGGCTGTTGGTCAGGTTGCCCGCATTTTGATTGAAATGGAACAAGATAACGCACATGAGAGACAATCTCTCCCCGCTATGGAAAGATCTGGTTGACAATTTAAGCCAGGAATTCTGGGGACTCTTCTTTATATTAGTTGGTGGATTTGCAGTTGTCTCGTTGCGAACAGATGATGGCTCGTTACCTTGGTTGGTTCAGATGTTGGGATGGACTGCACCTTGGTTTACATTTGCGCTGATTCTTCTTGGTCTTGTGCTGATTCTGGGACAACGTGCGGGCTATTGGAGCGTCGAAGCAATTGTCGGCGCACAAATTCTTTTCCTTAGCCTCACAACCGGTACATTTGCCTGGAACAACACCACAGCAAATCTTTCGATTGATTGGAATCCAACGTTTGATGGCCGAGACGGAGGATTGGTTGGTTGGGCATTAGGGAGTCTTCTTGTGAGCAGCCTGGGTCAATGGCCAGCAGTTGCGTTTGTTGGGCTACTTGGATTGGTCGGTCTTGGTCTCCTGTTGCGCTATACACCGCTGATTTATGCATCTGCATTTATTGTTTCTCTTTTGCCGCTCGTACAGGAACGATGGTTGATTGCGGTAACGCAGTCAACCCAAGCAAATATTTATAAGCAGACAGTCGATGCTTCATCTATTTCAACCCTTTCTTTTGGCGATTCTGGTTCTCATCCGCACTCGTTCGTGTCAGCTCAAGAACCTATAGTGTCAGAGAATGAAGACGGACCAGACCCGACTGGACCAGACCCGACTGAACAGACTCATTTTGTTGCCGATAGAAACCCCTTGGCACCTCCCATTCATTTAAAGAAAAATGGTGTCCAATCTCAAAAGCAATCTACACCGGTTCGTCCAGATCTTTTGCAGGAAGAGCAAACACCCAGCCAACGCGAATCCCAGCGTACAACGCGAAAATCATCCGAAGCAACCAAGAACCGAGGCCAAAAGAACGCCGCGCCCAAACCGCTACGACGTCCTGAACAGCTACCTCCTATTGAACTGATGCAGACCGATTCTGGTCAGTATGGCGGGGATGGAGAGATTGAACTTGCCCGGCGCATTGAACAAACGCTCGAGGACTTCAATGTCCCTGTCCAGGTTGTGCATATTGAAAGCGGACCAACCGTTACCCAATTTGGCGTCGAGCCGCTCTATTTGGAACGTGCAGGTCAACGCCGCAAAGTGCGGGTCAATCGTATTGTTAGTCTAGCCGATGATCTTGCCTTGGCGTTGGAGGCACCATCGGTTCGTATCGAAGCACCCGTGCCGGGTCGTCCCTATGTAGGCATCGAAGTGCCAAATCGAGACAAGGTTGACGTAACTTTGCGTGGCCTACTAGAGAGCAAAGAGTGGCGTAAGGACGGTGGACACCTGACGATAGGCTTAGGGCGCAACACAGCAGGGAAGGCTGTCGTAATCGATTTAGCCCGCGCTCCCCACATGCTAATTGCTGGAGCAACCGGAGCGGGAAAGTCGGTCTGCATCAATACGATCATTACAAGCTTGCTGATGCAACATGGTCCGGAGAGCCTGCAATTTGTGATGGTCGATCCAAAGATGGTTGAACTTCCAGGCTATAACGGGATTCCTCATCTCTTGGGCAAAGCAATCACCGACATGGATCAAGTCATGGGGATGTTGACTTGGTTGCTGCTGCAGATGGATGACCGCTACCGAGCATTTAAAGAAGTAGGCGTGCGTAATATCTTTACGTACAATAGCAAAGTACGGCGGCTTCGCGGCAAGGATGCCCCAAAGCCTCTTCCCTTTCTTGTTCTGATTGTGGACGAATTGGCCGACCTTATGATGACGGCGGCTGATGACGTTGAACGGCAACTCTGTCGACTGGCGCAAATGGCGCGTGCAACTGGCATTCATCTAATCTTGGCTACGCAGCGTCCCAGCACAGATGTTGTCACGGGTCTAATCAAGGCCAATTTCCCCACCCGTATTGCTTTTGCTGTGACGAGTCAAATTGATTCGCGGGTCATTCTGGATGTACCTGGTGCGGAGCGTCTTTTGGGTCAAGGCGATATGTTACTCATGCGCTCAGACGAGTCCAAGTTGATGCGTGTGCAAGGTTGCTGGGTGGCAGATGAGGAGATTAATGCCGTCGTCAACTTCTGGAAACAGCGTAAAACAGAAGAGGCGGCAGAGCATGGTCAACCGGAGCGACCAATCGTGCCGCCCTGGTTCGGTCTGATGGATCGACTGGATGATGAGGAGGAGCTGATTCTGGATGCAATTGATGTCTTACGTGATCTAAAGACATGCAGCACAAGTTTACTTCAGCGCAAACTCCAGATCGGTTATCCCAAAGCAGCCCGAATGATGGAGGAACTGGAGTCACGAAAAATTGTCGGACCTGATCTGGGTGGTGGTCAAGGGCGGCAGGTGCTGTTAAAAAAGAAGGAGATTGAGGAAGAAGATGCAGAGGAAGAGTTATTCTGATTGGCTCATCTAAGAAAATTGTGCAAACCCATGTTTTCATCGGAGACAAAATAGTGCGTTTGCACAATTTCATCTGATGAGCAATTTTGATTTATGGTTCAGCAGTACATTGTACAGTTTCCTGCTATCAATTCTGCTGAAATAATTTTCTATTTCTGATACAATTACGTTTACAATGGGTAAATTTGAATCTGAATTGTCCAAAATGGTCGGGGCTGGTTCAGAAATAGGTTGACAAAGAAGAGAGTACGTTAACAAGAGAATAGGTTAGAGAAAGAGGCTCCTGTTCAGGCAAAATAAGGGTGTTCAGACCAAAATAGCCAAAAAGGAGCCTCTAAATGTCAGAGTATCGAACAGACCCCCTATCATTGTCAACCCGAATCGATCTTGCGTTGGAAATGCTCAACCCGAATCGAGAGTGGGGGAGAGTGAGCGAACTGTCAACGGCGTACAATGTGTCTCGAACGTGGCTCTATAAGTTGAGAGAGAGAGCGGTGAAGCGGCGCTGAAAGCGATCTTGTCGCCAGTGAGTCCAGGACCGCAGCCGAAAAGCCATGTGATCGAAGTGGATGAGACGTTCATCCGACGAACCATAACGGTGTTGCCGATGCTGCGAGGAAGCGTACGAGATATCCAAAGGGGGTTGGGGTTGCTGCTAGGTGTGGAGCGGTCGGTGGGATTCATCCAAGGGACGCTGGCGGAAGTTGGAGAACTGGCATCGGCGTACAATGAGAGCATGGTGCCGACGCTGCCGGTGTTGGGGGAAGCGGATGAAATTTTCTGTGGCGACCAACCGTGCCTGACGGTGGTGGACGGAGCATCGTTTGCGCTGTTGAATATCTCAGCAGCCGATGCCCGAGATGAAACAACATGGGGGGGTTGAAGTTTCTCGAATTGCTCGAGCGAGGCATCACCTTTGATGACTTGGTGACCGATGGGGCTTTGGGCATTCAGGC
The DNA here is from genome assembly GCA_019217005.1 of Chloroflexi bacterium TSY. The sequence continues at coordinate 14,807 of JAHBNG010000080.1, forward strand.
AGGAGCCAAGGCAGCGGGGATGAATGCGCCACACTCCTATGACCTCTTTCACCAAATGCAGAATGGCACCAAAATCACCCAACGTCTGGAGAGAGAAATGGACCAGGCCATGACCGACCGTGACGTAGCTTGGCAAGAGTTGGACGAGCAGACTGCTCCTGCACGTCGCCCTGGGCGACCACGCAAATGCACAGTGACTCTCGAGGTTGCCGACCAAACGGTGCTGACAGCAGTTGACTTGCACGAGAACTGGACATGGCTTCTCCGAACGGTCCGTCAGGCACTGGAGCCGATTTCACCGACCGGGCAGCTTGTCAACACAGATGCCGCGCAACAAACCATTCTGGCTGCCACCCAACTTATGATGGAGATGAACCGCGATGAAATTGCACACTTTGCCACCCAACTGCAGCAGAATCTACCTACATTGCTGGCTCCCCTCCGTCGCCTGGAACTATCCCTGGCTCCCCTCCGCCAGAACCTCTCACCTGAGTACGAAGCCTTCATCACACACCTCTGGACTTATCGCCATGACCATCAACTTCCCATTGAACAGCTTTTCCCTCCCTCATTGCAGCCTATGGCTCTTGCCTTCTGGCATGCACTGGATCGCTTCCATCGGGCTTCTTCTCTAGCTGAATCCTTTCATGCTTGGCTCAGGCCCTTTCTTGCAATCCATCGCTCTTTGCCCGATTGGTTGGCCGCTCTTTTACAGCTCTTTTGGAATCATCGCACCTTCTCACGTGGCAAACGCTCCGGTCACTCACCCTTAGAACTGGCTACCGATTCCTATGTCCCTTCTTTGGCTGACGCCCTTGATGCCATTCTTCAGCCTCAACAGCAACTGGCTCTTTAACCTATTCTCTTTTTAACGTGCCCATTTCAATTTTGTAAACCTAACTCATCCCTTGTTCTGAACCTGCCCAATGGTCGCTCTGTTTAAAGCAAAGAAAAAAGTTGATCCATCAACCGACTCACTTTGATACATTTTTCAAGCTCATACTAAACACAATGTTGTTGCAAGGAGAACCAATGGCAAACGCAATCGTTGCTCCCCAACCCATCGCTGTTGAAGAAGGCGCCAAAGTGCTTATGCATGGCGGCAATGCAATTGACGCTGCGGTGACTTGCGCACTTGTCCAAGCCATCGTTGCGCCCCACATGTGTGGCATTGGTGGTTATGCCAATTTGATGCTGCATATGGCAGGAAAGTCGCAGCCAACCTACATGGATGCCCCTGCGCTCGCAGGAGCCAAAGTCTCTAGCGATATGTGGGAGAAAAAGTTCTTGCGTCCCAATCCCGACGGTTGGGGCTATTTTCTCGAGGGACGCGTCAACACTCTTGGATATACCTCAGTTTGCACGCCTGGCACAGTCAAAGCTCTATCAACCATGCTTGATCGGTGGGGCACTATTTCGTGGGCACAAGCCATTGAACCAGCCGTCCAGATCGCGGAAGAAGGGTTTATGGTGTGCGAGGATTTGGCTACCGGGTGGAAGAAACGTCGAGTTTATCCAGAATCGACCACGCTTCGAGACTACATCGAAACATTGCCCGCAGCGCGCCGCATCTACCTGAAAAACGACAGCACTCCCTATGAAGCAGGTGAAACCTTACGTAACCCCGATTATGCAAGGACCTTACGCCATTTGGCCGACAAAGGTACGGAAGATTTTTATCACGGCGAGTTGGCCGACCGGATGGCGGATGATCTGAATGCCAATGGAGGCCACGTGACGAGTGCCGATCTGGCCGATTATGCTGTGCGGGATGAACCACCCGTTATCGGCACTTACCGAGATTATGCAGTCGCTTCCAGCAGTCCACCTCACGGCGGTGCCACTTTGATTGCGATCCTCAATATTCTGGAAGGTTATGATCTTGCCAGCATGGATCACAACTCGCCTGACTATATCTATCTCGTGGCAATGGCGATGAAAGCAGCCTTTGCCGACCGCAATCCTTACATGGCAGATCCACAATTTGAAGATGTGCCAGTCGATTGGATGATCACCAAGGAACGAGCTGCATACTGGCGAGAGCAGATCAATCGTGGTGCGGAGATTACGGTCAGCTATACCGTCACCGAATCGCCCCACACAACCCATCTGAGCGTAGTTGATCAAGCGGGCAACTGTGTGGCGCTCACCCATTCACTCGGCATGTCGTCGGGCGTGATCACCCCGGGTCTTGGCTTCATGTACAATAACTCGATGGTCAATTTCTACCCCCTACCGGGTAACCCCAATTCGATTGCACCGGGCAAAGGGCGTACCACTGGGATGGCCCCCACCATTGTCTATCAGAATGGGAAACCTATACTCGTCTTGGGCTCTCCTGGGGCCACGCGTATTATTACGTCGAATCTTCAAGTGATCTTGAATGTTCTTGACTTTGGCATGAGCATCAGTGAAGCTGTTCATGCACCACGAATTGATTGTCAGCTGAACACGATTCGTTGCCACATGCGCATCCCTGAATATGTTTGTGCTGAAGTACGAAAAAAGCACCCAATAATTCGACTTCCGCAGAGCCATGGCGGATTGGCATTGGTGCATGCTCTCTCAATTGATCCAGAATCCGGAACCTTGGCAGGAGCCGCTGATACAGGCGCTGGTGGGATGGCGTTAATCGTTTAGATGATTCTCTCCGATATAAAGTAATACCAAGAAATAGTCCCTCTTCTATCTTCACCTCGACTCACCTTCTTCCCCGTCGGGCAACGATATAAAATCCGTATAAAACTCTATGTATTTTCTCCATCAGTGCCAAGCTCTACTGTGTTAGCAGGCGGTACCCTAGTCCATCTGCATTCTGAAAGTGCGGCTTTTCCGCATCACTTTATTCAATGCTCATCAGCCGACGGAGCGAATCAGTACATTTTCTCTCTGAGAATCATGCCAGTTTTGCTCTTTTCATAGATGAGCCTTATTCGGAGCAAGGAGTTTGTACATGAGATTAAAATCGAATAAGCACCAACATCACGGCACTCATCGACAAATAAAAATAATCAAAGCGGGGCTTCGGTTACTACCCCAACAGAGCACCACTTGGTTCATGATTGGATTTTTCCTCTTGGGCCTCGTGTTGACAGCCTTTGCAACGGGTGTTGCACCCGTCTATGCTCAATCCTGCACGACTCTGGTCAGCGCCAACAGTTTTGATAACGATGGTGTTTGGCAAACACAGAGCGACAAAGGATATAGTCTATTGAGTAATTTTGCCGTATATAGCGGCAATCGCGCCGCCTACTTGGGCGGTGTTGATAACGCCAATGATCTGATTCACACGACTGTTTCGCTTCCTGCTGAACAGACCAGCAAACTGCGTTTCCGTTGGTTGGTGGATAGTGAAGAGAGTAGCGATGGTTGGGATGGGCTAAATGTGATTGTAGCCGACGCCGCTGGGAATCAGTTAAAGACGCTTCATACCCTAAGTAGAGCGGATAGCGGCGATACTTGGCAATCGACAGAGCTCGATCTCTCTGAATTTGCCGGCCAGACAGCGCAAATTCAATTTGCTGCCCAGACAGATGGCTCTCTTGTGACCGACTTTTTCATCGACGAGCCAGAAGTGACATCATGCGCCGCCGGCAACGCCGAGGCATTCAAAATTTACTTGCCTTTTACAACTCGATAGCCTGGAGTAGATACACAGTATGAAAACACAAAATAGACTCATAATCATTGTCTTGACGACGCTTCTGGCAGTGGGAAATTTGATTCCCGTCTATGCCGAAGCAGTATCTCAAGGGACAACGCCCATTCCGAATCCTGTGGCGCTCAAAGGCCCACTACAGGCACAAGAAACCGTTGACGATGAAACTGCTATCTGGAAAGTGGCTGGTGTTCCCGTGACCGTGACGCGAGATACTCGTATTATAGACCGCGTAGGGCCAGTGGTGATCGGTGCATGGCTCAAAGTAGGCGGATCGGCCGACGGTGAAGGCGGGATCGTGGCTCATCGCATTAAAGTCGTACCTCCTGCTCCATTTGTGCGGCTGATAGGACGTTTGGATGCTGTTGGCGATACGGCGTTGACTGTTGCGGGCATCAACGTCAATATTGGTCCACTAACCGTGCTGCCTGACGATCTGACGCTCAATCAAACGGTTGCGGTAAAGGCGACGTTGGACACGAATAATGCGTTGCTGGCCTTGATTGTCCGCCAACGTGACGATGAAAACGAAGAACCACCAGAACATCCTACACGTCTGATCGGCAGAATTCAAAAGCTCCCAGACCGTCCTGGCTTGGATGGACGTTGGATGGTGAGTGGCGTGCCTGTAGCGGTTACAGAAGATACACAGCTTCGTCGACATGCTGGCCCGTTCCTCATCGGTGCTTGGGTGATTGTGGATGGTGAAGGGGTAAGCAATGCAGATGGGGAAAGCGGTATTCTTGCTCGCCGTATTCGAACGACGCGTACACATCGTGCCCATATTCTCTATGGCTTGCTAGAAGGACGAACCGATGGTACAGCAAGTGCAGCGAGCGCCAATGGGCAAGTGATTGTCAGTAAGATAGCTGTCGATTTGGCACCCACACCAGATGTCATCGGCGACCCTCAGATTGGTGACCCTGTACGACTCGAATCACGCTTGCAAGACGATGGCACGATGCTTGCGTTCCGGTTAGTGGCCCGTGAATCTGATCCAGATGATGGACGGGAAGGTCGCTTTAGCGGTGTCGTCAAGAAGATTGAGGAAATAGATGCTGTCGAGGTCTGGACCATCAGAGGACGTCGCGCCGAAGTCAGTTTTATTGTGACGGAAGAGACCGAGATCGACGAACACAAGGGGGAGGCAACTGTTGGGGCAACTGTTACAGTTTATGCCGTGCAACATGAAAATGAGCGCCTACGGGCCGTCGAAATTGTTGTCCGAGAACCTGCCGATGATGATGATCATGGCGGTATTTACCTTGAATTCATCGGCGAGCTGACGGGTTTGCCAGAGGGTACCCTCGTAGGGGAGTGGGAAGTCTCAGGACGTAAGGTTGTTGTTTCCGAACAGACAATCCTTACAGGCGAAGCTGGGGCCTTCCAAATTGGTGCCTTGGTCAAGGTACAGGGTTACTTGCCGCCAGAAGGTCCGGTCCGCGCCCGCAAGATTAAATTAGAGCGTCCCAAAGATGATCCACCGAATGAGCACAAAATCCGCTTCGTTGGTGAAGTTCAATCTCGCCCGGAAGATGGCAAGGAAGGAACCTGGCGGATTGGCGGCCGTGCTGTTGAAGTGGTGGCTGAGACAGAGATTGATACGGGACACGGACCGGCTACGGTTGGCGCGATTGTGAAAGTCACTGGCGTTATACAAGCCGACAACAGTGTTTTGGCTGCCGAAATTAAGACACTCCGACCTGATATCCCAGATGATGCCTTTAAGTATACCGAGTTTAGAGGGAAGGTTGCGAGCCTGCCTGACCACGATCGTCTATGGGGCATCTGGAAAATTATCGATGCCACGGGTACATCCGTCGCCGTCGCAGTGGTGCCTGGCACCTGGATTGATCAACGCCATGGGAAAATTGAGGAAGGAACGCCAGTGAAGGTTGAAGGAATTACCCTACTGAACGAGAGCGTCATAGCCTTCAAGATCAATAGCCTAAAACAAGATGAGACGAATGAACCGGAAGAAGTACGCTTTAGTGGTTTGGTCGTTGCCGCACCAACAGACCGAAGCAATGGTGGCAAGTGGCGTGTCCTGACTACCGAAGGCAAACTACGTGGCGTGGTGAGCAATGACCGTACTCAATTCGAGAATGGCAAACCGAAGTTGGGTGATTTTGTGGAAGTCGCTGGGATCTTGATAAACGACACAACTCGTGCAACCCTTCAAGACGACATGCCCATTATCGACGAGGATGGTGTTGTGCTTGCACTTCATGTGCGCGTGATTCGCCCCGTTCAGCCACAGCCAGAACCACAACCGACTCCAGAAGCGCGCTTTGTTGGGCGCATCGTTCAGCTACCGGACAATGGGCTCATTGGTACCTGGATCGTGAGCGACGTCAAGGTCATGGTGACAGACGAAACTGAGTTGGTTGACAGCGACAGTGGATTTGCCGCTGGAGATCAAGTTGAAGTGAGTGGGATACGTCTAACGGATGGCAGCTTTGCTGCAAAACGAATCAAGAAGACGGAACGCAACTCCGTTTCAACATTTAGCTATTCCGGTGAAGTGATCCGTATACCGGACGGTCTGTTCGGTGAATGGACTCTCGGCAACTCCACAGGACGGGCCATTGTGGTTCTGATCACCAAAGATACCAAGTTGAACCATGACGCTCGATTCGCCCCCGGCCGTCGCGTGCGAGTCAAGGGAATAGTCAAGGATGATGGGACGAAAGTAGCTGAGGCAATCGAATTAATCGGTCGCGGTGACGATTAAAATCAACTCATTGGCAGCGTGTCCCAAAGTGTGTAAATGGAAACCCTCAGTCAGAAAACCTGCGCCACTTACACACTTTGTGGTACACATCCTTACCTTATATCCGGGATGCCTCATGTTGATGTGATGATTTTTAAATGGTCCATCACGAAACCGTGTCCGCCAGTGAATAACTGGATTATGCCGAAGCCTTATTATAGATAACAGGCATTTGCCCCTTCCACTTCTGCCAAATGGCATCGTTAGTGATTAGCTCAGCTATAAAGTGACCCACGTTGATTCGGCTCGTCTGTCCTGGGTCAAAGATAGCACTTCGAGTAGGTGACGGATAGACTTCATATTCCGTCACCATATCTTGATCGTTCAAACCATCCGGCCGAACTGCTGCCCACTCAATCAGCCCATCGTTCTGACCAATCTTGGTTCTTAAATAGTCTGCCGCCTGTTCATTGTCCACGTGTGGTGGCAAGAGAAGGCGTAGTAGTCCGATCACACATTTCTGGGCAAAGGAAATTGATTCCTTGAGATCACGATTGCGGTTGCCGGTTGTATTCATCAGCACAAATTTAGTGAGCTTTTCAGGTGTATTCGTCCTGACGGCATTGCACAATCGACGAGTCGTATCGGTGACAAGTCTGCGCGGATGGCCATATATTCCCTTCAAGTTCAGATTGTGGCCTAAACATGATGCCACTGCATCACATCCTTGCACGTGTCTAGCCAGCTCAGCATCACTTAAATCCAAGACGCTGGCGTGAATCACGGACAATCGTTCATGATTCAGAACGGCGTCTGGGAACTTGTCAAGGGATCGCACAATCACTTTGACGAGATGTCCATGTTCCAGAAGTTGCTCTACGAGCAATCGACCAGTTGCCCCACTTGCTCCAACAATAAGTATGTTCATTTTTCCCTCTTTTTGAATTGATTCGGATATAGTTCAACGAATTGGACTTGTTACCAAATTGATGTTGATTGTATCCCGTTCTACCCGGTTGGGTTCAACTTTCTGAATGCATGGGTATTATATCTGCAAATGGGTATTAATTTGGAGACACGAAAGTATGGTTTAGGGGTATTGTTTTTAGCGATTGAAATAAAAGGGAAGGGCGTATCGCTTTATCGATACGAAAGTACGGTTTGGAGCACGCTAACGCCCCGCATCAACGGCAAACCACTTGCTACGCTCGCGGTTTGTCCGCGTATATGCGCTTGTAATACAGAATTAACCAAAGATATCTATGCTTTAGGCTTTTCCAACAATTAAAATCCCTAATTTGATCTGGAAAAGCTCAAGCCATTCCAGAGAAATCGACTTGGCAAATTAGGGATTTATTTCTCTGGAATGGCCTTAATTGCTGTAATGATATGCGCGGTTGAATCAAAAACCATCCGCCCATCAGATGTTTCGTAAGAGCTAAGAATATCTTCAGATTCATGCAGTATGTGATCAATCTTCTGCTCTGTCAGTATCACCCCCATGATTGGCAACCATCCCCTTAAATCGGCTTCGACCATCACGGAAATGCTCGGAAATTGTGCCATTCCCCGGTATGTTTTAATCTCGTTTAGAGATGCTCCAGCACCGGTGAATAATGCCGTCACAGTCTGTCTATCGCCAAGCACGAATGGAGCACTCAGTGCGTCTGCCGCTTGCCTACCGGCGAGCCGTTCGAGGAGTGCCACAATAGCTGCATATGCTGGTATATTAGTAAGCGAATCCCATACTGCCACGACTATATGTCCACCTGGGATCAACACTCTCAGCATTTCACGAATAGCTTGGTAGCGATCTGAGAAAAACATGAGGCCAAATTGGCAAACCACTGTGTCGAAGGATTCATTAGGGAAGGGCAATGATTCGGCCACACCATGTTTCCAGTCGATTTCGGACGCAAGTTCATTTGCCACGGTAAGCATTCCAGGATTGGGATCCAGGCCAGCAACGTATCCAGATGGGATAGCTCGCGATGCCACCTCTCGCGAAAGCACGCCAGTACCGCATGCGATGTCCAGTACGCGTTGTCCAGATTGAATATTTGCTGTTTCTGCGACTATCGTAGCCCATTGACTGAACAGTGCCGGGACGAACAGCGAATCGTATGCCCTGGCAGCTTCAATTTGCTCTTGCAAACTAGGAGCATTCATATGCAACTCCTCCATTTCGTATAACTATTGAGTGGGGCTGCGTACCACATTTTTGGAAATACTCCGGTAGACCTAATGTGGTCACTCCGCACCAGCATAAAAAGAGCAGACCATAACTGAGAAAGAAGGTGGCGTAAAGTTGAATGATCATTTTGATCTTCTTTTCAACAATCAGAACAATTCACAAAACGTACAAATGACAAGTAGGCTGCTATTGACATCTGCGACCTACTGTTCTGTTATCAATCTACAACACTCGGCGCGGCAGGGCATCGGTTGAGTTACACATTTAGTTACCACTCATTGATTGATCGTGGTATGGGTAGAATAACCCACTGGGTGAAGGGGTGACAGGATGACTAGATGAATTGGATGACGGGTGAAACAGTTAGTCATCCTGACATCTAGTTATTCAAATCAAGTTGTGTTCGAGTTCCAGACAGGTGACGGCGGGGCGCGAGTTGCCGTTGAATAATGAGGTTCAGTTTGCGATCAAAGTCCTGGTGTTAGTACAATCCCTCGTTCAGGCGGGGAACAAGGTTCGGCTGCGGTGGAGATATAGAGTTTCGTGACTAAAATGGGCGTCGACATAGGTCAACTATACGGTGATAACGACTTTCCCTTTGTAGTCTCCTTCTCCAAAATACCGGAGCGCTTCGGGAACCTCACTCAACGAGTAAATTCTATCAACAATGGGTACAACTTTGCCGGCCTCAAACAGCTCGTTCATAAATACCAAATCCTTGTTTGGTTCATGCAGTAGCAAGCCCATTTTCTTACTACCAGTTTTTGAAACCCATAGTCCTAGGAACTTTACTTTCTGGTAAAGGCTTGAGTGACAAAGGGCAAACCGAAAGGGGCGGAAAAAAGAATCCACCCTGAAAAAACGGGATAAAATGTAAAAATAGTGCTCGGCTAGTTTAAGCAGCGGCATTGAGGCGGCGATGAGCGAGAACGCCTTTAGGGAAATGGTGTGAAACCGAGGCCTTTTTCCGAAAGTCAGGGTCGAGTTGGTCAGGAGTTGGAAAAAGAGCACTCGAGAGAACACGGCGCAGCCTGCCGGGAGTGGATTGAGGCTCTCGATCCCAGTAGCCAGTCGGTATGGGAGGAAGAGAAGCGGCTAAATGGGAAAGAAGATTGCCAGCAAGCAGCCCCAGTTCAGGTAAGCGGAAACAAGCCTCATCGGCATGAACAAATTGACGATGTAAGCCAATCATCTGCTTGGAAGCCAAGGGGGGATGTTCAACAGGCCAGCGTTCCAGGTAGACAAGATAAATGGTTTCAGGCTGCAAAGTCATAACGGTCGCCAAAACCAAAGGTGTGTTGTAGGCCGGATCCTGAATGACGTAAATCGAGTAGGTACGGTTGGCTGTATCCACCTTGGTTGTTCTGGGGACGAGATTGTGCCATGCTTGATAGCAAATCAGGCGACCACTATAGAGAAAGCGACCAGACGAGTCCGGAGTTGTAGCCTCGAGTCGCTTTCCTTATAGCTGCGAGAGCGGTCGCACAATATCACCATATTCAGGTGGTCTGCCTTTTCTTTGCGTTTGGGTAACTCATTGCGGCGCACTGTGCAGTTAATCGCTTCCCAGGACAAATCGGTCTATGCCGCTTTCTAGCATTTCTCTGATTGTAAACCCGGCATCGACCACCGCCACTTCGTCTGACTCCAGTGATTTCTTCGTCTCTGTCAGCAGCTTTTTCCGAAACTCACTTTCCTTTGTTCCAACCGTGCATCTCATGATTGCCTTGAGCAGTGGCACTCGCTTCCCGCCTATCTCCCCCCGAGCTTATCATCACTCCAAAGATGAGCGCGGGCAATGCCCGACGAGCCGTTGAGTTATAGAGTCGGTTCACTTTCCCTTGCAGCTTCGGTCGCCAGAACCCTGTGATATCTATGCTTTTCACTCGGTACCCTTCTAACTTTTTTGCCTCCCATTCCCCCTTTCCACTCCACTTCTTCTTGCCACGACCCCAGCAGACTTGTGATATCCCATGATCCATATCGAAAGCTCCACCAGCTTCGCCGGAGCTCCTCATCTTCAAACCCGCTTTCTTTCAATGCGCTATGGATTGCTCCTCGACTTTTCAGAAACGACCCATTCAGCATTGCCCACATCAGACGCATTACATTTACGTTTGTTCCCATCGGCGTTACTTGCAATACATTCATCAGTACTGCTATAGTTATTTCTGGCGCGGTTAGCATTCCTTCCTCCTTTTTGGGTTCTCTACCTTTAGGATGAACTGCTAACCGCTTTTTGTCACATTTCTCACCTCATCTCTTTTCTTTTACCAGAAAGTAAAGTGTATAGACACTTTAGTGTTGTTAGAAGTGTTGGTTTGAACTTAAGACCACTCAAACAAGGATGTTGACCCAAGAGGACGGTATTAGGAAGGGCAGAATATCGCGGAATCGTGACTCTTGTATTTACAACAAACCTAGTTCGCGGGCGCGGGCAACAGCTTCGGTGCGCCTTTTGACCTGGAGTTTGCCAAAGATTCTGCGATTATGTCCTTTCACCGTGTCCAGAGTGAGGAAGAGCTGTTCGCTAATCTCACGATTCGAGAGGCCCTGGGCAATGAGTTGGAGTATTTCGCGCTCGCGTTGACTCAATGGCTCAATCAAGAGCTGGGCCGCGGGGTCGATGAGAAGAGGAGCTTCGTCTGCCCCCCTTCGATCTTCAACATTAAATGCGGACAGCAACTTGCTAGTATAGTCTGGCATCATTCCCTGAGCCGCGGCTTCTCTCAATAAGTAGACCATCGGCAATCCTTCATTCACAAAGAGTTGGACATAGCTCTCCGGCTTGGCCAACATCAAGGCACGTTCCAGAGAAACGAGAGCGGGTGAGATGTCGCCCCGTGACGCGTACGCAATTGCCTGCAGCATCAGGATTTCAATGACGTTTCTTGTTCTTCCCCCCGCTTCTGCTGCTTGCAGGAGACGCACCAGTAGTCCCATTGCCTCGTGAAAGGAGCATTCCACCTGGTCACTCTTATATTGGGCGATGAGCACCCTGGCTAGGGTGATGTGTTCGAACTCGCGTAGGTAGCTGAGGTCATCATCAACGGACAGTCCCCGTTCATACGCCCAAGCAAGGACCTCATCCAATCTGTCCTGCTGAATCCACACCCGCGTCTTCAATGCCGCCAAGGGACGCAAATCAGGGTAGGGGCTCTTGATATACAGCCGTTCTGCCTCGTCGAGCAGGTTGAGCGCATCGTCCAGTTCGCCCTGGGTTTGCTTCATGCGCGCCTGAGCAAGACACCAATGATGCTTATAGGGCGAGAATGCAGCTGGCTCATCCAGCTCTTCGCTGCGCTGCAGGTACTGAGCAGCAATTTCTAGATTGCCCTGCTCACGATGAAGTTCCCCCAATCCCAAATAGAGTTCCGCTATTCCTGGCAATCGAGGTGCAGCTTGCGCCATCGCAAGCTGCAATGTATGCTCATAGATTCTTATGGCCTCGCGCAGTCGACCCTGCGCCATCTTGATGTCGGCCAGAATAAATGTGCCAGCGATCGCAAAAACGATGTTGCCAGCCTTCTGATAGCTAGCCAGACTGTTGCCAACAGTCTGGCTAGCTGCCTTCAGATCCCCGCTTATCCAGTATGCGACCCCCAAGAGTGCGGCCGGGTCTCCGCGCGCAAAAAAGTCACCCTCAGACGAGAGCTCGAGTACTCGCCGCGCGTGTAACACGGCACTGGACACATCGCCGAGAGCTAGGGCAATATAGGCACGGGCAGAGACGATCGACACGGGTAGAGAGCGGAACTGCGCTTCGTCTGCAACAACCATTTCAGTGGGGGCTATCTCAGTGATTTGTCGTTTGAGCATTGGAACTTCTGGTTGCTCACCTAGATCTGATACAGTGTCTGTCTCGGCGTCTAGCCATCGTTCGGCGTCTCGTAAGCGAGCTTCAGCGGTCTCTAGTTTGCCGATATCCAGTAATGCCCAGGCATAGCCAACGCTGAGTACAGGTCTAGCGCGGACCAGTTCATTTGGTAGCGCCTTCACCCAGCCAAACCAGGTGGTGTTCTGTAAAGAATCCTGATGCATTGCTGGCCATGCCAGCTCGACCAGGCCCGCCGCGTGTTCGAAGTCCGCGGCAGCCAGTGCATGGTGAACTGCATCGACGCGCAGACCGTTCCGCTCATACCATGCGCTCGCCCGCTGATGCCAGACCGGTACCTGATGCCGAAGGCGGCTAGTACCCCCCAGCACATAGGCCCGCAGAACATCAGCAAAGAGATGGTGATAACGATACCACTGGCGCTCGTCATCTAGGGGCACGACGAACAGGTTGCCGCGCTCTAAGGCTATCAACATCTCTTGGCCATCTTCTTGCTCAGTGACGGCATCGCAGAGTGGGCCGCTCAACCGATCGAGAATTGCCGTTTGCAGTAAGAAACGGCGAATCGGTTCAGGCTGACGTTGGAGTACCTCTTCAGCCAAATAGTCGAGCACAAAACGGTGACTGCCGGTGAATGCTTGGATAAAAGTAGCGATATCTGTACGCCGCTGCATGGAGAGACCTTGCAAAGCAAGGGCAGCCATTTGGAGGCCAGCAATCCAGCCTTCAGTGCGGGTTTCTAGGGCGGCGATCTCTTTTGCCTCGAGGTTTAGATCCATCACCTCGTTGAGAAATCCGGTAGCCTCCTCAAGGGTAAAACGCAAATCCGCGGCACGTAGTTCGGTCAGTTGGCCTCGGGCGCGGTAGCGGGCCAGGGGTAGCTGTGGATCTTCGCGGGTGGTAACGACTAGGTGCATCTGGGAGGGGAGATGGTCGAGCAGAAAGGTGAGGGCATTGTCAATCGCTTTGGCATCAAGTAAATGATAGTCATCCAAGATGAGTACAAAATGGTCCTTTCTAGTGGTGATTTCATTGAGGAGGGTCGTCAGCATCGCTTCGGTTGATGGTGGCTGCGGGGATTGAAGCAGACTCAACATCCTTTCGCCAATCGCTCCTACATTACTCTCTCGTGTAGTTGTTTGTAAGGCCGCAACAAGGTAAGCCAAAAAGCGTATGGAGTCGTTATCTCCTTCGTCCAAAGATAGCCAGGCGATTTTTGGAGATTGGTTGTTGGAGATTGGAGATTCGATGGTGTCGAGTTCGTGCAGTCTCCAATTTCTATTCTCTACTTTTCCATTCACCCATGCGTTCACCAACGTCGTTTTGCCGAAGCCAGCCGGGGCCGAGATGAGCGTTAGTTTGCCGCCCAGCCCCTCGTTCAGCCGCTTGATCAAGTGAGGACGGCTGACAAGGTTTGGCCGCGGTGCAGGGATATAGAGTTTCGTGGCCAAAATTGGCGTAGACATAGGACAATTATACACCACACCCAACCACGACCTAATAGTGACACGTGCTGCTTATCATGGTATTCGAATGGCCGTGCCCCTGCGGTGAATTTGTCTTTTTATGGTGGCTTCGCTACACTACCGCGATAGTTCCCCTAAAAAGTTTTGCACCTCGTCCCTCAGAGGTTGTTTTAAAAGGCGGAGATGTTGGTGAGCATTCCGGGAAAGGGACAGGAACTGATTGCCACATTAAGAACCATGAATACATATAGGAGAGAGTACGGAGATGAACTATTATCAGCGAGGTTTCGAACGCCGTATTCGCGTCGGCATGGTTGGCATTGGAGACCACACCTATCGAAATTTGTTGCCAGCCTTGCACTACTTGCCTGTCGAGTTGGTGGCACTGTCCGCTCACAGGAACGAGGCACGGGCAAAATTGACGGCGAAAGAATATGGATGTCATTGGTACATGAGTCCGGCGGACATGTATGGGGCTGAAGATCTCGAAGCGGTTTTCATTTGCGTCTCGCCAGAATTGCATCCCGAACTGGTTTGTCAGGCGTTCGATGCGGGACTGCATGTATGGCTGGAGAAACCGCCTGCCATGCGCGTTGCAGGCGTTGAGCAGATGATTCAACATCGCGGTGATCGCATCTGCGTTGTCGGCTTCAAGAAGGCGTTTATGCCCGTCGTAGATAAAGCTCTAGAGATCGTCGGCAGTAATGACTACGGAGACCTACGCAGCATCCTGGGGGTCTATCCCATGAGCGTGCCCAAAAATGGTGAGGCTGTACTCGAAGAAGGACTGCACATCACTTGGTTGGAAAACGGTGTTCATCCGCTTTCATTTCTGATCGCTATTGGGGGTGCGGTCGAGACAATCACAGTACACACAGGGTCAACTGGTCATGGTGTGGCTGTATTGGCATTCAAGTCTGGCGTTGTGGGCACCTTCCATTTGGCTTCGGGTCCACTCTCCATGGAATCCTATTCATTGTTTGGTGAAACCTGGTATTGTACCATCAATAACAATACGAAACTCTCGCTCTATCGGGATTACGGCCCCAAAGGTACCCACACCTTCATGCCGGCAGGGTTTGACACTGGAGCCATCGTCTGGGAAGCCCAGAACAGCTTTGCCACGATTGAAAACAAAAACCTGTTCACGCAGGGGATGTACGCCGAGATGCGTTATTTCTGCGACTGCATCCTAGAAGATCGAGCGGCGGCAAGGGGCAGTCTTGAGTTTGCCCTAGAGGTCATGAAGGTCTATGAAGCGGGTTTGCGCTCCAATGGACAAGCCGTGCCCATTGATGAATAGAATTTTACGCATGAATATGGAGGCAGCCTTTTGGATGGAGCTAGATGCCAACTTCACTGAATTCATTGACATATTTCGCAAGACCAGAAACGGATTGAAGCGAGCAGGGAATGATTTCATAGTGCATAAATGACTCTTTGGCACCGTACTCATTCGCGATATGCGATGTCTGAAATCCGAACCTGGCATAGTATTTTGGATTGCCAAGTACGAATAGGGCGCTAATTCCGCACACCTGAGCCGCCTTTATGGCCTGTGTCATTAAGGCACCACCGATGCCTTGGTTTTGTACAGTTGGATGAACGGAGAGCGAGGCGATGCCAGCATAAGAACCCTTGGTATCCGGCACAAGTGTGATTGGACTAATCAGGATGTGGCCGATGAGACTCTCAGATCGTTCGGCGACCAATGAGATCAGTATCTTTCCTCTGTCACGGATTAGATTGACCAGGTCCGCTTCCTGCGGTTGACCAAAGGCAGCGGTAACGACTTTGTGGATCTCGTCGATATCTGCATGTGTTTCTGGTCTTATCTTTATCGGTGGCACGTCTATACTCTTAAAGCTGAGAGTTGATTCATCAGGAAGAATTCGGGCTCTACGCGAGATAGTGTACTTGACAACGTAGTACGTGCTACGTGGTGCGTACTGGATCGCTTGACACACCACGTAGCACGTACCACCAATTCATCGCTTGTACACTTTGTCGCGAAGACCCAGAATTAGTCGACCCGTAGATTTCACGTTTGCGCTACTTTTTGACAGGTACCTATCCTAACCAGGACTATTTTTCCAGTTCGTCAAAATAGGGCCAGCTCTGCAAATCCGGCGGTTGGATGCCCAATTGCGTCATAGTCGCCATAATCTGGGCACGATGCTCGGTGGCATGGTTGATCACTTGAGTGAGAAAGATAGACTTTGGCACTTGACGTTTTGTGCCATCGTTCCAGTTTACCTCAACAGTATCGTCGGCTGCTTGCACCTTTGGTGCCCACTCAATTAAGCCAGAGCCAGTTGTACGCACCGATTCCACCATTTCCGCTATTGTCAAGGGCGGTTCATCTTCTGGATCGGGGCGCGGTTGACCGGTACGGATGCGGTAGAGGTAAGATTGTTCCGATGTAACAATGTGCTGAAGCGTGTCGCGGATGGAGCCAAAGGTGCCAGAAATGGTGGCATCTAGTTGATCACTGCTCAAATCGGCACAACATTCGAGTAGACGCAGATTTGCCCACAGATGGTGGCCAAAGAGGGTGGTGAGAGTATCGGTTGGTTTCATAAGAGCTCCTTGTTGTGTGCCACAGTAATGACGACTTTGCCGATATGCTTACCTTCTCCAAAATGCTCGATGGCTAGCAAATATGTGAGGTGTCCCATACTAACTAAAGATTTCACTTAACGGCAGCCGAATATTGACGACATCATCAACCAAGTCCCCCTTTGCGAACATTTCAAAATCATCTGGTGCTCGATAAACGGCAATCGATTGAGCATATGGATAAACCAACCAGCAAGACTGAACACCGAGAGCAAAGTAAATTTTGAATTTGTCAACCAGTGCTTGAACCCCTTGGCGTGGAGACAAAATTTCGACCGCCAACAAAGGCATCTGCTTTCCCTTCAGATCGTCATTATAAAAATCCACCGGACGTTCACGATAGACGGCAATATCAGGTTCTAGCGAATTTGGTTTCTCGGCAAGTTCTATTTCTGGTATCTTGGAGAGGGCGGAGATATCAAGAGTAAATTCAGAAGATGGCGTGAGATTGGGCTCATTCAAAAAGTGTGCGCCTATTTTTATTTGCAAATAACCATGATTAAAAGAACTCATTTCAGCCAACTCCTCTGGAGCGATTTCTTCATCTAGATTTTCCAGAACAATTGCCATGTTCAATCTCCTATAGATGGACTATACAAATAGTGATAACCATTCGACATTGTAACACAGAACAATTGCCGGGAATATTGTCATGATGCATAAGTGTTGGTACTGCCTGATGGCAGAGGAAATATGAAAAGGCTTAGGGCAATCGCGTACCTTAAAAAAATAAGCCAGAAAGGACTGTCAAGAGATAGTGGTGGTCCCAGCCAGCGGTAAGGCGCTTGTTTTTGATGCCAACGTTGAGAGAAGTCTCCTTCTTGAGCAGATTGAGAGCAATATGACGAAGGGCAGCGAAATTCTGAGCTGAGTGGCCTTTGCGCAAACGGGATTCATCCTCTCGGAAGGCAATATCGAGGGTCCAGTGTAGGCGATTTTCGACATGCCAATGAGTGCGAGAGGCATTGAGTAAAGAGCGAGCATCGGACTCGGAACTCGAGAGGTAATAGCGCCTGTCGGGATTGTCTTTTTGCTGAGAATCACCACAAATCAAGGTGCGTTGGGCTTGAACCATCATGACGGTAGAGAGTTCAGGCCATTGCTCAGAATTGCGCAGATTCTGGATGATGTCGGGGGGCAGAAATGGTCCAGGCTTCTCGGGTTTCAAGCCGACCGTGTCCCTTATCGGTCGTTTTGGCATAATCGTGGTCAAAGGCAGTAAAGTCACTTTCCTCGAGATCCTCAAAGAGCAAGGCGACATCTGCATGTAAGTTTCCTTGATTGCCCTTGAGAGAGAGGAGGAGATAATCAGCCTCATTGTCAATGATGAGCTGTGCAATTTCAGTCTGAGCACCCATAGCATCGATGGTCACGAGTGCCCCTTTGATCTCCAACAAGCGCAGTAACTCTGGAATAGCTGTGATTTCATTCGACTTTTCATCCACTTTCCACTGACCAAGGACTACTTTGTTCAGAGAAGCCCAAGCACTCACCATGTATATGGCTCCTTTGCCCACTGTTTTATCATGGGAACGTCTCAACTGCTTGCCGTCTATTGCCACCACTTCTCCATTCGTCACCTGGCAGACTGCGCTCATCCATTTGCTGAAACATTCGGCAAAGACCTCTCCATCTAGCAATCCAAATACGCGCCAGAATGTATCGTGCGATGGGATTCCATTTGGCAACTCCAGTATGCTTTCTAGCCACTCCTTTTTGGCTTTGCCGAATTTTTCGACCCCTTCCCAATCGTCTGCTCCGCATATGACTGCACAGATTGCTATCACGATTATATCGATTAGATTGTGGCGTCGATTTATCGGGCTTCTTGGCTCTTCTATGCTTCCAAAGTGCTTTTCTATGCTTGCTATTTCGGGCTTTTCCATTTTGGTTTCTCCTTTTTGGGTTCCAAAATAGATTATCCCTTCTTTTCTTTCTTGTACAAGTACGCGATTGCCCTATGAAAAGGCTTTTTCCATCTTTCTATTCTCATCAATCTATGCTACAGTATGTATTTGGAATCTATCCGAAAAGTGGTTGTGAGTCCGACCTGCTTCTCGAGCAAGAACGGTTCGTCATGGGACTTTTCGGAGAAGCACTTAATCAGTCCCATCGGGATTTTTGCCCAAGTTGGATTCGTAAACCAAAACCGATATTCAGGAGATAACCATGAGCGAATACATACCGAGCACCTGGGGATGGGTGGCAGAGCAGGTTGAACAATATGAAGGAAGCGGAGGTACCGAAGGTTTGACCTTGAGGGACACGGGGCTTCCAGTCATCGTCGTGACAAATCGAGGACGGAAGACGGGTGCGATCCGCAAGACCCCATTAATGACGGTCGTGGACGGAAACAACTACATCCTTGTGGCTTCCAAGGGTGGTGCGCCGAAACATCCTGAGTGGTATTACAATTTGAAGGCAGATCCGAATGTCGAAATTCGCGACAAGACCGAAGTCTATTCGATGCGCGTGCGGGAGGTCGTCAATTCAACCGAGAGACGGCGCCTTTGGGATATAGCGGTAAAAGCATATCCTCCTTATCAAGAATATCAAGACAAAACAGAACGCGTCATTCCAATCTTCGTCGCGGAACCTGTCGAATAAACGTGAAGTGAATTAGTACCCAGCCCTATTTGACACGCTCTACGAATCGATCTGCTATCGAAAAAAGTACACAAGGGAGCGTATACACCCATGACAAAACCCCTCATCACTGTTGTTGGCAGCTTTGCTGTAGGTATGACGTTGCGAACCCAGCGCATGCCGATCTTTGGCGAAACATTGGTTGGATCTGATTTTGACATGGGGCCAGGCGGCAAGGGATCCAATCAGGCGGTGGCAACGGCCAGACTGGGTGCCCAGGCTGCTTTTGCTGGCATCATTGGATCCGATAAACTGGGCGAAATTGCCACCGACCTCTACACCCAAGAAGGCGTTGATACAACCTATTTACAACAAACGAATACCATGGCAACCGGTGTCGGCTTTATCATTCTGAACGAGTCCGGAGAAAACGGTATTATTCTCGATATGGGCGCAAATGAAGCCATGGATGCAGCGTTTGTTGACCGGCTCGACGTACAAATTGCCCGCAGCGACGTGGTCATGTCAGTCTTGGAAATCCCGGTCGAAGCCGCGGCACGGGCTATGGCACTGGGCAAAAAACATGGTGTTCGAACCATCTTAAATCCCGCGCCAGCCACCCACCTTGATGAAACAGTGCTACGCAACGTCGATTATCTAACCCCCAACGAAACCGAGCTACGCATTCTGCAGGGGCTGCCAGCCGATGACCCAACACCGACCCTTGAATTGGCCAAGCAGTTACAAGCGCAGGGCGTGAAAAATCTGATCGTG
This sequence comes from Chloroflexi bacterium TSY, assembly GCA_019217005.1. The sequence continues at coordinate 34,652 of JAHBNG010000080.1, forward strand.
ACTCAGGGAGAAAAGGGCGCCCTCGTCCTATCTGAAGCTGGCTTGTTTGAAGTGGCCGGGATAACGCTGTCGAGAGAAATCGTGGACACAACAGGGGCTGGAGATGCTTTTAATGGGGGGCTCGCGGTTGCACTGGCCCAAGGACAGACTCTGCAAGAAGCGGTTCAGTTTGCTTGTTGTACAGGACGACTGGCCTGCGATAAACTTGGCGTCATTCCAGCTCTGGCGTCTCGGGAACAGGCCGAGCAATTGTATAGGGCAGTTTACAAATAATCGGGAGTGTGTCCCAAAGTGTGTAAGTGCAGCGGTTCTCTGACTGAGCAGCGTTCATTTACACACTTTGTGGTACACACTCAACAATTTTTTGGAGAAGCACCCCATGTCTGACCAGCCACGTTGGAATCTTCGCAGTGAAAACGACTGTCTCTTCGTCGATGATCTTTCACTGGGCCGGGTAATGTTGCAGCACAACGCCCGCCCAGGTCTGATGCCCTACATCCATCCGTTGCGCATCGCCGATGGGACTGCCTGCCTGACAGAAGACAGCCCTTGGCACCACCCGCATCAACACGGAATTCAGCTGGCCTTTACCAGCGTGAACGGCTGCGACTTTTGGCACTATCCTGGCCAGCGTCCTAGTCAGGTAGTCGGTTTGATTGAGGCTAGCCGTCCACGCATCCTGAGTACGGATCCACCAAGCTGGATGATCGAGACTGTCTGGCGGCACATGGATGGAAGTCACCTTCTGGCCGGACAGCAAGGTTGGTCATTGAAGGCCACCGATGCACTCTTTTTTCTGGATCTAGACTGGACGCTGCGCGCGATTTCCGACGTGCGCATCAAGCAGTACCCATATGGCGGTCTCTTCATCCGTATGCCGTTCCGACACCACTATGGTGCCAGCGTGGTCAGCGCCACGGGTCTGCAGGATGACGATACCGAGCAACAGGCAGCCGCCTGGCTTGACTTGTTTATGCCCTTAGAGAAAAGCGAAATCGGCGCAGGCATCACTGTCTGCGATCATCCCGATAATCCCGGCCACCCTGTGTCATGGCGCGTAGACGGTACCCGAGGTATCAACCCGTCTCCCTGCATCCAAGGCGACATCGAACTTCCCGCGGGCGAGGCAATGCGTCACCGTTACCGCTTAATCCTGCACAGCGGACCTCTTTCCGCCAAGCAGATTCAGGAACTGTGGGCGGCGTACGCGGCGCAAGAGGGACATTGAGTCATGAGTATGAAAAGTGGCCAGTGACCAGTATTCGGTAGGTCGGTCTCGTTGTCACACCGAATTCTAACCTACCGAATACTACTGACTTTACCCCATTAACTGAACACTTTATTCATTGAGGAAGAACCAATGAACCCAATAGACCCCACCCACTGGCGTGCCAACTGGCGCAATGACTTCTCCCCTTACGTTGGTCGTCAAGAGACGGTCGATGCCGAACTGGAGCAGATCCGTGAAGAATTGCGTCGCACGCTGGACGGCCGTATCTTCGAGCGCGAGGAGTTGGCCTGGTATCGTCAAGCCTACGTTGAGGCCTTCCTGTTCATGTACGATACCTCCTTCTATGACCGCGAAGCGGGTCGCTACCGGATTGACGAGATTCTCGACGACGGCGAACGCGAATTCGGCGGCTATGACATCATCCTGTTGTGGCAGTCATACCCACGTCTGGGCATTGATGGGCGTAACCAGATTGACTTCTACCGCGACATGCCCGGTGGTCTGCCCGGACTCCGTGCCCTGACTGAACGTGCTCACGAACGGGCGTGCGCGTTTTGTGAACTACAATCCCTGGGACGTTGGCACGCGTCGTGAGGCAGGTGCCGAGCCGTTCAAGGATCCACGGGGATACCGTCACAGTTTTGCCGACAAAGGCGCACCCGCTGTAGCCGACGCGGAGGCACTTGCAACAGTCATCGAGGCAATCGGGGCGGATGGGATTTTCTCGATACAATGCATTCCGATGATCCGGGTTTCCTCGCGCCACTCGAACGCGCCAATCCGAATATTGTCTTCAATCCAGAAGGGTGCCGCCGCTTGATGCGCTCAGCTCGATCTCAGGAAGTTGGCTACAGCGAAGCGCTGTCGCGCCGCCCGGACTATTGACCATTCGCTGGCTAGAACCCGTTTCTCGTTTCGGGCCATCGACCGCAACTCGCTCGATCATCGTGAATTTATCCAGAAGGCCTTCTTCCACGGCTGCGGTCAAGTGGTGTGGGAGAACATTTTTGGCTGGTGGAACCCTTGGCCCGCGGCGGATCGTGCCCTGCTGCGCCACTGTGTTTGGTTGCTGCGTACGTACGCGGCGGCATTTCAAGATCCGACCTGGCAACCCTACGTTGCCACGCATGTAGAAGGTGTATACGCCCACTGCTGGCACGCAGGGGACACCACCATACACACGCTGCTAAACGAGTCAGGCGGTTCGGTCGATGCCCCGGTGTTGACAGTACCGGCTACAACGGCAGACGGTCGCAATCTCCGCCACTACGACGTCTGGCAAGGGCGGAAATTTTCCGGCGGAAGTTTTTCCGGCAGAGATCCAGCCAGATGTACGTGCGGATTCCCATCTGCTCACCCTTTCGCTGCAACCCGGTGAGGCTGGCTGTGTCGTGTCTGCGCCAGCCGACGAAGCAGTGACGTTTCCGCCTACAGGAACGACCGAGCCACACGAGCGAGATCGCATCGGTATTGACCGCTCTCGTGTTACCCTGGCCGACCTGTCACTGCGTCCGGTGGCTCCCTCCGATCCAGTTGCCAGTGGGGAAGCGCCAGTGGGTATGTGCCACGTGCTGGGCGGGCCCTTCAGATTCGTCGTCCGCCATAACACGTCAACCGTTATGGAGGGGGCCTGCTATGGCGGTGTCGACCATCTTTTGGACAAGAATCATCCGCCCCAATTCATCGAGTTAGCCGACTTTGGATGGATCAAACTGAGGTGACAAACGCCGCCTACCGTGGCTTCCTGGCGGAGACACGGTACCTACCGCGTGATCTGACCAACTTTCTGCGTCACTGGCAGCGTTCCACAGACCAGGAGCAGGAACCCTGGACTTGGACGGTACCGCCTGGCAAGGAGCGACATCCGGTCGTGTGGGTGGACCTGGATGACGCCCGTGCGTATGCACGCTGGGCGGCAAACGCTTGCCACGCGAGGAGGAGTGGCAGCGAGCGGCAGGGTTTTCCGTATGGCCCTGGGGATCGCTTCGACCCCTCGCTTGTGCAATAGTGGGACTGACGATACGACGCCTGTCGATCAGTTTCCGGACGGCATTAGCAGTACCGGATGTCTGGACATGGCCGGCAATGTGTGGGAGTGGACCGAAAGCGAACGGGACGATGGTCACACCCGCTACGCCATCATACGTGGCGGCAGTTACCTCAGGGTAGAGGGTAGCATTTGGTACAATGCAAGTGGGGCAAACCCAACGACTGCCCATGAGAAAATGTTGCTCATGTATCCTGGGCTCGACCGCTGCAGCACCATCGGCTTCCGCTGTGTGAAAGATGTTGCCTAATCAGATGCGAGTGTGTCCGGCTACCAAATTGAATATGGTATATTATCATAAGGGTCAGATCAGATAAGCGGCATCAGTGCAGAGCAACTAACCCAAAGAGATAGATATGAACACTGAAACAAAAAATCAACAGCTGGTACAGCAACTGCAAAGTCTCTTTGGCCCCAACGCGTACAGCGAAACCCTTTGGCCCCAAGTGGCGCTGGCGTGCGCTTCACTGGCGTCGACCTGTGCCACCCGCTGAGCGAGGACCAAGCGGGTTTTCTGCTCGACGCATTGAGCCAGTTCCGGATCGTCTGCATCGCCGATCAAGATCTAGAGCGGTTTTCCCTTGCTCACTTCGAGCGATTCGCCAACCATTGGGGAGCACCGGTTCCGCACCGAGCAATTTTATGCGTGGGGGCAAGCCAGCACAGCAGGATGGAGCCAGTGATGGACCGATCGAGATGCTCCCATATAGGAAGCGGAGGGTGGCCGCCGCCGACCAGACCTTTCCCGACCAATTGCAGTGCCTGCCTCACGAGTCGCCGGCGGTGCTACTCACGTCCAATTTCGCCGGGGAGGCGGGCGTGGGTGAACCGCGGATCGGCTCTGGTGGCTCGTGGCACACGGATATCGAGTATGAGCCGTTGCCGATATATGTATCTATGTTTCTCGCTCACAAGATGCCTGTTGCGCGAGACGCGCTTGGTGGAACTTGGATACAGGCCCCAGATAACAATGATCCCAAACCGTATTACGAGGGTTCTAGTGCAGAACTGATGCGGCGTCGCAAGCAGCTGCCATTAAATGGTGAGACGGCTTTTGCCGATACAGCGGCGGCTTTTTCGGCTTTGCTGTCCGAGGAGCAAGCAGAACTAGAACGCGTCCAAGTGCGTCGGCGATTGAATGAAGGAGACGAAGGGTGGCTTTCGCCTCTGGTTCGCACCAATCCGCGTTCCGGGATCAAGTCCTTCCACAGCCCGGTTTGGGCATCGCGACCAAGGGTGCGACCAGCAATCGAGGTGGATGGAATGACGATGGAGGAGTCGCGCATTTTCTTGGATCGCCTAGAAGAACATGTGCTGCAACCCCAATTCCGGTATGACCATCTGCATGTACCGGGCGATGTAACGATCTGGGACAATTATATGACCCTCCACAACGCACCGCCGATCAAGTCGAACATAAGCTCGATCGACGATGCTCGGTTGCTCTACCGCTTGAGCTGCAAGGGCGAACCGGCGTTGTCTCTGCCCCGACAGGATGAGCCGAAATGGCTCGTAGCCCATATCCCTGGTGGCTACTCAACGCCGCAGGCAATCCTTGATGTGTCGGTTGCCTGACAATTGCATTGGGAATAGAATATGGAATTTGTGAAATTGAGCCAAGCGGAATTGTCCACTGGACAACTGGCGCCTGAGACGTTGGAACAAGCGGTCAGGCAGGTAAAATCCAATGGATTTGTCGTACTCGAGAATGTCTTATCGGTCGACTTGGTCGATGAGTTAAATGCGGGCTTTCTAAAAGTGTTGGATGAGCTGTTGAAGACGGATGCAGAGAAGACAGAGGTGAATACTTCTGCTTTCCGTACGAACCGAATTCGAATGGACCTTCCCTTTCGAGATCCATTTACGCATCCGCAAATCATCACGAATCGATTTGCAATGCCCATTGTTGAGCAAATTGTTGGGGAAGACTGTCGTATGTTTTATTTTGCAGTGGATGCACCGATGCCTGGCTCGAACTACCAGCGAGTCCACGGGGACTACAAACCGTTTTATCCAGAAGCAGATATTATTTTACCAACCACGGCTGTAGTTGTAAATTACCCTTTAATTGACGTGACCGAGCAGAATGGACCAATGGAGGCCTGGCCAAACACGCATTTGACCCCGGAGAAGTTCTACATGGGCAGCCAGGTTCAGGAAGCGGCCAAGCGCAGCGATCCCGTGAAAATGTTAACCCCGAAAGGCTCCGTCATTATCCACGATATGCGGATGTGGCATCGCGGAACGCCCAACGTATCCGATGAGATCAGGCCGAACATGGCCCTCATCTATGGGAGAGAATGGTGGGATGGTGCGTTTTTCCGTAAACCCGATTTTAGAATTTCAAAGCAAATCCACGTGGGATTATCCGATCGAGCGAAGGAGCTATTCCGTTATGAGACGTTGGTCGATTAAGGCCATTCCAGAAAAAGAATGACCCATAAAGATAAGCGTTTCACCTGCCTGACGTTTAAGTGACGTCTGTATTAGGAGTCGTTGACATTTGACAGCTCTCCTCTGCGAAACCATCGTGCAGAACGACCAACGCTCTGAGAGCGCACGCTAAATGTCAACAGAACCTAGAGTTCGTCCTCCTATAACGAAACCAGTCAGTATTAATTTTGGCTCAACGCGACAGAGTGTACTTGACAGATGGGGATTCTCTTGTCACCCGTCCATTTTGGCTTACCTTTACCCATGAGTCGCTTGAGCCGGCAAACCCGTGCTACAGGTGACATTCACGCAATCAACGACTGGTTGACTGAATTTTGTCCTCGCTTCGGTCGCCAAATGACAGTCACCTTTCGCACTAGCAGGATGAGTGGAAGGTGACTGTCACGTGAGATGGTGCGGGGATACAATTTGCGCAATCCACCATCCATTTGCGTCCGTGACTGTCACCTGGAACGGCTCAAACCACAAGCATTACCTTTGTGCCTAATGCTTAGCCCTGTTGGGCGGGTTTGCTCCAAGACCGCATCAGAAACAAGGGTTCCCTCGGGCGTTCCTCGCTCACCGCCCGACGAGGACGGTCTACATCCTGGTCCACTTTGTCGCGTAGACCCTTAATTTGCAAAGCGTTACATGAAACCGCTCGACGTCCATTTCACAGAATACCAACGTGATGGTTATACCATATTCAAGCAGTATCTAATGCCTGATCGGCTCACCGCCTTACGTCGGCAGCTTGACCCTATCATGGAGCAGCGCTTCAAAGAACTGCCAGATTTGCCCCGCGCCGTCATTCCCGAGGCGTTGACCCATGAGATGTTGGGCCCACTCCTGATCGAGCAGATACTGAACCCAGTGTTGCTCGATTTTGCGGAACTTGTGATGGGACCGTATGTGCAATTAGATAGCTACCGCATTGCGGGCTTTCCCATCAAGCCTGCACCGCTCCACAATCAGGTTGATCGCTGGCATCGCGATGCATTCAATCTGACAGAAACTTGGGTCAACTACGCTTTTCGCTATGAACCCAAACCACGGCCTTACACCGCTCCGATGGCCTGTAATTGTCTGACCTATCTACAAGATATGACTGAGACAACCGGCGCGCTACGTGTCATTCCTGGCTCTCATCTCGATTATACATTTATCGCACCAGAAGACGCCCAAAACCACACCCCGCGAAAAGCTGATCACGCTTCAGGCTGGAGATATGGTTTTACCCATTGCGAAATGCTTCATTCTGGTTCGGTAAACACATCAAGCGAGTTCCGTTATTTTATCAGCATTTATCTGCAACGTTTTGGCTTGCCCCACCGAGATAATTTTGAGGTGCCAGCCATTGCCCAAATTTTGGCGCAAGCAAACAAAGATGGGGATCGCCGGGTGATGCGCTTATTTGGTCAAGACGACTCGATTCAGCATCGGCAACAAAGAGCTTGGCAGCAAATGATAGCAGAAGAGCGAACAGGATAAAAAAGCTATCAGCTAATCAGTCGTCAGCTAGGTCAAAGCGACCACTTCGTGTTTGGTTACAGATGCGTAGCATCCACGCCAGAATCTGGCCATGTTTCGTGGATGATTTTTATACTTTCCTATACGTCGATGAAAAACAAATCGAGAAGCCATGAGTGAAATGTCTTGGTTCGCACATGGCGGAGCCTTATCAATACCAGAGAGCCTTGTCAACCGTGTTCTTGAGTGGCTCTCCAGCGTCAAAGCGGCGGGCGTTTTCCAGGAGCACCTGGAAGCGGCGTTCAGGGAGGTTGGCGGCATCCCTAACGGCGATATGAGGCGTCAGAAGCACGTTCGGGAGTCTCCACAACTTATGATCAACGGGGAGCGGCTCAACCTCGTACACATCTAGCCCACAGCCGCCGATCTGGCCGGATTCAATGGCTTCGGTCAAGTCATCGATTTTCATCGTTTTGCCCCGACCAATGTTGATAAAGTAGGCGGTATTTTTCATGCGCGCGAAGCGGTCGGCATTCCACATCCCCTCTGTTTCCGGGGTATGGGGCGTGGTGACAATGACGAAATCGGCCTGGGGCAGCAACGTGTCTAATGCCTGCGGTGGGTGTATTGCCACGTTGGGTAGGTCGTATTCAGGACGGGGATCGATACCGAGCACGGTCATGCCAAATTGTTGACAGAGCCGGGCCGTCTCGTGACCGACGCCACCCACGCCAACAATCAAAACCGTGGCGGCGGTTAAATCGATGTAAGGACTTTTTCTGGCTTCCTTGTCCCAAACGCGCTGGTATTGGGCATCAATGTACCACGGCAGGCCACGCGCCAAGGCGAGCACGAACATCATGATGTGATGGCTGATGTGATCGAAATAGATGCCGCGGGGATTGGCCACGACGACAGGATGCTCGATCAACTCTGGATAGAAATAACCCACAAAGGGTCCGGAGTCTGGGTTCTGGAGCCAGCGGAGTTTGGTGGCAACAGCTAGGGCATCTGGCGGAATCCAACCAAAGGCGGCATCGGCATCACGTATTTCCTCCTTGGCCTCCTCATCACTCGCAGGAACAACCACTTTGTACGCCGGCATAGCTTCCGCTAAGCGAGTGGCGAACCACTGCTTGAGTTCGTCTTGGGGTGGCATCATTACGAATTTTATCATTGCGTTTTCCTTCTCTGAGTAGACCAGCATTTTATCTTAACAATCTCCCTTCATAGGGATAGGTCGTTAGCAACTCGTGACCGGTTTCGGTGATCAAAACCTGATCTTCAAGCTTGACACCCGGCCCACCTGATTGACGGCCTAGATAGCTCTCAACACAGATCACCATGCCTGGTTCTAGAACGCCATCATAGCCAACATCATCCCAGACATTGGGGAAATAGATCGCGGGCGCTTCATCACAAAGGCCAACGCCGTGATAGAGCACGGTATACACGATACTCATCCAGGTCAAATTGATGTGACTTGTGAGTCAGTTCGTGATAGGTGAGTCCAGGGCGTAGCCACTCAGTATTGCGCATGATCTGCTCGTGGGCTTTTTGGTAGATGTCGCGCTGTTCGACCGTTGGCTTTTTGTCACCACAGAGCCATGTGCGGGACATGTCAACACAGATCCCATAGGAGCTAATTAAATCAGTATCAAAACCGACGAGATCCCCATTCTCGATGATGCGACTGCTGCATTCCTGATACCACGGATTGCAACGTGGTCCAGACGCCATGAGCCGCGTTTCGATCCATTCCCCACCTCGTTTGATATTTTCCGCATGAAGGTAGCTCCACAATTCCTGCTCCATCACATTGCTTCATGCATCACGTTGATGGCCGCTTCGCAAGCGTGAACAGCGCAGCGCATGGCTTTGATCTCCTCGTTGGATTTGATCTCGCGGGCCAATTCCATTACTTCTTCGCCATTGAAGATCTCGATCCCTTTGGCTTCCAGGGCTCGGATCCCTTCTTGGTGACAGCGGTCAATCGCGAGGCGTCTATTGCCGCCACCGTGTTGTTGAACCAGATCATGAATTTCTGCGGCCCATCGTTCCGCCTGCTCATTGTATCGGCCACCGGCGACAAAGTAGAGCCAAGAGAAAGCGGGACGGACTTCATCTACATTGTTGGAATGGTCACTTAGAAAATCGCAATGACTAAACTCAAACTGGATAACTGGTCCCTCGGTTGGCACAAATGCGTAGCGGGTGTGGTTGTGCATGATCCAGATCTGCATATTCGTGCTATCCGTAGCGTAGCGCACGTTGAGTGGATCATAGAGGACAATACCGGCATAATCAAACTTACGTAGGTACTCCCGCACTCGCTTTAGTCGATGGGTACGGATTTTATCCATGTCTGGGCGTTCCAGACCTGCTGCATCCCATTCAGAAAAGGCCAAGGGGCCCGGTCCCAGATCGTGCATATTTAAGGACTTGGCATATTCGATTGTCTCTTGCGACGTTTCTTGTTGCGCACCAATTTTGGCACGGTGTTTGCCGACAATCAGGTTTGTTGCCATGAATTCGCTCCTGTAAAAATGTTTGATAGACCAAACCAAAAATTTGTTGTGCAGCAAGTATACTCCGCACGAACGCAACGGTACATTTTTCGGATGAGGCAAATGCGATGAACATGTTTCAGAAGTGAACGTTCGTGTGCGTTTCGTTCAAATGGCATAATTTATGCGTTCGTGGTGCGGAACAAACAAGCTGTTTGTTCTACTATTGGTCGGTGAGACGACCGCGCTCCAAAATGTTATGGGGTTGTTCTGTTTTGCATGGATTGAGCGCTCGCTTGCATCATCTTTCGAACTACAATAGAGTGAAAGGGACATTCACCTGAACATAATTCTAGTGAGTAATATAATATATGTGATAAAATTGAGACCATACTGTTTAGTATGGTTCAGGAGAAATTGATGGTCCGCAAAACCAAACAAGATTGGCTCGAAGAGGGGGTAAAGATTCTGGCAAAACAAGGCGCTCCTGCTCTCAAGATCGATAGATTGACGACACAGATGAAGGTAACAAAAGGATCGTTCTATCACCACTTTAAGAACGTTCAGGAGTACAAGATTGCTCTGTTGGAGTGGATTGAACGGCAAGGTACGCTCCGGATTATTGAATTGACGGAACAAGCTGGCTCACCAATCGAAAAGTTTAACCATTTGCTGCACATCACAACAGATGAACCACTGGGGCTGGAGGTCGCCATTCGAGCGTGGGCGTTGCAAGATACGGTGGCGCGTGATTATCAGCAGCGGATTGATGAACAACGCTTGGTATATGTGGAAAGGTTGTTTCTAGAAATGGGAAGTGAGTCAGCTCAAGCACATCAGATAGCCCAAATGATTTATGCCATGTATATTGGCTGTACACATATGTTACCTCCGATTGAAGGAACTCCGATGATTCAGCTTTTTGAGGAATTTCGAAGAGCTTTTCAGCTTTCTGAATTGCCTACGATTCAGAAGGAATAATGGCTCAATCGGATTTTAGGGGGTTGACAAAAAAGAACCCTTCTTACCATGAAGGGATTGAAGAGATTGAAGGATTATCTACCTCTTCTTCAATTCCTTCAGTGACTTCATGGTTCGGTTTCTCGTGTCAACCATCCGAGATCCTGTTGAACCAAAATAATGTTAATCCTGTATATTTGTTGCTATAGATGTTCAGATAATGTTTTTCCACGCAAAACAGAAGCTTGTCAGCATCTCAGCCGGTCAGCCAGAGAGCTGAGTAGCTGACTGGCTGAAATGCCATCAACGACAGGGAAATTCTTTTTCTGAAAGGCTATAGATGGAAACTATGATCCGATTTGACAATCAAGTTGCTGTTATCACAGGCAGCGGGCGTGGGTTAGGCGCTGCGTATGCAAAGCTTTTGGCCGAACGAGGTGCCGCGGTCGTCGTGCATGATGCAGGTGTAAGAAGCGATGGAGCTGGGACAGATACAGAGGTTGCGGATGCCGTTGTCCATCAGATTCGTGCCAATGGAGGGAGAGCAGTTTCAAACTATGTGCTATTAGATTCTCGCACTGCTTGTATCGGCGTGATCAATACAGCCATTGAGCACTTTGGACGAATCGATATCCTCATTCACAACGCTGGGATTGTGCTTTTTACACCACTGGAAGAGATCGATGAGACACATCTTCAACGCATGACGGATATTCACATTACAGCTCCGTTGTGGTTGGCACAGGCGGCTTTTCCGTACATGCAGGATAACGAATATGGACGGATTGTGCTCACGACATCGGGTCGGGCTCGAACGGTGGAAGATGCAACGCCCGATTTGATTACATATGCAATGGGCAAAATGGCCCAAGTAGGGTTGATGAATGGTTTGGGCGCAGCAGGAGCAATTCACAATATATATGTGAATGCCATTTCACCTGTTGCGGCCACGCGTATGCTGCAACGTCCCGTCCCGGATGGCACCTTTACAGCGGAACAGGTAGCGCCCGCAGTTGCGTATCTGGCGTCATCAGACTGTCAGATTTCTGGCTTAATTGTGCGTGCTGGCAATCGGAACTTCTCGACGACAGGCTGGCGTACAAGCGAAATGGTTCAATTAGATGAGGAGATGCTAACGCCGGAAGCAATCGCCGAGTGGATGAAACAGCAAAATACGGATTGACGAGTCAATCATTATGTTCCTCTCTACACTATTTGGTACGGCACTATTTAGCACAGTCAAATCGCTGATCAGCCGCTTGCGCCGATCAAGTCTGGGTATCGCTGTTATTCCGATCGTGCTGCTTGTGGCGCTTGGGACAAGTGTGTATTCTGTGTTGGAAGAGTGGTCGCTGCTCGATGCATTGTATGCAACGATTATTACCATTACCACAGTTGGCTATGGAGATTTAAGTCCTCAGACGTTGACCGGACGCATATTTGCCATATTTTTTACGCTGGCTGCAATCGGGTTTGCCAGTTATGCGATTTCGACTTTGGCAGCAGTTACGATTGAACATGAGTTGGAACGATACAAACGCAATTTGCAGGAACGTAGAATGAATCAGATACAGGCGTTAAAGAATCATATTATCATTTGCGGGGGAAGCGTCATTGGACATCGCACGGCAAGTGAATTTCAGAAGCGACAGACCCCTTTTGTTCTGATTGAGCCAGATGAGGAAACGTTGCGCTGGGCACTGCTTTGGCTTCACGAAGGGTATGTGAGCAAACGTAAGCGTATTTGGCGTGATCTGGAAGACGTGGATGTTGCCTCAGAAGAAGCGAAGAGCATCGATGAATTGGCGGCAGAAGTAGATATTTTGTATTTACTCGAGGATCCAACACAAGAGACTGCTCTCCGTCATGCTGGTATTGAACGAGCGAGCGGCCTGGTGGCGGCAATGGATGATGATCGAGACAATATGTCGATTGTGCTAAGCGGTAGAGATATGGCGAATCGACTGGGCAATGAGAGCTTACGCATCATCTCTCGCGTTGTCAACGAATGGAACATGCGACGTCTGTCCCTTGCTGGTGCGGACAAGGTGATTGCGCCGAACATGAATGGGGGATATCATCTGGCATCTCAGATGCTTGATCCTGATTTGGCTGAGTTTTGGGATCATATGCTCTTTCGGACAGATCAGTTGGTCCGCTTCACAGATCTGCGAATTGCGGACCAACCGGAATGGATTGGCAAAACGGTCGGCGAGTTGAAGCAAAGGCGCAATCAGCTAACCGTAGCCGTTAAAAGAAATGGCGAATTCTTGTATGCGCCCGATCTAGATCTAATTTTTGAAGCGGACGATAGCGTGATTGTATTGGGCAAGACGGCTTGATCCTAGGAACGAAAATTCAATAAGTTGCGCATAGATTCTTCGTTTCACTCGAGAAGGACATGCGCAACTTACTGAATTTATTGCATTCTCACCTCCTAGTTTGTGTATTGATCATGTAAACGCACCCAATCCATCGAGTAGGGCAACTGTTCCTCGTCGCGTCCTTTTGGAACAATATCCAGATATTGATACGCGCCATTTAACATATCAAGCCCACGGGAATAGCAAGAGTAGGTGTGGTAGATATCGCCAGCCTCGTTCTTGTAGAAGACGCTGGTTCCTGGAGCTTCCTCACCCCAAGGCTTCATGACTCGGAAATTATACATCATCTCCTGCTCCAACTCCGCTGGTCTGAAGGAGACGTGATAATCATAGTTGAAGTCATTTTCGTATGCCGAGAGCCATTTGAAAGTCCACCCCATTCTCTTTTTGAACGCCTCTAATCGTTCAAGAGGTGCTCTGGAGATCGACACCATTGTGACATCTCTCTGGTTGAGATGAACAACGAAACCATTGTAATTGTCGGCCCAGAACGAGCAACTCTTGCACCCAGCTTCCCACTCTGGATGAAACATAAAGTGATTAACAATCAGTTGACTGCGCCCTTCGAACAGATCAGCCAATGACTCTTTTCCGTTTGGTCCATCAAAGATATACTCCTTTTCCACCTTGACCCAGGGGAGTTCTCGGCGCTGCTGGCTAAGCTGATCGCGAAGACGAGTGAATTCTTTTTCTTTTGCCAGTAGTTCTGTACGAGCTGCGAGCCATTCTTTTTGTGAAACCACGCTCTGTTGCATAATCAAATCTCCTATTGATATGACATTGTAAGCGCCTATAGATGAAACATTTAACCAACTCGTTAAATGTTAGCATATGGACAATACTATGTCAAAACGCACAGATGTTCTGTAATCTTATAACAGATTTTCAGATGTCTTGTCTTTTCACGATCATTTTTATACACTCAAACGTCTAAAGAATAGGGAGCGTACAAAGCGTTTCCTGCTGGACCCATTGGATACCATCATCATGAATGAGGAACAACGCTTATTAAGACAAGCACGAAGCGGAGATATCAATGCATTTCATCAGTTATTCGCTGAATTTCAGGGACCACTCAAGTCCTATCTCTATCGTCTGACAACCGATCGGGGTGATACGGATGATCTGACCCATGACACATTTGTGAGAGCGTTTGACAAGATTGATTCTTTTCAAGGCAGATCGAGTCTGAAAACGTGGGTGTTCTCTGTTGCGACCAATCTTGCAATGGACTTTCAGCGTAAGCGAAAACGGTGGCCGGTTGATGCGCAGGACCAATCAAGACAAGTCTCGAGCCGTTCACCAGAGGTTATTGAAGCGTATCTCTATCTAAATCAGGCGTCACCGCAAGGCAGTTATGAAATGCGTGAACATATTGATTTTTGTTTCACTTGTATTGCAAAGACGCTGCCAATTGATCAGCAGGTAGCCCTATTGCTCAAAGATGTGTATGCATTTCGGGTGAAGGAGATTAAGATCATTCTGGAGCAGTCGAGAGCACGCGTTCAACATCTGCTGCACGCCGCGCGTCAAACGCTGGTCGAGATCTTTGATCATCGCTGTGCCCTCGTCAATAAAAATGGTATCTGTTACCAATGTACCGAGTTAAACGGTCTATTCAACCCAAAACAGGAGGCGCAAGAGGAACTCATTAAACTTGAAATGGTTCGCGAAGTTGATACAAAAAATCAAGAAGAGTTATTTGAGCTGCGGTTGAAGTTAATTCAGGGCATCGACCCGCTAAATGCAATGGGAACCGATCTTCACGACTTCATCATGCAGAGAATTCGGAAGGTGATTGGGGAAGTTAGGTAGTTAGTTGGTTAGTTGGTTGGTTCTGAGTGGATATAGATTTCTGTTTTTCAATAAAAGGAGACATTCATGGAACTCTCGCAAGATAAATTTTCAGTAATTTCACTCGCTGAGGATACTGGCATTATGACATTGGCTTGGACCGAAGCTACATCGAATATGACCGACGAGGATTTCAAAAAGGTCAATTTGGAGTATGCAAATTTCGCCGTTGAACATGGCGTCAAGCTTCTTTTGGTCAATGTTGAAAAATTTGGTCATCGCTTTGGCCCAGAATTAGGTAGTTGGCGTGCCCAAGAGGTCATTCCACGTTATCACAAGGCTGGTGTTACAAAGATGGCCTTTGTTCATGGGGCAGGTTTCGAGGGCGCACCCGCTATGTCGAATGAGGGCGAAAATTTTGTCACCGAGCATTTTGCGTTGAAAGCTGATGCTGACGAGTGGTTATTGAGTTAAGGAATAAGAATTAAATTAGTTCGAGAAGTTGTGCATGTCATTCTCGAGTGAAACGAAGGCTAGTTCTGAGCAGAGCCGAAAGAATCTATGCGTAAGTTAGCGAGCTATTGAATTTTCGTTCCTATACTGCGGTTGTGATGAAAACCGTAGTTTTCGAAAGCTCTACCAGAGAAACCAAACTACTGTTTTCACTTTACTTTCTGGTAAAAGAAAAGAGATGAGATGAGAAATGTGACAAAAAGCGGTTAGCAGTTCATCCTAAAGGTAGAGAACCCAAAAAGGAGGAAGGAATGCTAACCGCGCCAGAAATAACTATAGCAGTACTGATGAATGTATTGCAAGTAACGCCGATGGGAACAAACGTAAATGTAATGCGTCTGATGTGGGCAATGCTGAATGGGTCGTTTCTGAAAAGTCGAGGAGCAATCCATAGCGCATTGAAAGAAAGCGGGTTTGAAGATGAGGAGCTCCGGCGAAGCTGGTGGAGCTTTCGATATGGATCATGGGATATCACAAGTCTGCTGGGGTCGTGGCAAGAAGAAGTGGAAAGGGGAATGGGAGGCAAAAAAGTTAGAAGGGTACCGAGTGAAAAGCATAGATATCACAGGGTTCTGGCGACCGAAGCTGCAAGGGAAAGTGAACCGACTCTATAACTCAACGGCTCGTCGGGCATTGCCCGCGCTCATCTTTGGAGTGATGATAAGCTCGGGGGGAGATAGGCGGGAAGCGAGTGCCACTGCTCAAGGCAATCATGAGATGCACGGTTGGAACAAAGGAAAGTGAGTTTCGGAAAAAGCTGCTGACAGAGACGAAGAAATCACTGGAGTCAGACGAAGTGGCGGTGGTCGATGCCGGGTTTACAATCAGAGAAATGCTAGAAAGCGGCATCGACCGATTTGTCCTGCGGGAAGCCATTAACTGCACAGTGCGCCGCAATGAGTTCCCCAAACGCAAAGAAAAAAGGCAGACCACCTGAATATGGTGATATTGTGCGTCCGCTCTCTCGCAGCTATAAGGGAAAGCGACTCGAGGCTACAACTCCGGACTCGTCTGGTCGCTTTCTCTATAGTGGTCGCCTGATTTGCTATCAAGCATGGCACAATCTCGTCCCCAGAACAACCAAGGTGGATACAGCCAACCGTACCTACTCGATTTACGTCATTCAGGATCCGGCCTACAACACACCTTTGGTTTTGGCGACCGTTATGACTTTGCAGCCTGAAACCATTTATCTTGTCTACCTGGAACGCTGGCCTGTTGAACCTCCCCCCCTTGGCTTCCAAGCAGATGATTGGCTTACATCGTCAATTTGTTCATGCCGATGAGGCTTGTTTCCGCTTACCTGAACTGGGGCTGCTGGCTGGCAATCTTCTTTCCCATTTAGCCGCTTCTCTTCCTCCCATACCGACTGGCTACTGGGATCGAGAGCCTCAATCCACTCCCGGCAGGCTGCGCCGTGTTCTCTCGAGTGCTCTTTTTCCAACTCCTGACCAACTCGACCCTGACTTTCGGAAAAAGGCCTCGGTTTCACACCATTTCCCTAAAGGCGTTCTCGCTCATCGCCGCCTCAATGCCGCTGCTTAAACTAGCCGAGCACTATTTTTACATTTTATCCCGTTTTTTCAGGGTGGATTCTTTTTTCCGCCCCTTTCGGTTTGCCCTTTGTCACTCAAGCCTTTACCAGAAAGTAAAGTTTTCATACAGAGCAAAGTATAAACGATTTTATCTTTGGTATTTATGCAGCTATTCGCGTCACGAGACTCGATCCCATCGGGTCCCTCCGCTATGAATAGGCAAACGTGCACCTACCGATTATGTAAAGATAACAATTTCAAGAACAGTTATCTTTGCATAATCGGTAAAAACGACTTTTGCTTGACGATTCCATTGACCACATCTACTGGTGTCCATCCGGGATTCACGCCCAACTGACCGTTTTCATTATTTCCCCAGCACTTGACGCCGCCACCGCTGATTACAGCACAGGTATGCCACTCTCCGGCAGCGATAGCGGTGACACCGCTGCTTAATTCGCTCACATCCATCGCCGTGCTGCTGGATGTGGCCGTACCGTCGCCCAACTGACCGAAGCCATTCCTTCCCCAGCACTTAATGCCACCAGCGCTGGTCAATGCACAGGTGTGGAACCCTCTCGCAGCGATGGTGGTAACGCCGCTCAATCCGCTTACGTCCACCGGTCTGCTGCTGGAAATGGTCGTACCGTCACCTAGCTGGCCGCCGCCATTCCCTCCCCAGCACTTGACGCCACCGACGACGATCACAGCACAGGTGTGGGACTCTCCTGCAACAATGGCAGAGACACTGCTCAATCCGCTCACATCTACTGGCGTGCTGCTTTCTGTCTGCGTACCGTCCCCCAACTGACCGTTGCCATTCCCTCCCCAGCACTTGGCGCCGCCACCGTTGGTCACAACACAAGTATGCCACTCTCCAGCAGCGATAGCGGTAACACCGCTGCTCAATCCGCTCACATCCACCGGCGTGCTGCTGGATGTGGTCGTATCGTCCCCCAACTGACCGTTGCCATTCCCTCCCCAGCACTTGACACCACCACCGTTGGTCAATGCACAGATGTGCAACTTTCCCGCAACGATAGCGGAGACGCCGCTGCTCAATCCGCTTACATCCACGGGTCTCCTGCTTTCTGTCTGCGTGCCGTCGCCCAGCTGACCAGCGTAATTAGCTCCCCAGCACTTGGCGCTGCCATCGCTGGTCACAGCGCAGGTGTGGGCCATTCCCGCAGCGATAGTGGTAACGCCGCTCAATCCGCTTACATCCACAGGTCTGCTGCTTTCTGTCTGGTACCGTCGCCCAGCTGACCGTCTCTATTCCATCCCCAGCACTTGACGCCACCATCGTTGGTCACAGCACAGGTATGCCACTCTCCCGCAGCGGTGGAAATGACGTTGTTACTCAATCCACTCACATCCACCGGCGTGTAGCGATTTGTGGTGGTACCGGTGCCCAGCTGACCGTCTTCATTATTGCCCCAGCACTTAACGCCGCCACTGCTGGTTACGGCACAGGTGATGCCATATTCCGCAGCGACGGCGGTGATGCCACTACTCAATCCGCTTACATCCACCGGCTCGCTACTATTCGTCCTCATACCATTGCCCAACTGACCGTAGCTATTCCATCCCCAACACTTGACGCCACCATCGTTGATCACAGCACAGGTATGGGACCCTCCGGCAGCGATAGCGGTGACACCACTGCTCAATCCGCTTACATCCACCGGTCTCCTGCTGGAAATGGTTGTACCGTCACCTAGCTGACCGCTGTAATTCTCTCCCCAGCATTTGACACCACCGTCGCTGGTTACAGCGCAGGTATGCCGCCCTCCGGCAGCGACAGTGGTGACACCACTGCTCAATCCGCTTACATCCACCGGTCTCCTGCTGCTTTCTGTCTGCGTACCGTCACCCAACTGACCCTTGCTATTCCCTCCCCAGCACTTGACGCCACCACCGCTGGTCAATGCACAGATGTGGCTATAGCCCGCAGCGATGGTGGTAACGCCGCTCAATCCGCTTACGTCCACCGGTATGCTGCTGGAAATGGTTGCACCGTCACCTAGCTGACCGTCGCCATTCCGTCCCCAGCATTTGACGCCACCACCGCTAGTCACGGCGCAGGTGTGGGCCGTTCCCGCAGCGATAGCGGTGACGCCGCTCAATCCGCTCACATTCACCGGTATGCGGCCGTCCTTCCTTGTACCATCGCCTAACTGACCGCTGCTATTCAATCCCCAGCACTTGACGCCACCAGCGTTGGTCACAGCGCAGGCATGGGCCCCTCCCGCAGCGATAGCGGTGACACCGCTGCTCAATCCGCTCACATCCACTGGTCTGCTGCTTTCTGTTCGCGTGCCATCGCCCAACTGACCCTTATCATTTCGTCCCCAGCACTTGACGCCACCGTCTCTGGTCAACGCACAAGCATAGCCCGTACTCATAGTAACCTGCGTATTATCTGAGAGGAGGTTAGGTGGATCATCATCTATTTGAATAGCCGACATCAGGTCCGCATTTGATTCGGTTGCGGCCATCAGCCGCACGCCGTCCTGTTTGCCTCCGCAGAAAAACATTACGCAGGATAGAAACGTGATAGTGAAAAATTGGGAAACAGTTAGAGGAGACATCGCACAACCTCCTTTCAAGGATTCCGGGTGCAGATCTATTGCACAATGCGCGCGCTGAGTAGTGTAATCAACAGACCATGAACCTACAGTGTTCTACTGCACAGACACAGTGTGCCTTAGAAGATATTCATTACAATTTCCTATTTATACTGTGCTCTGTATGAAAAGCGTAGTTTAGTCTCTCTGGTAGAGCTTTCGAAAACTACGGTTTTCATCACAACCGCAGGATAAGTTCCCATATTCTGATAGAAAACTCAACCAGAATGACAGAAATGATCGGTCGGGTTTTTCGTCGTTATCTTGTATCCTAATCTGGACAATCCAAAACGAACGATGATAGTAACCAGATGGCCTTATCGTCCACGAAGGTGGACGTTCGGCCTATTAGTTAGGATACACGCCTTGAGTCGCATCCCTTGGCACACGATGTCGCGCAAACCCAAACACCCTGGCGCTCTATACTCCGGAATGTTTTGCATTATTGGAGATTTCGGTGGATACTCAGAGTATAAAGCTTTTCCAGCAATTAGAATCCCTATTTTGATCTGGAAAAGCTCAAGCCATTCCAAAGGAATCGACTTGGCAAATTAGGAATTTATTTCTCTGGAATGGCCTAAGATACACACGACACCGGTCATTCGCTGTCAGTAATCGGTGGTTAGCAACCAAAGCCGTTCCGAAAAAAGATTCCGCATTGACAGACCGATTCTCGTAGCACAATCACTTTCTTAGCTATAGATGTTCAGATAATGTTTTTCCACGCAATACGTACGATATGCAGGGCAGTTTATTTTTCGGAATAGCTCAACAAAAGGACGCCTCACATGAAATCTCACCTCGATCAACTTATGAAAGAACAAAAACTCGATTCCTTGATTGTGATGGGAAACTCAGATGGCAATCCCGTCATGAATTATCTTACGGGCGGTGCGCATCTGGAGCGTGCACTGATTGTAAAACGACGTGGTGGTCCACTGACCCTGATTCATGGTCTGATGGAGCGAGACACGGCGGAAGAAACGGGATTGGTGTTGGTTGATCGCGATCAGAAAAAATACAATCGTTATGAATTGCTCGATAAGCATGAGGGAAATTATCTCAACGCCGAAATTGACTATTTATGCCAAGTCGTTGAAGACTTTGAATTGTATGGACGCTGTGGAGTGTATGGCGTGATGGATGGCGGTGCGGCATTTACGCTACTCAACCATCTGAGCGACCGGTTGACAAACACAGAACTGATCGGCGAGTTTGAGGAATCTATCTTTACGCTGATTCGTGAGACCAAAGACGATCGAGAGCTGGCTGAACTTCAAGAGGCAGGACGACGTACATGCCAGATTGTGGGAGAGTTGCAAGAGTTCATCCAAAGTCATGGTGTGCGCAACGAGCTTGTGATGCGGAGCGACGATGAGCCGCTGACGATTGGACATGTCAAAACATTTATCCGAGAGCGTTGTTTTGCGTATGGTATGACGGATCACGATCAGACGATCTTCAGTCAGGGTCGAGATGCTGGCGTGCCACATAATCGGGGCAACCCGGACATGCCTCTTCAATTGGGGCAAAGTATCATCCTTGACATTTTTCCCCAACTCAGCAGCGGTTATTATCACGATATGACGCGCACATGGTCGTTGGGCTACGCGACCGACGAGGTGCTCGAAGCATATGAACAGACCAAAGAGATCTTTGATCAAGTCATGGCTCATTTCAAAGTGGGAGTATCGTGTCGCGATTTACAGTTGATGGCCTGTGACTATTATGAAGGCAAGGGGCATTCGACGGCTCGTAGTGATCCTGGTACACACGAGGGTTATGTTCATGCCTTGGGACACGGCATTGGTCTTGACATCCATGAGGATCCCCGGTTGACCCATTCCGAGGGGTATACAACAGTTTTGCAACCGGGGCACGTTATCACGGTCGAGCCGGGGCTCTATTATCCAAGTCAAGGATTTGGCGTGCGAGTTGAGGATGCCGTAGCCTTAAATGAAGCGGGTGAATTGATCTGGCTGACAGACTATCCATATGATTTGGTCATCACGATGGGTGGGTAACGACCAATCATTATTTTGACAAAACCAAACGGACCTGATATAGTCCGCTGCAATCAAATAATTGATCGTAGCGCGACCGAAAGCGATGGGATTTTGCAAGCGTCTATTTTTAGTTGCAGAATCTTTACATTCTGGATGTATTCTCATTGACCAATTAGCTGCGATCAAATATCTGAGCTCTTATCCAGAGAGGTGGAGGGAACGGCCCGTTGAAACCTCGGCAACCCGGTATCATGCGCCAGGGTGCCAATTCCGCAGAGTTTCTCTGGAAGATGAGAGATTGTACTACGTTCTGTTGGGCTCTGTCTTGCAATCTGTTCAGAAGAAGATTGCTTCTCATCAATCAGACTGAACAGATTCATTGTAGTGAACAACCTCTCACCTTTCAGGTCGAGAGGTTTTATTTTGGGTACGAATCTCCATAAGCGAATCCAATCTTTTTAAACGATCCACAGATTAACAGGATGGACTGGATGTTCTCTCAGCGAATCCTACCTATGGATCCATTAATTTTTTGGAATCATCTTATTCAAAACCTTCAAGAATTTAGAGGAAACGAGAATGAGTGAAAACGGACGTCAATATGGTTTTAGCACAAGACAGCTTCACGCAGGCCAACAGCCTGATGCCGCAACAGGTGCACGAGCCGTTCCCATCTACCACACAACCAGTTATCAATTTAATGATACGGAACACGCGGCCAATCTATTTGCGTTAAAAGAGTTCGGGAATATCTACACCCGCATAATGAATCCAACCAATGATGTCATGGAGCAGCGTCTGGCCGATCTGGAAGGCGGGATTGGCGCATTGGTGACTGGCAGTGGTCATGTGGCACAGATGATGGCAATTATGGCCCTCTGTGGTCAAGGGGATCACATTGTGAGCAGTAGCCGACTCTATGGTGGAACTTATAATCAGTTTACACATACATTTCCGCGTATGGGGATTACGACAACTTTTGTCGATCCCAGCAAACCCGAAGAATTTGCCGCAGCGATTCAGCCCAATACCAAAATTCTCTATGGCGAAACGTTGGGGAACCCGGACATTACAGTCTTTCCCTTTAATGAGGTCTCAGAAATTTCCAAAGCCCACAATATTCCCATCATGATCGACAACACCTTTGCCACACCCTATCTGTGTCGACCATTTGAGTGGGGTGCGCATATTTTGGTCCACAGCACGACCAAATTTCTGAGTGGTCACGGAACGGCCATTGGTGGTGCAATTGTCGACGGCGGAAACTTCGACTGGAAAAGTGGGCGCTTTGAGAACTTTACAGAGCCAGATCCATCTTATCATGGTCTTGTCTATGCTGATCTTGGTCCACCAGCCATGATTTTGAAGACGCGCGTTCAGATTCTGCGCGATGTTGGTGGCTGCCAAGCACCGTTCAATACATTTACGACCCTTCTGGGTGTAGAAACGCTCAGCCTACGTATGGATCGTCACGTTGCAAATGCGCAAGCCGTGGCAGAGTTTCTAGATGGTCACGCCAACGTGAACTCTGTTTCTTATCCAGGATTGGCGAGCCACCCAGATCATGAACGAGCCAAAAAGTATCTTCCCAAGGGAGCGGGAGCGATTCTAGGTTTTCGAATCAAAGGGGGCCGAGAAGCAGGGGAAAAGTTTATCAACGCCCTCAAACTTCACAGCCATGTTGCCAACGTTGGTGATGCCAAAAGTCTCGCAATTCACCCGGCCAGCACAACGCATAGCCAGCTCAGCGAAGAGGATCTTCTAAAGGCTGGTGTTCACGCTGACTTTGTGCGCCTCAGCGTTGGGATCGAAGATATCGAAGATATTGTGTGGGATCTGGGGCAAGCATTGGATACAACGGCGGATTGATGATCTCTCTGACCAGGAAAGCGAGTTAAATCGTTATGACATTTCCACCCAACTCTATTGGTCTTGTCGTACCTCAGCACTTTACGTTTGCGGAAGAAACGCCGTTTCAACTCGAGAGCGGTGCAACATTGAGTCCGGTGACGTTAGAATATGAGACATATGGGCAGTTAAATGAGGGCCGTTCGAACGCGATCTTAATCACTCATGCCCTCAGCGGAAGTGCCCATGCAGCAGGATACCACCATCCAGATGACCGAAAACCGGGCTGGTGGGATGATTGCATAGGACCAGGTAAAGCTTTCGATACGGATCAATTTTTCATCATCTGTAGCAACGTCATCAGCGGCTGCTACGGCTCGACAGGGCCAGCGCATATTGATCCCATGACCGAGCAACCCTATGCAATGCGCTTTCCGGTTGTGACAATTGGTGACATTGTCCGGGCGCAGGTAAAGCTAATTGATCATCTTGGAATTGACCAACTTCTCTGTGTTGCAGGTGGCTCCATGGGGGGGATGCAGGTCTTAGAATGGGCCGCTCACTATCCAAAGCGTATTCATGCTGCAATCCCAATCGCAACAACTGCCCATCACAGTCCAATGCTCATTGCGTTTAGTGAAGTTGGTCGGCAGGCAATCTATGCTGATCCCTCGTGGAGAAATGGTGACTATTATGAGTCGGACCTGAAACCAGATGCAGGCTTGGCCGTGGCGCGTATGGTCGGACATATCACCTATCTGAGCGAAGAATCGATGCACCAAAAATTTGGTCGTCGCCTACAAGATCGAGTTCGATATGGATATGAGTTTCAAACTGACTTTCAAATCGAGAGTTATCTTCGCTACAATGGTGAGAGCTTTACGCGCCGCTTCGATGCGAATAGCTATCTCTACATTACCAAAGCCATGGATTATTTTGACTTGAATGCAGAGACAGGCTCGTTGGCCACAGCTTTTGCAAATTCCCAGGCAATAAAGTATCTGGTGATCAGCTTTACAAGCGATTGGCTGTATCCCAGTTATCATAGCAAAGAGTTGGTGAGCGCTCTAACGGCCGTAGGCGCTGATGTAACATACTTGGATGTATTAAGTTCATGGGGACATGATGCATTTTTGCTTGAAGTCGAAACGATGACAAGGCTGCTCAGTGGTTTTCTCGATCGATTGGTGATGGAAAAGAACGTTGTTCGACCGATTTTGACCGCTCGGCAACCCGATTGCGTCCAGAGTGCAAACAATATTGCACTAAAGGTTCCGGTATAACATGCTCGATACTTCATCGATTGAATCTGCAACTCTTCATTCTCTACGTTCCGATCTTCAAGTCGTTGCTGACATTATTCCTGTTGGTGCACGTGTATTGGACTTGGGATGTGGTGATGGTGCTTTGCTTGAGTTTCTGGTTGAGCAAAAGCAGGTGGAAGGTCGTGGGATCGAACTGAGTGAACGAAATATCTTAACTTGCGTGCAGCGTGGCTTAAGTGTGCGGCAGGGTAATCTAGAAGAAGGACTCGCTGATTATCCTGATGAGCGCTTTGACTATGTTATTCTCAGCCAAACTCTACATTTTCTCGATGATCCAGCCATGATCCTCTATGAAATGTTGCGGGTAGGCAATCAAGCAGTCGTGAGCTTTCCAAATTGGGGGTATTGGCGTTGTCGTCTGCAACTCCTCTTTACAGGTCGAATTCCACAAGCACTTGATGTATGCGAACGTTGGCATCAAAGCCCTCGCTGGCAGGCATTTACCATTGCTGATTTTGGTGATTTCTGTCGACGACAAGGTGTTCGGGTCAATAAGCAGCGTTACAAAAACCTACTCTCAACGACCGCTGTCTTCATGCTGGAGCAGATATGATAGTCACATTATTTAAACTTTGTACTTTCGTCCGCAATTCTGCCAGAGTAAAAAAAGCTTTCAGCTATCAGTCGTCAGCCATCAGCTGGAATCGGACCTTGTCTCGCTGTTGATTTTTAGACTTTCCTAGACTCAGTAGATCCAAATTCCTGCGGAGTCGCCATACATGGCGCAGCGTTCTCTATTACACGCAGTAGACATAATCCTGCACTTCTCAGTCAAAACAGACTCGAGCGGGCCAAATGGTCCGAGATTCTCTACTGCGTCTTTTTTCGCCATTTGAACGCTCTACCTCTGAGAAATCCTACTGCGTGTAATCTCTAACGCCGGTTCCTGTCGGGTAGAGTCGCATTCGAGATTACACGCAGTCGGGATGCTCGTCCGCCAGCGGTTGAAACCGCCGTCTGCTACAGGAAGTACGCTAAAGCGCACTAGATAGCAGCTGTCGAACCGGTCTTCAGCCGGTTTCCGATAGCTGCAGGGCATTGAAATGCCCTGCTTTGGGCGCTACTGCGTGTAATAGAGAATGCTACCTCCGCGAATAAAAGACACATTTTGGATCTACTGATACTGTAAAAAAATGCTGCGAAAATAGGGGGTTTAAGTGACTTCGCTATAAGGTAATCACTCAATGGCCACTGTACAGATGCAGTGGCCATTATTCGTTTGGGAGACGTAAGGTTGGCGTATAGGTAGAGACATTTCTGTGTAGTCATTATCGTGTACAATGCAGTTCTTGCTAGTGCGATTTAGTTTTCGCCATAAGCTTACGGAAATTCGATGTATGTTGTAAGCATAAAGACTTTTTTGTAAGCTGCTTGTCTGATAAATCGATGGATATTCGAACGTTGAAAGCGAGCTTTGCTTGTATTTTAAAGGGCGTACGATTTCAATGTGTAGTCAGAAAACATCGTCTATCCTGTACAATCCATTCTGTACAATCTGTTTGTATAGAGAGTGGCAGATTGACACTGCATCTGTAAGAAGAACGAGCTATGAACATATACCATTATCGCACCCAACTCGTCTATTCTCTACTCATTGTTATTGCCTCTGTTTTGCTTGTGGCTGATGCCTTATATCATAGAGAGCAACCGACCATTGCACAGCGTTTGCAAGAAGCCGCGCAAGAGCGTTCGTTCCACTGGATACAAACAGGTGCAACGCAGCCCTAATCCCCTTTTGTTTGTCTATCCTGTGTGATACAAAAATCTCCTCGAAAAGATCGATCATCAGATAAAATTACGCAGATCTCCAATGCAATGGAGATCAAATTTTGCATTTGTTTAATTTCGATTTCGTGTGACAAACGAAAAAAGTGGTTGACATCCTGCAAGAATAAGGCTATACTGGTAGCAGCTCTCCACACAGCCTTTACTGATAGCAACAGTAACTTTGTCACAATTTGCCAAAGTTTCGGTACAGGATCGATTCGAGAGGATGGTTAATGGTCATTCAAGAGAACAGCCTACTATCTACCCGGTATGGATAAAACACCCAGGCGTGTGTATGCTAGGGTGTTTTTTATTTGCTCCTACGTTGTCTCTGTCAATACAGTGTTTACTGCAGAGTATACGGGGTGGTTCATTTTAGCTGGATAGATAGGTTTACACTTTTAGAAACAGAAAGAACGGGGTGGTTCAATTAGAATCAATTTGTTGAACACCCCACTACCTATTTTGAGCCCATCTAGGAAAAGAGTGAATGATTGATTTAGACACAACAAAATAATAGATTCTATTCACTCTTTCTGCTGATGAGCACTATATTTTAGTAACCATAAAGGATAGAGGAATGGATTCCATAGCAAACAGAATTCTCAAGGCAAGGCAATATGCGGCAGAAAAAGACGATCGCATTCGTGTCAACAGTTTTCAAGTGGAGTTAACCGGTGAACATGATAGACACCAAGTCAATTATGATCACGGAATGTGGAACTGTACGTGTGAAGAATATGGTCGCCGTGGTATTTGCGCTCATGTGATGGCAATGGAAGAAATCTTGGGTGATGCAGTTGAAACAGCTGTGATAAGCGTTATGCCAAACTAGAAAATCTGTACTTTGATGATAGTGGCCATCCGGGAAGTGATAGATGGTCAACGAACGCAAGATTCTCGGGCTACCACCAGAGTCTATACAAATCGTGTCACTTAACCTACGGCTACCACCTTTTGATGATAGTGTGTCCCAAAGTGTGTAAATGGAGACCGCTCCATCGGAGAATCTACTCCATTTACACACTTTGTGGTACACACCCTCTTTGATTGATACGCCAGAAGACTGAGTATTGAATAAAAAGCTAGAGGATTTGGTGTCGAGTAATCCTCTAGCTTTTTCTGTTGGTTTGTTGATTTTTATGGTATGCTATATTGCGGTTATGTTGAAAACAACATGGGCTTTCCGCAAGTCTCAGTAGATCCAAATTTGGCGTTTTTGGCTATTTTCAGTCGAGATTGCAGGGATTTTGGAGTCATTTATTCAGATTTCGGTTACAGAAAACAACCTATTTCATATCTGAAAATCGCCCAAATCTAACGCAAAAACTAGATATCGACCGGCAAATTTGTATTTATGTCAACTGTTTAGCCAGAATTCTCTCTCAAAACCTGAAATTTGGATCTACTGAGTCTATACTTTGCTCTGTATGAAAATCGAAGTTTAGTTTCTCTGGTAAGACTTCGGAAAACTCCGGTTTTCATCACAACCACTGTATCTTTACTTTCTGGTAAAGGCTTGAGTGACAAAGGGCAAACCGAAAGGGGCGGAAAAAAGAATCCACCCTGAAAAAACGGGATAAAATGTAAAAATAGTGCTCGGCTAGTTTAAGCAGCGGCATTGAGGCGGCGATGAGCGAGAACGCCTTTAGGTAAATGGTGTGAAACCGAGGCCTTTTTCCGAAAGTCAGGGTCGAGTTGGTCGGGAGTTGGAAAAAGAGCACTCGAGAGAACGCGGCGCAGCCTGCCGGGAGTGGCTTGAGGCTCTCGATCCCAGTAGCCAGTCGGTATGGGAGGAAGAGAAGCGGCTAAATGGGAAAGAAGATTGCCAGCCAGCAGCCCCAGTTCAGGTAAGCGGAAGCAAGCCTCATCGGCATGAACAAATTGACGATGTAAGCCAATCATCTGCTTGGAAGCCAAGGGGGGGGGGATGTTCAACAGGCCAGCGCTCCAGATAGAAAAGATAAATGGTTTCAGCTTGTAAAGCCATGACGGTCGCCAGAACCAAAGGTGTGTGATAAGCAGGATCCTGAAAGACGTAAATCGAATAGGTGCGGTTGGCTGTATCCACCTTGGTTGTCCTGGGGACGAGATTGTGCCATGCTTGATAGCGAATCAGGCGACCACTATAGACAAATTGACCAAACGAGTCTGGAGTTGTGGCCTCGAGTCGCTTTCCCCTATAGCATCGAGAGAGCGGACGCACAATATCACCATATTCGGGTGGTCTGCCTTTTTTCCTTACGTTCGGGTAACTCATTGCGGCGCGCTGTGCAGTTAATCGCTTCCCGAAGGACAAATCGGTCGACGTCGCTTTCTAGCATTTCTCTGATTGTAAACCCGGCATCGACCACCGCCACTTCGTCTGACTCCAGTGATTTCTTCGTCTCTTTCAGCAGCTTTTTCCGAAACTCACTTTCCTTTGTGCCTACCTCGCATCTCATGATTGCCTTGAGCAGTGGCACTCGTTTCCCGCCTATCTCCCCCCGAGCTTATCATCACTCCAAAGATGAGCGCGGGCAATGCCCGACGAGCCGTTGAGTTATAGAGTCGGTTCACTTTCCCTTGCAGCTTCGGTCGCCAGAACCCTGTGATATCTATGCTTTTCACTCGGTATCCTTCTAACTTTTTTGCCTCCCATTCCCCTTTCCACTCCACTTCTTCTTGCCACGATGAGAGCAGGCTTGCAATATCCCATGATCCATATCGAAAGCTCCACCAGCTTCGCCGGAGCTCCTCATCTTCAAACCCGCTTTCACTCAATCCACTATGGATTGCTCCTCGACTTTTCAGAAACGACCCATTCATCATCGCCCACATCAGACGCATTACATTTACGTTTGTTCCCACCGGCGTTACTTGCAATACATTCATCAGTACTGCTATAGTTATTTCTGGCGCGGTTAGCATTCCTTCCTCCTTTTTGGGTTCTCTACCTTTAGGATGAAACGCTAACCGCTTTTTGTCACATTTCTCACCTCATCTCTTTTCTTTTACCAGAAAGTAAAGGTATAGCAAATATAAAAAAATTCGTTAGACCCAATTGTACAAATGTACAATTGGGTCTAACGAACAAAATATGTTTCATACAAACTTAGTTTAGGTAATCAGTGAAACGGTTTATTTCTTTGTTGATCGGTTTTCTGATCAGCGCAGTTTTTCTTTATCTGGCCGTCCGTAGTTTGAATTGGTTCGAAGTTATCCACTGGCTGCGACGTGCGAATTATTGGTGGATCTTGCCTGGGGTTGCGGTCTATTTTGTTGGTCTTTGGATACGCACGTGGCGTTGGCATTATACTCTACGTCATATCAAATCGGCTACTTTGCCTCGTTTATTCCCACTCATTTGTATCGGCTACTTTGGCAACAATATTTATCCCTTTCGCGCTGGCGAGGTCATTCGTTCTTACGTGCTTTGGCGCAAAGAGCAGATCCCCGTTACGTCGAGTCTTGCAACTGTTTTCATTGAGCGGATCTTCGACGGACTTGTCATGTTGCTTTTTGTCTTTTTGGCATTACCGTTTGCGCCTCTCCCCGCTCCATATCCCACGTTAGTTTTCACATTGACAATTCTTATGTTTGGTGCTACAGCTGTTTTTGTCTGGATGGCAGTACAGCCAACCCGCATTGAACCGCTCTATCATTGGTGTGCCGGCAAATTCTTGCCAGCTCGAATCCGTCAAACAACGGATAATCTTTATACCCGTTTTATGGAAGGCTTGCGTAGTTTGAGCAGTGGCGCAGACGTGCTGATGATCTTTCTGACAAGTATTATTATTTGGCTGATGGAAACCATAAAATATTGGTTTGTCATGTGGGCATTTGATTTTGAAGTCAGCTTTCTTGCTTTGATGCTTATGAACGGCATTGTGAATCTGGCTACAACACTACCCTCTGCTCCAGGCTATGTCGGCACTTTTGACGAACCGGGCATTGAGACACTGGTGGCTTATGGTGTCAATGAAAATTTAGCTGCTGGCTACACCTTTACACTCCATGTTGCACTGTGGGTACCCGTCACGATCGTTGGTGCTTACTATTTTTGGCGCGAGCAACTCACTTGGAACGATTTTTCGGTCGCACAACGTCAAGCGGCAGATGATGCTGAACCTGTTCAGGCGTAGCGTAAAACCTTTTGTCTTGGAGCCATTGACATTGCTTCACGTAGTGGGTATGTAGCACCATAGCCCTCCTCCGAAAAATCATCATGCACCATCACCAATGCTCTGAAAGTGCACGTTAAACGTCAACTGAACGTAAAGTGTTGTCAGCGACTTGAAAGAAACATCTAAACTCCTATCGTCTAAAATAAATACTGTTTTGTTTGCTGTGTGTGTAGGCTCTCGAAGTCTGAACCTTCGCTCATCCAAGAAAATATTGTATTTGCACCATTTTCTTATAGAGACGCCACTTAAGCATCGGACAAGCAGGAATGTTGTCTGTTGCGGGAGAATTGCCCAAAATTTAAATGATGTCGCTATTAGATGAGATCGAGCCTTTATGGGAGTGAGTTCCAAAGTTTGTAAATACGGGGGTTCTCTGACTGAGCCATGTTCATTTACACACGTTGTGGTACACACGCCTTTATCGACTATAGGAGATGGTAATGAAGAACATTGCAGTTGCAGGTTATGTTGGTCTCTCATGTGGAACCTGTTTCGCCGATATGGGAAATAGGGTAACCTTTATTGACATTGCGGAAGAGAAGATTGAGATGTTGCGCAATGGTAAAGTTCCCATTTATGAGCCTGGCCTCTCTGAATTGATTATACGCAATCGCAATGCGGGTCGCCTTCACTTTACGACAGATTATGCGACCGCCCTCGCAGATGCAGAATTCGTCTTTATCTGTGTCGGGACGCCAAGCGGTGTTGATGGCGAAGCAGATCTGCGCTACGTGCGCATGGCGGCTGAATCAATCGCCCAGAACATGACTCACCCTTTGGTCATTGTGAACAAAAGCACGGTGCCGGTTGGCACAGGCGATTGGGTCGCTGACATCATTTCACGCAGCCAGCCCAAACCAATCGATTTTGATGTGGTCAGTTGTCCAGAATTTACCCGCGAAGGCTCGGCACTCTATGATTTCATGAACCCGGATCGCGTCGTGCTTGGCAGCCGCAATCCAGATGGAGCGGAGAAGGTTGCCCAGCTTCATTTACCCCTAAGGGCGCGCATCATTGTGACAGACTTGCGCACAGCAGAGATGATCAAGTATGCTAGCAATGCATTTTGGCAACGAAGATCAGCTTTATCAATGAAATCGCAACGATTTGCGAAAAACTGGGGGCAGATGTCCAAGAAGTTGCTGTCGGCATGGGATACGATAAACGGATTGGGCCCCAGTTCTTAAGCGCCGGGCTTGGTTATGGAGGTTCTTGCTTTCCGAAGGATGTCAAAGCACTAGAACATATGGCCTTGGTACACGGCGCACATCCCTCGTTGTTACGGGCTGTGATGGATATCAACCGTGATGCACGGCGCTGGGCCGTTTTCACATTGCGCACTGAACTGGGAGGGCGACTTGATCGCAAACGAATCGGGATGCTGGGTTTGGCGTTCAAACCCAATACCGACGACATTCGTGAATCACCGGCTCTCGAGATTGCGCGCATGTTACAGAACGAAGGTGCGCAAGTCAGTGCATATGATCCCGTAGCGATGAACAATGCTGTCCAGATTAATTCTGACTTACAACTCGCACAAGATCCATACGAATTAGCCGAAGATGCGGATGCCCTTTTGGTTTGTACAGAGTGGAATGAGTTCAAGCATTTGGATCTGGCTCGTATTAAGAATTCCATGACAGAGCCAGTCATTGTAGATGGACGTAACCTTTTCATTGCTGAGACAATGCACAAATACGGTTTCAGATATCGGGCCGTTGGTAAAGGCATCAACGACGAGAATGGGCAATCTAGAGATGACATTGGCCTAAATGGACACTCCAAGGCTCCAAACACTCAATCCAATAATCAAGAATCACATCTCGATATAACTCTGAAAGATGACCTCTCTCAACTTGTTCAAAAAGCAATTGGATAATGGCCTTCAGGTTCTACTCAAGGAGAGTCATGTCGCTCCTGTCGCCAGTTTTTGGATCTACTACCAGGTAGGAAGTCGCAATGAGTTGCCCGGTCGAACCGGCATCAGTCATT
>JAHBNG010000078.1 GCA_019217005.1 Chloroflexi bacterium TSY
CGACAGCGGACAAAGGGAGAATCAGGGTGGCAAACCGCCAGCATCAGGGATCGGCCCACATGAGTATGAACCCGTTATCCAATATGGCCGTTCGCGTCGCATCCGGATTCGCGTCACGCTCGAAGATGTTACCTATAAAAATATTCCCCTCTTAGCACGCTTCATTGATCCATATGGCCGTATCTATTCGCGGCGCAAAACAGGCGTTAGCGCCAAGATCCAGCGGCGGGTGGTCAGAGAAATCAAGCGGGCGCGTCATTTGGCGTTGCTCCCGTACACCGGTGACCATACACGTATGAGTAGACTTAAGCGACGGCGATAGTGATCTGGAGCAAATAGATGGCCAAAAAAAAGCAAAAGCAGCAAGTAGAAGAACAACGTGAACTTACTCGGAAGGAAGTGCGTCTGCGCGCACGGGATCGCGAACGCAATCGCAAGCTCTTTCTAGGCGTCGGTGTCGCATTGGGTCTGGCACTGCTCTTTATTATTGTTGGCGCAATCATGGAGTTTGCCGTCAAGCCAAATTCGGCTGTGGCGACAGTTGGTGAAGATAAAATTATCACGAGAGAATTTCGTCGTCGCGTTCTACTCCAGCAAAACCGGCTGCTAGAGCAACTTGGGCAGTTGCGGCGTTTTGAACAGCAATTTGGCGGCGGTGGTTTTTTCGCTCAACAGATCAGCCAAATTGAAAGTACGTTGGCAAGTCCTCTCACCTTAGGCATCCAAGTCTTAGATCAGATGATCGATGAAAAAGTCATCCTCCGAGAAGCAGCCGATCGCGGCATTGAGGTGAGTGATGATGAAGTAAACGAGACACTTCGTGAAGAGATTGCAGCCCGGTTTGGCTATGTGACAGAAACACAGGCGACAGAGACAGCGGAAGCCAATGTAAACGCAACGGCTACGGCCACGGCGTGGACCCCAACGGCCACACCAACCGTTGACATCAGCTCGACGATTACGGCAACTGTGACACCTCTTCCGACTGCTACGCCCCTACCAATTTTGTCCGATACAGATTATGACGAGCGGTTAGACGAACGTTCTGACCAATTACAAAATATTGCAGGGCTGTCGATTGATCAATATCGAGCGATCATTCGTACCCAATTACTCAACGAGAAATTAGCCGAAGTCATTGGCGATGAAGAGGTCTCGGCAACCGAAGAACAGGTCAATGCTCGCCACATTTTGCTGCGTCCGCGCGACCCAACGCCGACACCTACAGACGTTCCAGAGGGAGGGGACACACCTGTACCAACACCGGCTCCAACGGAATTGCCAGAAGATGCGCCCACGCCAACTCCAACAGACGGACCACGCACCCGCGAAGAGACATTGACAGAGATTCTGGATTTGCGTAACCGTATTGTGGAGGATGGTGAAGATTTCGCAGTGATCGCTGCGGATTACAGTGACGATGCAAGCAACGCCGCCAGTGGTGGCGATTTAGGTTGGTTTGGCTCAGGACGAATGGTGCCAGAATTCGAAGAAGCCGCTTTTTCGCTCGAGATAGGGGAAGTTAGCGAACCAATTTCTACAACGTTTGGATACCATCTGATCGAAGTGCTTGAAAAAGATAGCGAACGCCCCAAAGAAGAATCAGCTTTAGAACAAGAACGCCGGCAAGCCTACCAAGACTGGCTGCGTAGTAGCGTAGAAGGCTTGGAAATCGATCGTCCAGATGATTTGGAATCTCTCTTACCCGGCAGCATCCGGCGAGCAGCCAATCGTCCACAGGGACCAGTACAAGTGCCTGCTGGTGGACACGGGGGGTAAGAACAGCAAACAAAATATGACTTAGGCTCATGAATGAAAATAGGTGAAATGGGAGTCAATGAGAGAGCGAAGAAAGGAGTCATTGACGAATTTGAGATTGTGAGTCCATTCAAAGATGGCAACATATTGGGCAAGATAACGTTTATGAACACCCCGAAAGGGACGCAGAAAATTGCGTAGACCAGTCCAAATGCCTTCCATGGTGTTGCAGTGAACTTCCGAATGCCGTCGCCATCATCATCGCGAGCCCATTCGTACCGGGAGTGACAAACAGTGGCATGAGAGCGACCAGTCTCCGCAATGGGATTGTAGGCGTTGCACTCGTCGGTATAGAGAGTGGTGCCAGGGAGAGCAAGCAACAACTAAAGGAACAATGGTTGCTTGTTGTGTGTCACAGACCGTGAACTGGACTTGGCCAGAGGTTCGTCCCACAACGCCCAGAATCGGTGGTCGGTCGTTCTCCATCGTCCCTCGTCCACGGCGCTTGTTGGCTCGAGGTCTGGGCGGGTCATCTGGATCGGGATGGTAATCGCCTTTCTCTCCTGCATTCTGGTACAGTTCATCGGCTTCAGCTACAGAATCGCGAAAAAGGGGGAAGCGGCTGCGGCTTGGAGCAACGCCGTATTCTGGATCCGATGGCGACGCTCCAACAACGTACTATAGTTCAGAGACAGTTCCTCTGATAGATGCAGCGTTGGTGTCCCTTGAATGATGCCTCGCATCACTAAGACTATCGTCACACAATTGTAATGCGTTCCAGACCAGACTGTATTCGTAAAGGCATCGTATACTTTGCCGCATTCTCGGCATCTGTACTTATTCACCGGGGCTCGCTCTCGACTGTGAGGCGCTTGCCCTTCTGGCAATCTATGTCCATCTGGACATTGCATCCCTTCTGGATGCAAGATCTCTAACAATCTCTCATAACAGCCTTCTTCGCTCATCAGTTCTTGGATCGGATATCGCATTTTCATGGCTCTTTTTCTCTTTTCTTTTTTCTCATTGACCTCTTTCCCTATTTTACATACTTTCCACCTACTTTCATATATGAGCCTATGACTTAATACACAGTAGATAAACATGCGGTGAGCCAACACAACAGGGGATGAAAAATGTGTTAAAGTGTGGTGGCAGCCGCCGAACAGAAATCGGGAAAGGTCCGTGGTCAAGTAAAGAACGCTCAGTAGCTAGATTGGTGTACACCGACGCACCACGGGATGTGGACGTTCCTCGGGACGAAACACGCAGGGCAGACTGTGCTCACAATCGGGTACACATAAGCGGCTGCGAAAGGAAAGGAAGATGGAAGTGATGTTTCCGAAGTGCAGCGGCCTGGATGTTCACAAGCGGATGGTAGTGGCGTGTGTGGTAGATGAATCAGGGAGGATGGAGCAGGTGCGCAAGCGATTTGGGACAACGACGGTCGAGTTGGAGGGGTTGAGGTCGTGGCTGTCGTCGTATGGGATCACGCATGTGGCGATGGAGAGTACGGGAGTGTATTGGAAACCGATCTACAATGTGTTGCATGAGCATTTTGAGGTCTGGATTGTGAATGCCCGCCATCTGGCACAGGTGCCTGGTCGCAAGACGGATGAGAGCGATGCGGCCTGGATCACGAAACTGATGAGTTATGGACTGCTGGAGCGCAGTTTCATTCCAGATGTGGAGCAAAGGGACTTGCGAGACCTGACGCGCTATCGGACGCGTCTCTTGCAAGAGAAGAGTGCGGCAGTCAATCGCCTGCATAAGGTGTTGGAAGATGCCAACGTCAAGTTGGGATCGGTGGTCACGAGCATCCAAGGTGTATCGGCACGCCAGATGATCGAGGCCCTGATTGCAGATGAGATGGACCCAGAAGCCATGGCTGACTTGGCACAAAAGCGGCTGCGGGCCAAGATTCCCCAGTTGGTTGATGCGTTGACGGGACTGGTCCGTCCTCATCATCGTTTTATGCTGCAAGAAGTTCTGCATCATCTCGATCACCTGAATGTACGCATTGATGCCCTCAATCAACAGATTGGGGTCCTCATGGCTCCGCATGCTGACCTCATCGCACGCCTAGATGCCATTCCCGGTGTGGGGCGAGTCGTCGCCGAGATAATTCTGGCGGAGATCGGTCCCTCGGTCGAAAGCTGGCCCTCAGCTAAGAAACTGGCCTCCTGGGCTTGTGTCTGTCCTGGCAACAACGAATCGGCGGGCAAACGCAAGAGTGGTCGCCGACGAAAGGCCAGAAATGGTTAGTCACCGCCCTCCTCTCGCACCAAGGACACCTATCTCGCCGCACAGTTCCACCGTCTCAAGGCACGACGCGGAGCCAAGCGGGCAGCTATTGCCGTGGCCCATTCCATCTTGACCATCGTCTATCATCTCATCGACAAGCCCGATGCCGTCTTTGAAGAACTCGGCGGCGACTTCTTTCTCAAACGACGCAAGGAGCATGCACAAGCCGGCGCACTCAAAACCCTCGAGTCCCTCGGCTTCAAGGTTTTCTTGGCACCGACCGCCTAAGTACGGTGCTCACTACAACTGATTTGCGTTGGGCACAGGCAACGACGCCACCCACTCTGGCGGGTCAACTTGGACCCGCTTCTTATTCAACGCGGCCTTTAACCCCTCTCTCTCTTCTCTTGCTGCCCTTTTTTTCAGGGCAGACCGCAATGCGGAGTCGCCATGCATGGCGCAGCATTCTCTAAAGCGTAGCGGCGGCGTTAGAGATTACACGCAGTAGGATTTCTCAGAGGTAGAGCGTTCAAATGGCGAAAAAAGACGCAGTAGAGAATCTCGGACCATTTGGCCCGCTCGAGTCTGTTTTGACTGAGAAATGCAGGATTATGTCTACTGCGTGTAATAGAGAACGCCTTCTCTTCATTGCGGTCTACTGATGCATGGAGACGTTGCCGTTTAAGGTGACGTCTTTTTATTGGGAGTGTGTCCCAAAGTGCGTAAATGCAGCGGTTCTCTGACTGAACAGCGTTCATTTACACACTCTGTGGTGCACACTCTTTTATTTGTGGCATAAAATTGCCGGCTTTTCCAAAGCCAATTCAAGAAGTCATTTGCCATTCAAAAAGTGCCGCAGCAACCCAAGTTGGTGGCGGAGCACCATATAGCCCACTTGCATCGGTGTAGGTCAAATCGCAGATGGCTCCATTCATCGGGCCACGGAGATAACGAAAGACCTGACCCGCGTCGCGCGCGTCACTCTTGGCTTCCACACAATGTTGGTTATAGCCCCAATAGTCTCCCTGTTCGAGAAGCGCTATCCCTTCTTCCAATGTTTTCTGTGCAAGATCTAATCCGCCTTCTACTGGCATGAGGGCTTCGCTTAGAGGTGTTCCATACCCAATTCCATGATGAAAAGCATCGGCTGTGGAGACGATGACAGCATCTTCAGCTATCTTGGCTACGTGATCGATTCCGGGCAAGATTTCCGGTTTACCACCCGCCAAATAGGGATACCGTTCAATTACTTCTGGTCCCCGGACACCGCGTCGCTTGGTCTCCGCCTTCCAAAAATGGCGCCAACTGATCAAGGCATGATCATGTCGCCATTCTTGACGCTCTCCTTCAATCCCTGGTCCTTGAATGCCCCAATACTTTTCCTGCGTTACATCGGCACCATTGGCGACGCGAATCCGTGCCTCTTCCATCTCATCATTAAACGCATGGAGGACACTGATCACCAGGACACGATCAGCCCTGCTATCGAGACAGGCATGAACAGCAGCAGCAATCTGGTGGCCGCAATCTTGTACGCCCGCATGGGGAAAGACCAAAACACCCCTCTCGGTTAGCGTATCAGAGAAATCCCACTGACGCGCTTCTTCCAGCAAACGGTGCGTCCCCTCTTCTCCAAGCGCAGCATGTTCTCGGGCATAGAGTTCATGGATTTCTTTTTTTAGTTTTGCACGATCGAGTTTCATGAAATATTCTCCTCCCATCATATAACCGCAATCCGCTTCTTTTCCAAATATGCCCGGTCCCATTCTGCTCCCCACCCCGGAGTGGTGGGTGGCTGAACAAATCCATTGTCAGGCAAGGGTGGGTTGAGCAGACCAATTTCTTTCCCCAGCTCGTCTCGGCTACCACCAGGGAAATATTCATAATACGTTGTATTGGCCAAAGCACAAACAAGATGCGCATGAACCAATCCAAAGAGCCCCCCCGGACCATTCGATCCGAGCACGGTGCATTTCGGCAAGATGAGCCAATTTGAGAATGGCCGTCGTACCCAAACGCGCATTGGCGCGTATCCAGCTCGTCGCTCCACGAATAAGCCAAAGGGCACTCAGTTCCAGATCGTGCATAAGCGACTCTGGAGCCAAGATAGGTATGCTGAGCATTGTGCAGAGTTTCTGCAATCCAATCTGATCTCGATCTGGCAATGGCTCTTCGAACCAACCAAAACGCAATTCTTCCAGCACCCGACCGACTCGAATTGCTTCTTCAAGCGTGTAGCGACAGCCAGCGGCGTCATGAAGCAAATCAATATCGGGGCCAACAGTCTTGCGCATGGCTTCAAACCACTTGATATTCGTCTCCGCTCGATGCGCAAAGTGATCTTTCACAGAGAGGAATCCCGCCGCCACCGCCGATTGTGCATCTTCAATACATTCTTCGATGGTCTTGCCACCAAAGTTGTAATAAGCAGGACATCGTTCGCGCGACCGACCGATCAACGCATAGACAGGCAATCCAGCCACTTTCCCTGCCATATCCCAAAGGCAGTTATCGAACGCCCCAAACCAACCGGGTCGAGTAAACATACCGCGCGTGGCTGCATGTAGCTTATGAAAGAGCCGTTCCCGATCAAATGGATCTTCGCCGGTCGCCAGAATGCGTAGTTGGGCCAAATCTTCAGCACGCATGGTAGGATAGCGAGCATCGCCCACAGTGCAAATGCCCTCAACGCCCTCATCTGTTTTAACATGCAAGAGGTGAACCTGTTCAAGTGACTGGTCACCTCCTTGCCGCAACCAACGGGGAGACGTTCCATCGTCTTCCTCAACTAAATTAAACGGAACCGTATTGCTTGGAAGCTCGAAGACCGAGACGAATATGTTATCAATTTTCATAAATTTTGTATTGTTTCCTCCCCGTTCTGGCTTGCCCTGCCAATGGCACTATGTAGCTCACCATAAGCCCGCGCCAGATCAGGCAATTGATAGTGGGCATTGAGACCGCTTGGATTGGGCAAGACCCAAATTGCTGTTTTGCCAATCATCTCTGGTTGTTTACCCATGACGGCTTCGCGGCGCCTAAACGCTTTGCGATAGGCACCAATGCCCAAAATGGTCAGGATCTGCGGTTGATAATGTAAAACCCGCTCACTGAGTCGTTTTCCCCCATCAATAAAATCCTGAGTCGAAACATCTTTTTCACCGACAGTCGCCAATTCAAACACATTCGTCAGTCCCAACCCATAATCAAGCAGTAATCGATCTTCGGCTGGAGAAAGTAAGCGCGGCGTGAGACCTGCTGCGTATAATGCAGGCCAAAAACGATTTCCAGGCCGCGCAAAGTGATGCCCAACTACAGCAGAATAGACACTGGGATTAATACCACAAAAGAGCACCCTCAGCCCCATTGCAATAATATCTGGTACAGTTGCCCCCTCCGCATCACGCAGCTCCTGCTTTGTTGGTTTAGGAAGAATCTTAGCCATAAATCACCAGTCGAATCCTTTTCTTTTTTCATCTTTCCTCAGCCTCAGCCCTCCCCATCATAGCGCTTTTTAAAAGGTTCCGCAA
This sequence comes from Chloroflexi bacterium TSY, assembly GCA_019217005.1. The sequence goes on from JAHBNG010000078.1 coordinate 7,530, forward strand.
AGCAGCCCAACTCAATAGACTCAGTAGATCCAAATTTGGCGTTTTTGACTATTTTCAGTCGGGAGAGAAGGGATTTTGGGGCCATTTTTTCAGATCTCAGTTGCCAAAAACAGCCAATTTCATATCTAGAAATCGCTTAAATTTTACGTAAATGCTAGGTATTGACTGGCAAATACGTATTTATGTCAACTAATTAGCCCAAATTCTCTCTCTAAACCTGAAATTTGGATCTACTGAGACTGTTGTCTCTTCGTTCGATCGCTTGTTATAATGGCGATGATCGACTCCGGAGCCCCCTGAAATAGAGACAGTGTGTCCCAAAGCGTGTAAGGCTAAACCAAAAAAATAATTATACGCGAACGAGAGAATGGAGAGGGGGAATAAGGACAAACCATTTTTCTAAACCAGGTAAACGTTGGAAGCGTTGTGCCAAACGGTCCATCTCTTTCTGAGTGAGTTTGACGCCGGTCTCATAAAGAGTGGAATTCAGGTGAACGAAGGGTTGTAGTTGGTTAAAGCGAAAAGAACGGGCAAAATTGAGAACGGTCTCAAGAGAATCGAGAAGAGAACCGTTCCAGTGTTTTTCAAGATGGCCCCAAACCCGTTCGATGGGGTTGTATTTACTGTGATAAGGAGGGTAGCAGGCGAGCTGAATAGAGAGACGATACATAAACTGAGTCCGACGGGTATGATTTTCGGGACCATTGTCCTGATTGATCACGAGGGTCTTGACGTGAGGAAAGTGTTCACGTACGCTTTCCCAAAAATCAATCAGGCAGTCGACAATACAGTCACTCGTCACTTTCGACTGAGTCAAGTAAAGAAAGAGTTCCTTGGTTGAAGGGAGGTAAATGCCAAAAGGTGACTTTCTCGGTCTTCTTATCTTGAAAGTCATGATCGAGCGCTTTGACAACCACTCGACTTATCCCTTCTCTCGAGAAACGGTCAAGTAAAATCGTCGCTTTGGCATCCCAAGAGGCGCAGAACCGTCTCGTCTGCATCCGCTTCTTGATTGATCTGATGAATTCTATCAAAGATCGCATCGGTCTCTGGGATCTTTTTCACTGGTTGACTTTTTTTGACCCGGTTTGAGCCATAGCCTAACTCATTGAGCTTCAAGCGGATGGCCTCTTCGCCAGGCAATTCCTCATCTGTGTATCCTTTCTGCTCGATGAGCTGGGTACGCATTTCGGCGGCGGTTAGTCGAGTGTACAATTGGGGGGGTCGAAAGGTGGGATCGGTCTGGCTGAATTGATCGGCGATTTCAACCATATCGGCCAGTAAAGTGGGGATATGGTCTTCGGCTATCGTCGCCCGATTCCAGCCCAACTCTCGTTCTGCTTTCGTCGGACTCCCTTCGCATATCGTTTTGACCGTTTGGGCCATGAAGTGCCTTCTTTCGTATCCACTTAACATGGCCTTCGTCTCTTTCAAGACTTCAACCATTTCTGGCGAGATTGTCATTTTTGCTCCTTTTGGAGAGCTAGTTTAACACCTTCTCGCGGGGGTGGTTCATTTTAGCTGGATAGATAGGTTTACACTTTTAGAAACAGAAAGAACGTTTATATTCTCTGATTTCGCCGGTTCTCAGAGAGAAAACGGTCTCATATAGATTTTTATCTATGTATCAAAAGTGTAAACCTAATTTTGAACCACCCCTTCTCGCGTATATTTTATTTTTTGGATTGGCCTTAATGAAGATCGCTCAATTAGAGGTCTGCTCTATTTACACACTTTGTGGTACGCACTCAAATAGATAAGGAGAACCCATGTATCAGACAGACATGTATGAAGGAATGCTGGCGGAAACCATCACAATTCATGGTGCGAATGGAGACACCATTAATGCTTACTTTGCACGTCCACTTGGACCAGGCCCCTTTCCTGGTTTGGTTGCGATTCATCATATGCCTGGTTGGGACGAGTGGTATCGCGAAGCAACACGCAAGTTTGCCCATCATGGCTATGCAACAATTTCGCCAAATCTGTACTACCGCGCTGGCCACGCAACACCAGAAGATGTAGCAGCCAAAGTGCGTGCAGCGGGAGGCGTTCCCGACGACCAAGCGGTTGGTGATCTATCTGGTGCCATGCAATACTTGCGTACATTGCCCTATATCAATGGCAAAATGGACGTCTTTGGCACCTGTTCCGGTGGACGTCACGCTTACCTCGTTGCTTGCCGCACACCTGGCTTTGATGCAGTTGTGGATTGCTGGGGCGGTGGCGTTGTGATGAGTGAAGAAGATTTGACGCCCCAACGCCCTGTGGCCCCACTAGATTATACCCAAGATTTGCCGTGCCCTCTGCTGGGTCTTTTTGGCGAAGATGATCACAGTCCCACCCCAGAACAGGTTGCGATTCATGAAGAAGAGCTGAAGAAGCAGGGCAAAGAGTACGCATTTCACATGTATCCAAATGCCGGACACGGCTTCTTCTACCATCATCGTCCAAGCTATCGCCAAGAACAGGCGGTCGATGGCTGGAGCAAAATCTTTGCGTTTCTAGAGAAAACCCTCAGTTGAACCGAGTATAGTATCACGCAATACGGTTTAGAATTCAAACAAACGAAAGGCATTCACTCATGTGTACCATGATTACCCAACAAGTATTGATAGACGGTAGCGGAAAAGGAACGAGCGGTTGGTTCGATGTATCTCAAGCAAATGTATCATACGATCATCCCTTCAATGCACCAATGGATCACGCGCTCAATATCGATTTCGTCAACGAAGCGCTTGGACCGGGAGCGCGCGGGTTGCAGTTGAACTAAGCGAAGAGTCGGCTCGTTCTCTCGTCAATACCATCTTGGCAGTACTCGATCAAGCCGAGACCGGTGGTCATTTGACGGACAGTTCCCTTTAAGGTCAGTCCAAATTTCAAATGATCCATGAAGAGTACGAAGAAACACGAAGGATCTGCCTCTTCTTCGAGCTTTTCGTGGATCATTTGTTTTGAGTGTGTACCACAAAGTGTGTAAATGGACGCCGCTCAGCCAGAAAGTCGGCTTCATTTACATACTTTGGGACACACTCCCTTTTTTCTGGATTAGCCTAAATGTTGTTCAAACCAGTTGCTTATCTCTGAAATGAGATCTGGTTTGTTGATCGCACCCGGTAAATGAGGGCCATGCTCGGCACCTTCCACCTCAATCAAACGTATTGGAACTCCTTTTGCCTTCAATGCGTTTTCCATGAGCAGTGATTGTTCCAGCGGTACAACACTATCCGCCGTACCGTGAATCAACATAAAAGGTGGACTTTTTTCCGAGACATGGATGAGGGGTGATGCTTCTTGGTAGCACGCATGGGCTTCCAGCGTTGCATCAATCGATTTCCCCATAAAGGAAACGACCCGTTCATTTTGAGCAAGGCGAACCAGGTCGGTTGCGGGTGCCCTGGCGACCACACATTGTACACTTGCATCCATGCGCTCAACTGGATCATCTGCGTTGGACGTGCTCTGTTCCGACAACACACCCACAAGTGAGACAAGATGACCACCCGATGAGCCGCCCATTGCACCCATATATGCAGAACGAAAACCATAGTCATCTGCATTGTAACGGAAAAAGCGGATCGCACGTTGGGCGTCATGTAATGCCGCTGGATAGGTAAATGTCGGTGCGGCGCGATGATTGATGGTGAAGATGGTAAAGCCACGTGCGGCTAGTGGTTTGACGTAGATATCGACGTGTCCTGAACTGTTAAGAGGATGCGCATCATATGTTGTTGGTGCGTGCCATCCGCTGCCTGAAATATGGAGTAGCCCAATACCATTTGGGTGGCTTGGGCGGTAAAGATCACCGAGCAAGGCCGTACCGGAAACCATTCCATAGATGATATTCGATTCAACTTGGTATTCCGTATTCATCTGCACTCTCCCTTTTGGCTATTTGAACAGTTCAATATATTATTATCTTTTGCATCGTAAAGTATCCTGACTCATTTGATCAAATTGTGCGGATGTACGACTTTGCTTCTACCAACAACAGCAAGTTTCACAATTTGGGCGGATGAATGAATCTAGTTGTGTTCGGCATAAATCGTGACGATCCTGAGAAATTTATTAGCTGTCGATAAAATACACCTCTGCGGTTTGATGGCTCTTTTGCTAATGACTTTTACGTCGTGTGGAGAACGAAATCTAAGCGGTGCTGAAGCTGAAGTCTATCGCGGAGCCGAAGTCGGCAATGTGCAAACAATTTCTTCTAGCGCTGAAACTCGACAAGTCTTAAGCGAACGTGCAACGCGCCTGTCCATGCATTCAACGATAGACAATGACGCGATCAGAAATACGCAAACACCTATACTTCAGACACCTATACGCCGCGCCATAACGTCCACGACAACACCCACTGCGACAGCGATTCAAATATCGCCGCCAACGGACAGTATCATCAAGGAGCCACCTGAGACATTACAGTCGACTGCCACAATTACAGACTTATTGTCCACAACAGTTGCTCTATCGCCACTGTTCTCGGCCTTACATTCGTCACAGATCAACCACCTTGTGAAGAGAGCAATCATTACGACCACTTCTCGTCCAACTACGACAATTGCTCAGTCTCCCTTTCAGATCTTTACTGCACCAAAAATTAGCGAAGCAGATTTGAAGCAGGCACCCTCACGGCCAGAAATAACTCCCGATGGAATTCAACGTTCGGCACAAGTACCGATCTTGATGTATCATTATCTCAGCATACCGCCAGATGATGCAGATATTTACCGGCTGGATTTGTCTGTGACGCCACAATTGTTTCGTCAACATCTGGAAGCGATGCAGAACGCGGGGTATACGACAGTTCGCCTTGATGATCTGACGGCCCATTTAACACAGGGCACACCTCTGCCGGAGAAACCGGTCATCATCACATTCGACGATGGCTATCGTGACAACTATGTCAATGCTTTTCCGCTCTTGGTCGAATATGGAATGACGGCAACATTTTTTATTGTGACCGATTTCATCGACGAAGCACGTCCAGCCTATCTGACGTGGGACATGGTACGCGAAATGCACGTCGCCGGTTTGTCAATTGAATCTCACTCGCGTAACCACACGAGTCTGAAAAATCGCGATGTTGATTTTTTGATTTGGCAAGCGCTCGGGAGCATGGAGACGATTGAGTTTGAGCTGGGAATCAGACCCCGTTTTGTCTCGTATCCAGCTGGTCAATTTGATGCAACGACGATAGAGGTCTTCAAAAGTGCGAACTACTTGGCCGGTGTTACAACGATCCAGGGTGCAACACACAAGAGCGACAATTTATTCGAACTCCACCGCGTTCGAGTGCGCGGAACAACTCAGCCCGCAGAATTGCTGCGTCTTCTTGCATTGGATTGGTAGGAGGAGGCTGAGATTAAGGCTGAGGATAAGAACCTATCCAAAAAGTGGATGTGAGTCCAGCCAGCCTCCCGGAAGAGAATGCATCGTCACAGAACTTTTCGCATAAGCATTTAGAGCGTGTTTTAAAGTCTATAATAGTGACATTTGTCACCCTAATTGACAATTTCAAGGGTTTGTAGAGGGTTCGCACCTCAAATTTGTCATGTTGTAACCTTTTTGACGCTAACAGACCCTCAGAGGTGTTCTAAGGACTCGCTTGTATAGGGTTTGAACACCCAAAATCAGGGACCAAGGTGACAAATGTCACCATACGTAGTTTTGGGCCTGCAATTGTGCAGGCCGTCGGCCCAAATTGGGCCTGCGGCGGCACTCAACAATCAAATGCATATCGACAACCTTTTGTCGATCTTGATTCGTTAAGGGCCTAACGAGAGGATTAGCAAACGCCGGTTGAGTCACGAAGTGGTATCGCTTGTACTGAGTTTGTATCGAAGTGAAACCAGCGTTGGCGGGTCGACCCGTTTGGTTTCGATACGCCTTCGGCTACTCAACCGGCTCTGATCTCACCTTTTAAAACATCCTCTAAAGTTGAGGAAGAGGGATGATGGAACAGTATCGACGAGATATTTTGCCTTCGTCTGACGAGAAGTCGACATACGTCAATGCAATGTTTGCCCAGATTGCGCCAACGTATGATCTCATGAATCGTCTCATGAGCATGGGATTCGATCATCGATGGCGCCGAGAAATGCTTGAACTCTGCGAGCTGCCACCCGACGGACTTTTGCTCGATGTTGGGACAGGCACCGGAGACATTGGATATGCTGCGATGAGACAGTATCCAAACGTTCGGGTCTATGGGACTGACTTTACTTATGAGATGATGGCTGCTGGCGTGGGCAAACTCCCCGGGCGAGTATTGCCATTTACACAGGCTGATGCCTTTCATCTTCCCTATGCGGATCATATATTTGATGCCGTTGTTTCAGGGTTTCTCGTGCGCAATGTTGTTGATATTGTGGCTGTCTTCCGTGAGCAAGCACGAGTTCTTAAACCAGGAGGCAGAGTCGTCTGCCTAGAAATTACTCCTCCTGATAACACCATATTGGGCCCGTTTTTTCAACTCTATTTTTTCCGGATCGTGCCTTTAATTGGTTCACTAATCAGTTCGAACAGTGAAGCATATTCCTATTTGCCTCAAAGTACAGTAGAATTTCTATCTCCGGAGAGGCTCAGGATGTGTATGGAAGAGGCTGGTTTGCGGAATGTCGCTTATACTGAGCGTACATTTGGCACTGTCGCAATCCACGTAGGCACGAAAGTTGCTTAAGCCATGGAACAAGCTATTCGACCTAAGGAAGACCTGGCTGCTGTGCGGGGCGTCCCCAGTCTTGTCTGGCGTGCGGGTCAAGATCGCCGTCTCAACATGATCGTGCGGTGGGCGTACGATTCAACTTCTAACCCGCAATCTAACCAAGCCCTCGCAACAGACGATGACCACAAGATGGAGCGCGTATTGGTGGCTGGTTGTGGGATCGGCATGTATGTGAAAGCCTTGGCGCCATACGCAACGCAAATTGTGGGTTGCGATATCGAGCCTGAGCACCTTCAAACAGCCAAGAATGTTGCAGCGAGTGCACACTTACAGTTAGCAGCTTGTGAGGAGTTGCCCTATCCGGACGACTATTTTGATCTTACCTTAAGCCACGAAGTGTTGGAACATGTGGAAGATGACCAGACATCGGTTGCCGAGATGGTGCGTGTTTTGAAGCCTCAGGGACGCAGTATCGTCTTTGCACCGAATCGGCTCCATCCGTTTGAGACACACGGTCACTATTGGCGTGGCAAATACTACTTCGGCAATACACCTTTGATTAATTATCTGCCTGATATCTGGCGCAACCAGCTTGCCCCTCATGTACGTACTTATACAATAGAGAGTCTGCGTTCTCTCTTTATTGGGCAGCCGGTTCGTATTTTATACCATTCTCAGGTCTATCCGGGTTATGACAACATCATCCAACGTCGTCCGAAACTTGGTCAATGGTTGCGACGAATTACGTACGCTCTCGAACAGACACCTTTGACACTTTTTGGGAATAGCCATCTTCTTGTTGTTGAAAAAGTGTTGGAACTTTGAAGATTTACGATTTTTGTTCACGAAGTGGCCGTCTCGACCTTTCCGATAAACGACTCAGCTTGTGGATTTGCGGAGTTGCAAGTTTTCAACTTTACAACTCTGCAACTTTATTACTTTTTAAGGAGACAACATGTATACAATCGTCAGTTTCAATCTGTGACCTTGGGTTCAGCGCAGCGTGGCTGTGCTTAACGAAAAAGAGATTCCCCACGAAGTCAAATACATTGACCTGAGCAACAAGCCAGATTGGTTCCTCGAGATTTCGCCGACGGGAAAAGTGCCGGTTTTACGCGTCGATGACGAGAATGTGCTCTTCGAATCGGCTGTGATCAATGAATACCTGGACGAGGCACATGAACCTCGGCTCATGGCCAGCACACCATTGGGCCGGGCCCATGAGCGCATGTGGAGTGATTTTGTAACCGGCCTCTATGGTGGCGTTTATCGTCTCTACAATGCAAAGGATCAAGAGACGGCTGACGAAGCCATCGGTTCGCTCCGAGAGCGAATGGCTCGAATCGAAGAAGAAGTCAAGGGACCGCTTTTTGCTGGTGAACAGTTCGGTCTGGTTGATGCAACCGCTGCCCCGCCTTTTACGAGGTTAGATTGGTGTCAGCGCATTGATCCTTCGCTTGATTTCTTTGCGGATCTGCCTAAGATGCGTGCCTGGAAAGATGCCCTATTGGCACGTCCTGGCATTCAAAATTCTTATCCAGCCAATCTCTATGAGATTTTTGCCGATAGGATTCAGAAGTCTGATGGTTGGCTTGGTCAACGAGTAATGGCTTAAGCTTGCGCAAAAACCAGCAGCTTCATCTCTTCTTCAATGCCTGGGCGACCTATACGCGATTGCCGAGCCCAGCATGGGTCGACTTTTCGGCGTCAAATTTAGGGGGTGGTTCATTTTAGCTGGATAGATAGGTTTACACTTTTAGAAACAGAAAGAACGTTTATATTCTCTGATTTCGCCGGTTCTCAGAGAGAAAACGGTCTCATATAGATTTTTGTCTATATATCAAAAGTGTAAACCTAATTTTGAACCACCCCAAATTTAGCCCATTCTATTCGCTATTTCCCGCTGATTGGCACCTTTGTTGGTGCCACGTCAGCGGGTGTGTTTTTATTAATGGGTCTACTCTTTGCACCATCTATCGCGCTTTTGCTCAGCATGGCGACATCGATCTGGATCACGGGTGCGTTTCATGAGGATGGATTGGCAGATGTCTGCGATGGATTTGGCGGAGGCTGGACCAAAGAGCAAACTCTCATTATCATGAAGGATTCGCGTCTGGGAACCTATGGCGTGATTGGGATTGGGCTTTTGTTGGCGCTGAAGTTTGCGGCCTTGCTCCAAATCAACAATCGAGCAGATGCCATCGTCTGGATTGCGATGGCTCTGATAACGGGGCATACAATCAGCCGATCAGCTACGGTCTGGCTGATCTCTGTACACACGTACATACGCGACGAAGAATCAGGCAAGATCCAATCATTAGCCGGCTCCATTACGAGACCTGATCTCCTGATCGCGACACTTTTTGGCCTATTCTCAATTTTTCTGGCCTTTCTGTTGACCATGCACATGGGGTTTCTCCTGTCAATCGTTCCCGTTGTCATGACCACATGGCTACTTGGTCGCTACTTTAAGCATCGTTTAGGGGGTTACACAGGTGACTGTTTAGGTGCAACTCAACAAATTACGGAGGTTGTTTTATACCTGTCGTTGAGTAGTATTCAGCCATAAACCTTGGGGCATTTCAAATTGGATGCAAGAATGCGTTCTTGACAAGATTAGGTAAAATACCCTATTGACACACAAATCTATTCTGTTATGATAGATACATCATGAAAACGAAACCAACAGCGATTTCGGTCGCTTTATTTTCTAACGATATGATGAGCATGGCTATGCAGATGTATAACTGCACAGACGTTTTCCCATGCTGTCTGCACCTAGAACCAGACTGATATCGTTAGAAGACCATATCACACAGGGTTCAAAGGCCGTCCACACAGCGTGGACGGCCTTTTTTATTTTCGCTATTCACTAAGATGAGCCTACAAATTTATGCGGAGATTATCATGAACAACATTCATCCAAACGAACAACAATCTACTTTCTATATCACGACCTCGATTCCCTATGTTAACGCCCAGCCTCACATCGGTCATGCCTTAGAATTTCTCCAAGCAGATGTCTTTGCGCGGGTTCAACGGTTACAAGGAAAAGATGTTCGATTCCAGACTGGAACCGATGAGAATGCGCTCAAAAACGTGCAATCTGCCGAGGAAGCAGGAATAGCGGTTGACAAATTGGTTGCTCAAAATTCAACTCACTTTGAGGCATTGGGCCAGGTACTCAACCTCTCTTTCGATGACTTTATCCGCACCAGCGCAGAACAGCGTCATATTCAAGGCACCCACAAATTCTGGCAAGCCTGTGACGCCAACGGTGACATCTACAAGGAAGCCTACCGTGGGTATTATTGTGTTGGCTGTGAGGTATTTCTCAGTTCGGATGAGCTTGTCGATGGAGCCTGTCCAATACACGGCACAAAGCCGGATCTAATTGAAGAAGAGAATTACTTCTTTCGTCTCTCTCGTTACCAGGATAAATTGATTGAGTTGATCGAGTCGGACCAGCTGCGAATTGTGCCTGAAACGCGCAAAAACGAGATACTCAGCTTCATTCGGCAAGGTTTGGAGGATTTTAGCATTTCGCGCTCCAGCCAGCGCGCCAAAGGTTGGGGCATTCCTGTTCCTGGTGATCCAGAGCAGGTCATCTACGTTTGGTTCGATGCGCTCACCAACTACATCACAGGACCAGGATACGCCACAGGGGGTGAGCTATATCAGCGTTACTGGCTCAACACTGCTTCTGATGCAGACCAAAGCTCTTCATACAACATCGGGCGGTCGAGCAACACCGATATCTATTCAGCGCAACCTATCAATACAAAGGAACGAGTCCACGTAATTGGCAAGGACATCATCCGTTTCCATGCCGTCTACTGGCCCGCTATGCTTCTCTCGGCTGGCATCCCGCTACCGACAACAATTTTCGTGCACGGGTTTCTGACAATCGAGGGTGAGAAGATCAGCAAATCCAAAGGGAATGTGATCTATCCCGATGAATTGGTCCGTGAGTTTGGAACCGATGCCTTGCGCTACTATTTACTACGCAAAGTGCCTGCTACAGGTGATAGTAACTTCACACGCGATGAATTTGTGCAGAGTTATAATGGCGATCTGGCCGATACATTGGGCAACTTAGTCAACCGCGTCGTGAAGATGATTGAACGTTACTACGCTGGCAAAATTCCAATCCCTGGACCAGAATCAGTATCAGATCGTGACAAACGATTTTTAGATTTGGCCCAGCAAGTATCCAAAGAAGTTTTGGCAGAACTAAACCAGTATGCGCTTCACAAAGCAACTGCAGCCATCTGGCGCCTGATTGCTGCCGCCAATAAATACATCGTCGACGTGGCACCATGGACTCTCGCCAAAGAGCGTCATCAAAACGCCGCATCCGAGGCCCAACTAGCAACGACTCTCTATACTCTTGCAGAGGCGCTCCGGCTGGTTGCGGTGCTTCTTGCGCCGCTGTTGCCACAGACCGCGACAGGAATCGCCACGCAACTAGGAGTACCCGAGATCATCGCTCAACCTTGGTTGGATACATTAGAATGGGGTCAAATCAGAGAGGGAACAGAAGTTCGTTCAGGTGAGGTGCTCTTTCCCAAGCCAGTAAATTGCGACAAAAGTGCCTGATGTGCCACTCACTTGTTCTTGGAAAATCTGCGACGCTAGTGCACTGTAACCGAAATTATAATAGTTTATCGTAGGTTCCGTCTCCGGCGGGACAAGCAGCCAGAGAGCAACCTCTTCCAAGTGAAGATTCAGGGTTCTTGGGCTCGTTCCTTCAGAGAAGTGACCTACGATTTCTCAACCTTCAGTGCACAGAGTCGGGGTTACGACCTGTGAAAATGCCCACTTCCCCGCCCAATACACGCCCCAATTTGTGTGATTTGACGAAGTTGAACAATTCAGCAGCAATGGTCACCTCAAGGTAACCGTGTGTACGTCCTGTAGGCACAAGCTGGACGATCCTTCCTTTGATTAGCTCTGTACGACCGATATCTCCCATTGCATATAATTCATCACCGGTAATGAGTTTATGGATGCCAGATGGGGCTAAGCCTGGAGAGACGGAGCTAATTAAAGTTGCTGTCGCCATCATTTACTCCTTGATTCAATCTCAAAATAGATACGGAAGCAACTTGCTTTCCAAAAGCGTTACACCGTTCACATTCATGATAGATAAGTTGATTTAACGTATCACAAAAGTGTCTGAACTGTCAATCTTATCAAATTGACAAAAAAGAACGAACCAGATAAGATAGCGATTCACAAATTGAATATGCTACCCGTTAAGGTGTGCTGCATGCTCGGATGCACAGCACGTAAAGGGGGAAGATCGGTGAAGTCTTGCAGTTCAACTGTGCGCTGTATAAAAACATGGTTTTGCTCTATCTGATAGAGCTGCAGGAAAATCATATTTTTCACAACCGCAGCATAAGACCAGTCCGACACTGGCCCGCAACGGTGAGTAATGATGACTTGTGAACGAGTAATCAGCATCAGTAGATCCAAATTTCAGGTTTTGAGAGAGAATTCTGGCTAAACAGTTGACATAAATACAAATTTGCCGGTCGATATCTAGTTTTTGCGTTAGATTTGGGCGATTTTCAGATATGAAATAGGTTGTTTTCTGTAACCGAAATCTGAATAAATGACTCCAAAATCCCTGCAATCTCGACTGAAAATAGCCAAAAACGCCAAATTTGGATCTACTGAGCATACTAAATGTTCCATTCACAATTCATGATGAACAAGTCCGAATACCCGCCTTGACGTAGTAGCTCGTTATAAACTTCGGGGACTGAGGGAGCGAGCGTCTGGTTAGAGCAATTCACCATGCGTTTGATCCCGCCAAATGGCGGGATTTTCGTTTCATATAAACTGGGTACGACCATAGATTGAAGGTAGTGGTTACAGGGTAACTGATGCGATCGGATTGACATCTGGTCGTAGCCTGAGAATCTCATCTCAAACGCGAGTCGTCAGTCAACGGTGAACCACTACCGATTGAAAGCAACTATGACCCGAGCAGAGCTCATTTTCACACTTTGTGGTACACACTCGATATATTCCGCAGCAGCACATTATAACATTCTTTCTCGACTAAAAAGTGTTATTTTATGGCGCTGCTTGGCATAGAATCTGTAATGAAAGAACAACACAAATATGCCGAGATTAACTAAAATCTATACGCGCCGGGGCGACGATGGCACAACGGCACTTGGTGGCGGTCAACGTGTGCCAAAAGAGTCGTTGCGCGTGCAAGCGTATGGTACTGTTGATGAACTGAATTCAGCGCTTGGGGTTGCCATTGCTTCCGGACTTTCTCCTCGGTTAGAGGAAGTTTTACCAGTTATTCAAAATGAGCTATTTCATTTGGGATCCGACCTCTGCTTTATCGAGGAAGACAAAATTCAATATCAGATCCCCCAGATCGAAGAACGCCACGTCAAAAAACTGGAAGAGCTCATTGACGAACTGACCATCATCGTTGGACCACTCGAAAATTTTATTCTACCGGGGGGTGTCATTGGAGCAGCACACCTCCACGTTGCCCGAACTGTTTGTCGCCGCGCCGAGCGCGAAGTAATCGAACTCTCGCGCATCGAATCAATCGGTACATACGTAATCGGTTATTTAAATCGGCTCTCCGACGCACTTTTTGTTATGGCGCGCTATGAGAACCACGAGAGAAATGTGCCAGAACCACTGTGGGACACGTTGGCGTAATTCGTGTTCGTATATCGTGTTGCGTGATGCTGGATACAAGCATTACAACCAATTTCTCAACCGGTACCACGCAGCACGCACTACGCAATATGCTTCAATTACTATACCGATTCGATCGACTCGAACCAACAAGTAGGAATGCATTTATACATGTCTAGTGCACCAATCCAAGCACCATATGCTCGTCACGTGCTAATTTGTACCGGTTGTTATTGCGACCCCGAGGGGAAAAGCAATGATCTCTATCGCACGCTTGCGCATAAATTGGGTGATCTGGGTCAATATGATAATCCCGTTCGCGTGAAACGCGGTGTTACGCCGTGCTTAGGCGTTTGCTATGGTGGACCCTTGCTTGTCGTCTACCCTGATGGCATCTGGTACCATAGTGTGGATGAGGATCTTCTCGATCGCATTATCGAAGAACACTTTCGCAACAACCAGCCGGTGGAAGAGTACATCTTTCACCGATTGGATCAATCGGTTCTCGCATAACATCAAAAATCTTATTCTGAATGACAAAGTCTTGCTCCGACGTGTAGGATTGGATGAGCCGTGGTATCTCTCAATTGGCGATCAACCAAGATGACGATTTTACGTAGATGTATGTAACCCATTGTGTACTACGTTCGACATCAAGAACATTCTGTTTTCGATATGACCCAACAGGAGAGCAACAATGATCGGTGAAGTACTTTTGCAACGTGGAACAACGCTGGTTCGTCGTCTACGGTTAGCACCGGGTGAGGCGATGCCTTGGCATCGAGATCCTTTTCACCGCATAACAGTTATCTTAAGCGGCGATGAGATCTTAATCGAATACCGTGACAGCGACGAGGTGCATCAGATCCCTGTATCAGAAGGACAAGTGGATTGGGATGAGCCAACAGATCGTGTTCACCGTGGTGTGAACATTGGTGATCGCATTTATGAAGAGGTGGTCATCTTTTTTCTTGACGACCCAGACAACATACCGCAACCAACCGAACTTTAGGACAATCAGCTCACGCTCATATCATGAAAAAATCAAGCAGCGTGGTGGAGTTTATTCAACAGAATCAACAGACGGAGCATTGTGATCTGGTTGGCCGCCAACTCGATTCGCTACCAAACTCCTTTGGTACACTGAAACAATTGAAGACACTCAAATTAGATGACAACCAACTGACCGATCTCCCAGCCTCAATTGGCGACATCATTATGCTTGAGGAATTGCACATCGATCAAAATCAGTTGGTCGTTTTGCCAGAGAGCTTCCGACACTTAACCAATCTAAAAAAGTTATCATTGCGTGACAATCGATTAACATCCCTACCAAACTGGTTCTGTCAGTTACCAAATCTCCAAACGCTAGTGGTTGGCGAAAATCCCCTTGATTCTCTGCCCGACTGGATAGGCGATCTGATCAATTTGCATGAATTATATGTCCATAACAGCAACCTGACGTCGCTGCCCGTGTCGTTTGGCAACTTGACCAATCTACGTACGCTCGACTTGGGTCACAATGCGTTAACATCTCTGCCTGAAACCATCGGCAATCTAACCAATCTGACAAATTTCCTATATATCAGCGACAATCATCTGAGCGATCTGCCTACGTCAATCGGCAATCTGGTAAACCTGCGCTATCTAGGCGTGACGCATAATCAGTTGACAATCCTGCCAGAGGAAATTGGCAATCTAACCAGTCTAGAAGAATTCCGTTTGTACAACAATCAGCTTGCCACGTTGCCTAAATCCATTGGTCGGTTGCACCAGTTGAAAGAACTGCACCTAATGAACAACAAATTGGCGGTCTTGCCAGAATCAATTGGTGCCCTATCCAACCTGAAATATCTTGATTTGCGGAACAACCGATTGGATTCTTGGCCGGAATCGTTGCACAATTTAAAATCGCTCCGCTTTCTAGATCTACGAGCCAACAAACTGACTTCGCTGCCAGACATCATCTCTGAACTTCCTCAGTTGGAAAAGCTCGATTTGCGTTGGAATAAGCTCGACGCCTTGCCCGATTGGATCCAAACACTTAAAAAGCAAGGATGTACAGTTTTCATCTAGAATGTTTAGCCACCTTGATCATCGTCACAACCAAAAGTAGAACAAACAGCTTGTTTGTTCCATATGATGAATGAATACATATAGCCATCTATACTGCGGTTGTGATGAATACCGTGGTTTGCGCAAGCTCAATCAGAGAGAACAAACTACGGTTTTCAGGCAGAGCAAAGTATAGAATGTACAATGATATGATCGCAATTCAAGCAGCGGCAGTGCGTTTAGGTGCGCCATTTGGGGACGATTTATGCACCATTCACCTGAGCGATCAGTCGACGCCTTGGAACATCATCAAACGCCGTGTGCAGGCTGCAGCCTGGGGGGATTTTGTGGTTGGCTTTTACAATCCTTCCAGCAGAAAGCATGAAGATCGATTGACCTGCGCCATCGAAATTTTACGCTCTGAACGCCGCCCCGATACACCCGTGCTCATTGCGCAAAACGTCACCCGTCCAGATGAGTCAACGACCATCACGACATTAGAAGAATTTGATCCAACCGTTTTGGATATAGTCACCCTCGTGATTGTAGGCAACACGCAGACAGATCAATTTGGTTCAAGGGTCGTATCACAGCGGGGCTCTCTGCAAAATGACCCCTCTCAAGAGGAAGCAAGGCAGCGGTTCGCCAAAATCGAGCCAAAGTCTTACAGAGATCAGCCTCATGGCTTTTCTCATAAACAGCAGACGCAGCCGAAGTTCCAACATCGCATTTATCCCATTGCCCTGACTGGATTACAAGATGCGCGTGTGCTGGTTGTGGGCGGTGGGCCAGTGGGCGAACGCAAGGTAAAAAATCTGTTGACCGTCGGCGCACACGTTACGCTTGTCAGCCCACGGGCTACACCGCTCTTACAAAAATGGGCTGCATCGGGTCAGATTCGATGGTTGTCCCGTTCCTACCAAACAAACGACTGCATCGGTGTTCGTTTGGTCTACGCCGCCACAAATCAGCGAATGGTCAATGCCCAGATTGCGCGAGATGCAGCCCAACTTGATCTGCTCTGCAACGTGGCAGATGCGCCACACGAAGGCAATTTTCATCTTCCTGCTGTCTATCGACAAGATAATGTCGTTGTAGCAGTCAGCACAGAGCAAGCGCAACCAAAACACGCCATCAAGATACGCGATGCAATTTCCAAGTGGCTCAAGTAGAACAAACAGGCTATTTGTTCCACACAGATTACGAGGAGTACCACACAACACTCTCGAAACAACGTGATCGAGAAGCATACATAAGCCCATGAGTACAGGACGATGACGGGAAAAGCTTACTTAGTTGGTGCAGGCCCTGGTCGCGCCGATCTAATTACAATACGCGGTCTCCAATTGCTCCGACAGGCCGATGTCGTCCTGTACGACCGGTTGATTGGTGCCGAACTCCTGCATGAAGCGACCGAGAAAGCCGAATTGATCTTTGTGGGCAAATGTCCTGGCCATCATGTGAAACAACAAAACGAAATCAATCAGATGTTGCTCAACTCTGTTCGGGCAGGCAATCAGGTTGTGCGGCTCAAAGGCGGTGACCCTTTTGTTTTTGGACGGGGAGGAGAGGAAGCGCTTTACTTGACCGAGAACGGTTGCGCATTTGAGGTCGTACCAGGTATTACCTCATCGGTGGCAGTTCCGGCCTATGCTGGTATTCCCGTGACGCAAAAGGATATGGCAGCGGGATTTGCGGTCCTAACCGGCTACGAAGATCCCACCAAACCACGGAGTCAGACGGAGTGGAGCGCACTGGCACATGTATCGACGCTCGTTGTCCTGATGACAGTTAAGAACATTGAGCATCTTGTCACCAATTTGCTCGATGCAGGACGCGCACCAGAGACTCCTGTCATAGCGGTCAGTCGCGGCACAATCGCACAGCAGCAGACAGTTCAGGCTACTCTCTCGACCTTGGCGGAACGTATCATGCAGGCGAAGCTGCCTACCCCCGCCATTGTCATCATTGGAAATGTTGTCACATTAGCGGCTCAGCTCGCCTGGTTTCATCTAGATGAGTCGAGAAGTCATTTCGTTCCGGCGTCAATTCCTTTCACAGAACAGAACAATAACCCATCCGATGGAAAAAGGATGCCTCTGAACGGCGATGATGACAAATCCTATCCAAACTCACTGAATGAGCCAGTACCGACCGGACGCGTCTATTTGGTTGGTGCAGGTCCTGGCGACCCCACTCTCCTCACGGTTCGCGGGTACAGGGCTCTCCAACAGGCTGACGTCATTTTATACGATCGATTGAGCGCCCCGGAACTGTTGGCGTTCGCAAAGCCAGATGCTCTATGTATCAACGTTGGCAAAGCACCGACGCGCAACCGTTATCCGCAAAGTGAAATCAATCGACTGTTGGTGGGGTACGGCAAAAAAGGGCAAACGGTTGTTCGGCTCAAGGGCGGCGATCCTTTTGTCTTTGGCCTGGGCGGTGATGAATGCCTGAGCTTGAAAGAGGCGGGCATTCGTTATGAAGTCATCCCGGGAGTTTCCAGCATGACGGCGGTTCCTGCCTACGCGGGCATTCCCGTTACTCACCGCGGGGTATCGACCATGCTGACGGTACTATCTGCCCACGATGCAAATGCCGAACAGATTGGTGGTATTCCATGGATGCATCTGCCCAAACAAGGCACGCTAGTAATTCTGATGGGGGCCAAGAAGTTGCCTTTGATCGTGGAACAGTTGCTCACTTATCATGCGAATGCTGACACGCCTATTGCCGTCATTGAATCTGGTACGACAGCAGCGCAGAAAGTCAAGCAATCAACAGTGCGAGAAATGCGGCAAACATTGGAGCCCATTCCGCCACCCGCGCTGATTGTGGTGGGTGAGGTGGTTCGACTACGCGAGAAATTGCAATGGTTTCAGGCGAGTTTGGCAACAACTGAAATTTAGAACGTTATGGCAATATCAACTACACGCGCCATCATGCTCCTGGGCATCCATTCCAACGCGGGCAAGAGCCTACTGACGACAGCCTTCTGCCGTATTTTGGCGCGCAAAGGGATACGGGTTGCACCATTCAAAGCCCAAAATATGAGCAACAACGCAGGGGTGACGCCAGAAGGCGGAGAGATGGGACGTGCGCAGATTGTCCAGGCAGAGGCGGCCGGAATCCCACCACATACGGATATGAACCCAGTTCTGCTGAAACCAGAGGCCAATCGTCGCAGCCAGATCGTTTTAAATGGCGTCGCAAACGGGCATATCGAAGCCAAGAATTGGTTCCAGATCAAACAGCAGTTGTGGAGCGAGGTGCGGGCGGCATATGATCGGTTGGCGGCGCGCTTTGATGTGATTGTGTTAGAGGGGGCTGGCAGTCCCGCAGAGATCAACTTAAAAGCCGGTGATATTGTCAACTTGCGGATGGCGCGTTATGCCAACGCGCCTTGCCTCCTGATAGGGGATATCGATCGTGGCAGCGTCTTTGCGGCGTTGGCTGGAACAATACTGCTGCTGGAGCCAGAAGAACGTGAGCAGATATCAGGTTTCTTGATTAACAAGTTTCGGGGTGACCCAGCGTTGCTGGGAAATGCAACCACAATGTTGAATGAGAAAGCCTTTGGTGTTCCAACGCTGGGGGTGATTCCCTATCTCCCAGATATGCGCGTCGCAGATGAAGATGCAGTTGCATTGGATGATGCGTCCATCCATGCTCAGGCAGGTGATCTTGTGGATATCGCCATCGTCCATTTGCCTCACATTGCCAATTTTGATGAATTTGATTCACTGATCGCAGAACCCGCCGTTCGAGTACGGTATGTCCGTCAGACATCAGAATTGGGTCAACCCCAAGCGATCATTGTGCCAGGCTCAAAGGTAACGTTATCCGATCTAGCGTGGATGCGTTCGCAAGGATTGGATGCTGCGATTTTGGCCTGTCGGGCGGCTGGGACGAGCATCATTGGGATTTGTGGTGGCTATCAAATGTTGGGCCAAATGCTTGTGGATCCTTTTGGCGTGGAGGGACCACAAGGTCAGTCTGCGGCTGGCTTCGGTCTCTTGCCAATTGTGACCGAGTTTTGTCAGATCAAACAGACCCATCGGGCGAAACTGCAAATTGACCCCGATCGACTCAATTTCATGGATGCAGCACCGGGTGATGCATTGTCTGGATATGAGATTCACGCAGGTGAAACCACCTTTCTTGGCGACGCAAAACCACTTGGCAAAATCATCGTACGTAACGGACAACCTGCTTCGGTTGCAGATGGAGCGGTCAGTCAAGATGGACGGGTATGGGGGACATATCTGCATGGAATTTTTGACAACGATCACTTTCGCAGTCAGTGGCTGCGGTCCTTGGGTTGGCAGGGCACGAGTGTCTCTATGAAGCAGTTGCGTATCCAAGCCTACGATCGCTTGGCTAACGCAGTTGAAGAGTCAGTAGACTGGGAAGTGATTGAACGGCTGATCAATGGGCGAATGGGATAACACAAGGGACTATTTCAAGCATAATACATGTGACATGAAATCATTCGGGATGACATCGAACACTGCCCTAAAAGGATAGCCTACAATGGATGATAAGGTAGGATTGACGACGTCAATAGACTCTCAATATCGGGCAGCTGTGCTGTTTATCGCTCTTGGTTTAGACTTATTATTTGGTGATCCATCAAACCGGTTTCATCCTGTAGCCTGGATGGGACAAGCGATTGGAGCGGCACGGAAATATGTCCCCAAAAAACGAGCGAGTTTACAGTTTCTGTATGGATTTGCAATCTCTGTGATTGGTGTAATCATGGTTAGCGCCATGGGACGGGCCTGGACCTGGAGTTTCAAACGATTGACACAAAGTATAAGCCACGTGACAAAAACAAGCCAAGCAAGCATCTGGTACACGATTTTGGTCGTTGTTAGCGAGGCCATTTTATTAAAGCTAACGTTTTCATTGCGTGGGCTGACACAAGCGGGTCATGCTGTCTATCAACCATTGACTCACGGAGATATTGAGAAGGCTCGCCATCAGTTAGGGTGGCATCTCGTCGGTCGAAACACGTCTGAACTCAGTGCATCGCAGGTTGCCGCAGCAACGATTGAGTCCCTCGGGGAAAACACCTCGGACGGAATTGTTGCGCCGTTGGTATACTACAGTCTTTGGGGATTGCCAGGTGCATTGGCCTATCGTTTTCTCAATACGATGGACTCGATGTGGGGGTATCGGGATGCTGCACACGAATGGTTGGGCAAAGCACCAGCTCGATTAGATGATCTGGTCAACCTTGTGCCTGCTCGTCTGACGGCTCTGGCGTTTGTTGTGACGGCACCGCTCTTGCGGCTCAACGGTTTTCAAGCGTGGTACATCTGGCAACGGGATGCCACACAGACCGCGAGTCCCAATGCGGGGCACCCGATGAGTGCCATGGCAGGTGCGTTGGAGGTCGAGCTGGAAAAAGTGGCTCACTATCGACTGGGGGCTGGTCAACCATTGCCCCAAGCAGATGATATTCTGCGTGCGAGTCATCTTGTTCGGTTGACAGTGCTGCTCATTGTGTCATTGTTGGCGATTATGACTCTAAGATCAAGTAATTCTTGATGGCAATCACTTTACCGTAGAAACGATGGCGATATTTCCACGAGCGACCATTCGAGAGACTCCCATTGCCATTCACGGCGCAGTACAGCAGGCTGAATTGGCTGATTGGAATTTGCCCGTCGAACAGGTTATCGATTTTAGCTCCAATATCAATCCATATGGTCCAGCACCGGCTGTCCATGCACGATTAGCTGAATTTGTCCGCGAACCAGGTAGCTTAGAGCGATATCCGGATCCAGAAGCAATTGAGTTGCGCCAGATGCTGGCAGATCGGCACTGTCTATCGCCGAAACAGATTGTGATCGGAAATGGCTCTGCTGAATTGATCTGGTTGACAGCCTTTGCCTATTTATCACCAGGGGATCCGATCCTGATCGTTGGTCCAACGTTTGGTGAATACGAGCGAACAGCAAGGTTGATGGGGGCCCAAGTGGTTGAATGGCGAGCATTGCCAGAGCAGGAATTTGCCATATGTGTCGACAGCGTCAAACGGATCCTGAATGAATTTCGCCCGCTTGTGGTCTTCCTCTGCAACCCGAACAATCCGACAGGAACATACTTGCCAGAAAACGTCATTGCGCAGTGGGCACAACACCATTCGCAAACGATCTTTTTCGTCGACGAAGCATACATCGATTTTGTTGCAGATGCTACATCGGTTGTGAATTCTGTCAAAAGACACAGCCTCAGTAGATCCAAATTTGGCGTTTTTGACTATTTTCAGTCGGGAGAGAAGGGATTTTGGGGCCATTTTTTCAGATCTCAGTTGCCAAAAACAGCCAATTTCATATCTAGAAATCGCTTAAATTTTACGTAAATGCTAGGTATTGACTGGCAAATACGTATTTATGTCAACTAATTAGCCCAAATTCTCTCTCTAAACCTGAAATTTGGATCTACTGAGCCTACAAAATCTGTTGGTCACCCGCTCGTTAACCAAAGCACATGGATTAGCCAGCTTGCGATTGGGATACACAATTGGAGATGAATCCATCATCCGAGCGTTGAAACAAGCACGACCACCTTGGAACGTCAATGCCATAGCACAAGCGGCAGGGATAGCGGCGCTTGCAGCACAAGAGTATGTTGATGCCTGCATGAATCAGATCGCTGTTGCCAAAGCAGCGTTGGTTGATGATCTGAAGCATATCGGTTTGACACCCTCTCCCTCAGAAACAAACTACTTTCTACTCGATGTGGGAAGTGGCTCCCAGGTGAGAAATGCTTTACTGAGGGATGGAATCTGTGTGCGAGATTGTGCTTCGTTTGGCTTACCGGAGTATATCCGTATCGCGGTGCGATTGCCAATAGAAAATGAACGACTCGTTCGGGTTTTATCAGAGCTAAATTATGACATTGTATCTCATTCTAGGTGGCGCGCGCAGCGGCAAAAGCAGGTACGCTGAAATGCTGGCCCAAGAGCTTGGTGGCAATGATGTTCTCTATATCGCCACGGCACAAGCGTTTGACGACGAGATGCGGGAGCGAATTGCCAAACATCAACGGGAACGCCCTGTGGGATGGCGCACGATGGAAGCTCCGACCGATGTCGGGAAGGCAATTCAACACGCAGCAAATGCCACCAAAGTTGTGTTGCTCGATTGCTTAACCGTTTTGGTTTCCAATGTGTTGCTGAAGCATGAGGATCCCTTTACGGACGAAGCGACCGCTGCTGTAGAATCTGAAATCGATGGTCTGGTCACAAACTTTGAAAGGCTGGAGGCAGATGTCATTATTGTCTCCAACGAAGTCGGTATGGGACTCGTTCCTCCATATCCGTTGGGGCGCGCCTACCGAGATCTTTTGGGCAAGGCCAACCAGCGGATCGCGGGGCAGGCAGATATAGTCAAGTTGATGATTGCAGGGATTCCGATGGATGTGAAGTGAATTTAGAAAATCGATCCACAAGCGGACTGGATTGACCGGATGAGAGAGAAAAAATCAGATTGACCCAAAGTGAGGCATTCGTATCAAATGACTAAATCGATCAATCCCCCCACGGCGCCAACAATGCGTCCCTATGGGCGACAAATTTTGATTTGCAATCATGGAGATTGTGTGGATGCGGACGTGGCCGAACGCTTGCATCGTCGCCTCATGGAACAGTGCCGACAACATGGGATGACCAAACTGCGCAACCCCCACCGCACAAAATGCACGCTTGCCGACTGTTTGGGTGTCTGTCAGAAGGGGCCAATCATGGTTGTCTATCCGGATGGTGTTTGGTATCACAGTGTGGATGATGGCGTGCTCGACCGCATCTTCGAGGAACATATTGTGGGGGGACAGCAGGTTGAACAATATATTTTCCACCGTCACTATCCGCAGGGCGAAGAACCAGACTACGCACCAACTCTGCGAGAAGAAGAACCGTTGGTCGATTTTCTGCAAGAGCCGGAACAAGAGGAGACAGGGCGAATGCCAGAAGTTGATATGACTGCTGAATCGGCTGCGCTGGATGAACCATCCGCAGATAAAGTGCGGGCGGCCGTACGGCGGGCCAAGAAGAAAAAGGGGTTGGTCATTGTGAATACCGGTGCTGGCAAAGGCAAAACAACTGCCGCCCTTGGCGTGATGACCCGTGCCTGGGGCCGTCGCATGAAGATCGGTGTGATGCAATTTCTGAAGCACGAAAACGCCCGTTTTGGCGAAATTCGCGCGGCCGAACGCATGGGCGATATCGACTGGATCGCAACTGGCGATGGTTGGACTTGGACAAGCGACAATATGGACGAGACAGAAGCACGGGCGCGCCACGGTTGGCAGGTAGCCCAAGAACGCATTGTGCATAGTGGTTATGACCTGCTGGTGTTGGACGAGTTCACCTATCCGCTTCATTATGGCTGGTTGGACGTTAACGAAGTGCTCGCCTGGTTGGAAGAACATAAACCACCGATGCTGCATTTGATCATCACCGGACGCTATGCTTCCCAAGCCCTCATCGACTTTGCCGACTTAGTAACGGAGATGCGCGAGATTAAGCATCCATTTCGTGAGCAAGGAATCAGAGCTCAGGTGGGGATTGAATATTGATCCACAGATTGACAGGATAGACAGGATTTTTCAATGAAATCTCCAACCCGAAACTATGTGATCCGTCCCGACGGCAAACCAATCAATGTCCCCCGCCAGCGGGGCCAACTCTTTGTCTGTGAATATGGGTGATGCTGTGGGGATACCGATCGTGGATTCGCACCCGTCCCTCACGACCTCTACTACGAGGAGTGGATGCGGCGCAAATTGCGCAACAAGGTGCATCTGAACCACGGCGGTTGCCTGGGGCCGTGTGCCCTAGCCAATGTTGCCCTGCTCATTTTTGATGGTCGCCCAATCTGGTTTCACTCGCTGAATGATGAACGGTTGATCGTGGCCATCTTTGACTATATTGATGCGATGCTAGCGGCCGATCGTTATCTACCGCCGCCAGCCGAAGTGGCCGCCCACGTATTCAACGGGTTTGCATGGGATGGCGCTGCAACAGAGCAGACGGAGCCAGAATCGGAGCCATCGATTCCGGTTGACCAAACCGATCATGCATTGGCAAGACTCAAATCGACCATCCTGCTGCTTACGCATGGTGATACCGATTTGTTAGTCCTATCCAAAGCCAAACAGACCCTCCCTGCGGAGTTTCCGGTCGTGCGGGGTATCAACTTAATGTCTCTACCAACGGAGGCGCACGTTCAGGAGTTGATTCGGACAGAACTTGATGACGTGCAGGTGATTGTCTTGCGCTCTTGGGGTGGTCAACAGGGCTTTATCCACGGCTTTGACCAGATTGTGCAAGCTGCCTACCGGCGACAAATCGACTTGATCTGTATTCCAGGCACAGATGGACTCGACCCAGAACTTGCCAGTCACAGCACAGTATCCATCCCTGTGAGCCATGACGTCTATGCTTATCTGCATTATGGTGGCGTTGAAAATATGGTCCAAATGCTGCAATTTTTGGCCGATCATCTGATGGCAGGAGGTTGGGGGTATGAGCAGCCGAGGGAGATGCCGCGGCATGGGGTGTATCGAGGAAGTTCAGAGTTATCCGTTCAGAGTTATCCGCTCAATACCGCAGATGTTCCTTCTTCAATCTCTTCTGTCCCGACCATTGGGGTTTTGTTTTATCGAAGTCATTTTCTGAGCGGGAATACGGAGTTTGTGGATGCATTGGTTGCCGCAATCGAAGAAGCCGGTGGACGTGCCTTGCCTGTCTACACTGCCTCGCTCAAGGAGTTACACGGCGACGACAAATCTAATCAGCATTCCGAGGCATTCCAGGATGATGCTATCCACCATCCACCATCCGCTATCCATCATCCCGCTGCGTTCGAATATTTCTACGATGACCAAAATCACCTCCTCGTGGACTGCGTCATTTCGACTATCTCTTTTGCGCTGGGCGGCATCAACAATGAAGGCGTAACGTTGGCTGGTTGGAACGTGCAGGCCCTGGAGGTCTTGGGCGTTCCTGTGCTACAAGCAATCACCAGCGGCATGGAACAAGAAGCTTGGTCAATGAGTCAGCGCGGCTTGCGTCCGCTAGATGTGGCGATGAACGTCGCGTTGCCTGAATTTGATGGCCGGATTATCACTGTGCCTGTGAGTTTTAAGGGTCTTCAGCAGATACCCCCGGAAGCGGATGCAGACAATCTCTCGTCTGCTGAATCGATCAATGGCACAGCCTCTGCCCACAGAAGCCAGTACAGAGCACAAGGTTCGGTATCCACCGTAACGACGTACGTGCCTGTCAATGATCGAGTCAAAGCAGTGGCGCAGCAGGCCTTGCGTCACGCCAAACTGCGGCGCAAACAGAATAGTGAGAAGCGGATTGCGTTTGTTTTGACCAACTCTCCAGGCAAAGCCGACCGAATCGGCAATGCAGTTGGATTAGATACACCAGCCTCGCTCATGCATTTATTGGCCCAGATGAAGGAACAGGGCTATGTGATCGACGATCTTCCTGCCGATGGCGACGCTTTGCTACACGAACTCATCGACCGCTGTTCCTACGATGAGACGTTTTTAACCGAGACGCAATTGGCGCGTGCGGCGGGACGAGTTCCTGTAACGCAATATAATGAGTGGTTTGCCGCTCTTCCTGCGAGCCAGCAATCTCAAATCAGCGAGCGTTGGTTGGACCCCCCTGGTGAAGCCTATGTCCATCTGGATCCGCAGGGACATAATCAGCATATTGCGTTGGCGGGACTCGATTTGGGCAATGTTTTTGTGGCGCTCCAGCCCCCGCGAGGCTACGGCATGGACCCCGATGCGATCTATCACACGCCTGATCTACCGC
Source organism: Chloroflexi bacterium TSY (assembly GCA_019217005.1). Next base: position 33,773 of record JAHBNG010000078.1, read on the forward strand.
CGCCTCATTCATATTATGCCCTCTACAAGTGGCTTGTAATGGAGCAAGCTGCGGGCGGCTGGGGTGCCGATGCGATTGTGCATATGGGCAAGCATGGCACGCTAGAGTGGTTGCCGGGTAAGGGTGTTGGGTTGAGTGGCGATTGTTTTCCCGATTCCTTCTTGGCTGACCTACCACTGATCTACCCCTTCATCATCAACAATCCCGGTGAAGGTGCTCAAGCCAAACGCCGTGCCCATGCGGTGATCATCGACCATATGATCCCACCCATGACCAGCGCTGATGTTTATGGCGAGCTGGCTCTGTTAACGCAACTGGTCGATGAATATTATCAAGTGGAGCAGATGGATCCAGCCAAGCTTCCCCTTATACAGAAGCAGATTTGGGAGTTGATGCAGCAGACAAACCTGGACAAAGATATCGCAGAGATGATGCGCACCATTGATCATGGTGACCACACCCACGAGTGGGATGGCTCTTACACAGACGACGGTACCCCTCTGCCGTTGGCGGAGATGAGCGGGATTGATTTTGCCCACTTGTTGGAAGACATTGATGGCTATCTCTGCGAACTGGGAAGTCTGCAAATCCGCGATGGGTTACACATTTTGGGGCAGATTCCAGAAGGCGATCAGCTCTGCCATCTACTGCGGGCGCTTACCCGCATCCCAAACGGTGATGTACCAAGCCTGCGTGCGAGCGTCGCCGCGTGGCTGGGGCATGATCTGGATGTGCTGTTGGAGAACCGGGGACAGAGAGTGGATGGTCGCTGGTGGTTGGTGGCGAGTCGGGAGATTGACCGTACGTGCGTGACAAATGCTGACGTGATTGAGTTGATCGACGGCTTATGCTTGCGTCTTTTTCAGAAATTGGATGTCTATGAATTCAATGCCGACCAGATTGAATCTACGATATCCGAGATTTTGCCAGATCTACATGGTTGTGTAAGCGCCAAGTTGCAAATAGTGCAAAATGCAGAGTCAGGCGGGCACGAGGACGGGCGGGGCAATCACATGGGATCACTTGAAAACTATGTGCCGCCCGACCTCATGCCCCTACGGACGGTACATCAACAGTCGCAATCCAAAATCGTAAATTGCCTCAATTTCGTTTGTAACACCCTCGTTCCTCTCATCCGCCAGAATGATGCGGAGATCGACAATCTGCTGGCTGCGCTCAACGGATGTTACGTCCCGGCCGGACCAGCAGGGGCACCGACGCGAGGGATGGCTCATATTTTGCCCACGGGACGCAACTTCTACGCCGTGGATCCGCGGGCCATTCCCAGTCAAGCTGCGTGGCGGGTGGGCAGTCAACTGGCCGATGAATTGCTCAACCGCTACCTGGAAGAAGAGGGTTCATATCCCGAAAGCGTTGGATTGAGCATCTGGGGAACGAGCGCCATGCGCACCCACGGCGATGACATCGCCCAGTGCTTTGCTCTGTTGGGGGTACGTCCTCTCTGGCAAGCTGAAAGTCGGCGCATTCAGAACATCGAAATGATTCCACTTGATCAACTGGGGCGTCCCCGAATCGACGTCCTGATGCGCATCAGCGGGTTCTTCCGCGATGCATTTCCCCACCTGATCGATCTGTTGGATCAAGCCGTGCAGACCGTGGCCAATTTAGACGAACCACTCGAAAAAAACTTTGTACGCAAACGCTATCTGGAACAGTTGGCGCAACAGATGGCTGCTGGCCAGACCGATGAAGACGCTGCCCGACGTGCAGCCTTTCGTATCTTCGGTTCGAAGCCCGGTTCATATGGTGCGGGTATTCTTCCACTGATTCATGAACAAAATTGGCAAGATGAGACCAACTTTGCGCTAGCTTACGTGAACTGGGGTGGCTATGCCTATGGTGAACAGGTCTATGGAGAAGACGCACGGGACGAATTTAAGGGCGCATTGAGTGGCGTGCAAGTCGCAGTCAAGAATCAGGACAACCGCGAACACGATATCTTCGACAGCGACGATTATTTACAGTATCACGGTGGCATGATCGCCACGATTCGCGCCCTGAATGGTCGCAACCCCAAAAGCTACTTTGGCGACAACAGCGATCCCGAACGAGCTGAAGTTCGGACGCTACAACAGGAAGCATTTCGCGTCTTCCGTTCGCGCGTCGTCAATCCCAAGTGGATCGAGAGCATCCAACGCCACGGATACAAAGGAGCATTGGAGCTGTCCGCCACGGTCGAATATCTCTTTGGCTATGACGCCACGGCTCAGGTGGTCGATGATTGGATGTATGAACAGACTGCACAATCCTATGCGTTGGACCCCGCCATGCAAGAGTTTTTCCAGCAGAGTAGCTCGTGGGCGCTGCAGAGCATCAGCGAACGACTCTTGGAGGCAGCCCAACGTGGGATGTGGGCCGAGCCAAATGCCGAAACATTGGCACAGCTAAAAGCGATCTATTTGGAGATGGATGGCGCGTTGGAGGAACGCGGGGAAGCTTGAGGAGCCGAAGAAGGGTGCATTTCACTTTAAATCTTGGCTTAGGAACGAAAATTCAATAAGTTGCACATAGATTCTTCGTTTCACTCGAGAATGACATGCACAACTTATTGAATTTATTTAATTCTCATTCCTTATTGAAAGGAGCCTAAAATTCTGCTAGAATGACGGTTCAATCAGCAGAGGAATTCTCTAAATGGAAGTAGAGCTGGACTTCTTAAACGACTTAAATCCCCAACCCGAGGCAGAAACCACCATCGAGGCCATTATCCGTCTGATCGATGAAGACAAAGTGGTGCCGATTGTGAGCAACGCTTTGGTCAACGATCTGTTGATTGGCAGCCACAGCGGATTGATCGGTGCCTGGGCCAGAAATATCAGCTACCCGCTGATTGATGAAGGGCACACGATGGCCCGCATGACCCAATTTGCGGCCATCAGTCAAGCGGGTGATGGATCTGCCAACGTCACGCGCATCAAATACCGTTACATCGAATTTATGAAGCAGGTCTTGCAGGCCAAAGCCAATCGCGATGAGGCCATCACCCAGGGTGAACGGGATGAGGTGGAGGAAGAGGCACCCCGCCTGAGCGTCTCTGACATTGCCAATCGCTTCAACTACCCCAGCCGGAATTCAGCCGACCAAAACCCGCTCCTGGTTCTGACCGGTTTGCCCCTCTCCATCTTTGTGACCACCAGCTTCCATGAATGCTTGGAAGAGGCGCTCCGCACTCATCAGAAAGTGGTCCGCACGGAAGTCTTTCCGTGGCAGGAGGGGTTGGCCATTCCGTCGGTCTTCGCAGAGGAGCCAGATTATGTGCCGTCACCCCAAGAGCCGCTGGTCTATCACCTGCACGGGCTGGATCGCCACGCCGAATCGCTGGTGCTGACGGAAGATGATCATCTGGACTTTCTCACCAACATGTTCCGGGCTGGTCGCAATGTTGAACTCAAGGTACGCGAAGCGCTGACCACCTCTTCGCTTCTGCTGCTGGGTTACCATCCCCAAGAGTGGGACTTCCGCACCGTCTTCCGCGGCATCATCAAGCCCCGGCCCGCAAGTATCCTCAAGGACAACGTCTACATCCAAGTTGAGCAGGGCGACCAACATCAGGCCGACTACCTGGAGAAGTATATGCGCGATGCCTACTTTGAGGTTGAATGGCAGCAGCCGGCGGACTTTATTACGACCCTCTATCAGGGGTGGGCAAGTCGATGAGCGAGCCAACTCTAGCTTCTAATCCACCGGCCACCAATCCCTATGTGGGACCAGTTACGTTTGAATATGCGGACCGAGAACGCTACTTTGGCCGAGAACGGGAAGCGCGAGAGCTGCTTTCGTTGGTAACGGCGGAACGGCTGGTGCTCTTCTATGCCCAGTCTGGGGCCGGCAAAAGCTCGCTGCTCAACACCCGATTGGTGCCTGGGCTGCGCGAACAGTCTCGCTATTTGGTGTTGCCCATTGGCCGCATCGGTGGCGAACTGCCTGTTAGGGTCACCGATGTCGAGAACATCTATGCCTTCAACCTGATGCTCAGTCTGGATCGCCACAGCCAGGCCCAACAGGTTCAACCGGAGCAGGCCGATGTTGCGCAATCGGCTGATCCGAAACGCTTTGCGCAGTTGTCGCTTCCCTATTTTCTGGACGGATTGCGCACGGCAGATGGCATCCATTACGAGTATGATGAGGGCGTCGCGCAACGGGCCGCGGTTCGACGACACGAAAGTGCGTCGTCCACATCCAGCCGCAATCAACCAACCCACGTCCTGATCATCGACCAGTTCGAGGAGATGATCACCACTCACCCCCAGCGCTGGCGCGAGCGGGCGATCTTCTTTCAGCAGTTGGCCGACGCCATGACTGCCGACCCGTTGCTCTGGGTTGTTCTGACCCTGCGTGAGGATTTTGTGGCCGCGCTGGATCCCTTTGCCGGATTGGTGCCCGGACACTTGACAACCCGCTTCTACATGGAGCGCATGGGCATCGCCGCCGCGCTGCAAGCGGTCAAATTGCCCGCCGAACGCCACAACCGCCCCTTTACCGACGAAGCCGCCCAGACCCTGGTCGACAACCTTTGCCAGGTCAAAGTCGCGGGCCAGCAAAAGACATTCCCCGGCCAGTACGTTGAGCCAGTGCAGTTGCAGGTGGTCTGCTACCAACTGTGGGAGAATCTTGAAGATGACAAAGTGAAGGGGAGACAAGGTGACAAGGTGGTGTCTCATGCCGAGTCATCCCCTCATCCTTCTGCAGGCTCTAGACAGGACCCTATCACCTCTTCACCCCGTCAAAACAACATAACACTGGACGATTTGCGCCGTTCGGGCGATGTAGACACGGCCTTGGCTGACTTTTACGAGCGTGCAATTGCGATTGATCTTGCAAGCGTCAACGATGCAGAAAACGTTGATGTGTCGGAGCGCATGTTGCGTCAGTGGTTCGATGACGAACTGATCACCGATGCCAATACGCGGGGAACGGTCTTTCGGGCTGCGGATGAGACGGTAGGAATGCCCAACTGGATCGTTGACGCCTTGCAGCGCCAGTTTCTGCTGCGCACCGAGTTGCGGGCGGGCGGTATCTGGGTCGAGCTGGTCCACGATCGCTTTGTGGAGCCGATCCAGCGTGCCAATCGTGCTTGGCACGACCGCTATGTCAATCCGTTGACCCAGGCTCACCAGCGTTGGCTAGACGGTGGCCAGCGCGATGAACTGATGATGAGTGCACTCGATCTGGCCGAAGCCCAGAGTTTCGCCGACCAGAACCCGCTGGAGGTGACGGCTGAAGAGATCCAATTCTTGCAGCGCAGCCGGGAGCATGTTGCCGAAGAGGAACGGCTGACGCGCGAGCGAGAAGCGGCCCGGCAGCAGCAGTTGGATCATGAGCGGCAATTGGTAGCTCTGGAGCGAAGGCGAGCCGAAGAGAGCGAGGCCAACGAACGCCGGCTGAGATGGTTTGTGGCAGGACTTGGGTTGGCCCTTCTCGTTGCGGCAATTGTGACCTGGATTGCCATCGTCCAAAGCAACATTGCAACGGCCCGCGCGCTCGTGACGCAGGCACGCAATCGGTCAGATCTGCGCCTAGCCACGCTGCTGGCCCTGGAAGCAGAATCGATTGCGCCTGCAGCACCAGAAGCCAGCTTATTCTTGACTCACGATTTGCTCGAACGCAACAGGCTCCTCTATGTCAATACCCTCACAGAATATACAGGCCATTCGGATTGGGTCTTGAGTGTGGTGTGGAGTCCGGATGGCAGGAGCTTGGCCTCTGGCTCAGATGACAACACCATCAAGCTGTGGGATGTAGAGAGTGGGGAGACTCTCCAGACCCTGACAGGCCATTCGTCTAGTGTCAGGAGCGTGGCCTGGAGTCCGGATGGCAGGAGCTTAGCCTCTGGCTCAGATGACAGCAGCATCAAGGTGTGGGATGTGGAGAATGGGAAGACTCTTCAGACCCTGACAGGTCATTCGGGTTGGGTCAGGAGCGTGGTGTGGAGTCCGGATGGTAGGAGCTTGGCCTCTGGCTCAGATGACAGCAGCATCAAGGTGTGGGATGTGGAGAGAGGGGAGACTCTCCAGACCCTGACAGGCCATTCGTCTAGTGTCAGGAGCGTGGCCTGGAGTCCGGATGGCAGGAGCTTGGCCTCTGGCTCATCTGACAACACCATCAAGGTGTGGGATGTAGAGAGCGGCGAGACTCTCTAGACCCTGACAGGCCATGTGTCTGGTGTCAGGAGCGTGGCGTGGAGTCCAGATGGCAGGAGCTTGGCCTCTGGCTCATTTGACAACACCATCAAGGTGTGGGATACGGAGGATTGGAAGGCTCTCCAGACCCTGACAGGCCATGAGTCTTGGGTCAATAGCGTAACGTGGAGTCCAGGTGGCAGGAGCTTGGCCTCTGGCTCATCTGACAACACCATCAAGCTGTGGGATGTGGAGAGTGGGGAGAGCGGGGAGACTCTTCAAACCCTGACAGGCCATGAGTCTTGGGTCAATAGCGTAACGTGGAGTCCAGATGGCAGGAGCTTAGCCTCTAGCTCAGAGGACCGCAGCATCAAGGTGTGGGATGTGGAGAGTGGGGAGACTCTTCAGACCCTGACAGGCCATGTGTCTGGTGTCAATAGCGTGGCATGGAGTCGGGATGGCAGGAGCGTGGCCTCTGGCTCAGATGACAACACCATCAAGATATGGGATGTAGAGAGTGGGGAGACTCTCCAGACCCTGACAGGCCATGAGTCTTGGGTCAATAGCGTAACGTGGAGTCCAGATGGCAGGAGCGTGGCCTCTGGCTCAGATGACAACACCATCAAGATATGGGATGTAGAGAGTGGGGAGACGCTCCAGACCCTGACAGGCCATTCGGATTGGGTCAGGAGCGTGGCGTGGAGTCCAGATGGCAGGAGCTTGGCCTCTGGCTCATTTGACAGCAGCATCAAGATGTGGGATGTGGAGAGTGGAGAGACTCTCCAGACCCTGACAGGCCATTCATCTAGTGTCAATAGCGTGGCGTGGAGTCCGGATGGCAGGAGCTTAGCCTCTGGCTCAGATGACAGCAGCATCAAGCTGTGGGATGTGGAGAGTGGGGAGACTCTTCAGACCCTGACAGGCCATTCGTCTAGTGTCAATAGCGTGGCATGGAGTCGGGATGGCAGGAGCGTGGCCTCTGGCTCATCTGACAACACCGCCAAAGTGTGGGATGTGGAGAGTGGGGAGACTCTTCAGACCCTGACAGGCCATTCGTATCGTGTTCGGAGCGTGGCGTGGAGTCCGGATGGGAGAACCTTGGCCTCTGGCTCATCTGGCCACACCATCAAGGTGTGGCCGGATCTGCTCGTTCGCGGTCTTTGTATTTTTGTCACTGGGAACCTGAGTGCTAGCGAGTGGACAGTTTATCGAGGTTGGGCAATTTATCGACGAACTTGTCCAGATCGTCCGACGCCGTCGATCCCTAGTGGTTGGGAAGCGCTCAGTCAAGGGAGTCTGAACTATCTAATGCTCTCGTGGTCAGGGAGACTCGTGGTGGCTGGCACGAGTCTGATTGTGCTCCTACTGGTTGGTGTGTTGCTCTGGTGGCTCTATGGCTGGTTGGGGATTAGACCAAGAGGCCGGTTCTTCATTTTGGGCGTAATGGGGTTGACGTTGAGCGGGCCAATCTATCGTCTGGCCATTGTCAATGAACCGTTCGCGCTGCTGGGCAACGTTTTTTCGCAACCCGATTGGCAGATCTATGGTTGGAGCATTGTCATTGGACTTGTTCTCAGCCCATTACTATGGGACATCTATGAAATGCTGCGATCCAAATGGCGGGCCATTTTTGCAGTACTCATCGTGGTGATCTTGGTGGTCTCACTCTACTTTTCTGGCGTTTCATTTGATTTTGTGTTCTATGGTTTGGTTGTATTTGGTAGCTTGGTTCTGGCTCTGTTCTTGTGGGGCGTGGGGCGACTCTTGCGCTGGAGTTTTCGTCGGGTGTTTCGGCGTGGAGCGTAGATCTTGTTGGAATAGATTATGCGGTTGATGGATGGCACGGGGTGTAGACCTTCCCGGAAGCGGTCACTCATCCCATGGATGGCGGGACTATTTTTGACCGCTTCCGGGAAGGGCGGGTCGTCGCTGACCGCTATCCATGGCGTAGGTGCGTGTCGGCGCAGGACTACTCGCTGCTAAGGGAACGAATATCATGCCAAAACGAAACATCAAGTACACACCAGGTTGCTACTGTTTTGTCAGATAAGTTATAATACGGTAAACTCTGCCAGAAAGTGACTAAAAAAACGAGGAGGCAGAGAGAAATGAAGCAAGTATATAAAGTTAAACTAAGTGATAAAGACAGAAATGAATTAAGGCGAATAACGGCAAAAGGAAAAGAGAACGTAAGAAAGATAAGAAGGGCACATATTCTGCTCTTGTCAGATGGAGGAAAAACAGACAGAGAAATCATGGAACGAGTGGGAGTGACGCGAGCAACGGTGGTGCGAATCCGCAAAAGATATGTGACGGAAGGGCTAACCAAAGCCCTAGAAGAGAGGCCAAGAAGCGGACGACCAGTCGAGATTAGTAACGAAGCCAGAGCCAAAATCACGGCACTAGCGTGTACGAAAGGACCAGATGGGCGAAGCCGATGGACTTTAAGGCTGCTAGCAACCACAGCGGTTGAGTTAAAGTTTGTGGAAGACATTTCGCATGAAACCGTGAGTGAAATTCTGAAAAAAACGAACTGAAACCCCATTTGAAGGTGCAGTGGTGTATCGGAAAGTTAACACCTACATACTTGTGGCACATGGAACAAATCTTGGACCTCTATGCACAGCCCTATGACCCCAAGAATCCTCTCTGGTGGGTGTTACGATGAAAAACCTTGTCAGCTCTTGGGCGATACAATCGTGCCGATTGAGATGAAACCAGGCAAGAAATGGCGCTATGATCATCACTATGAACGCAAGGGCATCTGTTACATCTTGATTGCTTACCAGCCACACACTGGACAGCGGGTTGTTCAGATTACCGAACGGCGCAGAGGCCAAGAGTATGCTCGCTTCATGCATGATCTCAAAACGAAACACAATCCTGATGCCGATTCATTACAGATTGTTCAGGATAATCTCAACATTCATTCACCCAGTTCCTTCTACACCATCTTTTCGCCTGAGGAAGCTTTCGCTCTGGCTCAGCACTTTCAGATGGTTTATACCCCCGTCAACGGGAGTTGGCTTAATATGGTTGAAATTGAACTCTCGGTTATCACTCGCCAAGTTCTTGATCGCCGCATTGATTCCAAAGAGCTTCTTGAGACTGTTGTCCTTGCTCTTGTCAACGAGCGCAATGAACAATCCGCTACCATTCAATGGCAATTTACCCCCGCTCTCGCTCGCCAGAAGTTCCAGCGTTTCTATCCTGTTTTGGATACCGATTCTGATGACCAACCTGTATCATAACTTATCTGACAAAACACTACTACCATATGTATAATCGCGGTGCGGGCAAGCAGTCGATCTTTTACGAAGATGAGAACTATCGATACTTGCTGCGTTTGATGAAAGCTGTTGCCAAGGAGTGTCAGATTTCCTTTATCGCCTACTGTTTGTTGCCCAACCATTACCATTGGTTTGTGCGGCAAAAGAGCGTAATTGAGGCTGGTGTTCTACCCAAACGAGTCTTTGGCAGCTATGTTCAGTCTTTCAATCGGCGCTACGACCGGAGAGGAACACTCTTCGAAGGGCGCGTTGAGATTAAGCTCGTTGATGAGGATCGCTACGTCCGCCATCTTTGCCGGTATATTCACGCTAATCCAGTGAAACATGGCATTGCTTTGGCACCCGACCTTTGGCCCTATTCCAACTATCTGGAATGGATTGCCAAACGCAATGGTACGCTGGTTGACCGGAATTTCATCGACCAGTGGGGGGTGGTTCATTTTAGGCGGACAATTAGGTTTACATTTTTGCAAAGAGAAAAGATGTTTATATTTTCTAATTTGAGCCATGCTCAGGCAGAAAATGACCTCATATAGATTTTTGTCTATGTATCAAAAGTGTAAACCTAATTCTGAACCACCCCACCAGTGGTTTCCACAACCCGATGAGTACAAACAATCTGTAATCGAGCTATTGCGCGGTCAGGCGCGTATCCCGTCAGGATTCATCGACTATTTGGAGAGCGTTCCGTGAAGCTTTCTGGAATAATCGGTCACCCTAACATGCGCTTACCCAGACTGGAAGGCGCTAGAGTCTGCACGTTATTGGTCAGAGATTGTTCGTCTCATTTTGTGATGGCACGGGGTCGAGACCTTTCCGGAAGAGGTCAGGCAGCTGATGAATTGCGAGACTATTCTTGACCTCTTCCTGTTAGGTAATATAGGAAAGGGAGATAAAATAAGGGAAGGCAAAAGCAAGGAAAGCCGAAACTTATTGGACTCTCGACCTGGCAAAAAGGACCAACCTCTTCGAGCGGTGCGACCGCCCTTCCCGGACAGTCCGCCAGGTCGACGCCGTGCAACGTCGAAAGCGTGCAGCACCTCGAGTGCCATAACAGGAAAACGGAAAACAGCGTCCAAAGTTGAGGAGCTCAGGCGATACGGGAGAGGAGGTCCAAGATGAAAGTGAAAATGGGAATCGACTGGAGTGAAAAGAAACATGATGTGATGATGTTGGATGAGACAGGACGAGCGCTGGGCTATGCGCAGATAGAGCATAGCCAGAAGGGATTTCGCCAAATTGAAGAAATGAGAAAGAAGACAGGAGCGAGCCATGATGAAGTGACAGTGGGACTGGAAACAGCGCATAATTTGCTGATTGATTATCTCTGGTCGAGCGGGTACAAGAATGTCTATGTGGTGCCGCCGAATGTGGTGAACAAGAGTCGGGAGCGCTATAGTCAAAGTGGTGCGCATAATGATAAGAGTGATGCCTATGTGATAGCAGATTTGTTGCGGACCGATGTCCATCGATTTTATCCTTGGTCACCTGGCAGTGAATTACTCCAGCAGATGCGAGTGGTCAGCAGTGCCACACAATACTGGACCAAAGAGACTGTGGCCTTATCCAACCGTCTGCGCGCTTGCCTGTTGCGTTACCATCCGGCGCTGCTTGAGGTCTTCAGCAACTGGCCTTCTCGGATTGCCTGCCACCTGGTTCTGACCTATCCAACGCCAGAGCATGTGCGCAACTCCACCTATGAAGGCTTCCAAGAGTTTCTCAAGCAGCACCGACATACGCAACCCCGTAAATGGGTCACTTGTTATGATAAGTTAACCGCCACTTATCCCACATCAGCTCCTGCATTTGTGCCAGCGTATCAACGAGAAGCTCTTCAGCTGGCTGAATGTCTTTTTGCTTGCACTGCGCTATGAACAAGAGACCCTTGACCAGTTACAGTCACTTTTTCTGCAACATCCGGATCAGCATATCTTTGCTTCTTTACCTGGTGCTGGCCAGCTTTTAGCTCCCAGTCTTCTGGTCAAGTTTGGCGAAGACAGGAAACGCTTTCCCTCTCCCATGAGCCTTCAGTCTCTGGCGGGAACCTGTCCTGTCACCAAACAAAGTGGCAAAGTCAGAACCGTTCATTTCCGCAGAGCTTGCGATCACGACTTTCGTTATTTTACTCAGCAATTTGCTCGCTGCTCCCGCAAAGAGTCTTCTTGGGCCGCTGCTTTTTACACCGCCGCTCGCCAACGCGGTCTCAAAAAAGAGTCATGCTGATCGCACTCTCGCTAATCGCTGGATTTGCATCATTTGGAAATTGTGGCAAGACAAGAAACCTTATGATGAATCTTTCCATTTGCAGCAACGAGCCCATCGTCGCCAACCTATCGCTTAATTGCTTCTAATTTTTTACTATGTATCGCCTTTGGGTTCCTTGCCTTTGTCCTCATCTATATGTTGACATAACACGCTGCTGGTTCTCTCTATCAGTTCTTCTTCAACGCGCCCTTTTGGAACTGCCATTACATACAAAGCGTGTCCGGGAAGTTCGGGTCATCGTTGTCCGCGGTTCATGGTGAAGGTGTGTGTTGAATGATTGACGGGAGAAGTTGCATTTTGAGTATAAACGATTCAGACCTTGGTGAATGTTCCGGGGACTTTGGGAGGCGAAAACCCATCGCCATTGAGAAGGTCCCCGGCACGTCTGTCCTTCTTTAAACAATTACTTTATGTCAAATTTTATAATGGCCGGAGCGTATCTACATGCATGATAGTGCCCGAAGCGATTCTCACGCCCCCAGAGCACAAGGGGCCAAACAAAATCGACATCGGTATCCTTTTACTGCCCTCGTTGGTCAGGAGCAAATGCAGTTGGCTCTTCTGCTCAACGCCATCAATCCCGCCATCGGTGGCGTTCTGATTCGGGGTGAGAAGGGCACGGCCAAGTCGACCGCGGCGCGAGCGTTGGCGGGATTGTTGCCAGCCGATGAGGCTGGCGCGTTGCAGATAGAGGTACACAATGCGACTGGCGTGGAACAGTGTGAGATCCCCGTTGCGTTTGATGCATCGCCATTTGTGGAATTGCCGCTTGGTGCGACCGATGATCGAATAAGTGGGACGCTTGACATCGAAGCCGCACTCCAGGCAGGACAACTTAGTTTTGAACCCGGACTGCTGGCGCGCGCACATGGCGGCTTACTCTACGTGGACGAGGTCAACTTACTGGCAGATCATCTGGTGGATCTCTTGCTGGATGCAGCCGCATCTGGTATCAATACGGTGGAGCGGGAAGGAGTTAGCGTGAGCCATCCAGCCCGGTTCATTCTGGTGGGCACGATGAACCCAGAGGAAGGTGAATTGCGCCCACAGTTACTCGACCGCTTTGGGTTGGCCGTGGATGTGACGGGGCCAACGGACGTTGTACAACGGACGGAAGTCGTGCGCCGTCGGATCGCGTATGAAGCTGACCCGCTTACATTCGCCGTCCAATATGCGGAGTTAGAGGCAGATTTGGCGGAGCGGATCAATCGCGCGCGGTTGCTTCTGCCACGAGTAACAGTGGCAGATGAGATGCTTGCTCTGATCAGTCACGTCTGCGTGGGGAGCGGTGTTGATGGGTTGCGGGCCGATATTACGATGTATAAGACTGCTTCAACGCTGGCTGCCTGGGAAGCTCGGACGCACGTGACAATTGAGGATATACGACGAGCTGCCGAGTTGGCACTGCCTCACCGGCGACGACGGCAGCCGTTTGAAGAGCCAGGGTTAGACCAGCAACAGTTGGAGGATCTGATTCAGCAGCATACGCCCCCTCAATACAGTCAAGAACGTCAGTCGCGGGAGAGAAATGAAGAGAACCAGCAACCAACTGAGGAGGGTGAGTGAGTGCCCTGAATCGTCAGAAAGTCCTCTCTCGGAGCAAACTTTTGCCCCGGGAAAAGCTGTTCCCATCGCCCTGACACAACCACCTCACCAGCCACGAAAGCCCTTATCGCCACCACCAACTCCACGCGGCAAACGTCTTGCGCACGATGATGTGGGCCAGAATGGTTATTATGTACGAGCCGCAAAGCCACAAGGGGTCGTTCGTGATATTGCGCTTGGTGCGACATTGCGTGCGGCAGCATTGCGTTACGCAGCATCGTTTGCCCATCGGTTGTCTTGGTTTCCAGAGGATAGTGCCACCGAGCAACAAGCGGGGCTCCTGCCAAGCTTTCAAATTCGAGCAGTCGATCTACATGTCAAGGTACGACGTCAGCCTCAGGGCCAGCTGATTCTATTTGTGGTCGATTCTTCGGGTTCAATGGCAGCACGCAAACGGATGGTCGCTGTCAAGGAGGTGATTGTGGGGCTTTTGCTTGATGCTTATCAGAAACGCGAGTTGGTTGGCATGATTGCATTTCGTGGTCAACAGGCACAGTTACTTGTGCCGCCGACCAATTCTGTTGAGACAGCAGAACGTCAGTTGCGTCACCTCCCCACAGGTGGGCGTACTCCTCTTGGTGTTGCCCTGCAATTGGCCGATCAAGTCTTGGCGAGTTATCTACGGCGCCAAAGCGCGCTGCGCCCCCTCCTGGTTTTGGTCACAGATGGACGATCCAATGCCGGATTCTCCCCTCTAACAGTTGCCCACTCTCTGGTTCAGCAGAAAATTCCAACGCTTGTGCTGGACAGCGAACAAGGATATGTCAAATTGGGCTTGGCTCGACGGTTAGCAGATGTCCTAGGTGCTCACTATGCCCAGCTCGATGATGTAAGCGTCGATGGAATCCGCCGGCAGCTCTCTGGCCAGACGCATGTTGTGTCCGCGAAGGATAGATGATCAATGATTGTAGCGAGCACAGAAAGGAACAGGTAATATGGCAACAATCAGCTCAACGAAATATGTGATCGCCGTAAACGATCTCATGAAATCCGCCGAATATTATCGAGACGTACTTGGCTTTACAATCCAGGAGATTGGGGACGACGGCTGGCGATTCTTGGTCAAGGATGCCTGCACGATCATGGCGGGACATTGCCCCGATGCGATTCCGCCGAAGGAACTGGGCGATCATTCATATTTTGCGTACATCGATGTGGATGGTATTGACGAGTATTTTGAGCAGGTTCAAGCCAATGGTGGAAATGTGTTGCAGAAATTGGCCGATAAGCCGTGGGGAATGCGGGAATTTGCGATCGAAACAATAGATGGACATCGAATTATGTTCGGATGTCCTATACCTTAGAAAGTAAAAGTTATTTAGGCCATTCCAGAAAATTAATTACCCATAAAGACCAACATGTTTGCCTGGAATGGCTTTGGCTTTTCCTGATGGAGTGGACACTTCATTTTCTGGAAAAGCCGAATGATCCACGAGGGGCACGAAGTCACACAAAGGATTCTCCTCCGTCTTCGTGTCCTTCGTGGATGGCGGATACGCCCGCCTTGTAATCAATCGACCATTCTAAACTGATATCACTTTAGGCGAATCCAATTTTTAAACTATCCACAGAGTGACAAGATTGACTGGATAATTTCTCTTAAAAATCTCGTTAATCCTGTCCATCTGTGGATCATTAATTATCTGGAATAGCCTTAGAACTGATATCCTTTGCCACCTTGTAGCCCCTTCAAGCACGAAATTTCACCTGTATGCCATGTAACGTTGTTGAGCAAGATGGAGGAAATCTGACCGAGCGTATATTTCCCTAACCCAATTCCCGTGAGATCGACTTCTCGTCCAAGATCTTCATCTGTAAGCGTCGCAAAGTACTTATCAGTGGCAGCATAGACGGCCTGACCATATGCACGTGCTGCGTCCAAATCAACCTTTACCCGCCGTCCCCATTCACCCCATTGGTTGCCCTGGGGAGCAGGTTCGCTCAACCCTGTCTTGTCTGCCCATGAGGATGCCATCAATGGTGCACCGCCTTGGAGCGCGCCATTGAATAGCCCATCTTCAGAGACCAGAATATGGGCATAGGTCGCCCCCAATGGATTGGCCGTACCGGCTGGTATCCAATGCGCCTGCTCGGAGGTCACACCTTTCATCGTACCTTCCAAAACATCATGAGCGCCTTTGTATTGGGCACGAAGTAATTTGACTGCACTATTACTAGACATACGTTGCTCCTTTTTCACTTTCCATTTGTTGATATTGATTACCTTCATTTGAGTAATCGCTATATGTTAGGTCGCCCCAGAAATCAAGCATACATGACAATAAGCGTTGCGTGTTACGTATACCAATCGGATTAATGGTTCTACATATGTATACTTATTTTTCTGGATTCGCCTTAGCCAACAATACACTTAGCCGATCCAATGTCCCATTCCAACCCCATTTGTGGCTGTCGCGCTCTTCGTCATTCGCAAATCGTTCGTGTGTGAGAATAACTTCTGTCTCGGTTGGGGTCAATTGATTGAACTCAACAGTGACAAGCATTTCTCTGGGATCTTCCGCTCCTTCCCATCCCCAGGTAAAGGAAAGTTTTTCGGGGGGATCAACTGCTTCATATTTTCCTTGCACAATATGGGCATTATCACCTGCAATCATGCTGATGCGATAGCTCCCTCCAACCCGCAGATCAAATTCGTCTACCTGACTAATATGTTTTTCGGTGGGATGAAACCACTTTGCCAAGAGCTCGGGTTTTGTCCAGGCTTGATAGACACGATCTCGAGAAGCATTGAATGTTCGACTCATTTTCAGGCTCGTTGGCGCTTTGGTCATGACTGCATTCATGAAATTTTCTCCCGTCGTTTTGAATTAATCCGGCAAATTTGAGGGGGACAGCTTCGGCTTTTGGCTATCAGACTCATCAGACTCATCCAGAAACTCTTCCAACGCGTCAAAGCGCTCTTCCCAAAACATCCGATAAAACTCTAGCCATTCCGCTGCATCTTCTAGCGGTTTCGGCACCAAATGGCAATATCGAATTCGTCCTTCCTTTTGCTGACGCAGAAGTCCCGCCCGTTCTAAGACACGCAAATGCTTGGATATCGCGGGCATTGAAACTGAAAACTGTGCAGCAAGGTCTGAGACCGTTATTGGTCCTTGGGTTAGATTCTTGAGAATGGCGCGTCGAGTCGCATGGGCCAAGGCGGAAAAGACCTGGTCAATCTGAACGCTATGCTCTGTATGTGACTCTGTTTCTATTACAAGATGGTTAACCATGTAGTTAAATATATCAGAACACACGTTCTTTGTCAAGTCAAAAAAGTAAAAATTCCAAAAAGCGATCCGTTGAATCAATCTTCTCGCATACTGGACAGAGCATACCAGTCGATCCAAAACGTATCTGACGCCCCATACATCAGCGTCCGTTAATAACCGATACCGCGCAGATAATCGACCATCCCTTTGCTTCGTTTTGCTTCGCTCATGGGATCATCGGCACCTGGAATGGGTCGACCAGGACAGGCAGTCACCCAACGGGTAAAGTTGGTCTCCTCCAATATGGTTCGCACGGCCGGAAAGTCGATACTTTCGGCCACGCCAACATCGCACCAAATCGGATCGTAGAATCCATCATCACGACGCGACGTAGAAGAATAATCTTGCAGATGGATATAGTTTAGCTGATCGCGAAAGTCCCGAATCGACTCAACAGGATCATATCCCCAAAGGAATGCATGGCTGACATCGATGCAGAGCTTCGCCTTGTCCAAATGCTGC
Source organism: Chloroflexi bacterium TSY (assembly GCA_019217005.1). The sequence continues at coordinate 50,810 of JAHBNG010000078.1, forward strand.
ATATAGAGTTTCCAGTGTTCAATGTTGTCGACCAGGAGATTGGTGTGAATATGGTAGCTCAATTCCAGATCGAACTGTGCGGCATACTCTGCCCATTCCTCGGCACCTTCGGCTGCAGCCTTTACATCATCATCTGTGACAGCGCGCTCTTTTGGCTTGGCTCCATTCATGTACATAAAGCAGTCTGCACCAACTTCACCAGCGAATTCGATGCGTCGTTTGTTCCGCTCCGTGTTGACGCGTTCTCGGTTATCGGGCGTGCCTTGTGCTGTATAGACAACCATTGGCATATCTGTATTTTTACAGATGCGCATCAATCTTTGAGGCGTACCAAGCCAATCTAATGGCAAGCGACATTCCCAACCATCCCAACCAACTTCTTTAAGTGTTTCGAGAGCCGGTTCCAAATCAGGTTCACGCCAACGGAGTGAACAGTAAGCAAGTGAAAAGGTCATTGGCTTCTCCTTATGAATAGAGCGTGTACCACAAGTGTGTAAATGAATACTGCTCAGTCAGAGAACATCTGCATTTATACCGCACTCGCTTATAACTTTAACATAAATTCGTCTGTTCTATTCGACTGAAATCGGTCAAATTTATGTTAAAGTTATGGCAGTGCTCAGTATACACACTTTGGGACACACTCCCATTGAAATAATGTTTCATTGTATCTACTACGTTTTACGTCATCTTTGCAGAAATGGCAAGTAAACCTTGTGGTCTAGTCCTGGAAAATCTCCTACACGCTCCAGCCAGATTCGATCAATCCCCGTCTCGCCCTCACGTCCGCGTAGGATCATTTCGTGCACACCTTTGGCGAGTGTGAACTCTTTGGGGGAGAATTCGTTCTCGTCAAAGGTCCCGGTTCCGCGCCACGAGACAGTTCGCTCCTCCAAGCCATCTGTGATGAATATATCCCAGATCATGATCGGGTCAATTGGTTCCGCATCCATGTTGATGTAAAAGGAATTGGCACCACCGGTGGGCGCATTGACGATTGCGTGTACAATGTATATTCCCGATCTGTTCAAGTAAAATTGATAGGATGCCTTGCCTCCAGATAATGGACCATTCGTTTCCAGCGGTTGCGAAACGATGCCGTTGTTGATGCGAAAGGGATCGGTAATCGCACCTGACTCGGCCTCCCACTCCGATGTTGGCAACGTAGGGGGCGGTGTCGTCGTGGTTGATGACGGAGATGTAGGCGTAGGCGTGGGAGTGCCTGTCGCAGTTGGGGAAGGCATAGCGGTCGGTGTTACAGTGCTGCTCGTAGACGGTTCCGGAGTAGCTGTTGCAGTTGGGGAAGGCATATCAGTCGGCGTTGCAGTGACGCTTGCGGACGGTTGAGGGGTTGTTGTTTCTGTTGCGGTTGGCGTAGGCGTTGTCTCATCTGTGGGCAGCGCAAGCAACTGCTCAATCGTCGTGATTCTGGATCCTTTCCCCTGACAGGGAGAACCGGTCAATAACGTATAATCATCTACCGACAATGGATCGTCTTGGGCATTCGTAAATTGCGGATCGAGCCTCTCTCCCAGGATATCGAATTGTAGATCGTATTGGCAGTTACCGCTCGTTTGGTCAATTCCGTCCGGTGTATCAATTTTTGACCCAAAGAAGATCGAATTTGTGACGCTATGGCCATCGCCCTCAAGCCAAAAACATGAGCCGGTATACCCAGTGATACAATGTGAGGTTACATGATCGAGTGTCCAATTCTGAGACTTAACGCCTGGATATCCCGATATATTGATGCCAGATGCCTTTGCAAAAACAACATTCCGCAGCACAACGTCATTGACAACCGAACGAAACCCCTGACCTGTGTCTCTCTGCCCCAAAATAATTCCTTGGGTAAAGCCAGGGCCCACAAAGCTATCTTCAATTGTCAGACCGGAGGTTGTATCGCCGCTGTAAATTTGAATTCCGTCCGTGTGGGTACATGGTTCGTTAAAAGCCATTCCATTGCTCGGGTGTCGTCGACCGTTGTAGAGCCATGACTCGCGTAAGACAAAATTCGAAATTCGATCACGCAAGTTAGATTGAAAAGCATCTTGACCATTATCATGGATGATCACGCGTTCAAAGGTGATGTTCTGTCCCCCAAAACCCACGCCAGGAATGGTCGTCTCCCACAGACCGTTTGCATTTTGCTGGGCACTTCCGTTATCGTATATTTCCAAATTCCGTACTGCAATATTGGCGGAATCACCGATGATTCTCATGCCGCGATTGTTAAATCCGTGAACAGCGATTCCGCGCCAGTTCCCTCCTTCTAAACGGATCCATGAACGGTCCTCGATAATGATTCCGATTGCGCGTACACCTTCAGTCTGGTAGACATACTCTGCTTGATTACAGTAGGGCAATGGCGTTGAGCGTCCGCCAAAGATCACAACTTGGCCATTATGCCCTACTTCATCAGATGCTTTGATGGTAATTGGCTGCATTTCGGTGCCGCTCGCCTGAATATCGAGAACAGCCTCATAAACCATTCGATTGGTACCGCCATCCAAAAGAATCGTGTCTCCCGGTTGAATCAGCGTCCATTCAATCTGATCGAGTTCTGTCCAGGCGTCTGCCCAATTCCGTCCATTTAGATTTGAGCCATCTTTGGATACATAATAGGTTGTTCCTTGAGTGAGCGTAAATTGCGGAAATCTATATCCAGCACGACTTGCATCGGTCAAAAATAGTAGACAGGCGGCGATGAAGACAACGACTCCGAACCACTTGATCACAGTTCGTATGATGCTCATTTATCCTCTTCTTTCTTGCAGGATTTGTAAAAGAATAACGTAGTCACATAAAACGTTGTGCGATAAACGTAATGCTATATTATCCAGAAAGATGAGACAGATAAATGCTGCTATTCATGCGTACGCCCTACTCTTTGGCAACAAAGATTAGCGTCGATCTACGCAACTCGATTCAAAAGTGGTTTACCGGCCAAACCAGCGATCAGATTATCGACGGTACGTTGAACCATTCCTGTGCGAGTTTGAACGGTTGCACTGCCTAGATGAGGAATGATGACAATGTTGTCGAGTGCCAAGAGGGGATGATCGCGCGGCAATGGTTCTGGTTCTGTGACATCAAGTGCTGCACACCAAATGCCACGATTCTGCAATGTCTCTAACAAAGCATCATGGTCAATTACACCGCCTCGAGCCAGATTGACCAACGTAGCTGTTGGCTTCATCAAGGCCAGTTCTTCACGTCCGATCATGTGATAGGTTTCGTCTGTGAGCGGCACGTTGAGCGTCACATGGTCAGCGCCACGCAATAGGTCGGACAATGAGGCATACGTTACACCCAGCTCAGCTTCGGCAGCGTGGTCGCGATTGCGGTTGTGGTAGATCACGGTCATATCGAATCCGCTTGCACGGCGTGCCACCTCTTTTCCAATCTGCCCCATCCCTATGATGCCCAGGGTTGATCCATAGACCTCTTGACCATGATGAAGATTTGGATCGTAATGAGTAAATTCTGGGCTTCGTGCATACTGATCCCCAAATACAATATTACGTGCGGCGGCCATCAGTAGGGCAAAGGTCATGTCGGCGGTCGCTCCATCCACAAATCCAGGTGTGTTCCCTACTGGAATTCCCCGCACGCGTGCATCATCCAGGTTGATATGATCGACACCGACACCAAAGTTGCTAATGACGCGGAGATTGGGCATTGTGTCCATGACGGTTCCGTCAATGATGGGATGGCCATAGAGGAAAAACCCTTCAACGGCATTCAGCATCTCTAGTCTCAGTAGATCCAAATTTCAGGTTTAGAGAGAGAATTTGGGCTAATTAGTTGACATAAATACGTATTTGCCAGTCAATACCTAGCATTTACGTAAAATTTAAGCGATTTCTAGATATGAAATTGGCTGTTTTTGGCAACTGAGATCTGAAAAAATGGCCCCAAAATCCCTTCTCTCCCGACTGAAAATAGTCAAAAACGCCAAATTTGGATCTACTGAGTCTATCTGCACCTGGACCGGACCACATTTGAACATCACAATCTTGCTCTTCGAGTAGATTCAGAATGTTAGGGGCTAGCTCAGCATTCGTTATCACGCGATAAGTCATGAGGATTCTCCTGATCGATGGAGCTTATCTACCATCAATGTGTGCTCCTCGAGATTCGTGGCCTTGATCAACACATATTTGGAAGATAAGCGACTGAATATAGTTATTGGGTGGTATCCCAAATTGTGTGTAACTTCGCTTTCTCTCTGATGAACCAGGTAACTTTCACACAATTTGTGGTATACCATCATTGATTGTACTCGCTATAAAGCGCTCGATTGCCATTTTTTCGGAATAGCCTTTGCAGCTATTTTGTGCTAAGATTTAAGTTAATATCTTTTATCACCCAAAAAAGAACAGCTCATCTTTGAAAAGGGTGAAATCGAACTTGATTCACTTATTCCACAGATGAGCGAGTGCAGTATATATAGTAGACTTTGTTTGGAAGAGCTACTTTTTCGCAAAGAGGGTTTCAAATCTGTTAGTGGAGGTAATAATGAAAAAATTTTCCCGATTCCTGTTTTTCATGGCCCTGTTGGGTGGAATTGCCTATTTCATCAAAAATAAACTAGCGGCTAACGGCAATGAGTTTTCGGCAGCAGGCAGTGGTCAAGGCGTTATTCCCAACAATCCATCAAGCTCACTTGAGGAAAGACCACTGGGCGGCGCAATCAGCGACGAACTGCTGAAAATACTGGTCTGCCCAGAAGATAAAGGCCCATTGGAACTGATCGATGATGGGAAATATCTTCTAAATCCACGAAACGGATATAAATATCCCATCCACGACGGCATCCCTGTCATGTTGATCGAAGAAGGGAAAAAGAACCTAGATCCCAACTTTTCGGCCAATGGTTCGACTCCTGCTGCGTCTGACCCAATGAGCACCGAACAGATTGATGACAAGACAGAAGCTTAAACATTGGTCTTGATCAACGATTTGACCACCCTGAGTTGTCCCATGAAGACGACCTACGAGTCAATCAATGCTTCGCCTTGCCCAAATAATCGCCAAAGCCGGAGCAGGGCTTTATAGCCCTAGCCAGTATCGAACCTGAATTATATACCGCATTTGCTCATATCAAGAATGAACTATACTCCGGTTTTAAGACAACCGGAGTTTTTTGAATGTTTGACAGTCACAGAAAAAGGGAGTGTATCCCAAAGTGGGTAAATGCAGCGGTTCTCTGACTGAGCACTATTCATTTACACATTTTGTGGTATACACTCCAGAAAAAGGAGAAAGAGCAATGCCTAAAGTAATTGCCCTCAATGATGAAGAAATTACTACTCATCTTCAGAAACTAGAGAGTTGGAGTGTGGTCAATGGCAAGCTGCATGCCGAATTTAGGTTTGCGAATTTCATTAAAGCCTTTGGCTTTATGACACAAGTGGCTATTCTGGCCGAAAGCATGAATCATCACCCAGAATGGTTTAACGTCTATAATCGAGTCGTGATTGATTTGGTGACTCACGATGCCGGCAATGCGATTAGCCGGTTGGATGTGGAACTCGCAAAGAAGATTAGTGAGATTGCGTCAGCCTAGATGGACATTCAGCGCTATTTAGATCGGATCTCTTATCATGGCTTCGTCACTCCAACGGCGACCACCTTATGCAAGCTGCATCTCGCCCATTTACAGAGTGTACCATTTGAAAATCTTGATATTCACCTTGGGCATCCGATTCTTCTGAAACTAGATGCTCTATTTGAAAAAATTGTTCGCCGACGTCGAGGTGGTTTTTGCTATGAGTTAAATGGTTTGTTTGCGTGGCTCTTACAGGAATTGGGCTTTCAAGTGACTCTGTTATCAGCCTGCGCGGCCCACAGTGATGGGGGATATGGTCCAGAGTTTGACCACTTAACGCTTTTGGTTGAATGTCCGGCTGACCCATCGATGTCTACAATCCCCTGGCTGGCAGATGTAGGCTGGGGTGACTCATTTTGCGAACCTTTACGACTCGATCAGCCAAACGTGAAACAACCAGAAGGGTTACGGGCGTATCGAATCGATCAAGATGATCGATATTTCATCTTGTGGCAGCGCACGTATGAAGGGGACTGGGAAAAACAATTTCGCTTTACGCTGCAGCCCAGGCAATTCGCTGATTTTGAATCGATGTGTGGTTATCATCAAACATCACCCGAATCGTCATTTACACAGCGCCGGATCTGTACGGTCGCAACACCGAATGGGCGTGTATCACTTGCGAACCACAAATTGATTGTGACCGAAAATGGCCAACGGCAAGAACGGGCGGTGCGCGATGATGAATATCCGCTCATCTTAGCAGAGCGGTTTGGCGTTGTGCTGTACAGTACCGTTTCAAACTGACTTCACTTTAGTTGCTGTTTAAGACCATGATTGGCATATAAATCGTCGATATCTTGACACGCAACGAGGTAAATGCAACGTCTGACTCAACTCCATCTGTGCCAATGGCTTGTAGCCAGAAGAAGCTGTTTCGTATCTCCTGCTCCGCATCAGGTAGGGGAATAGTCAACCTGTACTTGTGTCGCTCGTTCTGTTCGTTTTCCGTCCCATTTTGATCTGGCCTTTCAGATTGATTTCCCACAGCAGCTTGTTGGACTGTAATCAGATCTTGGGTTAACCGCACAGCGTTCGATCGATCATCGTTCGTGCCACGCCAGAGGTGATATCCTGATACACCTTCTTCAAGATGCGTCACCCATTGAACGTTCATCTGTTCAATCGTTTCATCTGCCTCTGAATAGGCCTCAAAACTGCAAATAGCAACCCGCGGCCCAATAGACGCAGTCTGAACTTCTGTGCTGCTCATCCAATGACGTGGCTCGCGACCATAAGCTGGTGGCAGCTTTCGCTCGATCACACAACCGACGCCATCAAAAGACGTGGGCCAGGGATGTTGATTGCGATATTCAGCCATATCGACGACTGCGTAGGGCACTGTGCCATCCCCAAGCGGTTGAAGTGGACGCTCCAAGGTGATCAAACCGGATTTGTCATGCAGGTGAAGTGGATAAGGACCTATTATGGATGGAAGATTGGAAAAGGTTGCGGTTCCCTGAATGGGCACCAGATTGGCTAGTTTTGCGGACACGCAGACCTGGGACGGTTCGGTTGGAACGATTAAGAGCTTTTGTCCGGGAGCCAGTTCAATGCCGCTCGGAAATTGATAGAAGATTTCAGGGATGCGCCATCGATTACCTGGTCGCTCAGGATCATAAAGTGGGATCGATTGGCTGCTCAAATTTGTAAGTTCAATCAACTCGTCCCCCTGTTTTGGGTTATAAACTAGCTTTGTGATTGCGATGGGCCCTACTTTGGGGGTCAGATTCGGTTGACCAAACGTGACTTGGCTTTGAGGGGGGAATGTCTCTTGCCCCATGCTGTTTACATAGCGCCCAAACGAGACGCCCAGTTCCGGGGACGCAAATGTAAAACCGTGTTGATAGCCAGTGATGCGGCCATCGGCGGCAGAAACTAGATAGATGCCTCCTCCGTTTGGATTCAAAAGAAGGCCTGGAAGTCCTCCCTGGCTGGCTGCAATTTCACGCTGCTCAAAAGTGATAAAACCTCCAGGTGGAATAACAGTGCCCCTTGGGATACGAAATTTTCGTGGTTGCTCTAGCGAGTCTGTGAGATACCAATCGCCGATATCGGCAGGAAAAGGTGTTGGATTATAGATCTCAACTCCGCCGGAGAATCCCTCAGAATTGCCTCCGTTACTCAGCACAAGTATTTCATTTACACGTACAGGCAATGGATCTGCCATACCAGGCGACCCATGGATACTTATGCTGCTGCGCCATTGATCAGCGTTCAAATATTTGGCGTTCTCGATGGAAGTATTGACAGCCTCAGAAGGGCTCAATGGATTGATCAAGACGAGCGAATATCCATTTCCATCCGCCGCCTCAGGCCACTCCCCCTCGTCATCGTACTCAAGCGAGATAATCACGCGGTCAAAAGCATCCTCCAGTACGATACGCTCGCCGCCATTGCTCAAATTTGCGCGGAATTCCCCAAAAGGGCTGAAACCATACCGTTGGGCAAACCGATCTGCATCGTTTGCCACGACGATATACTCGCCCGGCGCAACTTGACCCGCAAGGGGGAAACGGTAGTCAATCCCATCGCTAAAGCGAATATTGGTCAAATCGATGACGCCGTTCCCATTGTTCTTGAGTTCGATAAACTCCAATTTCGTTCCGGGAATCGAGCCTTGGTTGAGGGGATTATACATAATCTCAGTTAGCACCAGGCTCGGCAATGATACAAGTGGTCTCCCTGCCACAAACTCAACTGGCTGGGACCAATGCCCCCAACGTCCCGAACGATCCATCATGCGCACCCGTACCCGGCAAGTATACCCTTCTCTGCAGACACCATTGGGCAATCTAATTGACGCCGTAAACGTTGTGAGGAGCGGACTTTCCCATGAAGCTTCGATTTCGTACCGATAGGGTTGATCAGCATGAAATGTACGAGCGCCAGGATAGTTTAGCTCGGCGACACGCCACTGCATCCCAGCGAATGTTTCTGGACCCTGTGGATCATTAAATGGCGAAGTAGTAAATCGCAGATCATCGGCTGGAAAGTTTGGTGCCCCCACATAGCTAACTGTGGTACGGCGAGGGATTTTCCTGTTTTCTCCCCGATCGGGAAAGCCTTCCTCTAGGAGTTCATAATCGATCCACTCTCCGCGGGAGCGAACCCAATCCAGCATGACTTGGATCATGCCTCGAAAATCTCCCGTCGGAGAAATCTTATAGAATCGTCCACGGCCGGCCTTCCGTGGCTCAGTCCATTTTGATTCCATATCTTTGCTGTAGTCCCACCGCGCGCGATCTGCAGCGGCAAATGAAGGGTGAATATTTGGGTCATCGATCACCCTGGCATATTCTTCAATCAGGTGACTGACTTGATCAGTGTTGAACAGCAGATCACGTAATTCGCGTAACCGGTTCAAGTATTCGAGCTTGAGGGCTGATTTCCGCAACACACCATGCCTTTTGAATGGCTCAGTACCGCTTCCAAACATATTGTTCGCCCACGTCTGATCGAGATCCCAGGGTAGGATTGCCCAACGATTCGTCTCCGGATTGAGATAATAGAAATAATTTTTCTCATTGTTGACATCGTAATGATGAATCGCCTCTAATATCGAACGAAAGCTGTAGTAACGCGCCAGATCAAAGTTTGCTCGCCACCACTCCTCCTCCTGCCCATCCTCATAGGCATTGATGAAGGCAGCCAAATCCGCACTGTTTGGCGTTGCGTTCGGACCTTGATTATTCTTTTCGCCGAATCCCCACTCCATCTTATAGAGATTCCCATCTGGCAAATCATGTTCGTCTAAAAAGCGACCATCCATCTGTTCGACGACAAGATAGAGTCCCCAAAAATCACCTTTATATTGACTTTTCGTTGCTTCGTCTGCGTCATCAATGACGCGAAAATGGGCAAAGTGTGTTTTGGGCGCTTCGACGCCAGCGAGATTGAAAAGACGAAACCCGGTTGATTCAAATAACCCTTGTTCACCACGATGCAACCGCTCGCCATGCTGAATGACCGAGGAAAAATTCAATTTGTCCCACTTGACGCTGTAAGGGTTGCCGTTGTTGTCATACGCCTGCAAATAATGACCACGGTTGAAATCAAACTTGACCATATTTTTACCCAAGCGATAGCGCCATGTGCCACCGCGTGCCCGATATCGAATATGGTCGTAGACAACGCCATCGTAAACCAGCGTTCCCCTCCATTTGTAATCACTGCCTTTATAACCGGACGTAAAAAGTGCCTGTCGTACATGGGCATGGGTCGAAAGCAGATGATAAACAGGCAATGGTTCGAGTTGCGGAAAGTTGTATGTGATAGGATGCCCCCTCGCCGAATCACTCTCTGGATTGGTGGCACCCCGCCATGGTGGAACACCATCATACACAAAATAAGCAAAGTTTGGCTGCGGATCATCTGCATATGGAACAGCCACGGATTGACCTGCCAGATCCGTGGCTCGAATCCGATATCGAACAAGATGTCGATGTAGCGATGCCGGAAGATCCGCCCTATACAACGTACCAGTGTTGCTGTTGTTGCCAGACGTCGCATGGTTCGAGTCGGGTGCCATGGGCACATGTGCCCAGCTGGTCGCAAATCGCGGATCATCAATGGCAATGTAATCACCTGGTGCCACAATCTGATAGCTCAATTCAACTGACGCAATGCCATCACTGTCAGCAATCAATGTTGTTACTTGGACAACGTTTTGGCTAGTCGGTTGTTGAGGGGAATGGCTTACATTGTGAATGAGAGGAGGGGAATTAACCACAAAAGTGCTGTTTGCTCTGCCAGGCGTTGGCGGGCCAGAACGCCAGCTTCCCCCTAAATTGTTCTCCAGGGTAGGGTTGATCAATTGAAGAGACGGGCCAGGAGGGTCTCCGACCGTGGGCCACGGAAAGCCAAGTTGATAGGCAACGCGATCGACCGGTTCCGCATTGAGATTCCGTACGATGATTTCTTCCCCGCGTGTGGAAAGCTTTCCGCGATACGGTCCAAGCGTATTGACGCCCCAAAGCCTCAACATTGTTGCCGGATCTTGCGCGATTAGAAGATAACTTCCTGGTGATAAAATGATCCCTTGGGGAAATAGAAATTCAACCGCACCATCCAACGCCCAATTCGACAAGTCGATGGGTTGGGGACCGCGATTAAAAAGTTCGATAAATTCTGCCGCGTCGGTTTTGACGTGGGGATCGTAATGGATCTCATTGACTAGTATTGATTGATCTGAAGCTTGTTGGGCGTTGCCTATTTCCTCGGACGGGGCATTGTTTGCGGATGATTTCTGTGGCTCAGTCAACGTGGAGAAGTCCATTGCTGATGCTTTGCCCACTGGGGAACGCTCTGTTATCAGTTCAAGAAATAATCCGCTGAATAAGAGTGCGATCACAAGAGAACATCTGATCAACAAATGAGAGCAATTGATCTTTGATGAATGTTCGATCAAATCTGGATTCGGTCGTCTAAATCGAGAGAGATTTTTATCCATAATCCTACATTACTTATCAGTCAGTTATACTCAGCAGGTGCCTAATAGGACACTGTTCCCCTGTTACATTGAGTCGAGATAATTCAAGAATTCACAAGTGCATTATTTATGTAATTGCGAAGTATAGATTGATGAACCAATCCTAATTATATGCTCAATCAAACAAAATAGAGTGTGTCATTTTACTTACCTTTTTACTTTACTTTCTGGTAAAGGCTTGAGTGACAAAGGGCAAACCGAAAGGGGCGGAAAAAAGAATCCACCCTGAAAAAACGGGATAAAATGTAAAAATAGTGCTCGGCTAGTTTAAGCAGCGGCATTGAGGCGGCGATGAGCGAGAACGCCTTTAGGGAAATGGTGTGAAACCGAGGCCTTTTTCCGAAAGTCAGGGTCGAGTTGGTCAGGAGTTGGAAAAAGAGCACTCGAGAGAACACGGCGCAGCCTGCCGGGAGTGGCTTGAGGCTCTCGATCCCAGTAGCCAGTCGGTATGGGAGGAAGAGAAGCGGCTAAATGGGAAAGAAGATTGCCAGCCAGCAGCCCCAGTTCAGGTAAGCGGAAGCAAGCCTCATCGGCATGAACAAATTGACGATGTAAGCCAATCATCTGCTTGGAAGCCAAGGGGGGATGTTCAACAGGCCAGCGCTCCAGATAAATGGTTTCAGCTTGTAAAGCCATGACGGTCGCCAGAACCAAAGGTGTGTGATAAGCAGGATCCTGAAAGACGTAAATCGAATAGGTGCGGTTGGCTGTATCCACCTTGGTTGTCCTGGGGACGAGATTGTGCCATGCTTGATAGCGAATCAGGCGACCACTATAGACAAATTGACCAAACGAGTCTGGAGTTGTGGCCTCGAGTCGCTTTCCCTATAGCATCGAGAGAGCGGACGCACAATATCACCATATTCGGGTGGTCTGCCTTTTCCTTACGTTCGGGTAACTCATTGCGGCGCTGTGCAGTTAATCGCTTCCCGAAGGACAAATCGGTCGACGTCGCTTTCTAGCATTTCTCTGATTGTAAACCCGGCATCGACCACCGCCACTTCGTCTGACTCCAGTGATTTCTTGTCTCTTTCAGCAGCTTTTTCCGAAACTCACTTTCCTTTGTGCCTACCTCGCATCTCATGATTGCCTTGAGCAGTGGCACTCGTTTCCCGCCTATCTCCCCGAGCTTATCATCACTCCAAAGATGAGCGGGCAATGCCCGACGAGCCGTTGAGTTATAGAGTCGGTTCACTTTCCCTTGCAGCTTCGGTCGCCAGAACCCTGTGATATCTATGCTTTTCACTCGGTATCCTTCTAACTTTTTTGCCTCCCATTCCCTTTCCACTCCACTTCTTCTTGCCACGATGAGAGCAGGCTTGCAATATCCCATGATCCATATCGAAAGCTCCACCAGCTTCGCCGGAGCTCCTCATCTTCAAACCCGCTTTCACTCAATCCACTATGGATTGCTCCTCGACTTTTCAGAAACGACCCATTCATCATCGCCCACATCAGACGCATTACATTTACGTTTGTTCCCACCGGCGTTACTTGCAATACATTCATCAGTACTGCTATAGTTATTTCTGGCGCGGTTAGCATTCCTTCCTCCTTTTTGGGTTCTCTACCTTTAGGATGAAACGCTAACCGCTTTTTGTCACATTTCTCACCTCATCTCTTTTACCAGAAAGTAAAGTTTTATGTATATTCTCAGTTAGCCAAGAGGTTTTTTTCTTAACGCTTCACGATCATTTGTGCAAACAGTAACACAATGTATACGAAACGTTAATCTAGTGCTGTAAAAATAGATCTGCTATACTGATTTGTGTTAGAAGGTGTTTTAAAAGGTGAGATCAGTGCCGGTTGAGTAGCCGAAGGCATATCGAAACCAAACGAGCCGACCCGCAAACGCTGGTTTCGATACCGCTTTGCGACTCAACCGGCGTTTGCTTGCCCGTCTGTGAGACTTTTAAAACACGCTCTTAGACGAATGACCGATTTGCTTTAGCACCTATCCGAAAAGCAGTTGTGAGTCTGACCGGCTTCTCTGGTGAAAATGCATCGTCACAGAGCTTTTCGGATAAGCACTTATGGCCACATCGTTTAAACTTTGGACAATCGTCACCTGACAGAAAACGATTCGATTAGCCAAAGTTTAAGCGGCGTCTCTATTAAAACAGATAAGAAACCGTACCAGTTATGCTAGAGAATGGAGCGAACAGATCATGCGGAAAATACAAGAAATCGCGATCAATATTCTCCGCCACTGGCTTCTTTCTTTTGGAAGAATCATCAGCCGGGTGCTTTTCCAAGTGCAGATAGTTGGCGAAGAAAATATACCGAAAACGAAAGAACCTTTGATTGTTATTTCGAATCACTTTAGCTGGTTCGATCCACATTTGTTGGCAATCTTTCTACCCATGAGACCCGTCTTTTTGGTTGCCACGGAATCGCAACGTAAGTGGTCAATTCGTCTGTTTATGAGGTTTTTCCATCTAATTCCTATTTGGCGAGGAAGAGTTGATCGGAATGCAATTCGAAATGCACTGGATGTTCTAGAGCAAGGCGGTGTCGTTGGGATCTTCCCAGAGGGCGGCATCGATCCGAAAAATGCGGCGCGCGTTTCACGGGGAGAAGCCATTATTGATGACGAGGAGAACGAAGATGCCTACGGGTTTACGTCGCGTCATAGCGCACAGCTGGCTCGACCCCGCTCGGGAACTGCGTTTTTGGCGGTTCAGACGAATGCACGTATCTTGCCGGTTGGGTTGATGGGGACAGAAAAAATTGTAGGAGAGACGCTGCGCTGGAGACGTCTATTTACCTTTTGGCGACGCCCGTCCATTACGGTACGAATCGGTCCGGCGTTTGGTCCAGTTCAAATTGATCCGGAGTTACGCGGCCGTGAGCGGCGCGAACGATTAAACCTGTTGGCTGATCAGATTATGGAACGAATTGCACAACTTTTTCCACCAGAGAATCGTGGTCCCTATCGGATTCAGGGAGATTTAGGGACGGGGTTTGGGAACTAGATACTTAGGCCATTCCAGAAAAAGAATTACCCATAAAGATAAGCGTTTCATCCTGGAATGGCTTTGGCTTTTCCCATCGAATTGGGTATTTTATTTTCAGGAAAAGCCTTACTCAGTATCCTTATTCATTCGATATTTCATCTCATCTGTTAGTGGAACAATAATATGACCATCAGCGACGTTGCCATAAACACAGGTATATTGTGGGCCATGATGCCACAAATAGTTGACGACATACGCACATGTGATGGCATCTAAAGCATCCTCATATCCTTTGAGTGCTTTACCACGCAAAGCACGAACGTCGGTCTTCTTGAGGAGTTTTTTGGTACGCTTAAGAGACGGTTTTGCCTTACGTAATTGACGAAGGCATTTTTGATACCGCTCCATTTCGGACCAGCGTTGCTCATAACTTCGTCTACCGCGTGCCTTGTATTTGAGCGTTTTCTCTAAGCCGAAAAGGCTCACGTGTGCAGGGTGTGGAAAAATTTCGCAGACAATCCGGTCCTGTGTCTGTAGGGGGATGGGAGCAGCTTCCGTGAAGTGTAACCGATGAACGAGCAAGGCAACCAGCTCTTCACCTCGCACCTTCCCTTCAGGATGATGTTGGGTCAAGAGTTGTCGGTTGGCCGGGAGTGCACCAGCCTCAAAACGTCGCCAGTCCCGACTGACGGCGAGATCGCATGCGCGAGCCCCGCCTTCGTTTGGAACACGTAGAGGCGCATCGATGCCAATGATTGCTGGACAATCTTGTACTAAGTGAGATTCGATAAAGCGTAGAATTTCGTCGTTCCCGCGTAGCGTCCAAGTAAGCGCCTTCAGTTGGTTCTCAACGATCACGGCGCAGCCAGTTGGATTGCGAGCACTCCACGCGAGATCCAATCCAATAAAGACAGGCGATAGATTATTTTGTGTCTTGTTGTTCAACGACGCCTTCCTGCTCGGATTTTCAATTATATATTGACAAATCGACGAACTTCGGGTATAGTTTCGTTTTAATAGGCTCCTTTTTATTTTACAGTATTTAAATAATATGCGAAATTCATCGATGCAGATTCATCATACCACTACTTGCACCAAAGCCACGCTTTGGACGTATGTTTGTGGTATTTACTAGCTGCGTCGAATTTTTGTCTACCAAAGCGTGGAATTAGATTCCACGCTTTTTTTTTGGAATTTTTTATCAATCTAAGTAATCCCGAGAAAGTATTTGGAGACGGATTGATCGGATTTTCAAGATCTTATTCATGTCAATCCGCATCCCATTTCTAATTTCTTTATCCCATTTCTAATTTCTTTCCTGGTTTCACTTGGTAATCTAAGAGGAATGAACAAAATGGCTAAAACTAATACAGCACCTCTAAGTGGGATGCGAGACTTTTTACCGCTTGATGTTCTACGTCGCAATTATGTCATTGGAATCATTGAACAGGTTTACCAGAGCTACGGCTTCGAGCCAATAGAAACCCCTGTTATGGAGCGTCTCTCTACGCTGTTGGGCAAATATGGAGAAGATGAGAAATTGATCTTTCGCGTTTTGAAGCGTGGCGATAAACTCCAAAAAGCACTCAAAAACCAGCCAAGCGAAGAGAACGTAGCGGATGGCGGTTTGCGCTATGATCTGACCGTCCCTCTTGCTCGGGTCGTCGCACAGTATCGCAACGAATTGCCATCTGTTTTCAAACGCTATCAGATTCAGCCAGTCTACCGAGCGGATCGGCCAGCACGTGGACGCTATCGTGAGCTTTATCAGTGTGATCTAGATATTGTCGGTTCGACGAGCCAAACTGTAGAGGCCGAAGTTATTGCCGCGGCAGCCCAGGTTTTAGAGAATCTGGGCTTTCAGGATGAGCAAACTTTTGCTATTCGGTTAAACCACCGCGGCATTTTGCGCGGTCTGATGGAAATTTCTGGAATCCCAGTGGAGCAAGAGGCAACTGCACTGACCGCCATTGACAAGCTTGACAAAATTGGTCTCGATGGTGTTAAACAAGAGCTATCTGAGCGAGGAATCTCTGACATAGCAGTGACCAAACTCCTTGAAACCATGAACAATACACCAATCGATCACAAAGGCCAATACAATAATGCCGCAATCTTGGCATGGCTCAGTGATTTGCTAGAGGAATCTGAAGCAGGAAGCCGGGGTGTTAATGAGCTAAAGGATGTTGTGGCCTTTAGTGAACATGGTCCAGCCGCCAATCGACTCAAGGTTGATGCCTATCTGGCACGGGGCTTAAGTTACTATACAGGACCGGTATTCGAAATCGAGTTGCTTGGTTTTAGTGGTTCTGCCGGCGGCGGTGGCCGTTATGATGAATTGATTGGTATGTTTAGTGGACAAAGTATTCCTTCCTGCGGATTCAGTTTGGGACTTGAACGCATTCTGCTCTTGATGGAAGAGCAAAATATGTTCCCTGAACGATTGGCTGGGCAACCGCAGCTTTTGGTGACCCAATATGACAAGAGCACGACTGGTGCGAGTTTTGCACTCGCACAACAGCTACGTGGCCAGGGGTTGCGGGTCGATCTCTATCCTACTCCTGGTCGATATGGTCGCCAGTTTCAATATGGCGAGAATCGAGGTATTTTGTATGCCTTGATTCTTGGTCCAGACCAAATATCGCAAAATATCGTTGGTGTCAAGGATCTAAAAAATGGTGAACAAGTCGATGTGGATGCGACTCAGCTTGTCAATTGGTTAAGCCAAAAGCTCGTAAATTCCGGCGGAAACCTCTAGACGAATCAGTAGCAGCAAAAGTCGGGTACAAATTTTTCATGCAAACAGAGGGCTGCTC
>JAHBNG010000086.1 GCA_019217005.1 Chloroflexi bacterium TSY
GAAATATAACGAATTTCCTTTGTGTTTCACAATATATTGCTGCACAGTAGTACTAAGCCGGTGCTACATAATCGTTTGGAGCCAAAATCGGTGCAGGGCAGTTCACAACAAAGCCATTGGGATGACTGTCTGGTACACCGTTAAAGAGGTTCAAATCACCAGAGTCGATCAATTCTCGAATCTCGTCGGAATTGGTCAGCAACCGCGCGGCACTCTCATCTGCCCAGGTACAGGTAAAATGATCCCAGAACGGACTCCAAGCAGCTTCGCCAGCTTTATTATCAAAGATAGCGGGTTGGAACCCCATAACGCCTGGACCAACAAGGCCATTGCCAAAGACCCAAATTTCATCGGTACCACCCAAGTCTTTCAACTGATTGGTGGGGCTAGACGCAGAAATATTCATCATTGGAGCCATCGGTGCAGCGCCCGTATCTGTCAGGATGTAGCAGCTACCAGGATAACATTGATGGAGCTTCATCGTAACGGTCATGTTGTCAAGATCTGGTTCGGCAAAGAGTTGACCGCCGGGCAACACAGCAGTTAGCTCCGTGTCGACTGTTTGTCCGCCACCGGCCCACTGGATCAGAGGATAGTTGACAAAGATATTTGTGGAGTCATCGATCGTCAAATCCCCAGCCTCTGCGGCAGCCATCACATCTTCAACGGAGTTCGTTTGTACATCGCTGCCCGTGACTTCTACTGGCATATACTTAAAGAGCGAGCTAAAGTTTTCGTCAGTGGGGATCATTTCAATGACGGGCTTGCGGTCATCGCTGAATACATACATCGTGTTGGTCGGGTCCATGGCGGCACCAGCGTTCAGCAACGGTACATAGACCAATCCAACTTCTTGAGCAAAGGCTTCATCGGATGCATCAGTCCGGATGAAATAGGCCGGTTCACCATTATGAACTGCTTCGTGCAACATGAAAGTGACCGAACCATAACCACCAGCCCACTCATCGCTGCTTAGCTGGTATTCAGTCACATCAGCCACTATTACTTCCACATCTTCGTCTGAAATCTCTGGCGCAGCTTCGGCAGCCGGTTCTGGTTCTGGCTCCGGTGTTGCAGTTGGTTCGGGTTCTGGTGTTGCGGTTGGATCTGGTTCAGCTTCAGCAGCAGGGGCTGGTGCTTGTGCACCACATGCCGCCAGGATGATGGCGCTACTTCCCATGGCACTCAGAGGAAGGAATCGGCGACGTGATAGACGTGAACGAGTTTCGTTCTCTAGCATTGTTCTACTCTCCTATGAACAACTATCTGGTTTGAGGATAAAAAGATGTTAATAAACAAGTAGAGCAAACAGAGCCACCTCCAACCCCTTGACAGCAACAAAAAACTGTGTCAAGATAGTCAAGACGCGTACAATTTCCCTACAACACTCACTGTCAGATGAAAATGATTGTTTGGAAGTAGCCTATCGTTTTCATCCATTGCAGTGTTCGTATAACGTTGATGCTCTGCGTCACTACAATGAAGTGCCCACATTACCTTGACCGGGGATCGTGGGCATTTCTTTTGTTTATTTGTCTATCGCTCAGAATACTGTAATTCTTCTCGAACTTGCGTAAGCGGCCCTACACAAGTACCTGCATAGCTGAATAATAATGAAAGGTAGATAGCCGATGGTGGAGAATAGGTGACGGACGTATGTATCTCGGCTGAACATAACTATGCTTGCGAACAGTAAAAACAAGAAGGGAAAGATATGAAATTCTGCATCACTAAAATGATGCAGAATTTCATATCTTTCCCTATTTTAGTAATGACAGGTATGCTCAGTAGATCCAAATTTGGCGTTTTTGGCTATTTTCAGTCGAGATTGCAGGGATTTTGGAGTCATTTATTCAGATTTCGGTTACAGAAAACAACCTATTTCATATCTGAAAATCGCCCAAATCTAACGCAAAAACTAGATATCGACCGGCAAATTTGTATTTATGTCAACTGTTTAGCCAGAATTCTCTCTCAAAACCTGAAATTTGGATCTACTGATGCTACTTGTTAGCGGATGTATCGGGAGCAGTGAGAGCGTTCCGACAAACAACGATGGGTCTCTCGCAGAGGTGAATTCGCTTGAAGCAGGCAATGGTTCAATCTCAATTCACGATTTTCCAAATGGATTAGGACCTTTACTTTCTGGTAAAAGAAAAGAGATGAGGTGAGAAATGTGACAAAAAGCGGTTAGCAGTTCATCCTAAAGGTAGAGAACCCAAAAAGGAGGAAGGAATGCTAACCGCGCCAGAAATAACTATAGCAGTACTGATGAATGTATTGCAAGTAACGCCGATGGGAACAAACGTAAATGTAATGCGTCTGATGTGGGCAATGCTGAATGGGTCGTTTCTGAAAAGTCGAGGAGCAATCCATAGCGCATTGAAAGAAAGCGGGTTTGAAGATGAGGAGCTCCGGCGAAGCTGGTGGAGCTTTCGATATGGATCATGGGATATCACAAGTCTGCTGGGGTCGTGGCAAGAAGAAGTGGAGTGGAAAGGGGAATGGGAGGCAAAAAAGTTAGAAGGGTACCGAGTGAAAAGCATAGATATCACAGGGTTCTGGCGACCGAAGCTGCAAGGGAAAGTGAACCGACTCTATAACTCAACGGCTCGTCGGGCATTGCCCGCGCTCATCTTTGGAGTGATGATAAGCTCGGGGGAGATAGGCGGGAAGCGAGTGCCACTGCTCAAGGCAATCATGAGATGCACGGTTGGAACAAAGGAAAGTGAGTTTCGGAAAAAGCTGCTGACAGAGACGAAGAAATCACTGGAGTCAGACGAAGTGGCGGTGGTCGATGCCGGGTTTACAATCAGAGAAATGCTAGAAAGCGGCATAGACCGATTTGTCCTGCGGGAAGCCATTAACTGCACAGCGCGCCGCAATGAGTTCCCCAAACGCAAAGAAAAAGGCAGACCACCTGAATATGGTGATATTGTGCGTCCGCTCTCTCGCAGCTATAAGGGAAAGCGACTCGAGGCTACAACTCCGGACTCGTCTGGTCGCTTTCTCTATAGTGGTCGCCTGATTTGCTATCAAGCATGGCACAATCTCGTCCCCAGAACAACCAAGGTGGATACAGCCAACCGTACCTACTCGATTTACGTCATTCAGGATCCGGCCTACAACACACCTTTGGTTTTGGCGACCGTTATGACTTTGCAGCCTGAAACCATTTATCTTGTCTACCTGGAACGCTGGCCTGTTGAACCTCCCCCCTTGGCTTCCAAGCAGATGATTGGCTTACATCGTCAATTTGTTCATGCCGATGAGGCTTGTTTCCGCTTACCTGAACTGGGGCTGCTTGCTGGCAATCTTCTTTCCCATTTAGCCGCTTCTCTTCCTCCCATACCGACTGGCTACTGGGATCGAGAGCCTCAATCCACTCCCGGCAGGCTGCGCCGTGTTCTCTCGAGTGCTCTTTTTCCAACTCCTGACCAACTCGACCCTGACTTTCGGAAAAAGGCCTCGGTTTCACACCATTTCCCTAAAGGCGTTCTCGCTCATCGCCGCCTCAATGCCGCTGCTTAAACTAGCCGAGCACTATTTTTACATTTTATCCCGTTTTTTCAGGGTGGATTCTTTTTTCCGCCCCTTTCGGTTTGCCCTTTGTCACTCAAGCCTTTACCAGAAAGTAAAGTAGGACGCGGTTTTCCAAAAATCAATCTAGAGAGGATTCCAAATGGGCAGACGGGTATGGGGATCGGCGATCTTCCACCCAATTTTACGTTGATGCTTGATAATGGTCAGCGTGTTCAACTACATGAACTGCAAGGACAACCGATTTTGATCAATTTTTGGGCAACTTGGTGCGGGCCATGTCGATTGGAAATGCCGGATATTGTGGAGCAATCAGAAGCACACGAAGATTTAATCGTTTTGGCTGTTAATGTGGGCGAAGGTCTAGAAGAAATTGAGCCATTTGTCGGGGTGGTTCATTTTAGCTGGATAGATAGGTTTACACTTTTAGAAACAGAAAGAACGTTTATATTCTCTGATTTCGCCGGTTCTCAGAGAGAAAACGGTCTCATATAGATCTTTGTCTATATATCAAAAGTGTAAACCTAATTTTGAACCACCCCCATTTGTCGAAGAATTTCAAATGAGTATGCCGGTGCCGGTCGATAGCGAGAACAATATGCGTAAGCTCTATGAGGTACGCGGCATGCCAACAAGCGTCTTTATTGACCGTTCAGGACATATATCGACTGTCTGGTCAGGCCTGATGACTTCTGATTTGTTGGAAGAACTGCTCAGTAAGATTTTGTGATGGTCGCCTATTTCAAATCCTCGAAAAGAGGACGCACACGCGTCACCATCACCAACGTCACCGTTCAGGGTGTGGAGCAACTGAACTTACGCCTTCACTTTGATGATCGGCGAAAACCTCTTTCGTTGTCACCGGTACAATGTCAACAGCTTGCAGAGTTAGCGGGTACATATGATTTTACGCAGTGGAAAGGCTATAGTCTTGAGCTAGAGCCAAAGACAACTGAAGAGGGAACCATCGTCACACTTCATGCGATTGATGTTCAGCCAATAAAGTCTAAATCAACTGAGGTCAAGTTCGTGGAGCCTGAATCAAATGGACTTGCTTCAGGTGAGCCTAAGTCAATGGATTCATCCTTCTCCCCCTCTCAACAAAGACGCTGGGAACTTGAACAGCCCCAAACATCTCCACCTACCAAGAACCAACGTTCTATCTCTCCTGACGAAGCTAGGGGAAACCCATGGCTAGTGGGAGCAATTCTAACCCTTATTCTTTTGGTGCTCTTTGGATTAGTTTATTTGTTTGAAAATAATATCACAATCTTTGGCATATTTTGAGTAATCTTCAAAACTCATGTCAACAGGATCAGTCCATAAGAAACAAAAAGCACGCCAGCTATCCAAAGTGCCAGACGGATACTATGTCGCTTCAACTGTCCCTCATTCAACCCATTTCGCAGATACCCCTCGCTCCATAACATCATAATCAAACAGAGACTTCCGATCACAAAGATCGAGAGACGGCTAATTGGAGACAAAGTGTCTTGACTCCAATAGAGTGGTTTTAGGGCCGGTGTCTCAATAATGAATGATGACACATTCAGAATTGCCGTATAGACAATCCATCCCGTCAATGCGATCAGAGCAGAAAAGATGAACCAAAGTCCGACGTAGGCAAATGTACGCATGTTAGACTGTTCTCCGCTACCTGGACAAGGCCGCTTCGCTTACAAGGCCGCTTCGCTTACAAGGCCGCTTCGCTTACAAGCCAAAATCAAAAATTGGCTCTACGAGAGAAAATAGAGCGCCGACGGTCACCGGTTGATGAACATTTGTACTGCTTCCGTTTTGGGCTCATTTGACCCCCCTTTTTTCTCTGTTATACTCTATCTTAACTCTCGGTCCACTTGTCGGGGACCACTTCAATGAAGCATTTGGTAATTCTAGAGCTTTTCATCGTATGACTCAATATATGGTATGATAGGCAACGAATAACGCCAAATACATCGAATGGATTGAAAGAAGCCATCCTCCTACGTTGCCTGTTTTGCAACACGTGATCGGCTATGCTATGATCCATCAATTAATCCATTGTTTACTTTGAACGAAGCATTTCTGACACTCGTCATTGGACAAACACTCATCATTGGACAAATGTGAAAAGATATATCGGTTATCTTTTTTTTGTAATGACTATATTGAGTGGACTTACAGCTTGTACGCGTGATCGACCAACACCTGAGCCAACGGATACGTCTGAAGCAGCTGTGCAGTCATTGGGCGACCAGCAGGTTGAAGGACAGAACAGTACTGAGTCTGGCGGGGAAGATAGTGGGTCAAACGCTGAACCCCAAGTCTTGACATCAACACCAACACCCGATCCGACACTGACTGAATCAACCGACAACAGTGGCGAGAATGCAAGTCAAGGGGCTGCTCGTGATGTCTTTCAATATACAGTTGAAGCAGGAGACACGGTTACATCCTTGGCGCTAAAGTATGAGACAGATGTTGATTCGATTCGTGAACTCAATTTTTTGGTCGATGATAACATTCTTGTTGGACAGGTATTGCGTATTCCTTTGGGTGAAGGAATAACACCCGAAGGACGACCAACGCCAACGCCTGAACCCTATTTCTATACGGTTCAACCCGGGGATACGCTGTACGGCATTGCGCTTCGATTTGATCTCGATCCATTGACGTTGACTACTGCCAATGAGATTGTGGACCAGAACAGTGTCTTCGTTGGACAAGAGTTACTGATTCCCAATTATCAGCCCCCTGCCTTGAATCCTGCTACAAATGCGCCAGGTGGTGTAGCGGATGGTGCAGGAAACAATGCCACAAGTGGGAGTCAAGCCATTCATATTGTTCAGCGGGGTGAAACGCTTTCTGCCATCGCTGAACTTTATGGGGTTTCGGTTGGAGAGATTGCGGCAGCCAACAATATTCAAAATCGGGATCTGATGCGTCTGGGACAGCAACTTGTGATTCCGGGGATTACAGCGCGCGATGCTGCGTTGGTCACCCAGCTCATCCATGTTGTTCAATCTGGTGAAAGCCTCCTGGCCATCGCTGAGCAATATGGAGTCAGCGGTGCTGCGTTGGCTGAAGCCAATGGCATTGAAAATACGGATCTGATTTTGCCCGGTCAAGAACTGGTGATTCCAACAAATTGATAACGCAACGTCTTCTCATGACGCAACGTTCTCCTGAATCTCCATAATGAGGCAAATGTGACACAGCTTGCAACGATTGTTGAATCCATCCGTGAGCGGTTTACAACGATCAACTCACTACGAGATGATACACTCCAACGTAGCCGCATGTTGGTTCGATCGTGTGCGCATAGCATTCGCGCCATCCATCGCCATGATTGGGATGAGGCTGAAAGCTTGTTAGAACAGGCGCGTGGCGAAGCAGAGGCCATGAGTCGACCAATTGAAGAGTATCCGGTTCTTTTTCACGCTGGTTATACACAAGATTCGCTCAAAGAATTGCTTGAGGCACATATCGTTTATGCTGAGGTCAAAGGAAAACCTATTCCTACACCAGATGAATTAAATGTGCCAGGACCAGCTTACCTAAAGGGATTGAGTGAAGCTGGAACCGAGATGCGACGGTTCGTTCTGGACCTGATGCGGCGGGGGCAAGTGAATGACGCCGAGCCTTATCTCGCATTCATGGATGAGGTATATAGTTTTTTTTGATCACCGTTGACTTTCCCGACGCTGTCACGGAAGGGTTGCGTCGCCAAACAGATGTGTTACGAACAGTCTTAGAGCGTACACGTGGCGATTTGACGATGGCCATCCGGCAAGATCAAATGCGCGATGCATTAGAGAATTTTGAGAAACGATTAGGCATTGAACAGTCGTAAATGGCAAAAGATAGGTCGTTGGTACGAGCAAGCGATATTGGATTCTGGTCTTTTTGCCATCGTGCCTGGTGGTTGGCAAATGTAAAAAAGATCCCCCACCGCAATCCGACAATTCTTCAGCATGGTCATGACACTCATGATGCCCACGCCAGAACAGTTTTACGCGCCGGACAGTTGCATCGTCTGGGTCTGTTTGCAATTGTCTTGAGTTTGATTTTGCTGGGATTGCTGATTATCTTGAGCCTATTTTTTTCCCTTCATGTTTGAACCTCTCTCGTTGGCTCAACTTGCAATTGAATCGTTGCACAAGGCCGCTCGGACAGCGGTCAGCGGTGGGATTGCGGCTGGTGCGGATCAGACGATTTGGCAGCCAGATTCCTGGCTTCTGCAGCGATGTTGGCAGATATTGGCGGATATCGGAGCGAGCGCCGAAGCATTGGCTGTCGCTGCTCTTGCAGCACCAAGACGCCCCTTAGCTCCATTTCGTGCCCTATACAGAGTGGCAAAACAAGCTGATACTCAACCAGATCTGATTCCTCTCATCGAAGTTGAATTGCATCAGCTGTGCAGACAACTCTTCGAAGCTGACAGATTGCACTCTGATTCCGTAGAAACAACCACCGATCAATCTTCTCCATCTATTTATCTCAAAACAACCGAGCAGCTGATACTCGTTGAACAGCTCTTATTATGTGCCTCCGCTGCTTCAATGATAGGGGATTCATCGCTCTCTTTTACCTGTCTAGAGCGATTGGATCAGCTCAGCCGCAGCTGGGATCGGATCTTTGTCCATCCTGAGCTGCGGCAACATTTGGCTGAACTTGTTGCTCTAGTAGGTCTTCACCCTTTAATCAAGCAGCTGATGCAAGTTGCTGTACACGAATATAGTGATTCTGGTGCGCAGTTTATCCAGCAAATTGCACAATCAATCAAATATCAAGAAGATCAAGAGCGATCCAATACACAGATACCACGAATACAGAGACAGGGTCGGCGCGTGTTGGACGAATGTGTTCGGGTCTTGGAAAATGCTCTGTTAACCAGCCTCCATAGCCGTCGCATTGCTGCCGTGGTGATGGCGCAGGCCGGTTTAACCAACGAAATGCTCAATCAGCTCCATATCATTGGGAACATTCAAGATGCCCATCGAGAAACTGACAATCGGTTCCGGGCGGGCTCAAGTCAGATGACAAGAAGCATGAGCCGCTCTTCAATCACGCGCGATGGTGAAAGTGAACTATTGCGGCAAGTCACCCGTTCCCGGGCGAATTTAGACATTGATTTTCAAGTCTATACGCTCCGCAACGCAATCGATGTCCTTCCTCTGGAAACTGTCACAGACATAGATCGGGTCGCATTGAGTCATCAACTGACGGAGCTTGGTGTCCAAAGTGATGGTTGGACTGCGGCCGGTGCGGCGGCGACCCTCGTCAAACTAGGAGCCATTGCGGAAGCAATCGTTATAGTGGAGCAGATCGCACCAGATGATCCAACTCAAAGTGAAGGAATCTTGACATTGGTGGATGAATTGATGGATGTTGGTGAACAGGAGATTGCGTTTGAGCAGGCTGAACATGGACTCAGATGGGCCGCTTCTCGTACAGAACGTAACCCTGCTAGAGCAATGCGTTGGGGATTGGCAAAAATTTTTATCGAGCACAATCGTCCTCAGCTTGCACTGCAATTTTTAGAGAAACCTCCAACGCCTTCATGGAGTGAACGACTCCGTCTTTTCTTTCAGGGACGCCTATTTATTGATGAAATGACGGATGAGGAACTGCAAGCTGGAAGTATACGCGCCAAAGCGCTTTTGCAATTGCACCAGCCTTCTATTTTTCAAACCTCTGCTCGTAAACCAAATGCCCACATCCCAGATGTTGGCGAATACGTTTCTGTAGACAAATCTATAGAGAAAAATGGTAGACCCTCATCAGATGCACGAGCGATAAACTCTTTTACGGATGACTCATTACCACCAGCAGAGATGCCGCCTCCTGAGGAGACAAAGACGGTTCTAGATAGCGAGACAGAACATCTTGTTCAACGTCTGGGACAGTGGGCGCCTCAATTGATGGAAGGCGAGGCTCTTTTTAATTTCTATGTGCATGGATTGTTGCGCCCCCTGCTGGCTGCGGGACGCATGCGTCACGCATGGGGGTTGTTGCCCAAGATTCAAGAGGCGCTTGTCTCCATGCGCGGCAGTAAGCATGCGCTACGGGTTGCGGAAGTAGCGGAACTCTTCTTGGCCGAATTGGCACCAGCATCGCCATATTATGATGCAGAACGAGCCAAATCTATGCGTCTGTTGCTGGAGGAGTTTGCCGTGACATTATGGGAAGAAAATGCACGGGTTGGCATTTGGCAAGCAATTTATGGTCTAGAAGGCACTCTGTCCTTACTCACTCATCTAGAAGGATCTAGAGCAATTTTGACTATTGCTCATGCGGCTGTCGAACATGGAGAGTTTTGGTCTTCTTACAGTGCAGTGCTCATTGATGGGGGAGAATAATAACCCAAACGGATAGGAGTAAAAAGCGCTAAATACCCCATAGGTAGTATAGAGGGATGGAGACGGGTATGATACAATCTCGTCGTTGCCTTGAAGCTATATCGATATGGAAATCAATTTAAAAACGGGAGTTTTGAGATTAGAGATTGGCTGCCAATGTGAAAACTTTATGATCTCTCGTCTTTAATCTCGATAAAACTCTGGTTTTCATCCTGAACCGAGTAAAACGCGTTATGTTTGGAAAGGCTGTTCCTATTACATTGACCCTGTTAGCGGGACAATCATTTCGTGAATTCGTTTCAAGTAATTCAATCTATCAGTCATTAATGCTCCGCCGCTACGAAGAGGCGCGGATTCCGACTCAAAACCAGCAGCTTTTGGTCGATTATCCTGACTCTCAGCATTGGACTTTTCTTTGTACAGAAGATAGTCCAGATACAGTCGCTGTGTTGCCATTGTTGCAGCGTTTGGCCGAGACCAATCGACGCTTTGATTTGACGATCTTTCGTGAGGAAGACGATTTGAAGCCACTTGACGCATTAGTGGATGATCTCGACTTAACTGGTGACCTGAGTGAAGTTGACACTCCTCTTTTATTCATATTTGATGAGGAATTTCAGCTTTTGGGCCAATGGGGACCACGTCCACAAGCGGCTGAAGCCTATTTGGACGAATGGCTTGATCTTCACGTGGAGTATGAAGCTCTTGCCGACAGCGAAGAATTGGATGATCAAATTGAGTTTGCAACCCTGCTTGACGCTCTGACATTAGAGATGCGTGTATGGTACAACAGCCATCTCGGCGACGAATGTGTTTCAGAAATTTGCCAACTGTTGGAGACAGTGCAAAGCACGGATTTAGATGATGAAAACCAATAATATAGTAGCCTTTGCGTTCTCACAAGCAATTAGACGGAGATATCTTCAGGTTTTACTGTTTACCTCTGTTTGTTTGCTTGCAGGTTGTGGCAGCGTCTATGAATTTAAAGGAACTGTTTATGACCCTGCGGAAGGAGCGCCAGAAATTGCTGGATTCATCGGTGAGCAGGAACCTTTTTTATTAAGTGATTTGAATGGCAAGACCCGTATTCTTTTTTTTCAGCTACGGCAAAAGTCGGGTACAAAAAATGACCATAAGGGGTGAAATCCTAGAGCAGCCCTCTGTTTGCATGAAAAATTTGTACCCGACTTTTGCTGCTACTGTTTTTTTGGATATACCTTTTGTCCTGATATTTGTCCATTAACTTTGAGTGATATGCGAGAAGTAATGCTGACTTTGGGCGATGATGCGGAACAAGTTGCCGTTGTCTTCGTTTCGGTGGATCCCGAACGCGACACGCCAGAGCAATTGGCTGCCTATGTACGCGCATTTCATGAAAGCTTCATCGGAGTACACATACCGCTGACACAACTCGATCATGTCAAAGAAGAGTATTTTGTCTTTTCGGAAAAAGAGTATCCAACAGATGAAAAAGAGGGGTGGTTCAAAATTAGGTTTACACTTTTGATATATAGACAAAAATCTATATGAGACCGTTTTCTCTCTGAGAACCGGCGAAATCAGAGAATATAAACGTTCTTTCTGTTTCTAAAAGTGTAAACCTATCTATCCAGCTAAAATGAACCACCCCGAAAAAGATACAGAAAATTATCTGATCGCTCATACTGGTTGGATATATATTATTGATCAAGAAGGTTTACTACGCGTGCTACATTCGACTGAATCGACTGCTGATGATATTGCAGCCGACGTGGGTCATCTGATTGCGAATTGAGAGTGTGTCTCAAAGTGTGTAAATAGAGATCACTTAATCAGAGAAACTGCTCCATCTACACATTTTGTGGTACACATTCCGAATTTTGATGAATATTTTATGCTTCTATTTTCTTCATTTTTGAGTCATCACAACACCAAGCATAGCCGCCGGAGGATGATTCAGTTCGCCTTAGTGGCTGTGGGAGTACTAGTTCTCTTCATTACAACTTGGCCTCTACGGGCGGCCATTGAACTGAGTGAGCCGTTCCGAGCAGATGTTTCGGCAAGCTATGTACGGTTGAGCTGGACGACTGCTTCCGAATTCAATGTGGAGGGTTTTGAGATTTTATGTAAACAAGAAAGCGAGCCTGAATCGAGTTACCATGTGATTGCAACCTTCCCTGCCAGAGGCGGTCTTGATGTAGAAAGTCAATACGAATATCAAATCACTTCAGGGTTGGTGGCAGGACGATCATACTGCTTTCGCTTACGTGAAATCACAACCGACGATGAACCAGGCGACATCTTTGATCTTTGTGGCTATGGTTTAAACATTACGCCAGCATCAGCACTTACATCGACTTTCACCCCAACTCAGACAATCACTGCAACCCAAACGCTTACACCGACATTCACGCCCACCTTTAGGCTAAACCAAAAAAATAATTATACGCGAACGAGAGAATGGAGAGGGGGAATAAGGACAAACCATTTTTCTAAACCAGGTAAACGTTGGAAGCGTTGTTCCAAACGGTCCATCTCTTTCTGAGTGAGTTTGACGCCGGTCTCATAAAGAGTGGAATTCAGGTGAACGAAGGGTTGTAGTTGGTTAAAGCGAAAAGAACGGGCAAAATTGAGAACGGTCTCAAGAGAATCGAGAAGAGAACCGTTCCAGTGTTTTTCAAGATGGCCCCAAACCCGTTCGATGGGGTTGTATTTACTGTGATAAGGAGGGTAGCAGGCGAGCTGAATAGAGAGACGATAGTGCTCAACAAACTGAGTGAGACGATACATAAACTGAGTCCGACGGGTATGATTTTCGGGACCATTGTCCTGATTGATCACGAGGGTCTTGACGTGAGGAAAGTGTTCACGTACGCTTTCCCAAAATCAATTAGGCAGTCGACAATACAGTCACTCGTCACTTTCGACTGAGTCAAGTAAAGAAAGAGTTCCTTGGTTGAAGGGAGGTAAATGCCAAAAGGAGTGACTTTCTCGGTCTTCTTATCTTGAAAGTCATGATCGAGCGCTTTGACAACCACTCGACTTATCCCTTCTCTCGAGAAACGGTCAAGTAAAATCGTCGCTTTGGCATCCCAAGAGGCGCAGAACCGTCTCGTCTGCATCCGCTTCTTGATTGATCTGATGAATTCTATCAAAGATCGCATCGGTCTCTGGGATCTTTTTCACTGGTTGACTTTTTTTGACCCGGTTTGAGCCATAGCCTAACTCATTGAGCTTCAAGCGGATGGCCTCTTCGCCAGGCAATTCCTCATCTGTGTATCCTTTCTGCTCGATGAGCTGGGTACGCATTTCGGCGGCGGTTAGTCGAGTGTACAATTGGGGGGTCGAAAGGTGGGATCGGTCTGGCTGAATTGATCGGCGATTTCAACCATATCGGCCAGTAAAGTGGGGATATGGTCTTCGGCTTTTGCGACCACGTCGGTGGCTTTGGTCGACATAACAGAAGCCGCCTTCTAGTTCTTCCAGGGCTTTGGCTATCGTCGCCCGATTCCAGCCCAACTCTCGTTCTGCTTTCGTCGGACTCCCTTCGCATATCGTTTTGACCGTTTGGGCCATGAAGTGCCTTCTTTCGTATCCACTTAACATGGCCTTCGTCTCTTTCAAGACTTCAACCATTTCTGGCGAGATTGTCATTTTTGCTCCTTTTGGAGAGCTAGTTTAACACCTTCTCGCGTATATTTTATTTTTTGGATTGGCCTTACGTCAACTTTCACTCCTACCCAAACACCAACACAAGTTGCGGATAGCCCACTTGCAACGCCAACACAGGTCTCGGACAGTCCACTTGTCGAACCATCTCAAGGACGTCTAGGAGAAGACGGAGAAGTATCGCCTACGCCCACTTTTACGTCTACATCAATACCAACTTTGCCTGCCTTTACGTCGACAGCGACTGCCACCTTTGCGCCCACTTTTACCCCTACTTTTACGCCAACGACGATACCAACCGCTGTGCCGCCGATTACGCCAACGTTGACGATGACACCAACATTGCAGGCGACTGCCACTCTGACTGCCACCCTCGTTCCAACATTGCCGGCAACCTTGGAGCCCACATTAGCGGCGACGATTATTCCCACTGGAACAGTAACGCCAACCGCTACATTCACAACGACACCAACATGGACACCGACTCAGACACCGACCGAAACACCAACCGTCACGAATACGATTACGGCAACACTCACGGTGACGGCTACTGCTACCATGACCTTAACAAACGAAGGAGGACCGGACATCCCAGGTGAAGGCGGCATCGCACCGTCGGTAGGAGAAGAGATTGCACAAGATTCAGCGCAGCCACAACCTGCTTATATTGTCATCACCCAAACACCAACGCCAGCCGCACTCGCCCTGCCCGTCGTTTACACACCGGTTCCTACAATCAGCACGCAACAGTCCTTTGCACTGGCAAATGTTTTGACACTTAGTTCTGAAAACGTCATTGTGATGCTTCTTTGCTTGATTTTCTTTAGTGCAAGCGGACTTGGCTTTATGGGATTGTTGACGACGGCACTCTATATGCGTTCGCGTTCTGATCGCAGACGCCCTTATCGATAGAGTATGTGAATTGAGCTGATGAATGTTAATTGGAGTGTGTACCACATAGTGTGTAAATGGACGCCTCTCAGTCAGAGAATCCACTGTATTTACACACTTTGGGATACACTCTCTTAATTGTGTATCATCCCAAAACTAAAATAGATCCATCCTTGGCTTGGACTTATACAAAACCTGCATTATAATGGACTTCATGGACCTCTTCCCTGTGTTCTTACCCCGATAATCAGATACATTAAGTAAATCCGAGAAAGTTATGGACATGGATCATCAAGATTTTCAGAGCTTGCCCTGAGTCTTCGAAGGGATTTAATTCGCGCGACTTCGTGTCCTGATTTTTAGTTTCTTTCTAGACTTTACTTACTGTCCAACGAAAAAATTTATAGAATATCCATTGTCTGTACATTATTCAGTTTCGCGGCGGATTTACGATAGCAATTTCGTATTTATTGGCTCATCTATGAAAAGTGTGCAATTCGATCATACAGAGCCTGAAAGATGACTGTTTTGTACACTTTCGTCTGATAAGCGGTTTGTTAAAGGACGCGAAGATATTTTTTTCACCTTGCTCTATTGACCAATGTACAGTCAGGGAACCAAGACACTTCCAAGGAGAATCTAATATGATCCAAAGACAAACCGGTTCATTGCGGCAATTGATACAATTGCTTGTTATTGTCATGGCTGCCAGCTTGTTGGTGGCTGCTTGTGGTGGCTCCCCGGCAGGACCAGCGGATGAACCCGCCGCAGAAGCTGATAGTGGCAGTAGTGACGAATCATCTTCAGATTCTTCGGATGGAGAAATGGCGAGTGACGGGCAATACAAGGAAGCACCGATGTTGGCCGAGATGGTCGCGGCTGGAGATTTGCCATCTGTAGAGGAACGTCTCCCAACAGAACCAATGGTGATTGAGCCAGTGAATTGAGATTGGCCAGTATGGCGGCAGGATCCGTCGTGCATATCTTGGGCCAGCTGACGGCTGTAACTTCTGGCGTATTTCACGTGGTGGTCTGTTCCGTTTCTCGGTGGATGGATTTGAGATTATCCCTGCTGAGGCCAAGGGGTTTGAATCCAACGCAGATGGGACTGAGTGGACTATTTTCCTGCGAGAAGGCATGAGGTGGTCTGATGGAGATGACTTCAACGCCGAAGATTTCATGTGGCATTACGAGAATGTATTGCTGAATGAAGATTTGACGCCAAATCTGCCCGCCTTCCTACGATCTGGTGATGAATTTGGCACGATGGAAGCCATTGATGACCACACCATCAAGTTCATCTATCCGAATCCAAATACCCTCTTTTTGGAGATTATGGCTCAGGCAGATCAGGCGTGTGGCGGTGCTTCCCGCAACATTCCCTACACCCCATCACACTACATGCAGCAATTCCATGCTGATTTTAATGATGAAGCCCAGGCCATGGCTGAGGAGGCTGGCTTTGAAGATTGGACCCAGCTTTACGACGACAAAGTTGCTCACAATACGAATCCCGAACGTCCCTCCACCCGCCCGTGGAAATTTACGAACGCTTTGGGCGATCAACTTGTAACAGCAACCCGCAATCCATACTTCTATGCAGTGGACCCTGCTGGCAACCAGCTTCCTTATATTGACGAAGTCACCTTCACGCTGGTCGAGGACATCGAGGTCATCAACCTGAAAGCCGTCGAAGGTGAAATCGACTTCCAGGGTCGTCACATCAAGATGGAAAACATTCCAACCCTGAAGCAGGGCGAAGAGATCGGTGGATATGTTGTCAATTTGTGGCCAACCTTTGGTGGGACAGATGTCGCTTTCTATCCCAACTTGAGCTTTGAAGGACCAGAAGGCGAATTCCTACGCAATGCAACGTTCCGTCAGGCGCTATCGCTTGCTATCGACCGCGAGGCCATCCGCGAAATCAGCTTGTTGGGCATGGGTGTGCCACGCCAGAGCGTACCAGCACCTGGTCATCCTCATTATCCTGGCGAGGAGTGGGAGTTCAAGTATACCGAGCATGACGTGGCCGCAGCCAACGAGTTGCTTGATTCGATCCTACCCGATAAAGATGATGAAGGGTTCCGCACCAACGAAGCTGGTGATCGTTTGACCTTGACGATTGGCGTAACGCCGGCCTTTGGTGCCTGGCCGGATGTGGCTCAGCAGGTGGCTAGTTACTGGGGCGAGGTAGGTGTGCGCGCTGAAGTTGAAGAATTGACCCGTTCTCTACTTGGCACCCGCTGGCAAAATAATGAACTGACTGTCTATGTATGGAATGAGGATACGACGGGCTTTACGTTCTCCAATATCGGCAAGCGCGTTCCCGATGGGCCAGGAAATCTGACGGCACCTTACTGGGGCCTTTGGGTCAACACCAGCGGTGCAGAAGGTCTTGAACCAGAACAGTTTATGAAGGACTTCATGGACAAGCACCTTCAAGGCCCGACCCTCGCAGATGATGAACGAAACGAACTGGGTAAGGAAATCTACCGAGAACTCGTAGACAATATGTATAATATCGGTATCGTTGGTCTGAGTCCCATGGTGCAAGGTGTACTCGTAACGAATGCCAAATTGCAGAACGTTCCGCCAAAGGGTGGTAACGATTGGCCATTGCGTACGCCATCTACGGCATTTCCAGAACAGTTATGGTATAGTGAATAGTGATTGGTAGCTGGTGGCTAGTCATTGGTGGCTAGTCATTGGTGGCTAGTTGTTGGCTCAACCAACGACCAGCTACCAGTAACCAACTACCAACGACCAGCCATCAGACGAACAAGGATACCTCTATGTTTGCGTTTGTTGTAAAGCGATTGGTCATTTTCATTCCGATGATCGTTGTTGTATCGATCGTTTCGTTTGTTCTGATTCAAGCGCCGCCTGGGAACTTTCTAGACGACTATATTAACCAGTTGCGCGCGCAAGGCGAACAAGTAGATTTAGCCGAAATTGAAAACCTTAAGCGCAGATATGGCCTTGATCAACCCATGTACGTGCAATATTGGAAATGGATGCGTGGAGTTGTCCAATGGGATTTTGGGGTTTCGATTGAATGGCGGAAGCCAATTAATCAGTTGATTGGACAGCGATTGATGCTCACTCTCTTGTTGGGGGTTTTTACGATATTGTTCACGTGGACGCTGGCAATTCCGATTGGCATTTTGTCAGCGGTTAGACAGTATTCGTGGCTCGACTATATTTTTACATTTTTGTCCTATATTGGAGTGGGAACCCCCAATTTTTTGTTGGCGCTTGTCCTCATGTGGGTGGCATTTAGCAACTTTGGCCTCAAGATAACGGGTCTCTTTTCCGACGAATATATTATGGCCCCCTGGAGTTTCGCTAAATTCTGGGATATGCTCAAACATATATGGGTCCCAATGGTTATTTTGGGAACAGACGGCACTGCTCGCTTCACGCGCATCATGCGAGCCAATTTATTAGATGAGCTGAACAAACCATATGTTGAAACGGCCCGTGCCAAGGGATTGACAGAATCTCAAGTCGTTCTTAAGTATCCAACGCGCATTGCTTTAAACCCCTTTATCAGTACAGTTGGGTGGGCATTGCCTCAGCTATTTTCCGGCAGCTTAATTGTGGCAACCGTCCTGAGTTTACCAACTGTCGGTCCATTGCTCTTGCGAGCACTGCTAAGCCAGGATATGTATTTGGCTGGTTCGATTGTCCTAATTCTTTCCGTATTGACATTGATCGGTACGCTTATATCCGACATTTTGTTGGCAATCACAGATCCAAGAATCCGTGTACAGGGCTAAGAGCGTAGGACAATCGCGAACTTTGCGGGCAAGGCCCCAAGCAAGTCTATATGGCCATGTCCACGGGACGAGCAATCCCGGATTGGGCCACTCAATGATCCACTCAAGAGAGAATTCTTGGTCCAATCCGGGATTGCGGGTGGCTCCTTCACCGAATAACACCGCTTTTTTAAGGTTCGCGATAGCCCTAGCTAAGAGCGTGTTTTAAAAGTCATTCTGAGGAGGCTTTGGGGCCCTAAGTCTTCCGAAGGGAGAATCCCACGTTCCAAGTGCAAAAAGAAGATTCTTCGCTCCGTTCCTTCACTCAGAATGACACGCTGCGACACTTTTAAAACAGTAGCAGCAAAAGTCGGGTACAAATTTTTCATGCAAACAGAGGGCTGCTCTAGGATTTCACCCCTTATGGTCATTTTTTGTACCCGACTTTTGCCGTAGCTGTTTAAAAACACGCTCTGAGATCAATTGCGGCTGTGGAGATAATGTATGGCAAAAGAATTTCAGACTGACAATTCAACCGATCTGCGCGTAAGGCCCGATACCGCCTTCCTTGATCGAGATGGGGTAGATTTAGAACTCGAAGACATTGAGGAAGGGAGCTTTATCGAAGCTGCATTTGGGCGTGAGGAAAAAGCATCGGTTGCCTCTCAATGGCAATTAATGTGGTGGCGCTTCCTCAAACACAAGGTCGCTCTAGTAAGCGCTGTTATTGTCATTCTGTTTTATCTGGTTGGCGCATTTGCCGAATTTATGGCCGTTAACGACCCGCAGAAGCAGTACGATCAACTGATCTTTGTGCCGCCACAACGCATTCATTTTGAAGGTTTCCGTCCTTTTGTTTATGGCATAGAAGGGACGCGCAATCCCGAAACGTTTGCCAAAGAATATGTTGAAGATACCTCGGTCAAATATTATTTGCAGTTTTTCGTCAAAGGCTATCCTTATAAGTTTTGGGGACTATTTGAAACAGACCTTCATCTGATGGGTTTAGATATGGGGGAGACAGAAGAAGAGGTAGTCGACTCTGCGAACCCTGAATATACACCTGTTCCTTTTTATCCACTGGGCACGGATCGTATGGGCAGGGACATGTGGTCTAGAGTCATGTATGGCACTCGTATCTCTCTCTCAATTGGTCTAGTGGGTGTAACAATTAGTTTGTTTCTGGGCCTTTTACTCGGTGGACTCTCGGGGCTGTATGGTGGCGCTGTGGACAACGTCATTCAACGGGTGATTGAGTTTTTGCGCTCAATGCCGACAATTCCACTGTGGTTATCCCTTGGTGCGGCTGTCCCGCTTGAGTGGTCTGTGATCCAGGTTTATTTTGCCATTACGATTATTCTCTCTTTGATCGGTTGGACAGGTCTAGCTCGAGAAGTGCGCGGTCGATTCCTGGCTTTGCGCGAGGAAGATTTCATCATGGCCGCTCGCTTTGCTGGTACCAATGAATTGCGCATCATTTTTCGCCACATGATCCCCTCTTTTATCAGCCACATCATCGCCGCTCTAACCCTCAGTATTCCAACGATGATCCTTTCTGAAACAGCTTTGAGTTTCTTGGGGTTAGGCTTACGTCCACCCGCGATTAGTTGGGGCATTCTTCTCTTTGAAGCCCAAAATCTACAATCAGTTGCCGGGGCACCATGGCTGCTACTGCCAGGTGCGTTCGTGCTTGTTTCGATTATGGCCTTCAACTTTCTCGGCGACGGACTTCGAGATGCTGCTGATCCATACGGATAAAAGCAAAATATGGGCAAGCTACGAACATACTTCTCAATATTCATCCTTTTCTGGACAGCTTGTGCCCCTTTGAACCCTGATGCCATCAGGATTGATGAAACGATCGATGTTTCTACAGATGAACCGACCCGAGCGTCAGCGACGGAAGCCCCCGCAGAAGCATCTGTCATCGTTATCCCACTCACTGATCCGATTGCAATTCGCGATGCTGAGATATCGGGGCTGGCTTGGTATGGTGACTATTTGGTCTTGCTTCCTCAGTACCCAAACATTTTTACCACTCAGGAAGATGGGTACATATTCGCGCTCCCAAAATCTGAGATTATTGCATTTTTAGGTGGTGAGTCGACCGAGCCACTCGATCCAATCCAAATTCCATTCATCGCTCCTGGGCTGCGACAGGATATTGCTGGATTTGAGGGCTATGAAGCGATCGCGTTTGATGGGAACAATGTCTATGTCACGATTGAAGCATGGGCACCCGATATAATGCGAGCCTATCTGCTCACAGGAACAATATCACCCGATCTTTCTTCGCTTACTCTTGATACGACTACACAATTAACGATTGGGGCACAATCTGATATCGGAAATATGTCGGACGAAACTCTGCTGTTTGCTGATGGTAGTCTTCTCACGATCTATGAAGCCAATGGCGCAGCGGTGAATGAGATACCAGTCGCTCATGTCTTTAATGGAGACTTGACGGGGGTGGTTCATTTTAGGCGGACAATTAGGTTTACATTTTTGCAAAGAGAAAAGATGTTTATATTTTCTACTTTGAGCCATGCTCAGGCAGAAAATGACCTCATATAGATTTTTATCTATGTATCAAAAGTGTAAACCTAATTCTGAACCACCCCACTTGACGCAAAGCAAAACAACCTCCTTCCCAAACATTGAATATCGCACGACAGATGCTACTGCACTAGATGCCGATAATCGATTCTGGGTCATCAATTACTATTTTCCGAATGAAGGTGTGTTG
Organism: Chloroflexi bacterium TSY; assembly: GCA_019217005.1. The sequence goes on from JAHBNG010000086.1 coordinate 20,925, forward strand.
TTGCCAGATGTTGATCCCATTGCTGAACTCTATGGACAAGGCATCACCCATAAGCAGTATGATCATGTCGAACGTTTGATCGAATTGGAGTACTCAGAATCGGGTATTCAATTGGTCGAAAGGCCACCCATTCAACTCGAATTAATTGACGCCCCTCGAAACTGGGAGGGGATTGTGCGACTTGAGAATCGAGGATTTCTCATTGTGACAGACAAGTGGCCCGAGACCATTTTAGGTTTTGTCGCTAAGTAGATATGGAGCATCAATCGGTCGCGTGTTTAGCCACACGCTCAATAGCTTCCATGACATCCTTCAAGACGGGCTTATTCTTGAAATATAAGACCTCTGATGGCACATCCTGCAACTTTTCCTTGGCAAGATTAACTCCTTCGTAGACCAAAAGGATTAAATCGCTCCGTTCAGCCGCTCGTACCTTTGCGACTTTGCGTTCCAAATAGTTCGGATGCCAGAATCCCATAATCTCGATGATGGCACGTCGTCCATCTTTTTTGTTTGTGACCGTGAAATCAGGAATCATTACTGTATCTCCAAGCAGGAGCACTTCATCTTCACGAGTCAATCGCCATTTGCCTCGCTCGTTCCCAAATTTGGCCTCAAACTCTGCCGCAAAGTCCGACTCTAGCTGAGAATCAAATTCACCACTGCCGCGAAAATGGGTCGTGAGTTGCGTTGTATGATCTAGACAATAAGTAAGGGGACCATTCTGCACGGGAAGATAAACAGTCGCCTCCATCGACCAGCGTTGACAAAGCAACAGCGCCGGGAGAAAGGCCGCAAACTGGCGACCGTACCGCGTTGTTCGGTGCACAAAGGGCGAAATCGGGCCATCTAGCTCTACTCGATAACCGTCGTCCAAAGGGGTTGCCCAGAACATGAGTTTAAAGAGCTTGATATACTTCCACAGATCTTTATAACTATCATAAACCTGGACGCGCATTTGGTCTGACCAGTAAAGGGCTGCACGGGACAACTCTAGATTATAGCGAGCAATCAGCGATTCTGGCGTCCACTCTGGACCCGGATCGGTGAGTAGATGTTCTGCCGGGCGATCTGAATAAAAAGCGGTCTCGGCTCCATTCCGATCCAAACCAACGATCGATGCGGCTTCGTCTAGCATATCCTCGCGTGTCTGTTGATTCATCAGATCACGCGTCATGTAAACAGGGCCACGCTCGAAGATTAGGCGCCGTAGCTCTGGCGGAGGGACCCTCGTTTCTAGAGGGGAGAAGAGTGCGGCATCGGTTAAGACTTTCGCAAGACCACGGATGACAATATAGTCTATACGGTTGCCCTCATAGAGTTCGAGGGCACGTTGCCATTGAGAGCGCTGTTGTCCTTGATGTTGTTGGAAAAGGGTGATCAGATCAGATGCAGTGCGCTGCCACTGAATATTGTCAGCGCTGAGCATCTGGATGTGGAGTGTCCCATTGCGAGACAAAAGGCGAGGGCGGACGAGATCGCCCGTGAGCATGAAATTGCTCCTAATTTGAGTATATGTAGAAATGCCTATTCTATAGATGTTCAGATAATGCTTTTCCACACGAAACAGTAGCTTGTCAGCATTTCAGCTCGTCAGCCAGAGAGCTGACGAGCTGAAATGCTGAAATGCCATCAACCACAAGAAAATCTTTTTCTGAAAGGCTATAGGTTCAACGCCAGATTTGCTAGAAATTCATATATCACGTAGTTTCGGATGTAGATGTTGCTATTTGCCGTACCAATTGCGGACGCCGCCGCTGCGCACGTCCTGCGTCCACTGTATTGCGCACAATAACCTCATATAGTATGGCTTCACGATTGCCCACTTTCCGCAAAACACGTCCCAAACGCTGGATATATTCACGTGCACCAGCACTGCCACCCAATACGATGGCTACTTTTGCTTCCGGCACATCGACGCCTTCATTGAGCACTTTAGAGGTGACCAGTACCTTATACTGACCATTCCGAAACGCCTCTAACAACTGGCGTCGTTCTTCTGCTTTGGTTTCATGGGTCAAAGCGGGAAGCAGATGGCGACGCGAAATGCGATAGACCACATCATTGTTGTCAGTGAAAATTAAGATCTGCTCCTGGTGATGTTCACGCAGTAAACGATCGAGCGTGGACAATTTTTCTTCGGCACCCGCCAACAGGCGTTGCAGTTGCTGACGTGCCAGAAATGCTTGACGAGCATCGATATCAAAAGCGCTCAATCGCATGAGCTCCAAAAGCCAATTCGGTCCATGCGTTTGGGGGAGGCGACGGGAACGGAAAAAATCAGCATACGTTCCATAGTAACCATCATAGATGCGTTGTTCAGGCAAAGTTAGATTCACATAGATTCGTTCGGTCCGATATTCGGCCAAGCGCGTTCCGACTAATTCATCAATCGGTTTTTGATAGACAATCGGACCAATAAGATCAGAGATGCGCCAACGTCCATCCTGCTGTTCATGAGGATCGGGGTAGGTAGCAGTCAGGCCCAACCGATAAGGGGCAGGCGTCATCAGAGCAGTTTCCCCCCAACTCGGCGCAGGTAGATGGTGTACCTCGTCGAAGATGATCAGCTTGAATTGGTTTCCCACGTCTGCAATGAGATCACCCGCTGAGTGATAGGTTGTCACCGTAATCGGCTCAATCTGCTTTTCAGCGCCATAATAGACGCCAATATCGATTCCAAATGCGTTTTTTAGACGCGCATACCACTGATGAAGAAGGTCAATCGTTGGAGCGATGATAACGGTCGAACGAGCAACAAGCTGAATGGCCTGGCTGGCAACAAATGTCTTGCCAGCTCCAGTCGGTAAAACAATACTACCGCGTCGACTAGCCTGATCCCAGGCGGTCAACGCGGCAGTTTGGTAATCGTGCGGCTGCCGATTGTCTTGGATGGAAAGAGCGAGGTTTTTCCAACGTGGTACCCAATTGCGGATATTCTGTTCTAGCAACCAAGCCTCAACTACGCCGTAGCGATAAGCTTCGCAGCGCCACCGCGATTTGACCCACTGAAAGGCTGGATGAACAGATTCGGTCTGGGAAACATCGTTGAGGACAAGTGTTCCACCCTGGAAAAAGACCGATGCTGGCATAATGGTTCCACCAAGTATTCTTATAAATTGAAAGATGGTTGATGTCCATTATACTCTATTAAAGGGAGGATGAAACAATTTAAGTAAATTTGGATTTCATCTACGTGGGGATTTCGACCAACCCGTCTCGATAACGAATGCCTTCTAAATTGACCCCAACCAAACTTTGACCTTGGAGATTTGCATCGCTGAAGTCAGCATGATCCAGATTGGCACCAGTGAGATCTGCATCTTGTAGGTTTGCTTGACTGAAATCAGCCTTATCTAAATTAGCTCCTGTTAGATTTGCGCCCTGGAAATTGGCATGTTTAAAATTGCCACAATCCAGATTTGCCCCTTCTAAATTTGTGTCTTGAAAGTTTGCGTGTTCAAAGTTTCCACGCCCTAGATTTGCGGCGTGGAGGTAGGCATTTTGAAAATTAGCACTGAAAAAATTGGCGCCTTCCAGATTGGCATTCTTAAGACTTGCTCCATCAAATTGGGCGTTAGCCATATTCGCACCAGTCAGATTTGTTCCCTTCAGTTGCTCTAATGGCAGTCGTAATGTGTGACCATTGGAATGGAGCCGGGATTCAGCCCCTTGCGACGCTGATTGATTTGCGTCTGGCTCTACTCCATTTGACTGTGTATCTCTCTGAGTCTCCTCAAACCCCTCTAGCAGCTTCGTGGCTTCATCAACAGTGATTTTCCCCTCTTCCAACATCTCGAGAATTTTCATGCGTTCGTCGTTCATGGTTATGATTTCCCTTCAGGGTCGTAAAAGTATAACACTGAATGTGCTCTCCTTGTGACATGCCGCAATTATTCTTGTACAAGTTCTGTTGGTCCATTCTCTTGAAATCTAAAGCCGGGCATATTTGCCCCCGAGAAATTCATACCCCGTAGGTCTGCGCCACGGAAATCGGCTTCATCCAAATTTGCCCCACTTAAATCGGTATCCCGTAAGTCTGCATCCCGGAAATCGGCTTTATCCAAACTTGCCCCACTTAAATTGGCACCAGCCAATTGGGCACCTATAAAATTTGCCGCACCGAGATTCGCACCGCTCAAGTCTGCTTCAGGTAGAATTGCGTTCTCGAAATTACTACTGCTCATATTGGCCCCGCTCATATTAGCATTTCGGCAATCGGCATTGCGCAAATTCGTACGATCTAGATTTGCTCCGCTGAAGTCTACACCTTCGATATTTGCTCCATCCCACAATACCTCATGCAGATTTGCGCCTGCAAAATTGATCCCACTGATCGAAGGGTTCGAATTAGAATCTGCAGTTTCATGATCATCCGCATATCGATCCCACGTTGCTCGTGCCCGTGGAATTGAATGGTTCACAGCGGTTTTACTGGTTTCGACCTCCAATGCATCAATCAACCTCGATGCCTCATCAACGCTAATCTTGCCATCTTGTAACATGGCCAATATCTTTAATGGAATTGGATTCTGTGCAAAATTTGTCTCATTCTGCCCCAAAGATTAGCGAAGAATCTCGCGTTCGACAGAAGTGTCCAGTAGTGACCGTTAGACAACACGTTCTGGAAATAAGGCACCGGCCAACTTCGTTTCGGACAGATTTGCACCTTGGAAACTGGCATTCGACAGATCGACACCGGTTAGATCAGCACCAAAGAGATCGGCTCCCTCCAGAACTGCATCATTCAACTGTGCACCATTCAATGTCGCTTCACCCAGCTTGGCGTTGCGCAGATTCGTTCTCTGGAGATTGCTGCCCGATAGATTCGCACCCCAGAGATTCGCATTTTCCAGACTCAGTAGATCCAAATTTCAGGTTTTGAGAGAGAATTCTGGCTAAACAGTTGACATAAATACAAATTTGCCGGTCGATATCTAGTTTTTGCGTTAGATTTGGGCGATTTTCAGATATGAAATAGGTTGTTTTCTGTAACCGAAATCTGAATAAATGACTCCAAAATCCCTGCAATCTCGACTGAAAATAGCCAAAAATGCCAAATTTGGATCTACTGAGACTAGCATCTTCCAGTTGAGCACCGCTCAGATTGGCTTCGCCTAGTTCTGAATTTTGACAGTTGGCGTTGTGGAGATTTGCAGCTGATAGGTTGACCCCCCATAATTTAGCATTTTCTAAATTCGTATCATTAAACTGAGCATTACATAAAATAGCTTCGCCTAGTTCTATCTCACTGCAGTTTGCACGCTGTAGCGTTGCTTGCTGCAAGTTGACGCCCCAAAGATTGGCCCCTTCGAGATTTGCCTCATCGAGGTGTGCGCTGGCTAAGTTGGCTTCACCGAGGTCTGTTTGTTGTAGATTGGCCCTGTGCAAATTAGCTTCAGTTAAATTGACGCCCCAAAGATTGGCTCCTTCGAGATTTGCCTCATCGAGGTGTGCACCTGCCAGATTGGCTTCACTCAGATTTGCTCCTTCAAGATTGGCATTGCTGAGATTTGCGCCAGAGAGATCGGCCCCCCAAAGATTGGCCTCTGTTAGATCGACGCCTGCCAACTGTGCTCCTGATAAATTAGCTTCATGAAGCGTCGCGCCACGTAGATTTTTACCATCCAGATTTGCATTATGAGGAGGAATCTCTATCGTACCTGGTGCTGGAGGCATCGGCGGCATGGAAGGCATTGGCGGCATGGAAGGCATCGGAGCGGATGGCGCTTTTACAAATGATGGAACGACAGGTTCATGGACCACTTTTTCCATAACAGGCTCAGGATGGCTGTTCGTTTCCATCTCCCTATTACGGTCTGAGCCGCCAATTGCTTCAAGCAAAGTAGAAGCCTCCTCCACAGTGATTTTTCCGTCCTGTAACATATTAAGAATCTTGACTCGTTCGTCATTCATGAGAGGGTTTCTCCTTAAATCCGGGTAATCTATATTGTAGGCAAATTACTGCAATTGGGAAAGCAATTCAGCGGCATCCGCGGCGCTTAGTTCGCCTTGATCAACTTGCTCCAAGATATCCCTGCGTTGATCTTTGAGTTCTGTATCCGACTTTGCTTCTGCTTCGAATCCCAGATCTGTAATGAGGTGATTGAGCCGACTGCGAATCGTCCAATATGATATCCCCAATTCCCGCTCCATTTCTTTGACGTTGCCGCGATTCTTGACAACTTTACTTTCTGGTAAAAGAAAAGAGATGAGGTGAGAAATGTGACAAAAAGCGGTTAGCAGTTCATCCTAAAGGTAGAGAACCCAAAAAGGAGGAAGGAATGCTAACCGCGCCAGAAATAACTATAGCAGTACTGATGAATGTATTGCAAGTAACGCCGATGGGAACAAACGTAAATGTAATGCGTCTGATGTGGGCAATGCTGAATGGGTCGTTTCTGAAAAGTCGAGGAGCAATCCATAGCGCATTGAAAGAAAGCGGGTTTGAAGATGAGGAGCTCCGGCGAAGCTGGTGGAGCTTTCGATATGGATCATGGGATATCACAAGTCTGCTGGGGTCGTGGCAAGAAGAAGTGGAGTGGAAAGGGGAATGGGAGGCAAAAAAGTTAGAAGGGTACCGAGTGAAAAGCATAGATATCACAGGGTTCTGGCGACCGAAGCTGCAAGGGAAAGTGAACCGACTCTATAACTCAACGGCTCGTCGGGCATTGCCCGCGCTCATCTTTGGAGTGATGATAAGCTCGGGGGGAGATAGGCGGGAAGCGAGTGCCACTGCTCAAGGCAATCATGAGATGCACGGTTGGAACAAAGGAAAGTGAGTTTCGGAAAAAGCTGCTGACAGAGACGAAGAAATCACTGGAGTCAGACGAAGTGGCGGTGGTCGATGCCGGGTTTACAATCAGAGAAATGCTAGAAAGCGGCATCGACCGATTTGTCCTGCGGGAAGCGATTAACTGCACAGCGCGCCGCAATGAGTTCCCCAAACGCAAAGAAAAAAGGCAGACCACCTGAATATGGTGATATTGTGCGTCCGCTCTCTCGCAGCTATAAGGGAAAGCGACTCGAGGCTACAACTCCGGACTCGTCTGGTCGCTTTCTCTATAGTGGTCGCCTGATTTGCTATCAAGCATGGCACAATCTCGTCCCCAGAACAACCAAGGTGGATACAGCCAACCGTACCTACTCGATTTACGTCATTCAGGATCCGGCCTACAACACACCTTTGGTTTTGGCGACCGTTATGACTTTGCAGCCTGAAACCATTTATCTTGTCTACCTGGAACGCTGGCCTGTTGAACCTCCCCCCTTGGCTTCCAAGCAGATGATTGGCTTACATCGTCAATTTGTTCATGCCGATGAGGCTTGTTTCCGCTTACCTGAACTGGGGCTGCTTGCTGGCAATCTTCTTTCCCATTTAGCCGCTTCTCTTCCTCCCATACCGACTGGCTACTGGGATCGAGAGCCTCAATCCACTCCCGGCAGGCTGCGCCGTGTTCTCTCGAGTGCTCTTTTTCCAACTCCTGACCAACTCGACCCTGACTTTCGGAAAAAGGCCTCGGTTTCACACCATTTCCCTAAAGGCGTTCTCGCTCATCGCCGCCTCAATGCCGCTGCTTAAACTAGCCGAGCACTATTTTTACATTTTATCCCGTTTTTTCAGGGTGGATTCTTTTTTCCGCCCCTTTCGGTTTGCCCTTTGTCACTCAAGCCTTTACCAGAAAGTAAAGAACAAACGATTCAAGAAATTTCAGACTCTCGGGTGACAATTTACAGAAACGACAGGGTTCGTAGCGACTGAGGACAACAGTTTCACACACTGTACAGTTTAACCGAGTGATCTCGAAGTCTCCGCCACAATTCGGACAATGTTCAAGCACTTTTCTCATAATTGAACTCCATATTTGCTGATTGTATCAAACAAACACATGTGTGTCAAGCATATAAATCAAATATTTTGACTTTATACCAAAAATATTGCCCCAGGGTATTCAATGCTACGATGAAGCCTCTAGATAAGCGAACCCTATTTTCATTATTCGCTCATCAGTCGAAAGTGTGCAACCTCCTGAGATTTCGACAGTTCAATCGCTTATTCGCATACTTTCTAGAAGAAAGGCCTTTTCCATAGATGGGCCTCATTATTTTATTGCGTGTGTTTGTATGGATTTTATCGATTAATCGTCAATATAACATAAAATATAACATTGTATACTGAACAAAACGATCGTATGGTGTATAGTTATCCTCAAGATTCCAAATCTCTCGCCCCCGAACCTCTGGACTTGTGTTGAACAACGCATAAAAATTGAATCTACTCCTTGCTCGGAAAGATAACGCATGAACCAAGCTACAATTGATATCCTAATTGTTGGTGCAGGACTAAGTGGTCTAATCATTGCCTCGACATTGGCGCAGACCAATCTCCAGATTGCTATTCTGGAGAAAAATTCAACCGTGGGCGGCCGACTCGCAACAGAGTCGATCGGTCCAGGTCAGGCAGACACAGGTGCTCAGTTTTTTACTGTGCGTGATCCAAAATTTCAAAAATTGGTGGATCAGTGGCTTATTGACGATATCGTCTTCAAGTGGTCAGACGGCTGGTCCCGTGGCAATACCCCTGATGGTCAAAGAATTATCGAGCCTGACGGATATCCTCGCTTTGCCGTACGACATGGGTTCAATGCACTACCGCGTTATCTGGCGACATCCTTAGCTCGTGAAAATATCTCGCTTCAAACAGGGGGATTTCTACACTCGCTCCGAACAATTGATGATGGATGGCAAGCTATTGATCAAGTCGGCAATGTATATACGAGTCGCATCTGTGCCGTTACACCACCCGTTCCAGAGTCTCTGAATTTGCTGAAGGCAGGAGGTACGCTTCTAAATTCAGACGACCATAACGCCCTCTCTCGAGTCACCTATGCACCTTGCCTCTGCGGTCTTTTTTGGGTGAATGGTCGAGCCAATCTGCCTGAGCCAGGTGCAATTCCACGCCCAGGTGGTATCATCGGTTGGATTTCGGATAACCAGCGAAAGGGTGTCTCTCCAGATGCGACAACAATTACTGTACATACGATTCCCGAATACAGCCGTCTGAATTATGATAAATCAGACGAAGCTGCGCTCGCCCCGATCCAAAAAGCCATGATGGACTATCTGGAACCAGATACGATTATCCGTAGTTCGCGGTTGCTCCGTTGGCCTTTTGCTCAACCGGAAATCTTACACCCAGAACGTTATCTCAAAGCTGCCGACTTACCCCCCCTCTATTTTGGTGGAGATGCCTTTTGCCACGCAAGAATTGAGGGAGCTCTGTTGTCGGGTCTGGCAATTGGAGAAGCGATTTTGAAAGAGATATGAATCACCATTCATAATCTAGCATCACTACACGCGGAATTGGTGTATCCTGAGTACTGCCTAGACTTAAAATAAATTTGACCGTTTTCAGTCGGGTAGACTAGGCGAATTTATTTTAAGTTCTCGATAGTTGTGAAATGAAGGTTTTCCAATTTTGACAAAAGAGACAAAAGTCATCTCAATAGATTGCATCAAGAAAAAAGTGCAGAAAAGGAGCCATCAAGATGCAATTGCCGATAGTAAATGTAGCGCCACTGGTCAAGGAGCATAGCGAAACCTTTCGTTCAGTATTTGCCAATCGTAAACAGTTTCGCCACTTTGAAAACTATCTGACGGGTCTGATGGTCTTGGACAACAAAAGCATGGCAAATATTGCCCGTTGCATTCTAGATAGTGCAGATAAGACGAATGTATCACGGTATCTGAGTGAAGCTCCTTGGCGAGCCGAAAAACTCAATGATGAGCGTATAGTCAGAGACAGCACAATACCAACGTTCAGAGTCAGAATCGGTATTAGCGATTGACGATACACTATGTGAACATGTGGGAAGTCTGTTCGAGTATATCGACACCCACTACAATCATAGCAATGGTCAGCATCCACTGGCTCATAACTTAGTCACAAGTCACTATGTCAGTGGCGCTATCCGTTTTCCGGTCGATGCAAGTATCTACCGACGGTACGAAGAGTTTACCGACTGGGAAGCATTTGTGGAAAAACATTTCCCAGTGACCGAGATTCCCAAGAAAAAGAAAGAACGAACCGCTTTTCATAAACGAGTGGATAGCCACCTATTAACTGACCCCGCCTTTCGAGAGCGAGACGAAGCGTTTAAGACCAAGATAACCATTGCCAGTGAACTGGTTGAAAAAGCTGTTGAACGAACCCTTATCTTTGGTTGGGCTCTCTTCGATGGTTGGTATCTCGCTCCAGATTTTCTAGCTGTACTCGATCGTCTGAATAAAGATTGGATCAGCATCTTGAAGTGCAATCGCAATCTGGAGACAAATAGTTTTCGTTTGCGGGATGAAGATGGTCAGCCGATAACTTTCGAGGGGCCGGGCAGGTTCAAAACAAGGGATGAGTTAGGTTTACAAAATTGAAATGGGCACGTTAAAAAGAGAATAGGTTAAAGAGCCAGTTGCTGTTGAGGCTGAAGAATGGCATCAAGGGCGTCAGCCAAAGAAGGGACATAGGAATCGGTAGCCAGTTCTAAGGGTGAGTGACCGGAGCGTTTGCCACGTGAGAAGGTGCGATGATTCCAAAAGAGCTGTAAAAGAGCGGCCAACCAATCGGGCAAAGAGCGATGGATTGCAAGAAAGGGCCTGAGCCAAGCATGAAAGGATTCAGCTAGAGAAGAAGCCCGATGGAAGCGATCCAGTGCATGCCAGAAGGCAAGAGCCATAGGCTGCAATGAGGGAGGAAAAGCTGTTCAATGGGAAGTTGATGGTCATGGCGATAAGTCCAGAGGTGTGTGATGAAGGCTTCGTACTCAGGTGAGAGGTTCTGGCGGAGGGAGCCAGGGATAGTTCCAGGCGACGGAGGGAGCCAGCAATGTAGGTAGATTCTGCTGCAGTTGGGTGGCAAAGTGTGCAATTTCATCGCGGTTCATCTCCATCATAAGTTGGGTGGCAGCCAGAATGGTTTGTTGCGCGGCATCTGTGTTGACAAGCTGCCCGGTCGGTGAAATCGGCTCCAGTGCCTGACGGACCGTTCGGAGAAGCCATGTCCAGTTCTCGTGCAAGTCAACTGCTGTCAGCACCGTTTGGTCGGCAACCTCGAGAGTCACTGTGCATTTGCGTGGTCGCCCAGGGCGACGTGCAGGAGCAGTCTGCTCGTCCAACCTTGCCAAGCTACGTCACGGTCGGTCATGGCCTGGTCCATTTCTCTCTCAGACGTTGGGTGATTTTGGTGCCATTCTGCATTTGGTGAAAGAGGTCATAGGGTGTGGCGCATTCATCCCCGCTGCCTTGGCTCCTGCCTGAATGCCCAAAGCCCCATCGGTCACCAAGTCATCAAAGGTGATGCCTCGCTCGAGCAATTCGAGAAACTTCAACCCCCATGTTGTTTCATCTCGGGCATCGGCTGCTGAGATATTCAACAGCGCAAACGATGCTCCGTCCACCACCGTCAGGCACGGTTGGTCGCCACAGAAAATTTCATCCGCTTCCCCCAACACCGGCAGCGTCGGCACCATGCTCTCATTGTACGCCGATGCCAGTTCTCCAACTTCCGCCAGCGTCCCTTGGATGAATCCCACCGACCGCTCCACACCTAGCAGCAACCCCAACCCCCTTTGGATATCTCGTACGCTTCCTCGCAGCATCGGCAACACCGTTATGGTTCGTCGGATGAACGTCTCATCCACTTCGATCACATGGCTTTTCGGCTGCGGTCCTGGACTCACTGGCGACAAGATCGCTTTCAGCGCCGCTTCACCGCTCTCTCAACTTATAGAGCCACGTTCGAGACACATTGTACGCCGTTGACAGTTCGCTCACTCTCCCCCACTCTCGATTCGGGTTGAGCATTTCCAACGCAAGATCGATTCGGGTTGACAATGATAGGGGGTCTGTTCGATACTCTGACATTTAGAGGCTCCTTTTTGGCTATTTTGGTCTGAACACCCTTATTTTGCCTGAACAGGAGCCTCTTTCTCTAACCTATTCTCTTGTTAACGTACTCTCTTCTTTGTCAACCTATTTCTGAACCAGCCCGAGGGGCCACATATTAAAGTCAAAGAGTTGGTCCCCTACATCCCCCAGAATGCCTACAAGCCTGTCACCATTGATGGTCGTACTTACTACACCTTTACCATGACTGTGCGTATCCCTTCTATCGGCAAGGTACGCATCGTGATTAGTTTTGATAATCCTGAATTGCAAGACAATTATGCCGTTTTAGTGACCAATCGCACCGACTGTAATGCCAAACGCATTCTCTCGATTTACCTGCTTCGTTGGCCTATCGAGACGGTTTATCAGGATGGTAAACAACTGCTTGGTCTTGATGAATATTGCATGCGAACTGCCCACGCCTTTCAAAAACATTGGTCTCTGGTCTTCGTGGCTTATTCTCTCTTGCACCTTGATTGTTTGGGACCATCATTGGCTAAAACTCAATTCTCGCCCAGCAAATCCCTTGGTGAGGCTACCCAGCAGCAAACTCAGTCACTGATTCAAGATCTCATCTTGACGGCTCATGATGCCTTGAATGACGGACGGGAGATTGCGGAGGTCTTCGCTACCCTTTTCGCCAAACGGCAGGTCTGCTCTGCTTAATTTGACTTTGTCAAATCTGGCACCTGCTCAAAATACAACTATCGAGTTAAGTTTATGAGCTAGTGCGGTATAAATCTCGCCGAGATCAATGCCGTAGGGGTTCAGATGAGGTGTTGGTCAGAACCAGAGCAGAAGAAAGGATGGTACCCAGAGAAGTTTAAGTCAATCACATTGACTCCTTGACTACATCATAGGCCCAATCAAGCCAGGGAAGAAGTGCCTCAATATCCTCTGTTTCCACAGTCGCACCGCCCCAAACGCGAAGACCCGGCGGTGCATCACGGTAAGAAGCAATGTCATAAGCAACTCCTTCATCGTCAAGCAATGTGGATATTTGTTTTGCAAACGCTGCCTGTTTCTCTATGGGGAGCGCTAGATAGGTTGGATCAACGATTTTTAAGCAGATGGAGGTACAAGATCGTATTTCTGGAGCAGACGGTAAGAAATCAACCCAGGGCGTCTCGTTCACCCACTGCTCGATGACAGACAGGTTTGCCTCTGAACGACGTTGAAGTTCCCGTTGTCCACCAATGCGTTCAGCCCACATTAAACCGTCAAGCGCGTCAGCGACACAAAGCATCGAAGGGGTATTGATGGTTGACCCTTCGAATATACCCATATTGATCCGTTCCCCCTTGGTCAATTGAAATATCTTGGGAAGAGGCCAAGGAGGCGTGTAGCTTTCCAACCGTTCGACAGCTCGTGGACTGAGGACCAACATTCCATGTGCGGCTTCGCCTCCCATAACTTTTTGCCAGGACCAAGTGACGACATCCAATTTGTTCCAGGGTAGATCCATCGCAAAAACGGCCGATGTTGCATCACAAATCGTTAGCCCAGCTCGATCATCTGGAATCCAATCACCATTTGGTATTTTCACGCCCGATGTCGTTCCGTTCCAAGGAAACACAACATCTCGGTCACAATTTACCTGTGATAGATCTGGCAACAGGCCATAGTCAGAAATAAATGATCGGTAGTCGGTCAACCCAAGCTGTTTCTGTGCGTCAGCGACCCAGCTCTTACCAAAGCTTTCCCAGGCCAACAGGTCGACACCACGCTCACCGAGTAGGGACCAGAGCGCCATCTCGATTGCACCTGTATCCGATGCCGGAACCACCCCGCACAAGTAGGACTCTGGAATGCCCAAAATCTGCTTGCTGCGGACAATGACATCATTCAGGGCCTCTTTGCCTGGCTTTGAACGATGCGACCGTCCAACCAGCGCGTCTCGTAAGACATCGACAGACCACCCGGGACGTTTCGCACAAGGTCCAGATGAAAAATTGGGTGATTGAGGACGTATGGTTGGTTTTAACATGATAGGAATTGGAGATTGGGGATTGAAGATTGGGACCAGCTGATGAGAGGTTATAAGGATTAAGAATGTGGGACACGGTTAAACACAGATTTCACGGATTGATTCTGGATGATCCGTGTTTATCCGAAAAATCCGTGTCCTAATTTCAATCCCTATAATGTCTATTGCTGATCTCCAATCCCTGTTTTTACCTCTTTAACTTATCGCGTAAATAGGGCGCTAATTGTGCGATATCGATTCGCTCTTGTGCTGCAGTGTCACGATCGCGTACGGTCACGCTCTGTGTATCCAACGTTTCGTAATCGACCGTGATGCAAAATGGGGTTCCAATCTCGTCTTGATAGAGATAGCGCTTACCAATATTGCCTCGACTGTCCCAAACGACAGGCATCTCATCCAATAGGTCATTGAAGATGGCCCGCGCTTTTTCAGTTAACTCGGGTTTGTTGCGTACGAGCGGGAAAACGGCTGCGCAATAGGGTGCCATATTGGGCTTGAGCTTCAGAACCGTGCGTTTGCGTTCTGTGTCCTCCCAATAAGCATCTATTAACATCATGAGAAAGAGGCGGTTGATCCCAACGGCTGGTTCAATAACGTGTGGCACAATGCGTTGACCGGTCCCGGAATCCAGATATTCTAGCTTTTCGCCTGAGTGTTCGATGTGTTGGCGCAAATCATAGTTGGTACGATAGGCGATTCCCCACAGCTCCTTCCAGCCAAAGGGGAATCGATATTCCAGATCGTAGGTATCTTGACTATAGTGGCTTCGTTCGTTGTCGTTGTGTTGACGCCAACGGAGGTTCTCTTGATGAACGCCTAGAGTATGGGTTACAAAGCGCCACATCGCATCCTGCCACCCCTCAAAGACTTCATGCCAAGACGATTCGTTCGGGTCGAAGAAATACTCAAGCTCTGCCAATTCGAACTCTAAGGTGCGGAAAACAAATTGCCCAGTTGTAATCTCATTGCGGAAGCTTTTGCCAATTTGGCCAATCCCAAATGGCAATTTTACACGGCTAGAGTTGAGCACTTGCTTGAAATTTGTAAAAATACCTTGTGCTGTTTCACCCCGTAAATAGACTGTGGACTTTTCACCCTCGACTGAGCCAATGCCAGTTTCGAAGAGAATATTAAACTCCTTGGGTTCCGTAATCAGGTTGCTGTCGGGACTCAGGACGTTGTGTTCACTGATAAAGCGCGCCATCTCAGCAACCGGCATGCCATCCACAACGACATCATCAAATCCACTGTTTTGTTGGGCAATCCACTGCTCGATGAGATGATCGGCGCGATAGCGCTTGTGTGTCTCTTTATCTTCGACGAGAGGATCAGTAAAGGATGCTACATGACCAGATGCCACCCATGTCTGCGGGTGTAGCATGATGGAAGTATCGAGCCCGATCATGTCTTCGCGCTTGGTCACAAACTCGCGCCACCAGACATCACGGATATTTTTGAGAAGCTCAGCCCCCAAGGGACCATAATCGTAAGAGTTGGCCAAACCACCGTAGATTTCGGAAGTAGGGAAAACAAATCCGCGACGTTTGGCGAGGGAAACAATTGTTTCAAGCTGCACGCCCTTGTGTGGATCGGCTGCGTCCTGCGTGGAATGCGCAGTAGTAGAGGGTTGTGTTGACATAGTGGATTCTCCTTTCGCTCCACAACCATTGATCATCACCAAGGCTCATCCTTCAAATGAAGCAGCGTGTCCCAATCTAGGGTACGCACCTCAGATGAAAATGAACCACAACCAATTGCTGTGGGGGTCCCAGAGAAACCTAGTAAATGCCAGCAGAAGTTCACATAAGGCTTTCATGCAGTTTCTCAGAGAGGATCGATGAAACAAACTGCTGTGCTATTTACGAAAAGATTTACTAGGACGGTTCCACCCCACTTGACAAGCAAGATTACAGATTGATCAAGCCTGCCCACTCATTCAATTGCTCACAACTCCTGGTTTGCCAGACCGATCACTGCTGCAAAGCAACGTCTCTTCACAAGACCCAAATAAGTATATACAGAGTTAGAGTAGATCTGCAAGATTACAAAGAGAGAATAACGTATCCGGCTCATTGGGATCTTCCGTGGTAAACCCGCTTTGGTTTCGATACGCTTCGCTACTCAACCGGCGCTCGTCTTGATTTTGGTCACGGACCACGGACATTCCCAAAGAGCCACATATCCTTAATCCATCTTCTGAAGAGTGTGTACCACAAAGTCTGAACATTGGCATTGGCCTCCAAAGAAACAGGCCTGCGACGAACCCGAAGGTGACAGTCACTTTCGCACAAAGCGAGCCGTGCTTGTGACTGACCTGCCCAGTTGAACGTGAAGATTCTCTCATCGGTATCGGGTAACGACCCGACAAAATGGGTGAGCAAACGCCGGTTGAGTCGCGAAGCGGTATCGAAACCAGCGTTTGCGGGTCGACCCATTTGGTTTCGATACGCCCTTCGGGCTACTCAACCGGCACTGATCCATTCCTTTCACGAGCTACTTGATCCGAATAGCATGATCCTAGTGACTGTCACCTACTTGTTCAGACGCCTGAACTGCACTGACGCAAGACCGACTTGACCACTTTCTGACCCAGCTCGCATCGGCCTGCCGGTTTCAATCGGAATAAAAGAAAGCTGACTACGCGCTTTGAGACGCGCTGTCGTTCTCAACAGATTTGATCAGCATCCGATGAAATTCTCTTCCTGCCGGCGATAATTCTGCGCCATGTCGTTGCACCCACCCAACCTCTCGCTCTGGAAGCCATGCCAAGGTTGTGGCTTGTAGCTGATTGGCCTGAACCTCCTCTTCGACTGCTAAACGTGGAATGATAGAGATGCCAAGGTCAATTTCGACATATCGCTTAATCACTTCGATACTGCCCAAATCAATGATGCGCGGGACAACGGCTGCCGCATCAAATAGTTGATCGAGAAAGGCACGGCTGCTGCTCCCTCGTTCTAACAGCAGGAGTGGATAATCGACAAGATTTTGTACTGTAACAATGGGTTGCTGAGTTAGAGGATGATTAGGTGGTGTGATGAGAATATCTTCTCGCCAGAAGAGATGTTGCACATCCAGATCGACTTTGTGTCTATCTAGGAAAATTGTGCCCCGCATTGGCCGGTCAGAATTTAGTGAAGCCAAACGTTGCCCATCATCTCTCTGACTGACACTATTCGGTGGCAAGGTAACAATGCCAAATTCAATCTCACCATCTTGGAGCGCAGCGACTACTTCCGACGACGGTCGGTTGGTCAGATGGATCTCAATTGATGGATAAGTATGGCGAAATTGTCGCACAACGGTTGGCAACAGATAAAGACACGTCGTATCACTTGTCCCAATACGCAGGCGTCCGCGTGTTAATCCCGCTAAACCATCGAGTTCTTCCTGTACTTCTGCTTCCAAGCGCAACATTTTTTCTGCACGTGAACGCAGAATTTCACCCGCCTGTGTCAAATAAATGCGTCTTCTGGGATGTTCAAATAAGGAAACACCTAGCTTTTGTTCTAACGCTTTGATCTGTTGACTCAAGGCAGATTGCGTCACAAAAAGCTTGTCTGCTGCCTTTGTAAAACTACCCTGCCGAACAATCGTGATAAAACTGCGCAATTGATGCAACTCCATTAGGTTTCCTAATGATTACAATTAGAATGATTAGATTGACTTACAAGCAGCGCCAGCGTACTATAATCATGCAGTTGGTTAAAGTCAAAAAATGGCACAACACTACGAGGAGCCCCCAATGTCCCGACTTGCATTTTACACATTCGGTATTCTGCGTCACCCCAACGAAATGACCACAGAATTTGGTCAACTTCAGCACCAGATTCCACTCGTGTTTGATGATGCAATTCATACACCCGGTTATATTGAGCCTATCCTTGATACAAAAAAGTTGAAAATAAGACCTCGCTTTTTCAACCGTACAAAACACTTTGATGCCCTCGTGACGTTCTCCATTTGGCAAGATCTCGAGTCTGTCTTTGCATTCACCTATCAAGGGCGTCACAACCAAGCCTTACGACAACGTCATGATTGGTTGATCAAAGGAGACTGGCCTGGCTACGTTGCGTGGTGGATTGCCGACGATTATGTGCCTTCATTTGGTGAGGGTGCCGCCCGTTTGGAATATCTACATGATCGGGGTCCGTCGCCGTATGGTTTTACATTTCGACAGGCATACAGGGCGGATGGGAGATTAGTGGTTGGTGATTGATAGTTGATGACAGGTGGATGATAGCTGATAGCTAACGGCTAATAGCTGACAACTAACGGCAAATGAAAAGGAGACAATGATGCCGGTAAGAGCGATTGTCGGGACCCAATGGGGTGATGAAGGCAAGGGGAAGTGTACTGATTATTTTGCAGAGAAGGCTGACTATGTAGTGCGTTTTCAGGGCGGGGCCAATGCGGGGCATACGATCATTAATGATTATGGCAAGTTTGCTCTTCATCTGCTCCCTTCGGGCGTCTTTTATCCTCATGTCACAAATATCTTAGGACATGGAGTTGCGCTCAACATGCGAGTTTTACTGGATGAATTGGAGCAATTGATCTCGCGTGGCGTACCACAACCCGATCTACGCATTTCAGATCGAGCGCAAGTTCTTTTGCCCATACATCTTCTATTGGATTCCTATGAAGAAGAACGACTCGGCGCAGAGCAATTTGGTTCAACCAAGCAGGGGATTGCCCCTTTTTACGCTGATAAATTTCTCAAGCTGGGCGTTCAAGTGGCTGACCTTTATGACGAGGAGCAGCTTGTCACGAAAATCGAGAGGTTGTGCGAAACCAAAGCTGTTCTGTTTAACCATCTCTATCGGCGACAGCAGCCCACGGTTGATGAGATCATCGCTGCGCTTATGCCGGACGCCGAAAAGATTGTGCCCTACGTGTGCGATACATTCTCTCTTTTGCAACAGGCAGTTGCGGCAGACAAGCAAATTCTATTAGAAGGACAGCTTGGTGCGCTGCGCGACCCGGATCATGGTATTTACCCCTATTCTACCTCTTCGTCGCCACTGGCTGGCTTTGCCGCAGTTGGTGCTGGTATTCCACCTTATCGGATTGAGCAGATCGTGGGCATCACCAAAGCATATAGCAGCTGCGTGGGCGCAGGGCCATTTGTGACGCGATTGAGTGGAGAAGACGGCGACACGCTCAGACGTTTAGGCGGAGATGCTGGCGAGTATGGAGCAACGACAGGACGTGCGCGGTGCGTCGGCTGGTTCGATGCCGTTGCAACTCGCTATGGCTGTCAAGTGCAAGGAGCGACCGCTGTTGCCCTAACCAATTTGGATATTTTAGGATATCTAAACCGAATTCCGATCTGTATTGGGTATGAGATTGATGAATCGGTCACACAACATTTTCCAACCACCGCCAAACTTGACAGTGCCAAACCAGAATTCGAAGAAGTGGCTGGGTGGGAGTGTGACATCAGCACGATTCGTACATGGTCTGACTTGCCCGATGCTGCGAAAGCCTACGTCAATAGGATTGAGGAATTGATTGAGACACCGATAACCTGGCTTGGCGTTGGACCCAAGCGAGAAGCAATGATCGTTCGCCACTAAACTGAGCTCTGTATGAAAACATGGTTTTTCCTATAGTTCTACTTGCTAACCGACAGAACATCGTGGAGGTTTTAACCGACAGCGAAACGTGTAGTAAAAAGCGCAAGAGACCGACAGAACATCGTGGAGGTTTGTGTCGGAAAGACGCGTCATAAAAAGGATAGTAAGCATCAGAAATTTGGTAAGGTCGCGTATACTTTACTTTCTGGTAAAAGAAAAGAGATGAGGTGAGAAATGTGACAAAAAGCGGTTAGCGTTTCATCCTAAAGGTAGAGAACCCAAAAAGGAGGAAGGAATGCTAACCGCGCCAGAAATAACTATAGCAGTACTGATGAATGTATTGCAAGTAACGCCGGTGGGAACAAACGTAAATGTAATGCGTCTGATGTGGGCGATGATGAATGGGTCGTTTCTGAAAAGTCGAGGAGCAATCCATAGTGGATTGAGTGAAAGCGGTTTGAAGATGAGGAGCCCGGCGAAGCTGGTGGAGCTTTCGATATGGATCATGGGATATTGCAAGCCTGCTCATCGTGGCAAGAAGAAGTGGAGTGGAAAGGGGAATGGGAGGCAAAAAAGTTAGAAGGATACCGAGTGAAAAGCATAGATATCACAGGGTTCTGGCGACCGAAGCTGCAAGGGAAAGTGAACCGACTCTATAACTCAACGGCTCGTCGGGCATTGCCCGCGCTCATCTTTGGAGTGATGATAAGCTCGGGGGGAGATAGGCGGGAAGCGAGTGCCACTGCTCAAGGCAATCATGAGATGCACGGTTGGAACAAAGGAAAGTGAGTTTCGGAAAAAGCTGCTGACAGAGACGAAGAAATCACTGGAGTCAGACGAAGTGGCGGTGGTCGATGCCGGGTTTACAATCAGAGAAATGCTAGAAAGCGACGTCGACCGATTTGTCCTTCGGGAAGCGATTAACTGCACAGCGCGCCGCAATGAGTTACCCGAACGTAAGGAAAAAAGGCAGACCACCCGAATATGGTGATATTGTGCGTCCGCTCTCTCGATGCTATAGGGGAAAGCGACTCGAGGCCACAACTCCAGACTCGTTTGGTCAATTTGTCTATAGTGGTCGCCTGATTCGCTATCAAGCATGGCACAATCTCGTCCCCAGGACAACCAAGGTGGATACAGCCAACCGCACCTATTCGATTTACGTCTTTCAGGATCCTGCTTATCACACACCTTTGGTTCTGGCGACCGTCATGGCTTTACAAGCTGAAACCATTTATCTTTTCTCTCTGGAGCGCTGGCCTGTTGAACATCCCCCCTTGGCTTCCAAGCAGATGATTGGCTTACATCGTCAATTTGTTCATGCCGATGAGGCTTGCTTCCGCTTACCTGAACTGGGGCTGCTGGCTGGCAATCTTCTTTCCCATTTAGCCGCTTCTCTTCCTCCCATACCGACTGGCTACTGGGATCGAGAGCCTCAAGCCACTCCCGGCAGGCTGCGCGCGTTCTCTCGAGTGCTCTTTTTCCAACTCCCGACCAACTCGACCCTGACTTTCGGAAAAAGGCCTCGGTTTCACACCATTTACCTAAAGGCGTTCTCGCTCATCGCCGCCTCAATGCCGCTGCTTAAACTAGCCGAGCACTATTTTTACATTTTATCCCGTTTTTTCAGGGTGGATTCTTTTTTCCGCCCCTTTCGGTTTGCCCTTTGTCACTCAAGCCTTTACCAGAAAGTAAAGTTTTCCAGACATCTCACTTTTCACCTGATCTTCGTTTATTCTCTCCCTCTCAGGTGAACACCTTACTTTCTGCTGTCTGTTATTAACTTTTTATGGTGCTTAAAACTTACAAAGTCTAGCTAAGCAAAACTCAATTGAGCCCAAATTTTCCACCAAAGGAGGTGGTGCCTTTGAGGTTGTAAGCAAACATGAAAAAGTATTTGGACACGGATTGATTGGATTTTTCAGGATTTTATCCGTTTTCTTTTCAAATTGGAGATCGAAATGCAAATAGGAATATTTACATCACTGCGGACACAAACAGACGCACTTATACGTACCCTGCTCATCCTTGGCCTTCTCATGACAACTGCGTTGGTTGCCCACCAATCAGGAGTAGATGCTTCCAGCCACCGTGAAGCACCCTTGATTTCAAAAGATCCATATGCGGACAACACAGACGTTTACGTCTTTATTTCCCCACGAAACCCGGACAACATCGTGCTGATTGGCAGCTGGATTCCCTTCGAAAGCCCAGAGGGTGGACCGAATTATTTCGAATGGGATGATAATGTCTTATACGATATTCATGTCGACAACAACGGTGATGCCATAGCGGACTACACCTACACGTTGCAAAGCAAAACCGAAGTCAAAAATGGTCTGACATTTCTCTATAACAATGGCCCCATCGGCCCAGACGGAACAAACTGGAATCGCCAACAGCGATATAGTGTGGCCGAAGTCACGGTCAGTGGCAGAAAAGTTCTCCTGGACAATGTGCTTGCCCCACCGGTCAACATAGGCAGCAAAGAGGCACCCGACTATGTCTCCCTCCAGGACAATTTTTTCTATGATGTGGAGGAGGGTGATGATGAGATTATGATCTTCGCTGGACAGACAGATGATGCATTCTGGGTTGATCTGCAAGTTTTTGATCAGATCACGTTGCGTGGCCAACAGCCACCCGTCGGGTATGCGATTGGGAACAACACCCCACTCGACTCAGTTGCTGGTTTCAACAACCATAGTCTCAGTAGATCCAAATTTCAGGTTTTGAGAGAGAATTCTGGCTAAACAGTTGACATAAATACAAATTTGCCGGTCGATATCTAGTTTTTGCGTTAGATTTGGGCGATTTTCAGATATGAAATAGGTTGTTTTCTGTAACCGAAATCTGAATAAATGACTCCAAAATCCCTGCAATCTCGACTGAAAATAGCCAAAAACGCCAAATTTGGATCTACTGAGTCTGGTGATTGAACTGCCCATCGAACGCCTGGTTCACGGGGATGACCCTGTATTGGGTGTTTGGGCCACAGCAAGACGTCCTTCGATGCGCGTTCTCGAGGGTCTGGCGAAACTAGGAACCCAAACACATAGTGGCGAGCCAGTGCAGGTATCGCGCCTTGGGATGCCGCTGACGAATGAAGTTGTCTTGCCCTACGCACTCAAAGATGCATTCAACACGCTCAAACCAGAGCAGGATGTGACCATCTACATAGATCCAAACATTGGGCCGATTTTGCAGAAAAGTGTGGAAGATCCAGAATTGGGCAACTTGCTCTGTAACCAGTATGGTGTCCCTCTACCAGGTGATAGCGATGGCAACTGTCGTACCGAGTTCATTACCGGTACGGTGCGCTCTGGTCGCGGCGACATTTTCGATATCTTTCTAACAGGGATGGTCTTGGCCGACGAATTTATGATTCAGACGAAAAAAGGGCCAGCACTGCTTCAACCGGGCTTTAACGTCAATCGCCCGGCCAATGTTGTCCCTGCTGATATGATTCGTATTAACACCAACATCAAGGGTGATCTCTGCTCACCAACGCCCAGCCGCCTGGGCCTCTTTGGTGGCGATGCCTGTGGTTTCCCAAATGGTCGTCGTCTGTTTGATGATGTTGTTGAAATAGAATTGCTTGCTGTGGCTGGAGCGGGCTATCAGGCTCTGGATGGACGGGACGATACGTTTGAATTCAACGTCGGGCTGATCGATGTGTTGGATGATAATGTTGATTTCAATGATCAACCATTCCTCAACACATTCCCCTACATGAGCACAGCTCAGAGCGGACAAGAGCACATTCACACAAACCCGATTCAGCCAGATATGATCATTCGGTCGGCTATGTCCGTCACATCTGCCTTTGACGACGACGCCGAGGAGCGAGCAAGTGGGCGGGTTCGTCTCAGGAGCCGCGACCTGGAATTGGGTCAACTGGGCCAAAAACCGCAGTTAGTCGGGATGCGCTTTCCAAACTTACATGTCCCCAAGGGAGCAACGATTGTCAATGCATATGTGGAATTCACGGCGGAAGAGAGCAGTGACCGTCCAACGACATTACAGTTCCGGGGCGAAGCAACCGACACGGCAGCACCGTTTGTCAAGGAACAGCGAAACATCAGCGAGCGTCATTCCACCAACGCATGGTTGATTGGATTGATGTGCCAGCATGGACCAAGAACAAGCGCCACTGGAGCGTCAATATTGCCTCAATTATCCAAGAGATCATCAACCGTGATGGATGGGTAAGCGGAAATGCCTTGGCAATTCTTGTGAGCGGGACAGGGCAGCGGTCGGCCTGGTCATTCGATGGCAAACCAGGAGATGCACCAATGCTTTATGTGGAGTATGCGGTGACGAAAAATGGCTCTGTGCAAAGTGCGTCGCCCATCATGCAGACCGTTGCGCAAGATATCACCGTCAGAGACACGGTTAGCAGTAGTGTGCTCCGCGGCTTTGAGCGAGGGACCGAACTTCTACCCAATGATGATGAAGAGGAAGAGGCAGAGGAGACGGGAACGGAAGCAACAACCCAGGTCTATTTGTCCCTAACGAGGAAGGATTAAGCCACGGATTTTTGGGAACGAATTGAGCGGATTCGGGTATAGATAAAATAAGGCATATGCCATCGTGTGGGCTGTTCATCCTAAACAGAATAAACAGCCTACACGATACCACCATTCAGATAAAGGCTCATCTCACAAATGTGTGCAAAGCACCTCTTTAGGAATGAACCGTAAATAACTTGGACATTTGGAGATTGTGAGAGTAGAGATAGAGAGATTCGGCCCTTGTAGTCTCTAATCTCTCAGTCTCTACTCTCGCACAAACTATACAGGTTATTAAATTCCCATTCCTTACCCAGAGAGATATTGCTATTTGCCCACATTTTGGAGATGAGCATTGGATAAATACTATGTTACTTCATATTTATCACTTCATAAGAGATTATTTCATTTCAGATCAGAAGACAAGACGAGGCAGGCTGATGCTCCTCTTTTCTGGTCTGATACTGGTTGCCACTTTGAGTACTCAGTTCATTCTACGTTCATCATCTCCCTCGTTGATGAATTCGATCACAACTTCCCCTTTTATCTCTGAGCAATTGCTCACTGAGACCTTATTTTTGCGCAACGGGAAGGGAATTCTATTCGTTGACGCAATAAGAGCCTGATTCTATTCGATCAAATTCGTCAAAATGCCGAAAAAAGGATAGCCTCAAAGAAATTCATTAGAGATACCCGATCCAAGGAGGCATTCATGGCAATAGAATTCGGACTAACGAACGAGATCAGCAATACTCAGTATGCACCATTAGCTGCGTTGCTGGCACACTACCATCAAGAGAAAGTGCTAACTGCGTTGAAGAAGATCGAAATACCGGTCAAAACGTATGAATATACACCAGCAAGTAAGTTGGAACAGGTGCTGGTTAGCATATTATGTGGTTGCGCAACGCTGACTGAGTTCAATACAAAGGTCAGACCAGAAAGACTCCTTGCGAAAATTTATGGGATGGAGCAGCTTAGTGAGCAATCAAATATGTCTCGTACATTAGACGCCCTAACTCTAATGAATATCGGTCAATTAGAGAGTGTGGTCAGCGAAATCTGCAAGCCTCTAAGCCAAATACACAACCACGATTGGCGAGGGTTCTTGTGGTTAGACTTTGACCTATCCGGATTACCATGCGGCAAAAAAGGCACAGAAAAGTCAAAAAGGCTATTTTAGCGGCAAAAAAACGCAACGGGACGCCAATTGGTCCGTGTAAGTTCGGTTAAATACCATGAAACGGTTTGGTCAGACCTCTATCCAGGGAGTCAGCATACAGCTCCATCGTTTCAGCCAGCCGTGCTTGCCACGGAAAGTTCATTAGAGTTAGACGAGAAAAAAACGCGAGCGAGTCGTCTGGCGCACCGATGGCGGTGCAGGTAGTGAAGAAAATATTCGGTGGCTGCTCAACCGCAACTATCAATTTATGATGAAGGGCAACTCCAACCGTCGTGCCCATCTGTGGGCGCAACAGGTGACTCGATGGGATCCTTGCGGTGACGTCTTTCTGGCTGAAATTCCATCACCTATCAAGTTTAATCGCCCTGTACGCATTTTTCTCAAAAAAAGAGTGAAAAACGAGCAAATTTGTGTCAGTAAGGCCAATCCAAAAAATAAAATATACGCGAGAAGGTGTTAAACTAGCTCTCCAAAAGGAGCAAAAATGACAATCTCGCCAGAAATGGTTGAAGTCTTGAAAGAGACGAAGGCCATGTTAAGTGGATACGAAAGAAGGCACTTCATGGCCCAAACGGTCAAAACGATATGCGAAGGGAGTCCGACGAAAGCAGAACGAGAGTTGGGCTGGAATCGGGCGACGATAGCCAAAGCCCTGGAAGAACTAGAAGGCGGCTTCTGTTATGTCGACCAAAGCCACCGACGTGGTCGCAAAAGCCGAAGACCATATCCCCACTTTACTGGCCGATATGGTTGAAATCGCCGATCAATTCAGCCAGACCGATCCCACCTTTCGAACCCCCAATTGTACACTCGACTAACCGCCGCCGAAATGCGTACCCAGCTCATCGAGCAGAAAGGATACACAGATGAGGAATTGCCTGGCGAAGAGGCCATCCGCTTGAAGCTCAATGAGTTAGGCTATGGCTCAAACCGGGTCAAAAAAAGTCAACCAGTGAAAAAGATCCCAGAGACCGATGCGATCTTTGATAGAATTCATCAGATCAATCAAGAAGCGGATGCAGACGAGACGGTTCTGCGCCTCTCTTGGGATGCCAAAGCGACGATTTTACTTGACCGTTTCTCGAGAGAAGGGATAAGTCGAGTGGTTGTCAAAGCGCTCGATCATGACTTTCAAGATAAGAAGACCGAGAAAGTCACTCCTTTTGGCATTTACCTCCCTTCAACCAAGGAACTCTTTCTTTACTTGACTCAGTCGAAAGTGACTAGTGACTTTATTGTCGACTGCCTGATTGATTTTTGGGAAAGCGTACGTGAACACTTTCCTCACGTCAAGACCCTCGTGATCAATCAGGACAATGGTCCCGAAAATCATACCCGTCGGACTCAGTTTATGTATCGTCTCACTCAGTTTGTTGAGCACTATCGTCTCTCTATTCAGCTCGCCTGCTACCCTCCTTATCACAGTAAATACAACCCCATCGAACGGGTTTGGGGCCATCTTGAAAAACACTGGAACGGTTCTCTTCTCGATTCTCTTGAGACCGTTCTCAATTTTGCCCGTTCTTTTCGCTTTAACCAACTACAACCCTTCGTTCACCTGAATTCCACTCTTTATGAGACCGGCGTCAAACTCACTCAGAAAGAGATGGACCGTTTGGAACAACGCTTCCAACGTTTACCTGGTTTAGAAAAATGGTTTGTCCTTATTCCCCCTCTCCATTCTCTCGTTCGCGTATAATTATTTATTTTTTTGGTTTAGCCTTACTACATTTCGACCATCAAATTGCCATCCAAGCGTCACTTCATTTCATATTATGACAATCGAGGTGCGGCTGAAATCGAACAATTCCGTAATGATAAAATGGGGTTACACTTAGCTTCTCGTCGCAAGACCCTATTTCTAGCTCAAAAATCTCTTATCCTTTTGGCTGATTTGGCGCATAATTTGATAGGCCATTTCCATCAGCAAGCTCTCGTGGATACTAGATTTGAACCTTTCCGGCAGAAACGAATTGTTCGAGATCTATTACAAATACCTGGTTTTCTCTCTTTTCAGAACGGCTCACTTTCACGGATTGACCTGCTAAGTTCACATCCTTATTCTCGTGACCTTCTGATTTGCTTGAAATCCTATCTAGAGGCCGATTAGAAACCCCCTCTAGTTGCATGAACGAATAGAATCACGCTCTCGTTGCGCAAAAATAAGGTGAGATAACGTATTATCAGAATCGAATCGAAAACAATGAGCAGGATGTGAATGCCCATGCATCGTTGGGGTTGTTGTTGCTGGCACAGGTGCGCAATACGGAAGATCCAGCAATTTATCAACAGGCCCAGATTGTGCTGGAGCAGGCGCTGGCACTGGATTCCAAACATATCGATGCCCTAATCGGTCAGGGGATTTTGGCTCTGGCGCGTCATGATTTTGTCGATGCACTCGATTGGGCACAAAAGGCACGCCAACAGAATCCGTTCCGCTCTCAGATTCTAGGGATCATGGTTGATGCGTATGTCGAGTTGGGGCGCTACGCCGAGGCCATCGAAACGGCACAGGAGATGGTCGACTTGCGCCCCGATCTTCAGTCTTATAGCCGAGTATCTTATCTGCGCGAGCTGCATGGCGATATCGATGGAGCGATTGAGGCCATGCAGGCAGCAATCGAGAGCGGTCTTCCGGGAAGCGAAGAATGGCTTTGGTCAGTGGCCCATTTGGGAGACATTTATCTGGATCAGGATGATTGGGAGATGGCTGAACGGCTCTATCAAGCTGCTCTTGATCAGCGTTCGGGTTATCATCATGCTCACGGTGGAATTGCTCAAATTCAGGCGCTTCGTGGACAGACGAAAGATGCAATTGAGAGTTATCAAGAAATTGTCGAGAATTATCCGCTTCCAGAATTTCTGGTCGCATTGGGAGAATTGTACGAGGCGACGGGAGAGTATGCGAAGGCAGAAGAACAATATGATCTGGTGCGGGTCGTTCAGAAACGAAATGCCGATGCCGGTATGGATGTCGATTTAGAAATGGCGCTCTTTAATGCGGATCATGGCGATCCACAACTGGCATTAGAGCAGGCGCGGAGGACCTATCTGAAACGCCCGACAATCTTTGCCGCCGATGCCTTGGCTTGGGCACTTTATCAAAATGGGGAATATGAGGAGGCCAATCAGTATAGTCAGGAAGCGCTTCGTCTCGGAACCAAGACGGCTATTTTGCACGATCATGCGGAGGTCATTTCAGAGTCATTGTCTGCATCAACATCAGGAGCTGTTGCAGAGAGCATCAACCGCACGAGATAGACATGTATTCGTTTGCCGTCTTGCGTGATTTGAAATTCAAGCTCTTTTTGAGGCAATTTCCCATAGACATTGGGACGGGCATGAAATATGACGTAGTAGCCTTCTTGAACACTTTCTGATTCAAGATAATCGGCCAATTGCATCAAGCCTTTGTCATATTCTGCTTGCCCTCGCCATACCTTGGTCTCAACGACATAGCGCTGTCCCTGATGCACTGCAATGAGGTCAAGACGTCCATTACCAGAGTCAACTTCTGTAAAAAGATCACCTCCGCCAGATCGAACAACTAGATCCAAATAAGCCATTAGGAGATACTGTCCAGTCGCTTCTTGAGGCATGGGCGTCACTTGGAAGGCTTCCCGACCGCGTCTTTCGACAAACTGTCGAAAGAGAGAGAGCAGTAGACTCATTTGTAACTTACTGTTACCTAAGTGAGGTCGATAATCATAGCCATTGATCAAAATATCTGCTTGAAGCCGCATGCGCCGTGGGCGAAAAGCTGCCAACAAGATCTTGCCATAAACAGAATTTGCGATCTGGCAGTTTCCGTCTGAATCAGCGCTCAAAATTCCCTGTTCGCTCAGTTCGTTTATAACTGGATCGTTTAGATTGAACTCATAAGTTGCCCCAAAGAGAATGTTCAAAACATCATCACGATGCAGATTTGCATGACGGATGATTGTCTCAAAGTTATAGTTTGTTTCACGCACCAAGTGTTGAAGGGCGCAATTCAGATCATCATGGGTGATGAGTTGGATTCGATCTGGAACAATCTTCTCCGTCAAAATCGCAGCAGTTCGGTTGATCAAAAAGGGATGTCCGCTGGTTTGTTCATGGAGTCGCTCAACAATACCTGGTTCAAATTCCTGCTCGGTCTCGCTGGTATATTGGGTGAGCAAATCCTTCACTTCGAAAAGTGTAAAATCGGCCAATCGATGTTGATAGGCAATGTTAAATGGGGAACTGCGTCCAAAGTTTAGACGAGCAATATTCTGGATACCGATGAGGACGACATTGTGCAGGCTGTGTGGAATCTCCTTGTTCAAGTACATGGCGCGCCATGTTTGAAGCAATGGAGAAAGAGTTTTTTTGGGTGTGGCATCAAACTCATCAACAATCAGAACAACTTTGTATTCAGGAGCCAGGCGATAGAGAGCGCGAAAAAAGTGTGCAAATGCACGATAATTGTTTGGCGAGTTCTTCTCAAGCAGCGAACTGAGGTTCGCACTCGTTGGATGCGATAAACCGCTAAGAGCTTCTCTGATTTGATAACAAATCAACTCACTCAACTCATCAAGGAAATCTACTGCAGACCACTCCTCAAACTGCTCGAAATTGAGCAGTATCGGAATAAAACTTCCATGCACTATCAGTCGATCATTTAGCTTGTGTAACAGGGTTGTCTTGCCCATTTGCCTGGGTGCATAAATCGTAAAGTACTTGCCCTGTTCAATATGCGTGACGAGATCATCGACTAGTCGATCGCGGGGTACAACATAATGTTCTTGTTCGTTGACTGGTCCATGAGTATTGAAATAGCGCATGGATAATAGTGTACATGTTTTTGGGAGATTGGGAAAGTCACTATGATCAACGAGAGAACAGGTTAAAAGTATGTTCAGGCCCAATGGTCCAGATCAGCGCATTCAATCGCACCTATCAAACTTGATAGCTGATCGAAGCTTGAACTATGGTAAAATAGCAGAATACAATAAGAACATATCTCTGTTTGTAAATACTTGATGAGTACAAATTAGATGGCCCAGACTCCTTTTATAGTCGATGAACGGATCAAACGTATCATTGCGGGGGCAGTTGCTGAGGTAGACCCAGCCCAAATCGCGATCGTACGTACGTGGACGCCAGCCCAACGTGTACGGCAGGCGGTAGCAATGATTGAAGCGGGCGAGCGGGCTGCGGCATACCGGCTTCGTCAGCGCCAGCCGAATCTCAGCACGATAGAGTCATTACGCCAGGTTCGTCTAAATGCCCAAAAAGTCGAAGAGAAATTTCAGACATGGCGCCGGAAAAGATAGATTTCACTCATTTTGCAAGACTGGTAGTGGATGCTTTGGAAGAGATTGGTCTTGACTATTTGATCGGTGGCGCCGTGGCTGTTTGGGCATGGGGTGCGCCACGTTCCACGCAGGATCTTGATGTCGTCATCAATCTCCCAGGCAACCGCATTGTGCAACTATCGCACGAGTTGGAAAAGCGAGATATGCTGGTACCACCAGAGATCATCATCGATTTACTCCTGCAACCCGAAGGGGATCTCCCCATCAATGCTATCCATCTCCACACCGGACATAAAGCGGAGTTTTTTTTGCTCCGTGCAGACGATACATATCGAGAGATGGCTCTGGCGCGTCGTCGTCTGGTTGATCTTGGGCCGCCTTTGGGAGAAGTATACGTTCATGCTCCAGAGGATCTAATTTTGAACAAAGTGCGTTATTTTGCCATCAGCGAGCAGTCTAAGCATGTGCGTGATATTGCCAGTATGATTGTTCTTTTGGATGATGAACTCGATCTGAATTACATCAACGATTGGGTAGAACAACTCCAACTCACAGATACATGGTATCAAATCCAGCAACAGATTTCAGCCCCAAAAGATTCATAGGTTTATCATGACGACCAGAAATCGAAAAACGGGGTGGTTCATTTTAGCTGGATAGATAGGTTTACACTTTTAGAAACAGAAAGAACGTTTATATTCTCTGATTTCGCCGGTTCTCAGAGAGCAAACGGTCTCATATAGATTTTTGTCTATATATCAAAAGTGTAAACCTAATTTTGAACCACCCCCGAAAAACAACGGTCTATTCCACAGATCCAATCCCCGAGCCCGAAACAACGAGCCAGCCCACCAAAGCGCCACGTAATCCCGCTGCCCCCTATTCACGGCAAGGCAATCAGCCTGTGCGTGTCCATCGCGACCGCAAGGGTCGCAAGGGGAAAACAGTTTCCGTCATCAAAGGTGTGCTGAGTCCACCGCAGGGAAAGCAGGCATTGGTCAAGTTTCTCAAGGGCAAATTGGGAACAGGTGGGACGGTTAGTGGAGATGATATTGAAATTCAGGGGGAGCATCGCGAACGGATCGTGATGCTCTTGAATGAGTTGGGATATAAGGCAAAGGTTGCGGGTGGGTAAAGTGCTGCTATCCTGCGGTTGTGATGAAAACATGTTTTTGTTTTATTAGTAGATGCTAACCGACAGGACATCGTGGAGTAAACCGTTGGCGGAGATACCGCCAGAACATCGTGGAGGTTTTTGTTGAAAAGACCGCCAGCAAAGCGTGTAGATTAGCGTTTATTTATCCGACAATTCGTACTTGAATTGTTTGACGAGACGACCTTTGTGATAAATCTTCAAGACACGCATCTTGGTGAAGAGCGACGCCTTGATATACTGAAACTTGAGTCGGCGACCAACTTTAAATTGCTGGCTCAAGATATTTACAGTGCCGTTGGACTTAACCAAACGGATGAAAGAGACTTTGCCGACGGAAATGGGATGCTTCTCCAGATGCAACCGACAATCGGCCGGTAATTTTCGCAATTGTTTGCTACGTCGATAAGCAACGGTTGTCTGATGACCAAGGTGGGCATGGACATGTTGTTCATTGACGGTCAAGATAAGGCGAGAAACCTGACGGCGTACATCAAAGGGACGACGATAGGTGCGCTCAAGTAGAAGAGGCTGAAACCAGCCGTTAAACTGTTCGACAGAGGGGGTGGTTCAAAATTAGGTTTACACTTTTGATATATAGACAAAAATCTATATGAGACCGTTTTCTCTCTGAGAACCGGCGAAATCAGAGAATATAAACGTTCTTTCTGTTTCTAAAAGTGTAAACCTATCTATCCAGCTAAAATGAACCACCCCAGAATTTGTCCAAATTATTGGTTTGCAAAGCATAAATCAGTTGCCAGAGATAATCTGTGGTAGCCCCCGTCTCAATCGGGCTAAAGTCGCCCAAAAGATGCGTTAGAAAGGAGTCTTCGACTTCACGGTTTGGATAATAGAGGGCGTAAAGTTGGGTTTCGGGATCATACGACTGAATGGTGAGATATCCGGTCTGTAGCAGAAGCGGCGTAATTGGTAGGTTTTCAAGATCATAAATGCTCAGAGATGTTTCGTTGATTCGTCGCTCTTCAATCTGCTGTAGATTGTAGTTCTTGTCTTGAATCAGCTTGATCAGAAAGGTGGGCGTTCCACTCTCAAACCAGAAGTTGCTGAATCGTTTTGCGGAAAAGAACAAAAGCAGAGAAAATGGATTGTAGACAGCTTCCCCTTTTCGGGAAAAGGGGAAGCCATTGTACCAGTGACGAATTCGTGCAAGCAGGGCTTCTGTCGTTGTCTCTTCCTGTTCCGCAAATGTCTGGATATGGTCGACAAAATCTTGCTCTAGCTCAGTTTGTGTTATGCCGGGAAGCGTTGCAAATGCATCATCTAGGCTGATATCGCGCAGATTATTCAGATCTGAAAAGACACCGACCCGACCAAAACGGCTGATTCCAGTCAAAAAGACAAAGCGGATATGCTCATCCAGTGCCTTGATAATCGTATAGAAACTCTTCAGCACATCCCGAATCCGAATCGCCTCTTCGGAATTGGTGATATTGTCAATAATTGGTTTGTCATACTCGTCAATCAGGATAACTACTTTGCCTTTTGATGAAAGTTCGTAAATCAGTTCATCGAATAGTTCGGGTAGGGGATAGTCGCTTAATGAAATTGCATGTTCACGTGCAATGCGGAGCAGGAAGCGTTGCAGACCTTGTTCCAGGTCGGTTGCACTTCGCACTCGAATCCGGCTGAAGTCGATGCGAATGATTGGATGTTCCGTCCAATCATAATTGCGTTGATAGAGGTCTAACCCCTTGAACAGCTCTTTGTTTGCGATGAAAATTTCGTTTAGCGTCGAGAGCAAGACACTTTTACCAAAACGACGAGGACGCGATAAGAAGTAGACGCCTTTGGGGTGACGAATCAACTCGTATATGAGGGCTGTCTTGTCTACATAGAGGTAACCACCTTCGATAATGTCTCGAAATGTCTGAATACCAACCGGAAGCGGTTTAAGCATCGACCTGCTCTCCTTCTGACTTGGCAAAGCCTGCACGAACATAGCCGTGTAGAATCAGAAATGTAAGTATACCATGAACAGAATCATATCCATAGGAGTTGAGTGTGTACCGCAAAGTGTATAAATGAAGCAGGTTCTCTGACTAAGAATCTATCCGAAAAGTGGTTGTGAGTCCGACTACCTCCTCGGGCAAGAATACATCGTCACAGAACTCTTCGGATAAGCACTAAGTGCTCTCCGCTTACACACTTTGGGACACACTGCCACGGGAGTTAAGCAGAAATTTGCTGTAAGCCAGAGGTGACAGTTGCTTGGCAAGTGACTGTCACCGGAGAGCATGCGTGAGTCCTGCTTCAATGACAAGCTGAGCTAGAGTGCACGTTGGGCCATTGCACTAGCCAGAATATCTTCCACCTCTGACAGTTCGTGATGGATGGCCCAGTCTCGCGGCGTTGCATCATACGTTTGATCGCGCACGGTCAAATCCGCGCCCTTCTCAATCAGAAAGCGCACCATTTCCGGTTGATTGCGGTAGACCGCCCAGTGCAGCCCCGTTCGTAGCGAATGCTCATCCAAGGTTTGCGAATTGACATCCACGCCCCGCTCCAACAGGAATCGGGCAACGTCAACTTGACCTGCAAGACAGGCATAAGCAAATGCTTCTTCTAATACGCGGTTGGCTTCGTCCGATACCAACACTCCATCTTGTGGCTCGTCGCTCGGACACAGCTCCTTGGCAGATTTCTTCAAGTTTCCCGATTCGGTGAAAAATTCCTGCATCAGATCCAGTCGTCCCATCCCGGCCGCTAAAGGAAGATTGACCGTTGCCCCTCGTTCAATCAATCGCTGTGCTGCATTGAGCTGTAGAAAGAAGACGGCATCCGTGAGCGGCGTCCCCTCGCGAATGACTGCCCCATCAGCGTCAATTTCGGCGCCTCCATCAAGCAGTGCATCAATTGCTTCAACATCATCAGCGCTCGCTGCCCAATGTAATGGTGTCTCGCGATGCTCCCCCTCAAAGCGTGCATTTGGGTCTGCACCTGCTTGGAGCAGCAGCTTGATCATGGGTGTACGGTTGGGCTTATGGCTGGGCCATTCGGTGATAATATGCAATAACGTGCGCCCTGTTGCGTTGCGTGTCTTGGCAAGTTCTGGTTCACGCTTTAACAGAGCTTTTAGTTTGGACAGATCACTCTGCTCCGTAGCCTGAATGATATCCATGACTCGGCTGGCAAATTTCTCATCTTTAGACGGGCGCTGTTCCTGCAGATTTTCTTGCACCATCTCAATCATCCTTTCGCGTAAATAGGTACGGGCCGTATGCAAGCGACTCTTGACTGTGCTAACTCGTACATCAAGAATATCGGCAATCTCTTGTTGGGAGTAATCAGCGATATAGTAGAGCAATGTCACTTGACGCTCATTGTCGGACATACCCTGGATTGTGGCATGAATTCGCTGACGCATCTCTCCAAGCTGCGCCAAAGCAGACGGGTCTAGCTCTGTTGTCGGCAACTCGTTTGCGCTGTCTAATGGCTCAATCGTTAGTGCTTTGCGTCGGGTGACGCGGCTGCATTGGCGCTGCACAATGGTGCGAAACCAGCCAGGAAACGCAGCCGCTTGATTCAGCTTGCTCAGGTTTACATAGCATTCCAAAAACGCTTCCTGTGCCACGTCTTCCGCCTGTTGGGCATTGCCCAGACGATCATAGCCAATGGCAAAGGCCATATCTTGGAAACGGGTGACGATTTGACCAAAGGCGCTCAGATCTCCTTGTTGTGCTGCTTCGACCAAGATATGTAGCTCACTCATTATTCTCCTATGCTCCTCATCCAAAATTATGACGAGATGAGAGGGTGAAGGGGTGACAAGGCGAAGCAGAATCATGCGTTCACCTTGCAACCCTCTCACCTTGTCGCCCAGCGAACAAATCGACAGGTACTCTCTCCCATAAAAGATCCTCTATGATCTAAGTGCCGGTGAGGGAACAAATGGTTGATCATTGATTTTGATACAAATGGAACAGCGAACGGATGTGCTACTGTGATATAGTAACGGCATGGCGACTGACACGCAAATCCAATTGAGCCACTACGAGCGCATCAGCCAAATCAAACGTTACATTCGTGAGCACATGGATGAGCCGTTAAACAGAGAACTGTTGGCTACCAAAGCAGGTTTTTCGGTGGCCCACTTTCATCGCATCTTTGTGGCACACGTGGGTGAGAGTCTCTCACAATATGTACGCCGTGTACGTATGGAACGTGCAGCCAGACAGTTGTTCGACCCGGCTGTCCATGTTATTGATGTTGCGCTCGAGAGTGGATATGAGACCCATTCAGCCTTTAGCAGAGCATTCAAGCTCACTTTTGGCGTCAGTCCCTCTGAGTTTCGCGAACTCAACCGTTTGGCAGCTGCCCATCTAATCAACAGACGCATGCTCTTTAATCGAAAGGAACATCTTATGCAACCACAAGAGATTCGCTCGCTTTCCGATATGAAGGTCCTTTATGCACGCGCGTCAGAAGTGTTGGCTGGCTCCGCATTTCAGACCGCACCCAAAGAAGCCTTCGGTAAGTTGATGAGTTACATTGACGCAAATCATTCCATGGAAGAGATCCGCCACTTTGTTGCCATCTATCCTGATGAACCAGATGTTGGCAAAGAAGTGCGTATTGATGCAGGTGCTATCTTTGTCGAGGGGGCAGAGCCCACCGCTTCCGATGGCCTAGATTACCAGACCATACCTGGTGGACGTTGGGCCATCTTTCGTCATGTTGGACCATATGATACGTTGTGGCAGACGTGGCAAGGTGCTTACCGAGATTGGCTCCCCACCTCTGGATATGAGCTGCGTGAAACCGCCTCATTTGAGGATTATGTAGACGACCCCAGTAAAGTCGCACCTGAAAAGTTGCGCACGGACATCTACCTACCAATCAAATAGCGGAAGCAAGATATACTGAGCAGCGCCATAAAAGAACACTTTTTAGTCGGGAAAGAATGTTATCATGTGCTGCTGCGGAGTATATATCAGTCAGAATTGGGGCTTGACTCGGCCCAAAGGGCCAGGTTTATACTAAGCGTATGTGCAACGAATCCGTAACTCCACCACCCCATACGCAAACAGAAGGACGCCTTTCCGTTGGTCGCTTTGCTCAAGCATCCCTTCTCTCGCGTAAGGCCCTGCGCCTCTATAATCAGCTCGGTATTCTGGTTCCCGACTATGTCGACCCAGACTCTGGCTATCGCTACTACAGCGCGGCTCAACTTGAGACGGCCTATTACGTGCGGCTGCTACGGGAGATGGATATGCCGTTGGCCGATGTGCGCCGCGTGCTAGCCGCGGCGACGCACGACCAAGCCATCGAGCAGATCATCCAACATCGCCACGACTTCGAGGCCAAGGTGGAGCGGATGCGTCGTGCGTCACATCACGTGTTAGCCTATCTACGCAAGGAGCAAGCAACAATGTCTGTCGATATTTCTGTCAAGCAATTTGCGGCCTGTAAAGCCATCAGCGTCACAAAACACATCACTGTGCCAGCCTTCCACAAGTGGATTCCTCAGGTGTTGGAACAGTTAAATGCACACATTCAGGAAGACGGCGCATCCACAGCAGGTGATCCCATCTGCTTCTACTATGGTCCCGTCAACGAAAATGACAACGGTCCAGTGGAAGTTTGTTGGCCTGTAACAGGGGAAATGCAACCGCGCGGGGAAGTCGTTGTACGCGAAATTCCAGCACATAGAGGTGCGATTAGTTCAGCCAGCAAGGAACAAAGCAGCTATCCCACCATTCTCGATGTCTGGTCGGAAGTTGTGGGCTGGGTTCAGCAGAACGGCTATACTATCAACGAAGAGACAGTCTGCTGCTACGAAATCTGGCCCTCGGATCACACAGTCTCAGTAGATCCAAATTTGGCGTTTTTGGCGATTTTCAGTCGAGATTGCAGGGATTTTGGAGTCATTTATTCAGATTTCGGTTACAGAAAACAACCTATTTCATATCTGAAAATCGCCCAAATCTAACGCAAAAACTAGATATCGACCGGCAAATTTGTATTTATGTCAACTGTTTAGCCAGAATTCTCTCTCAAAACCTGAAATTTGGATCTACTGAGTCTCAGTTGTACAACCATTTGCAGAGGATACAGTTTAACCATGTCTGACTACTACATTGCTCAAAGCCCAACCTCTGACCCAGGATCCCATAGCGCTCTCTTTGATGGCCTGCCGACTGATCTGCTCGGCATTTCAAAGGTAACGCAGGGGCTTGTCTATCACTATGTGGCCGATCAGAAAACCTTTGGCTGGGAGCCACCCAAAGAGCGACTGCCGGAGATCAATACCCGCACCATGCAGAGCATCCTGACCGCGCTGATGGATAAGGATGATCGACCGCTGAACACGGCTCGCGATTATGCAGATCGTTTGGTTGGCTGTTGCCGAGATTTCTCTCTACTGGCTTGCACCATTTTGCGCCATCAAGGTAAGCCAGCTCGCTTGCGCTACGGCTTTGCTGGCTACTTTGTACCCGACTACTGGATCGACCATGTCGTTGTTGAAGTCTGGACTGGAAATCGCTGGCAGCGCTTTGATCCAGAGTGTGCCGGACTCCCCGATTGGCATATCGATCTGCTTGACATGGAGGATGCCCCCTTTGTCACTGGAGGACGCGCGTGGCAGATATGCCGCAGCGAAGGTGCTGACCCAAATCGCTTTGGCTTGGGACCAGATGAAACAGAGGTCCGTGGCTGGTGGTTTATCCGTGAACGATTGCAATTGGACGTGGCCGCACTGAACAAAGTTGAACTGCTCTGTTGGGATTCGATGGAGGGTCTGCGCGACGGCAATCCTGAGCACGAGCAAAGTTTGGACCAGATGGCGGCCCTCTCGCTCAATCCCGATAGCACAGAGCTACGTCAACGCTGTGCCGAACAGGAAGATTGGCGAGTTCCATCGTCGGTTCAATGCTTTCACCCGGCTGTTGGAGCATCCACGGTGACAGTATCCTAACTTTGAGCCGCCTGCTCTAAAAAGGAACGATGACAAGATGAACCTCAATGCTGTCGTCCCTTCGTCTTGTCATCCTCACCAATTTCTCACTCAATGGGTTTGGATTCCAAGGACATTGATTCATAATTCAGCTTGTAGCCGATCAAGCCACGTTTTTAGCCCTACCCATTCTTGATTATGCAGGGTCTGTTCCAAAATCGCCAGTACCTGGTTTGCGGCAACTTTTTCGTTGCGTTCAAGGTAAAGATCAGCCAGTTGTAAGCCTACTTTCGTCTGCGCAAATAGATCCGTTCCATCGGCAATTCCTTCCCATGCTCCTTTGAGAAAGACCAACGCCTGGTCCAAGTCACCCTGTCTTTGCGCGATAATTCCAAGATTGGCGCGGACATTTTCAATATGCGTCAGATTGTGATACTTCTCTGCCTCCACCATACTCTTTTGGAACCACGCCTCTGCTTCATCGATGGCATCTTCGGCAAGTGCAATTTCACCACGGGTGCTGTAAAGATATTGATAAAGACCAAGGAGTTTATATGTATCCGACAGTTGCACCCCTTTTTCAACATTCGATTTGGCGGTTGTCAGACATCCCATCAAATACAAGCAATAAGCCAGATTATTATGAGTGATTGCTTCCAGAAAAAAGATATGATTCGCCTGAGCGAGGTCGATCGCCTCTTCAAATGATGCCTTTGCCTTCTGGTATTCTACTCGTTGAAGATAGGAATTTCCTAGTCCGAAGAGACTATCGAT
This sequence comes from Chloroflexi bacterium TSY, assembly GCA_019217005.1. The sequence continues at coordinate 60,250 of JAHBNG010000086.1, forward strand.
CGCGATCTCAAACAGTTCATGTTCTCTCGCCACCTGAATCGCTTTGAGATAATAAGTCTCGACGATATCAGTAGGAAGTCCGAGCAAGGCACTACCTGCTCCCAATTGACGATTGATGTCGGCCTCAATTGTTGGCGCGACAGGCTTGGAGACGTAGGTCAGCGCTCGTTCGGCCCAGTACAGGACTTGGGTTCCTTGGAGGTTCAGCATATAGCTGGCACCTAATGCTAAACAAGCATCGACGATCCCAGAACTATCGTCCTCCTCTTCAAAACCCGTTAACCCCTCTTGAAAGAGCTGTCGTGCCTGAGCGAGATGTTGATCATCGAAGAGTAGACAACGACCTAGAGCTACTTTACGTTTCGCAGTCGGTGCGGTTCTATGGGCAAGACGATAAAACGAAACTGCTTCAGTCAGCGCGCCCAGGCTTTGGGCATGACAGGCAGCGAGATCTGCATAGTGGGCGGCTAACATTGGCTCGCCAGCTTCTTTATAGTGCATGACCAACTGTCCTGCAACGATGTGAAGGTTTTCTGCATGAATTGCCTCTAGAGCCTTCGCTGTTTGTAGATGCAAATAGGTACGTCGCGCTGCACTCAAATCGTCACAAAGAATCGATGCAATGAGTGGATGGCGAAACGGAAATTCGTGGTCATTTTCGGTAAATATGCCAGCGTTTAGTAATATATCGAGGGCATCGAGCGCTTCGTCTACGCTGAGTTGATTCATCTGCCGGAGCAGCGCCAAATCGATACCACGACCTTGAATCGCGGCCATCTGTAGCACTTGTTGCGCACATGTTGGAAGTTGTTGCAAACGGATACTCACTAATTCAGCCAGGCTGTGAGGGATCATTCCCGGTTCAGCAGAAGCCAACTCAGTTAAAAAGTAAGGATTCCCTGCACTCTTCTCCTGCATTTCTGCATTTTTTGTAACATCGCCTCCTAGTGCTTTAATTAACTGACTTGTTTCATCTATCGTCAATCCAGTCAGCGGAACTTCTTGGGCAAACCCTGCACGTTTCCACTGGACCACAACTTGCGTCAGACGTGGAGAAGCTTCATGGGAACGATAAGCGACCACGAGGAGGAAGGGTTCATCAATGAATCGGTCGACCAGATAGACCAGCCAGTCCAACGTTGACGAATCGGCCCAATGGAGATCATCGATCAAGAGAATCAATGGGCTCTTTGAACGTTCTAAGGTCAGGGAGCGTAGTGTTTGCACCAATGCCTCGAAAAGGCGTCGTTGCTCCTCTTCTGGCGGCACAGAAATCGGGATTGGCAACGCAGGAAATTTTTGCTGAATCTCCGGCAGTAGACGCGACAATTCCGTCAGCCAGGCGGGTGGAATAGATGAATCTGGATGCAGTAGAGAGTCTAGTATGTCCGGTCGATTCAAAAGCGTAACCAATGGAGCAAGAGGTAAGGCCTGCGTTGTATCTAAACAATGTGTGTCGAGTGGCTCAAGGTGCCTTAAGAGGGTGTCTGACCAGACTTGGCATAGACACGATTTGCCAATCCCCAATTCGCCAGTGATGAGCACGATTTGTGCCTTGCCCATCGCCGCCCGTTCTAAACCGTTTGTCAACGCTGTTTGTTCAGCTTTACGTCCAACAAAGGGGACAGTGGGGGCGTGAGATGAATGGGACTGTCTGGAGAATGTGGGAGGCGAAAGGAAAGCAGCGTCTGCCAATGGATGAGGAGAGGATGAGGCAGAAGAAGAAACTACTTGTTGGCACCGATTTCCAGAGTCATCGAATTCTGGCTGAATCGTCCCTTTCAGAATTGCTATACGCAATTCATCTGTCTCTAACAATGGCGCCACGCCCAACTGAACATCAAGTGCAGAATGAAAATGATCATAAATACGCAATGCCTCGGCTCGTTGACCCGATCGAGCATATGCATCCATCAACGCCCTGACCAGTGGCTCTTGTAACCGATCCACCCGAAGTCCAGTCTGCGCCGTCTCAATAACAGCAGGCCAATTTGAGGCACCTTGATACCCACGGACTAACTCTGCTATGACTGCTAAATAGAGCTGCTCTAAACGGTCCCGCTCATGAATTAACCAAAGCTCAAAGTCTGGTGCATCCGCCACGTCCAACCCATCCAAAAAGGACCCTCGCCACAATTCGAGTACATCCTTCAACTGAGCGCTATGGAAGGCGTTGAGTGGCACGCTAGTCGTTAACCCACTTTGCATCGTCGCTTCAAGGACGCTGACATCCGACCATACAGCGTTGGACAGCTCAAGATGATGCGTATCAAGCGCCACAACCACTTCCCCAAAAGACTTTCGAATTGTCCAGAGACGATTACTCAGATTTTGACGAGCCGCATCAGGTCGACTCTTGGGCCAGAGCAAGTCCGCAAGATGTTCACGTCGTTGCGGTTTGCCCGTCACCGCAAGATAGGCCAATAGTGCTACGGCTTTTGCTGCCTTGAGCGCCAGGAGCTTTTGATTGTATCTCAATTGTGGTGGACTGAGCAACGCTAGATGCAGAGTGGACATAGCCTTCGCTTCAATGCCTTCATCGTTCTATTTCTCTCAGCAACCTCATTATACCGTCTACTGCCATAGATGAGAATAAATTTGACCACCCCTACTTTTATCAGATCCGGCAGGTGATAGAGTGAGTGATAGGGTGGATGATAGACCCAACCGCTATGATAGACAGGCGTCTTACAATATGAAATAACTTTACTTTCTGGTAAAGGC
>JAHBNG010000081.1 GCA_019217005.1 Chloroflexi bacterium TSY
TCTCGCGTATATTTTATTTTTTGGATTGGCCCAAAGCGATGTACAGGTGACAGAATCGGTGTTCAATCGCTGGTTTCGCCAAAAAGGCGGGGCGCGTCCAAGCTATGCCGAAAGGCTCTCAGTTGCTCTCAACCAGGAGGAGATTGAGCAGGTGGGCGCCCTGTTTGAGCGAACATTACTCAATCAGGTTGTCAAATGGAAGAGCAGTGTTGTCTATATTATCGCCAAAAAATTGTGAATAGTAACTATTTCGATTATTTGGCTGACAGCTGACAGCTAATAGCTGAGAGCTAACAGCCAAACAGTTACTATAAATCTTGACTATCGTTCTGTAGGGGGCCGATTGAATCTTCTGACGATTGACGATCTCTCTAAACAATTTAGTGAGCGTGTGCTCTTTGACGGTGCGAATCTGCAGATCAACGAGGGAGATCGCATCGGATTGGTCGGTGTCAATGGTAGCGGCAAAAGTACGTTGCTTAAAATTATTGCAGGATTGGAAGCACCTGACGCAGGTGATGTGACGATCTGGGGCAATGTACGCGTCGAATTTCTAGAGCAAGAACCGGTTCTTGACGATGACTTGACCGTGCTGGAAACGATCTTTTACAGCGACTCGCCTCAAATGAGACTCCTTCGAGATTATCAACAAGTCACGGCTCAGTTGCAGCAGGAGCCAGACAATCCACTGTTTCAAGAAAAGCTGACGGCCTTAAGTGCAGAGCTTGATCGGACCGACGGCTGGGCAGCAGAAGCCAATGCCAAGGCTGTCTTGACGCGCCTGCATACAACCAACTTCGGCGACAAAGTAGGGATCCTGAGTGGAGGACAGCGCAAACGTGTTGCTCTTGCCCGAGCCTTGATCGATCGAGCCGATCTGCTGATTTTGGACGAACCGACCAACCATATTGACGCAGATACGGTGGCTTGGCTGGAGGATTATTTGGCCAAGACGCCAGGGTCGCTCTTGATGGTCACGCATGATCGGTACTTTTTGGATCGCGTCGTGAACCGCATTGTCGAACTTGATCGGCGACATCTTGTCTCCTATCCGGGAAATTATAGCCAGTACCTGGCGGGGCGTGCGGATCGACACGAACGGTTGGCTTCAGCCGAGGAGAAGCGGCGCAAGCATTTGGCACGCGAGATGGAATGGTTGCGTCGCAGCCCCATGGCGCGCGGAACCAAGCAGAAGGCGCGCAAACAGCGGGTCGAGGAGCTGATGGAGATTCGCTACGACAGCGGCGACGAGCAGGTCATGATGTCGATTGGTGGACAACGGCTGGGAAGCAAGGTACTTTCTGCGACCAACCTCACCAAGCAATTTGATGGTCATCTCGTGGTGGATAGAGTTGATTTTCGATTGGAGCCAGGCGAGCGGCTTGGCATTATTGGACCCAACGGCGCAGGCAAAAGCACCATGCTCAACATGTTGGCGGGAGAGCTGACGGCGGATGCGGGAACGATTGAGTGGGGTGAAACAGTGCAACTGGGCTATTATGACCAACGCAGCATCGATCTAGATGATCAGATGCGTCTCATCGAATTCATTGAACATGAAGCCGCTCTCATCCGCGAAGCCATTACCACTCATCAATGGCACGGACGTGGTGCACGCGACAAGATGGGACAGCAGGTGGAAGCGGCGAAAATGCTCGAGTGGTTCCTGTTTCCACGACCCATGCAATATGCCCGGATTGGAAGTTTGAGTGGCGGCGAACGCCGACGTCTCTATCTGCTGCGGACATTGATTCATCGACCCAATGTGCTCTTCTTGGATGAGCCGACCAATGATTTAGATGTGCAGACATTAGCCGTGCTCGAGAGTTTTTTGGATCAGTTTCAGGGCTGCCTTGTAGTGGTTAGCCATGATCGCTATTTTCTAGACCGCACCGTGGACCACATTGCCAGCTTCGAGAATGGCAAGTTGGGACCCCGCTATCCCTCGCCCTACAGCACGTTTAAGCGCTTGTATGATGAAGCGCAGAGGGCGAAGGGGTCTCACACTCGCCAAGTTCACGCAAGTGCTCATCAATCAAACCCCTCCCATTTTCCCGAACGCACCAAAAAATTGCGCTGGAAAGATGAACAAGAATTGAATGCGCTGGAGAAACAGATCGCCGAATTGGAGACTCAACAAACAATGCTCACGGAGCAAATGGCGGCATCTGGGGCTGACTACGGTCGCCTCAACGAACTCTCGGCCGAGCTTGAGCAAGTTGAATCGACGCTGGAGGCGACCATGGAAAGATGGATGGAACTGGAAGAGATGCGTGGCTGAGTAAATGGCCAGATTCCCCATTTTGTATGCTGGTTTTGTGGTCACTGTTTTTAGATAAGACACCCAATCAGTCAAGAAAATAGCCCCGCTCTGATGGATACTGCTGGCTAAATATTGCGTGCTCAAATGACAGAAAAGGCAGTGAAAAATGTGAAGGATGGCAGCGATTTTTGAACGAACGATGCCCGCCCAGGGTTGAAACCACTGGGCTACTAACCAACGCTCCATCAATGGGGCTGGCCTCTCGACGAACAAGCCCTGTTCAGAGGGCGTTGTTTTGTAGACCCGTCATTTATGGCGGGTTGGGCGTCATAAACCAGAAAATTTCATGCGACGGAATCGCTTTGTTAACCATTTTTCGTTGATATCACGTGTGTTATTCACCAAGTATTTAGCCAGCAGTATCCTGATGAACGGGGCTTCTGTTTTTAGCTTTCTTGCGGTGGTATACCCTTCTCTCTTTCCAGCACCCGCAAGCGTTCTTCGAGTACAATGAGGTGCTGTAAGAGCTGACCGGCCAACTGTTCGAGCGTCAACTGACCGCGATCCCAACGCTCGTAGAGTTCTTTGAGTGGATAAGTTGAAATTTGCATTGTGCATCCTCCAGATACTGATATTGGGTTGAATAGTTGGTTGATTGGTTTGTTAGTTGGCTAGTTGGCTTGTTCCCAGACCAACGAACTAACAAACGAACCAACCGACCAACGAACCAATCACAAAAGCGACCGCCCCCACTGCAACAGCGAACAGGACGACCGCTTCTTGAATCCAATATCAAGGCAAGATACAATACAAGCTAGGTCATCCGAACTGCCTAAGTCAGTCTGGATGGCTTAGCCGCCTCTGTCACGGTGCTCATTACACCGGGAGGCGGCGCTTTTGCGATTTGGCATCCCCTACTCGATCAACCACCCAAAAAAGATTCCGCATTCCATGACGAAACGTGAATCTCTTGGCTGATGGCTTTGTAGAGGGACCAGCTTGGATCATAACATGTGCGACGCGCAGGCGCAAATGACGTGTCTGTTTTGGAAATCGTAAGCAAACAAGCTATTGACAATCCAATTTAATTGCTGTATAGTGAGAGAGTACCAATTAAGTAAGAGATAACCAACAAATGAGAGACAACCAATAGAAGAAGAGAGTCGCGTCCATCACTCTCGACCAACTGCTGACGGCTGATTGTACAGCAGGTCTTGTCGAATCATACATACTCCTTTTGGCTTTGCACCCCCGGCAGACCGCTCCATCGGCGATCTGTCGGGGGTTTTGTATTGGACGGACTGGCTGATTGTGGATGAAGCTGCAAGAGACCCCGGGCCAACTGATGATTGTATTGTCTTCGTGCAAGTCAATTGGGGAGAAAAGTATCACAGTTGACGAGTCAAACAAGCTACAGGGGGCAGAAGCCGTGTGAAACAGCGGCAGGAATTACCTTACGGTCAGGTTAAGCGGCTAGAATTGGTTGATCATATTTATCGTGTGTGGGGCTAGAAAAGCATATAGATATAGATACATGCATGTACATCTATATGCATATCGAAGAAAGGAATAAGTGGCGGCTATCTGTTCGTCGCTATCTTGATTGTTTTCTTGTTTTGCCGCCACTTATTCCTTTCTTTGTTGGCTTGCTCTAAGGTATGCAACCCAATGCAGACTCCATTCATATTAGGGCCTTATGCTAGTTATTTTTAATCGTTTCCGTGTGAAATGTTTGAAAAATCACGGTTTTGGGACCCATTTTGCGTAAGAAAATGATTTTCTGAGCTCTTACACAATCGATTATACAAATTTACATAATTAATCGAGCAATATTGGGCTAACACCTTAAAAATCGTAAAACAGGTCATTTTGTTGACATAAAATCAGAAATTCGTAGGATCTAACTAGCATAACGCCCTATTAACTTTCCGTTGTACATAGTGAAGACTCAAACGCATGAAAAAACTGAAATCATATTTTTCTCAATATTCACCTTATTTAGCCATATTTGTCACTGGAAGTGGAGTAGGTTGGTTAGTCGGGCTATCCATATCTCCAGTTGTATCGATTGTAATTACGAGTGTGGCAGGTTCAGCCGCAGCGATCATTGCAGCAATGAGTGGGGTAGACAAAAAAGCGACTGACGACTCAAATGATAATCATCGATCACATGCTCAATGGACTGTCAATCCAGCACCTCTTACTTGGCTCGTTGTAGGCTTGATTGTGGGATTAATTTTAGGTATTCTTGCCCGTAACAACCATTTGCTAGGATCTGATATATCAACAGAAATAAAACGGTGGTCTAAAGCTGGTCTCATACAAGCCGGTTTATCAAAAGAAGAGATTGTATTGAAGCTGTTTGAAGCGCAGATTTCCACAGTTGCTGCTGGTGGCGAAGAGGCTACTCAAAGCGGCGCGTCAACACCTTCAACTGGTACCGTCTTATTTACGATAAGTGCCGATGAGTGTGGAGCATTACGACGAACCCTTTATGGTTCAGAGCAAGACTTGAAGCGAGCCGTTGACCGTGTCAAACAACTCAAGAATCTATCTGGTGTTGTCAACAACCCCGAAACTCTAAAAAATATTGTAGAGCAAGTTTTATGTCCAATAGATTAATCCTCATAATTCTCATCAATATCGGACTGGGAGTAACTCTATATTCTAAAGGGTATTCTCAAAGTCAAGCCGACTCTCCACACATTTTCAGAATTATGGCTTCTGAATGCAAACATGCTCCAGAAGAACGCAGACAAACAGGATTTCGTGTCAATGATGACAAAGTGATAGGTATAGTCACTGCACTGCACGGTGTCGCTGATTGTACTATTCTGCGCGCATTGGGTACTCAGTTTGACATCCCAAATTTGGAAATTGTGAAGGTCGATACTGAACATGATTTAGCGATGCTTTGGTCTAACCAGATCACCGGTACATCGGGATTGGAAATGGAGGTCAATCCTGAAATTGATGTGGGTGCTGGTTTATATGTAATTGGATATCCATATAACCTTGCTGTTCAATTACCTACTGCTGATATGTCTTACCGAGGCAAGACGACACTTATCAATTTAGTTCCTGATGATTTGATTGCGCCCTTAGAAATACGTGGAAGCCCTGCTTTGGCGATTGAAGTACTAAGTATTGAAGGCCACTTGTTACCTGGACATTCTGGAGCACCTATTCTTAACGAAAATAATCGATTAGTGGGTATCGGGAATGGGGGATTGGATGCAGGCAGAGTTGAAATTGGCTGGGCAGTACCTTGGCAGCAGATTCGCTGGGAATCCGTCTCAACCAAAATTTCGGACAATATTTCAACTGATGCTTTGGCTGCACTTGAAGATTTGAAGGAGAAAAACGTTTTACTTTTCTCCTTTCATGATCCCGATTCGTCCATTGCTCAAATCGCTGAAAAAACAGTTTGCAAGTCCTTGGTAGCTACAAATTACCAGAGCCTCGAAGCGCTAAAAGCAGATTTGTTAACAACCGCAACGTATCAAGCAGTAGGAGAGCTATTTGGGGAACTAGTTGTTGTTCAAACGGTAAGAGAGAATTCTCAGGTATCGCGAGAGCAGATTCAGTCTACTTCTGCTGGGCTTATAAGAATTGCAGGAAATCCACGCTATCGCAATCACGAATCAAATCTGGCTGAGGTGTGCATCTCGATTGAAGCCTATATCACAAATCAAGATAAGAAAAAACTTGAGCCCATTACATTAGAAGACCAAATCTGTGTATCAGATCCTGAATTAAGTCTTGGAGAAATACAAATCGTTGCTGAACGAAGGGCGACGCTTAGGGTGTTGTTAAACTATGACCAGACACTTGAAAATATATCGGAAGAAAAAATACTCTCTCTTCTAAGAGGTCGAACATTCTCAGGTGGATTTGATGACAAAACGGGTGCTTACTGTACTACGATCCAAGGACCCATACTTCCTTTAGAAAAGGATGCTTTATTGCAGACCAATAGTGAGAGGGCTCCAGAGCTCTCTGCCAGTTCAAGTGAAGATAGTGCTCACGAGTTGAAACACTCTACTGATTCAACTGGGGTTGATGCGCTTATTAACGGAATGTGGCAAGGTCACTATACCCACAGCGGATCGTCTAAGGACATGATACTTCACGTAGAGAATGTAAACCAACAAAGCTTTTTTGGTAAGATACACTTACCGACTACATCGAATGTCATTATGACAATAGAAGGCAAAGAATTATCCAGAATTGACGATATTGTAGAGCAGAGTAAGTGGAAATATATCGAAGAATACGATGAAGATGTCGAACAAACTCTATGGTATTTCAAATACACTGGTAAATTACAAGGCGGTTCAGTTATTGAAACTGTTGTTTTTCGTGCTGTAATTGATGATAGTGGAACAGTAATGAAAGGAGCTTGGTTTCGCAATTCAGCCTCATCCGAACCAGAAGGCTATATTACTTTGTTGCGAGAACAATTGACCGCAGATACTTTGTTAAATGCCAATAATGAGTTTGAACCAAAATCCTCTACCAATTTAACTACTGTCGGTAGCTTTACTGAAGGGAAGTGGCAAGGTTATTATACACAGAGCGGGTCGTCCAAAAATATGATATTTTATGTGGAAAATATTAGCTCGCCACAATTTGCTGGCAAGGTACATTTGCCAACTACGTCCAATGCTATGATGTCGATGGAAGGAAAGATATTACCCCAAATCGACGATATTGTTGAACAAAGTAAGTGGAAGTATATTGAAGAATATGATGAAAATGCAGAACAGACTTTATTATACTTTAATTATACAGGTAAATTGCAAGGTGGTTCAATTATCATGACTGCTACTTTTCGTGCAGTAGCAGATGATAGCGGAGCGGTCATAAAAGGAGCTTGGTTTTATAATGATGACAGGTCCGAACCAGAAGGTTATTTCACTTTATTTCGAGAATAATAGTATTACAGTTTGATTCGGAGCGAGACACTACAAACAGAATAAACAAATCAGGTAAACATTCGGAAATTTGATGGGGGTTCAATTTGTTGCATAAAATTGCCCCGTTTCTCGAGCAAGTCGCATAGTTTCTTGGTCGGGTGACTTGGAACCCGCTAGCCAACAAAATATGCAGTGGATGGCGGGGTGAGCTGTGCGATCCAAATTGTTGCGTCACCAATGTTGTGTCCTCGAGCGGAACTGGTTGGGTATTCTCCCGCCACCACTGATATAGGCGTTGGGCGGCTGAAGTGGCTAATCATGTACCCAATTTCTATAGACCATTGTTGGAGGTGAAGTGATGTCAAATGGGGCAAGTTTCTTCTCTCAGGGTTATGCCCTCATTGTTGGAGTCGGTAATTATAGGGATAATTCTCTGTCTGTACCTGTCACAGCCCAAGATGCTGAAGACCTCAAGCAATTATTTACAGCCTCAGGGTATTGCGCCTATCCCGACCATCATGTATCTGTTCTCACAAATGAGAACGCCAACAAGATACGTATTTTAACTGAACTTGAGGGACTCAAAGATCGTATCGAAAAGAATGTGAATGCGACTCTTTTTGTTTTCTTCTCCGGCCATGGTTGGCAGGATAATGATAGTTATTATTTTCTTCCTTATGAAACAGAGTTCGTAACGTGTGATGGAAACACCCAGGTGAAACGTGAAACTGTTTTATCAAACGACGAGTTCCTATCCAAAATAAGACAGATTCCCGCTCAAAGATTGGTTATATTGTTTAATACATGCTTTGCTGGTGGCGTAGGGACAGCTCTATCCGCAACAATCGAGAATTTGCCTGAATTTGCACCTGTACCTCTTGGTCTATACGACAAGCTGCTTGAAGGTAGTGGGCTCGTCATTATTTCCTCTTCCCAGGCAACGGAAAAATCCTGGATAAAAGGAGGTGCTAAACACAGTCTGTTTGTTGAACATCTGCTTACAGGATTTCGCGGTGAAGGTGTTAAGACGAGCCAAGATACTATCCGCATCCTAGACTTGTTTGATCATCTAAGTACGGCCGTACCGAAAGATGCCGAGACCATCGGTGTTTCTCAGGTACCGGTGTTGAAGGCTTATGATGTGACAGAGAATTTTCCGATTGGTTTATTTCTTGGTGGCCAGGGTTCGTCTCCAAAGCTGGTCAAAGGCAAGCAGACATATAATACAGCCAAGATTCGCAGACTCAGTAGATCCAAATTTGGCGTTTTTGGCTATTTTCAGTCGAGATTGCAGGGATTTTGGAGTCATTTATTCAGATTTCGGTTACAGAAAACAACCTATTTCATATCTGAAAATCGCCCAAATCTAGGGGTGGTTCATTTTAGGCGGACAATTAGGTTTACATTTTTGCAAAGAGAAAAGATGTTTATATTTTCTAATTTGAGCCATGCTCAGGCAGAAAATGACCTCATATAGATTTTTATCTATGTATCAAAAGTGTAAACCTAATTCTGAACCACCCCCAAATCTAACGCAAAAACTAGATATCGACCGGCAAATTTGTATTTATGTCAACTGTTTAGCCAGAATTCTCTCTCAAAACCTGAAATTTGGATCTACTGAGACTAATCATCGAGGCCCTGACGGATGAAGATCTGGACTTTCTCTGCATGGATTACTTTCCTCGCGTTTTCGAGCAGTTCTCATCGGGAATGAGTAAAACTCATAAGACTCAACGCCTGCTTGAGTATTGTTTAAGGCACATTCAGTTTCCACACCTGTTTGAACTAATTAAGAGCATCAATTGCAATAAGTTCGCCGAATACGAGGATATGCTGACTAAGCAAGACAATTCATCTGATGATCAACAGCGTATCATCGAAAAGACTTTACTTTCTGGTAAAGGCTTGAGTGACAAAGGGCAAACCGAAAGGGGCGGAAAAAAGAATCCACCCTGAAAAAACGGGATAAAATGTAAAAATAGTGCTCGGCTAGTTTAAGCAGCGGCATTGAGGCGGCGATGAGCGAGAACGCCTTTAGGGAAATGGTGTGAAACCGAGGCCTTTTTCCGAAAGTCAGGGTCGAGTTGGTCAGGAGTTGGAAAAAGAGCACTCGAGAGAACACGGCGCAGCCTGCCGGGAGTGGATTGAGGCTCTCGATCCCAGTAGCCAGTCGGTATGGGAGGAAGAGAAGCGGCTAAATGGGAAAGAAGATTGCCAGCAAGCAGCCCCAGTTCAGGTAAGCGGAAACAAGCCTCATCGGCATGAACAAATTGACGATGTAAGCCAATCATCTGCTTGGAAGCCAAGGGGGGATGTTCAACAGGCCAGCGTTCCAGGTAGACAAGATAAATGGTTTCAGGCTGCAAAGTCATAACGGTCGCCAAAACCAAAGGTGTGTTGTAGGCCGGATCCTGAATGACGTAAATCGAGTAGGTACGGTTGGCTGTATCCACCTTGGTTGTTCTGGGGACGAGATTGTGCCATGCTTGATAGCAAATCAGGCGACCACTATAGAGAAAGCGACCAGACGAGTCCGGAGTTGTAGCCTCGAGTCGCTTTCCCTTATAGCTGCGAGAGAGCGGACGCACAATATCACCATATTCAGGTGGTCTGCCTTTTTCTTTGCGTTTGGGGAACTCATTGCGGCGCACTGTGCAGTTAATGGCTTCCGCAGGACAAATCGGTCTATGCCGCTTTCTAGCATTTCTCTGATTGTAAACCCGGCATCGACCACCGCCACTTCGTCTGACTCCAGTGATTTCTTCGTCTCTGTCAGCAGCTTTTTCCGAAACTCACTTTCCTTTGTTCCAACCGTGCATCTCATGATTGCCTTGAGCAGTGGCACTCGCTTCCCGCCTATCTCCCCCGAGCTTATCATCACTCCAAAGATGAGCGCGGGCAATGCCCGACGAGCCGTTGAGTTATAGAGTCGGTTCACTTTCCCTTGCAGCTTCGGTCGCCAGAACCCTGTGATATCTATGCTTTTCACTCGGTACCCTTCTAACTTTTTTGCCTCCCATTCCCCTTTCCACGACCCCAGCAGACTTGTGATATCCCATGATCCATATCGAAAGCTCCACCAGCTTCGCCGGAGCTCCTCATCTTCAAACCCGCTTTCTTTCAATGCGCTATGGATTGCTCCTCGACTTTTCAGAAACGACCCATTCAGCATTGCCCACATCAGACGCATTACATTTACGTTTGTTCCCATCGGCGTTACTTGCAATACATTCATCAGTACTGCTATAGTTATTTCTGGCGCGGTTAGCATTCCTTCCTCCTTTTTGGGTTCTCTACCTTTAGGATGAACTGCTAACCGCTTTTTGTCACATTTCTCACCTCATCTCTTTTCTTTTACCAGAAAGTAAAGTTATCTAAGTCTTCGCAATTTTAGTCGGGTATTGGCCAGTAGCAAGATTGAATTACCTCTGGAGAAGGATCTACAGAATCAAGCTTTGTCCAATCAATATGAAATGGTATTACAGACCCTAAAAAGCAAGAAATTAAAGGCGGATCAGCCGGCCGTGTTGCTCGGGCACTTTTCCGTTGCCGGAGCAAAACTCAGGCTGGAGAGCGATCAAGCGCAACAAAGCTATGCCGGATTCGAGACTTCCTACGCCCGAGAGCTTTCTGTTAGCCGCGAAGCTCTACTGGCCAGTGACCAGGTTCCACAATATAACGCCCTGGGACATATCCATTTGGCCCAGTCTGTACCAGAAACTATCGCGCCAACCTATTACGCCGGCGCGCCCGATTACTTTGAACGTGGTGAGGAGAACTATCAGCCTCAAGTTTTGCTCGTTGATGTGCCTTCGAAGGGAGAAGTTAATGTTGAACCGATTTTACTCAAACAAGTGACCCCCTTTATCGCCGAAACGATTACGAACCGATCCGAGTTACAGGCTTTGGTTGAAAATTTGGGTGCCTCCGTATGTCAACGTGCTTTGGGTGACTTGATCATCAAGGTAGGCGATATTGCTGACTATGCCCCGTTGCGGGATGAGGCTTATAGCGTTTTTCCGCGATTAAAGGAAGCTAATACAGTTCAAGCCGAAACGCCAGAGCCCCCCCTTCTTAAGTTCGAGACCACTGACGATTACGCCCAAATAGCCAATCCAGCGACAATGTTCGAGGATTACTTCAATCAAAACTTTGCTGCAGAGGATATTCCGTCACTACAGCAAGCTCTGGATACGATTATGCAGGAGTTAATTCATGAGAATTGATCGTCTTGAACTTGAAAATTGGATGAGTTATCCTCGTCGCTGGCCCGATATGGAAGGACTATCTGGGTCGACTGAAATAGTCCCTACTATTGAACTAACGACAGAGTCCTTAACCCTGGTTGCTGGTGAGAATGGTGCCGGCAAAAGCGCCATTTTAGAAGCAATCTGTTATGCGCTGTTCGCCAAGTATCCTCGGGGTGATAAAAATGCCGACGCTATTCGTAGTGGGGAGAAAGAAGCTCAAGTAAAACTGTATTTTTCTTTACCAACAGACAAAGATAATACACAATATTGTGTTGAACGTTTACTAAAAAGTAATAGCGCCAATGCCACGCTCAAACAAATTACAAATGACGGTTCTGAAACTGTGGTGGAAACGCGCCAAGCCCCTGTAACCAACTACATCGAAAAACTTTTGCAGGGCGCAACCTATGATGCTTTTGTCTCGACAGTTTTCTTAAGGCAAGAAGAGGCCGGAAAATTCATGAATTTGGGCGCGAATCAACAGCGAAAACAACTCTTGATGTTGTGTCGCTTAGAAATTTATGAGCAGATTTACAGAAAAGCGAAAACCTTACGGGAGCAGTACGATCGTAAAGTTACCGATTCGGAAATAAGATTTGAAGAAGTTAAATACGCCACTGAAGATTATCTAGTAAGCCATCGCGAGAAAACAGAACAGTTAAGGGAAGGCCAAACTGAATTACGGAGGCAAGAGAAAGCCGCAACTGAACAGCTCAAAGCTGTTAGGCAAGTAAGCACTTTGAGGGATGAAATTCTTAAATTACAGCAAACCCGTGAAGAATGGGAGGCTATTCTCAAGCAAGCTGATCAGATACGATACGCTACAAAGTGGATTGCAGCTTGGGACCGAGTTAGATACACTCTTGCTGAGGCGCTTAAAACTCACGAACGAATAGTCGATCGTAATGGAAAGATTGAACAATCCGCGGCAGAATTAGAGGATGCTAACGAAACAGTCGATAATCTGACAAAGCCCCATGGAGACCTGGAGGGTCAATATTCGACAGTAACTCAAACGCTTAACGCCCTTCGAGATGAATTGCCCACACTTATCGAAGAAGAGCAAACTACTAAAAATATATTTCATGAGACCAAAGAAGCCAAAACCCTGGATGAGCAGATTACTCGCCTCGAAGATGAGCAGTCAGAACGACAAAAGCAACTGGCAAATTTTGAGACTGTCAAACAAGACCACCAATACGCCGCTTTACTCAAGCAATCTCAAACAGCTCTGAATTATACCCTTAATAAGTTAAGTGATGCCCAAATCGAACTGGATACTGCCACAGCAGAGGATGTAGGGGCTAATCAAGCTGACCAAGCTGTTGACAAACTCCGCCAAACATTACCCGATAAACAGACCTCGTTAACCTTTACTTTCTGGTAAAGGCTTGAGTGACAAAGGGCAAACCGAAAGGGGCGGAAAAAAGAATCCACCCTGAAAAAACGGGATAAAATGTAAAAATAGTGCTCGGCTAGTTTAAGCAGCGGCATTGAGGCGGCGATGAGCGAGAACGCCTTTAGGGAAATGGTGTGAAACCGAGGCCTTTTTCCGAAAGTCAGGGTCGAGTTGGTCGGGAGTTGGAAAAAGAGCACTCGAGAGAACGCGGCGCAGCCTGCCGGGAGTGGCTTGAGGCTCTCGATCCCAGTAGCCAGTCGGTATGGGAGGAAGAGAAGCGGCTAAATGGGAAAGAAGATTGCCAGCCAGCAGCCCCAGTTCAGGTAAGCGGAAGCAAGCCTCATCGGCATGAACAAATTGACGATGTAAGCCAATCATCTGCTTGGAAGCCAAGGGGGGATGTTCAACAGGCCAGCGCTCCAGAGAAAAGATAAATGGTTTCAGCTTGTAAAGCCATGACGGTCGCCAGAACCAAAGGTGTGTGATAAGCAGGATCCTGAAAGACGTAAATCGAATAGGTGCGGTTGGCTGTATCCACCTTGGTTGTCCTGGGGACGAGATTGTGCCATGCTTGATAGCGAATCAGGCGACCACTATAGACAAATTGACCAAACGAGTCTGGAGTTGTGGCCTCGAGTCGCTTTCCCCTATAGCATCGAGAGAGCGGACGCACAATATCACCATATTCGGGTGGTCTGCCTTTTTCCTTACGTTCGGGTAACTCATTGCGGCGCGCTGTGCAGTTAATCGCTTCCCGAAGGACAAATCGGTCGACGTCGCTTTCTAGCATTTCTCTGATTGTAAACCCGGCATCGACCACCGCCACTTCGTCTGACTCCAGTGATTTCTTGGTCTCTTTCAGCAGCTTTTTCCGAAACTCACTTTCCTTTGTGCCTACCTCGCATCTCATGATTGCCTTGAGCAGTGGCACTCGTTTCCCGCCTATCTCCCCCGAGCTTATCATCAC
Source organism: Chloroflexi bacterium TSY (assembly GCA_019217005.1). The sequence continues at coordinate 13,802 of JAHBNG010000081.1, forward strand.
TCCAAAGATGAGCGCGGGCAATGCCCGACGAGCCGTTGAGTTATAGAGTCGGTTCACTTTCCCTTGCAGCTTCGGTCGCCAGAACCCTGTGATATCTATGCTTTTCACTCGGTATCCTTCTAACTTTTTTGCCTCCCATTCCCCTTTCCACTCCACTTCTTCTTGCCACGATGAGAGCAGGCTTGCAATATCCCATGATCCATATCGAAAGCTCCACCAGCTTCGCCGGAGCTCCTCATCTTCAAACCCGCTTTCACTCAATCCACTATGGATTGCTCCTCGACTTTTCAGAAACGACCCATTCATCATCGCCCACATCAGACGCATTACATTTACGTTTGTTCCCACCGGCGTTACTTGCAATACATTCATCAGTACTGCTATAGTTATTTCTGGCGCGGTTAGCATTCCTTCCTCCTTTTTGGGTTCTCTACCTTTAGGATGAAACGCTAACCGCTTTTTGTCACATTTCTCACCTCATCTCTTTTCTTTTACCAGAAAGTAAAGTTAACAAAACTTACAGAAGAATCAGGGAGTCTTCGGGGAACTGAGAATAATCTTAGCGGCCAGATTGAAGGTTTAATGGAAAAAATCAAAAACCGCTCCGATGCCATTGAGGCCGGCAGATGTCCGACCTGTGGCCTTGATCTAACAGGTGCAGTTGGCAAACATGTGCATACCGATGCCGAGAATCTGGAGCAGCAGCTTGAGGCTGCCAAAGAGTCATTACAGGCGACAAGTGAATTATTGCAATCGACGAATTCTGAAATTGAAACTTTGGAAACTGACCTCTCTGACACGGAAGAGCAAATAAAAGAATTGGAGCGTGAGACAAAATCAGCACGAATAACTGCTAAAGGCGCCAGAGAAAAGGCTATTGTGACACAAAGGGAGGCCAATTATCACTGGCAAACACACTTAGAAACCTGGCAAGAGGTAGTTGCCCCTGATTGGTTAACAATTCCATCGGAAGAGGTGAAAAGTCGCCTTGAAGGGGAACTTACTCAATTGAAAGATATTGACCAAGAGCACCAAAGGTTGGTTGGCGTCCAGGCTAAGTTTGAGTCAGAGGCTGGTGTACTGGAGGGAAACAAAACTTGTCGAGCCAATCTGTCTGCACAATCGCCTGTATCTGAGTCTGATCTAGTGGAGCTCGACCAAGCATGGCAAGAAGCTCAAATAGATTTGAAGGCAAAGCAAGACGAGCGCAAATTACTCGACGACAAGGTGAAATCTTTAAAGAAGCAGGTTGCCGACTCAAAAACAGAACTTGAAAATGCAAAGCAAGAAGCGGGTCGAATTGAGAAACACTTAAATGATCTTAAAGCATCTCAACAGACCGACCAAGAGGGTCTGTCCAGGGCCAAAGCGACACTTCAAGATGAGAAGGAAAGCTGTCGAAGGCAATTTCCAGATTTAGCCAAAGAATTACTTCTGGCAATTGATGATACTGAGGCTCACACACGTCTGGCAGAGAACGTAGATGATTATTCCGAGATTGCCAATAGGCTTGAGCAATTGGAAACAGCCAAAACCGAGTCCGCCGAAGCAAAAACGGCCATAAAATTGAAGCAATCTGAACTGGATGACCTGTCACAGAAATTTGGTGATATTTCAGAGGAAGTTGCGTCGAAAAATCTGGAAGATCTTCAAGCCAAGTTAGGCCAACTGGGTGAGGAAGTGCTAGAAGCCAACCGGCAACTTGGCCAGATTGAAGCTCATCACCAACAACGTGAAACGATTGAGCCTCAATTACACGAGGCAAAAAAGACACGTTGGGCTTATCGCCAAATAGAGGAAGCGCTCTTTCCTGGCACTGGTCGAAAAGTACCTGGTCCGTTGCAGGCCCAAATTACCGAAAAGTTAATTGAAAGCATCGGTCAAGAAGCCAGTCGGATTTTGGAGAACCTAGGCTGGCATATGGCTGTGAAGTACAGTAAACAGTCTGGCTTCACCGTCCATGACCGTACTTTGGGGGTCAGCCGAACGTATAAGGAATTCAGTGGTGGTGAACGCTTTGCCGTCGCTATTGCCGTGGCTATGGCCGTGGGACGAGTAACTCACGGCGCAGGTAACATTCGCTGCCTGTTTATCGACGAAGGGTTTGGTGCTTTGGATACCAAAAACAGGGGTAGAATTATTAACGAAGCCATCGGCAAGCTCATCGAGAACCAATGGCGTGATCAAGTAGTGGTAATTACGCACCTGGAGGATGTAAAAGGTTATTTTCCCCACCGTATTGAGTTAGTGCGTAAAACCGTATTGAGTTAGTGCGTAAAGATGACAGTTCATTTCTAGCCCCGCCGGTCGAGGAGTTGATCTAATGGGTGATCTTCGGTGCAAAAATTTATTGTCAATTTTTAATGCTGTACCCTACGAAGTACCGCCACTTCCCGATGAAATGACCTCCTTTGGAGATGAGGACGTTCTTCTGCATGTAACGGCAGATGTCAACTTAGATTACGAAGTGCCACGTGATGATTGGCAAGCAATCGCGACTACATCTACCCAAGCTTTTGACAATCGGCTACCTCGAGCTTTTGTGGATGGTGCCGTGAGCAGTGTAGAGATTGCCGGCAGTGTTCAAGATAATATGGGATATGCACGTTCTATTCGGGCTGGACAGATGGGAGCAGGGGCCATTAATCTGGATACGCCTACCCGGTCAAAGATTTCTTGTAACTACGTTCTAGCCGCAACAACCACGGGCTACACCTCAGCACAAATCCGTCCCTTAAGGAAAGAACTAAGTAATCAAACTAATCCTTTTGATTTAATCATCTGGGAGGCTGCCAGTGACTCCTATTTCAAGAGTCAAGAAGAACGTGATTTTGCCGTACACGATGTTACAGTAGTTCGTAACCGTCTGCGCCGGCGGATTACTGATGTGATGCTGGAACGAGAACAAGAGTTGGTCCAAGACTTACAGGTTCCAGTGTATGTCGATGGTCGCTATGTTGATCATTTGCCGGCGACAGATGACCAACTGGTTATGGGTGTGATCAAATCGATGCGGCGCCGTTATCTCGATATTCCGCGAATGCAGATTCTCTACAATCTAAAAGTGGGAGAACGAACTCCCGGCTTCGAAACAGTAGCCCAGAATACAAGGGTGGTGTCTTTCTACGCTCGCATTTCTTCAGTCTTGGGGGGGGCTACTAACGGCCTAGTTCGAGTTGAATTAGGTAAAGCCCATTTTGAAAATTATCAGCAGCAAGATTGGGCATTATTGAATTCAATTGCTGCTCATCTTACTCAACTTTGTACTAAAGATTCTGCCTATAGGCTCAGTGCCGTAACCGTAGAACCCATCAAGGTTATTGAGGATAGAATTCAACGCTTGTTTCATCCGCTAGAGCGAGTATCGATGAGGGCGTTGAATGTGTTGAGATAATCCGTTTTTTGGATCAAAGGTAAATTAAGGGTTCATGCCGCCCAACACCCGCTGCAGCTGACTGGGCTCCGCCCGAGAAACCGAGGCTCCGATTTCACGCGAGTCTGGCTTGAAATGGTTCGAACCCGCCATCTCCGCCCGGCCGTTGAGCTCCATCAGTTGGCTGGCTTGTAATCGTTACAAACAAACTTAAGGGCCGCCGCTCGTTTCATTTCGATATGGAGCAGATGTTCCCTCTCGTAGTGGAACAAACACACATGCTCGACAGGAGTTGACGGCCATTTAGTCACTACAGGGAGCGGTCTAACCTGTGGATGATGCCGACTACGTTTGCCCAGCACAAATCTAGGGTTCGTTGCATTTGTGACGTGTCTTGTGGTGAGGTTGGTTTTGCAAGCTCGTTAGGCGGCTTATGCGCAAGCTGTTAGGGCGCGTCACAGCAGTTGCGCCGCTCTGCCCAAGAATCGTCTTCGACGCATGGTAAAAAATTCTATCCGTAAACAACGAGGCTGAATAGAATGAAGGGCTTCTTCACTAATTCCAAGAACGGTCGTGGACTACTTGCAATTTGCGTCATGCTTCTTGCTCTCTACTTCCTGGTTCCGTTAAGAACAATCATGGATTACGACGTTGTTGATGGGTGGAGCTACGGATTCATTTATCGTATCTTGATCATCTTTCTTTTGGCTCTTGGCTTCAGCCACGCGATCGCCTGGATCTATCAGCCTATTCGAAAGCCAATCATCCGCGGAATCGAGTATGTGTATTTTAGCATCAGCTTTGTCTCTCTCATTCTTATAGTATCCTCGAACACACAAGAACACGCCAAGTTTGCGGTCATATACCATGAACAAGAACTCGCAGGATTGTCAATTTACCATGATGAGATCAGTGCCGCAGACAGTACCAAGTATGAAGAGATGCGAAATTGGGCATTCAATACAATCGATGCGCTCGAGAGGGATGACCTGCAAAAGCTTGAGAAGATGTACGAGCTAGAACCAAGACCTCACCGTCGATGGGGGATTCTCTGGTGGAAAGATGAGGTTGAATCTCATGAGGAATTTTACGACGAGTTACACTCTCTTCACAAGATTGTATATCACCGGTTGCAACTCGAGCGACAGGGAAAACTCGCTGAAAAAGATGCACTTGACGTCAACCGAGTAAGGATTGTCTACTGGCCTTTTTTGCTTGCAGTGGCGATTGCACTCCGCCTTACGAAGGTGACCATCGATTTCATCTGGAGTGAGTAACAATCTGATGATTCTATCCTGTTGCTTAGCGCTAAACTCTGCCGCCAAACGGTCGCTGACCAAATCACTCTTGGGATTCAGTTTGTTCATGGAGTTTCAGGCTTCGGGTCCGTGATGTGAGTGGACTTGGCGCTCTCGTTTGGTTCGTGATATTGCCCAGGGCAGCGTTCTCGGGTCAATGCCATCTTCGCGCCAACATGGCATTGAGAGGGACGGCGGGGTGATCTCGGCTTTTTCGTTGCTTCTTCTGTCGAAATTTGTCAGGTTAGCGCCCGCCCCGCTCATTTCAGCGTTGGCTCGCTTCTTGAGTTAATGAAGTGTTGGATTGTAATATTGTTCGTTGACGAATAGAAACAAATGTTCTATCATGTTGCTGTATTGAGCTAGAAAATTGATAGGGGAATTAATCATGGCACAATATAGCAAAATAGAATGGACTCACTGTACCTGGAATCCGACTACTGGGTGCAAAAAGGTATCTCCTGGATGTAAAAATTGTTATGCGGAGACTATGTCAAGAAGACTCCAAAGTATGGGAGTTACAGGATATGAAAATGGATTTGAACTAAGTATATTGCCAGAACGTCTCAATACACCACTAAATCGTAAATCACCTACAATATACTTTGTAAATTCAATGAGTGACCTATTCCATGAAGATATACCAGATCAATTCATACGTCAGGTGTTTGATGTAATGAAGCAAGCTCCGCAGCATAAGTTTCAAATACTAACTAAACGTGCTGAACGTATGGCTAGTTTCTTTGATTCTTACAAGTCACCGCCAAATGCATGGCTTGGAGTTTCTGTTGAGGATAAGGAGTATGGTGTTCCTCGAATCAAAGTATTGCAATCAATAGATTCAAAGATCAGATTCTTATCTGCCGAGCCGTTACTTGATGATTTAGGGGAACTAGACTTAAAAGATATACATTGGGTAATAGTTGGTGGCAAGTCAGGTATAAATGCGAGATCAATGAATCCAGATTGGGTAAGCAATATACAAAAGCAGTGCGATACTCAGAATGTGTCTTTTTTCTTTAAACAATGGGGAGCATGGGGCGAAGATGGTGTAAAATGTTCAAAGAAAGCCAACGGTAGACTATTTAGAGGACGTACTTGGGATGCAATGCCTGTCGACGACCCTGATTATGATTTCCATATCACTGGTCAGCCGTCCTTTAACTTTTCCCCGCAAGATGAAGAAATAAATCATGGCTCATATATGAAAGTAGGTGAAAAGTATGTAAAATAGGGAAAGAGGTCAATGAGAAAAAAGAAAAGAGAAAAAGAGCCATGAAAATGCGATATCCGATCCAAGAACTGATGAGCGAAGAAGGCTGTTATGAGAGATTGTTAGAGATCTTGCATCCAGAAGGGATGCAATGTCCAGATGGACATAGATTGCCAGAAGGGCAAGCGCCTCACAGTCGAGAGCGAGCCCCGGTGAATAAGTACAGATGCCGAGAATGCGGCAAAGTATACGATGCCTTTACGAATACAGTCTGGTCTGGAACGCATTACAATTGTGTGACGATAGTCTTAGTGATGCGAGGCATCATTCAAGGGACACCAACGCTGCATCTATCAGAGGAACTGTCTCTGAACTATAGTACGTTGTTGGAGCGTCGCCATCGGATCCAGAATACGGCGTTGCTCCGCCGCAGCCGCTTCCCCTTTTCGCGATTCTGTAGCTGAAGCCGATGAACTGTACCAGAATGCAGGAGAGAAAGGCGATTACCATCCCGATCCAGATGACCCGCCCAGACCTCGAGCCAACAAGCGCCGTGGACGAGGGACGATGGAGAACGACCGACCACCGATTCTGGGCGTTGTGGGACGAACCTCTGGCCAAGTCCAGTTCACGGTCTGTGACAACACACAACAAGCAACCATTGTTCCTTTAGTTGTTGCTTGCTCTCCCTGGCACCACTCTCTATACCGACGAGTGCAACGCCTACAATCCCATTGTGGAGACTGGTCGCTCTCATGCCACTGTTTGTCACTCCCGGTACGAATGGGCTCGCGATGATGATGGCGACGGCATTCGGGAAGTTCACTGCAACACCATGGAAGGCATTTGGACTGGTCTACGCAATTTTCTGCGTCCCTTTCGGGGTGTTCATAAACGTTATCTTGCCCAATATGTTGCCATCTTTGAATGGACTCACAATCTCAAATTCGTCAATGACTCCTTTCTTCGCTCTCTCATTGACTCCCATTTCACCTATTTTCATTCATGAGCCTAAATCATCAAGCATTGTTGTCCGACATCCCCAAGTGTATTCCTCCTGAGGGTCTACAGGTTGCGGATTTTCTAAGACAACATTGCAATAATACGCCCTCGACCTTCGATATGATGAAACAAGCTTTGTCAGATCTATATGGCTATGGGGAACTCCTAATTACTAATGAGTCAGGACGAAACAGGAGGAAAAATTGGGATGGTTCAGATGATCCATTGAGGTAGGTTTACACTTTTGCCCGTGGAGGAGGCATTCTCTATTACACGCAGTAGACATAATCCTGCACTTCTCAGTCAAAACAGACTCGAGCGGGCCAAATGGTCCGAGATTCTCTACTGCGTCTTTTTTCGCCATTTGAACGCTCTACCTCTGAGAAATCCTACTGCGTGTAATCTCTAACGCCGGTTCTCGTCTGACACGGTCGCATTGGAGAATGCTCCCTCCGCAAATTTGTCAACCTGTATTTGAACCATCCCGAAAAATTCGATAGTTAAGGTGACAGATATTGTTCGTCCGAATCCTCAGATGCGATTTATTTTTCCCAGTAGCTGACAACTTTATGAAAGCTGCTAACAACCTGTATCATCCTTACATAATATTTAAAGCATGATTTATATTAAATGCAGCCTCGGTCGCAAGACCGAGGCTGCATTTTTTAGCCTTCGTGAAGTGAGTGATCGATTCATTGTTCTAGTAACCGTAACCGCAGTCCCAAATTAAGGCTTGTTTTGGCCTGTTTTATCGGGTACAATTCAATCAGATAGTCTGCAAAATTTTTGGGAACATGATCAATGACACAGAATCAATCTACGACTCGCCCAAGCGGTACAGTTGCCATTAGCAATACAGGTCCATTGATTTCTGTATTTCAGTCAGACAGCTTTGACCTGGTCACGGAAATCTTTACCGAAGTCTGGATTTCAGAGGTTTGTCGCTCTGAACTCATCAGACATGGTTGGGCCGATGAAATTGAGGCAGCAGGGTCTAAGCTGACCATCGTGGACTTAACTGCTGATGAAGAGCAAAAGGCATTATCGATCGCAAAGCAAATTGCGCAACACCCAGATACGAAAGATGCTATAGCCGAAAATCATCTTGGCGAAGCTCAAGTGATTATTGTCGCAATGCGGAATGAGCATCAGAATGACGTGTTGTTACTGGATGAGTTGGCGGCGCGAGCAATTGCCAAGCAACAAGGCGTTAAACTTTCTGGATTTCCAGGCGTTTTGCTCTTGGCTGTACAAAGTGGGTTGATTTCTGCCGAAGAATTGAAAGCACGATTAGAGACTTGTCGAGAACAGGGAACGCACTATGGAGTGTCGCTCATTCAACGAGTCTATGAGATGGCGAGGCAAAGCCGGAGGTAACTATGCAACAGAAATCAGTGCATGAACCAGATGCGAGACTAATGAGTGCAGACGACGTGTGGGAAGATGCTCAACAGATCAGTTCTGTCCTGCATCGTAACCAGCCGCAATCAGAGCCGATTGTTCGCTTGCCGATTCCGCTATCGGTATTTGTCTCTGCGCTTGAGCAGTTTAGCCGGGATGAATTGATATTTGTTCGTCAGCGTATTGAGGAACGATTAGCAGCCTGATTGGACATTAAGCCACAAGTGTCTTCGTGGCTGATCGTCAAGATTCTAGATCGAGTTGCTTGGAACTATTGGGACATTGAAAACGGTCGTCTAGTAGCTTGGTCGAGTGGCTTGAACCTTCGCAGCCAACATCATGTCAACTTGACCAGGGGGAAGCGCGCGCCGAATTGGCTATTCGGTGAGTCAAGTTGTCTCTTCGCTCGGAAGTGGTCGGGCGCGCGCCCCTGGCAAGTTACACGGGCGTTAAGTAGTGGCGGCTACCTACAACAAGACCCACATCATCAGAAAATTAACTCACCTTGGACAAGCATCAAGCCACCAAAACTGTTCACAGATTTCGTAGCTTCAGCAATTGAATGGTGAAAAATCGAGATGGACGAACCAGACCCCCAGTAGTCCAAATCAGTTGAGCAGTATGGATATACTCGCGTAGCTGTTTGTATTACCATTGATAGCACTAACAGCATCCATAAATGGATAGACGAGCATCTACAATTCTGATGACAAGTCTCGTTCAGTACAATCGTTTTAGCGGATAAGGATTTCGCAATATGGCTATAATTGGGTCACACGAAGGATTTTTGGATATAAAGCACTGGTATACAAAGCTATCGATCTTGGAACGCCAAGTCTGTCTTGTCAAGCGTAAAGATGGACGTGGACTTGGAACTGGATTCTTAGTTGGACCAGATATCATACTCACAGCCGCCCACGTTGTATTTCCTGAGCTAGCAAGACGAACAGATGCACAAGTTGACGTGTCTTTTCGGCCTGACATATTGTTTATCTTCGATTACGTTTTGTCATTAGATGGAGATATCGTTGATGAAGGAAACGTAACATATCCCCTATCTGATTCGGAATGGATGGTAGATTTTTTGCCGGTCGGCAATCCCCAAGACGAAACCTTCTATGATGCGACTTCTCCAAAACTTGATTTTGCATTGCTTCGTACTCATGGGGAGCCAGGCAATGAACCGCTCAACGACGGGGATGTAATCCCGCGCGGGTGGATTGAGTTTTTTGACGAAGATGAATTGATAAAGGAAGGGACAGCACTTAGCATTATTCAACACCCACAAGGACAACCTCTTAGTGTCACCCTTAATACACAATCCGTAGTTGGTTACAACACTGTCGGTCAGCGACTCTTTCACTTAACAGATACATTACCGGGTTCTTCAGGTGCCCCCTGTTTCAATGTCAATTGGGAGTTGATAGCGTTACATATCGGCAGAGGTTGGGATTCAGCAAATTACAATCAGGCAGTGCCCACAAAACTGATATTGGATTGGTTGAGACAACGCGGATTATCGCATTTGGTTACTCAACCGTCACCTCGGAAATTCACATTCGAAGGTGACGTTACCGAAATTATTGAATCAATCGGAGACTTTTCACTCACACCTGAATTGCGAAGACTATTGGATTCTGAGGAGTCTGAAAGAGTTGAATTCAAGCAGGCGATTCCGAGCTCCAATGAAAACAATGGTCTTGTTAAGACAGTAGCTGCATTTATGAATCATCATCAGGGAGGCGTCATTTTTATCGGGGTTGATGATGAAGGGTCTGTCGTTGGTGTCAACGATGACTACTCAAACGCAAATCCTCAAAAGCAAAACTGGGACGGATACGTACTTCACTTAAACAACATGCTCAATTCGAATTTGGATGTTGACGCACCATTTCATTATTATCAGATTGAAAGATACAAGGAAGATGACAAAGATATTTGTGTTATCCAAGTGATGCCTTCGGATAGGCCAGTATTTTACAACGATATACTTTACATTCGCAAAGCTAATGAAGTTTTGCCTCTAAAGGGGCGTGAAATGTTAGCTCATTTCATCAATCGCTGGAACGTACTAAGAAGTGTCTAAGCCTATCCTTGAATCAAGCTCCTCGCCTCGCGCTCTGACCTATGCATCTCTCAGGGGCGTGCCAGGTTAGAGGGGCGTTAAGCATTTTGAAAAGTTGGAAAGAATATTGGCGTAACAAATCACCGTAGAAAACGAATCTCAAACAGGTCATGATTGGCTTACGTTCATAACCGAAAACCGGTCATAATTTGGCAAAGGCAGGGGGAAACGATTGAACGAAATGGGGAATATATGATGCGACAAGCACTAGTTGTTATACACGGTATGGGCGAGCAGAAGCCAATGGGTACAATCAGGCCGTTTGCAGAAGCAATTCTAGGATCCAGGGGTAAGAAAGGCGAGTTTTGGAGTAAACCTGACAAGATGTCGGAACTATTTGAGCTTCGAAGGTTGCAGGCGAAAGGCAAATCTAATATCCACTTTTATGAATATTATTGGGCATATAATCTAGAAGGTACTAGTGTTTGGGACGTACTATGGTGGGCTGTAGACTTGTTTAAACGAAATGGAAAAGATGTTCCCCCCGCGTCTAAGTCGCTATGGCTCCTTACACGATTTCTAGTTGGATTAGTAATCGTTGGGATTGTTTTTGGTTTTGTAGATGGCGTACTAGGATGGTTAAATGCTCAACCAACGTTTGGTGCCGTCTGGATTACGATCACATTGATTGGTTTTGCCCTACAATATTTTTTGATCTCCTATTTAGGAGATGCCGCTCGGTACCTGAGTCCAATTCCCCGTAACATTAAACTGCGTCAGAAGATTCGGACCGAAGGCATAAATCTACTTCGGAGTCTGCATGGCAGCGGCGATTACGATCGGATAATCCTGGTTGGTCATAGCCTCGGCAGTATTATCGCTTACGATATCATCACACATCTGTGGGACGAGTACAACGCACAATTATCTGGGCTAGAAGAAAAAGCCGAGGTACAAAGATTAGTTCGAGAAGCGATGGCAAATCAAAAAACACCTCAACCTGTTGTCCGTAACGAAATCTCAGTGTGTGGTGAGGAATTGATCGATGATCCTGACAACGACCAAAAGCGGGAAGATTTCAGAGAAAAGCAACATGAAGCGTGGAAAGAATTGAGATTTTTTGGGAATCCATGGCTTATTTCCGATTTTGTTACCATGGGAAGCCCTCTAACCCACGGATTACTTTTGCTTGCTTCAAGTACTGCAGACTTCGAGTCTCGCAAAGACCAGCGGGAGCTGATTACATGCCCTCCACAGCGTGATCAGAAAGGTTATTCCTATAGCAGCCCCAAGTCGTATGAAGTTGGTGAAAAGAAAAAATATACGCCGCTGATTCTTCATCATGCAGCTGCATTTGCTGTGACGAGATGGACTAATCTATATTTTCCTGCAAAACTTGGGTTATTCGGGGATTTCGTTGGGGGGCCTCTTTCAAAAGATTTTGGTGAGGGCATCAAAGATGTTCCAGTTAGCACAATAAAGTGGTATGGATTGGCAAACTGGACAATTGCATCACATAATTGTTATTGGCTTGTAACCGATGATGTCAATAACGACGATCAAATGAACCAGCTGGCCGTAATCGCGCTGAGAGATGCTATTTCTCTAGAGAACTAACCTCTGCTAATACAAGTGGTAGCTAGTATATCGTCACGGAATTTTTCATAAACTAGGACATATGGGTTCTGCTGCCCATTGGTGGCGTTTTGGGGTTATTCTGCTTTCGGTTCATCAGTAAGTTTGTGGTCTTTGGCTTGCCGACCTTTGATGGTTTTGCTATCTGGGTAGTTGGTTTATAAGTTTGAATTGGGTTGGTCATTTCGTCCGTGTGAGTCTGTGGTCGAACTTGTCGGCTTCTGTGGACTTCGTTCGTTGGCAGGATTTCTTGCTTCGGGGCGATGATGTCACAGGACTCCGCGATCTCCTCTTACTTATGGTGTTGGCGAGGGCACTCTTTCCGGCATCGGTCATCTTCTCGGTAGCTTATCGCTCAACATGGCGATGTTGTTGGGGGGGTGCCGTTTGGCATTAGCGTCATTCTTGCAATGATGACATCTTTGTAGCCGGCCCAAGTATTTATGGACTTGGTGAGCCTGGGCAAAATATAGCTTTCTCATTTCACCAGCTAACTGCAACATTATTACTCACCAGAGAAAATTTGGATCGGCTCGCTTTTGTTTCTGCAACTAACCAACTTAAGAACGAAACAATTTGGGCATTCGATGAGGTTATGGAAGCTCAAGAGAATAATATTAGCCAATGGGGCTTGCAGCCGACGCGTAGCACAACCGAAGCTAGCGTTGGCCGCCTGCATCGTTTACAGAACTGGAAATAACGTTTTGAGAATTGTTAAGGAGGGTAGCCTCATGCAACTAGCAGAGCTACTGGATTCGGTTCAGTATGTAACCGACCATCAAGGCAAAAAGATAGGTGTTCTGCTTGATCTGGAAATTTGGCAGGGGTTGATTGAGCTTGTCGAGCAACAAACGACAGCCGACTCTGTCACCCCAATTGAATAGACACAGGTAGCGGCTGAAGCGGTCGAACACGTAGCGGATACGACGCGCGAGGCAGCGATGCTGCGCGAAGAAGTCGCTTTTCGCAGGTTACACCCATCTTTATACAAGGAGTATGCTGGCGAATATGTGGCGATCCACAATGAGCAACTCATTGATCACGACTCGGATCAGGTAGCGCTCTATCGCCGGATGCGTCAACAACACCCCGGCGAATTCGTCTGGATTACGCCTGTTAATGAAAGTCCTGACGAAGTGCTCGTCTTTCGTTCACCTCGTTTTCTGAATGGCCACTCATGATCTATCCTCATGATTACAATTCGGCGTATTCGCCCGCGATGCCTGTGGTTGAGGTCACCTTAGAAAATGTCGAAACTGGCACACAGGGAGAGAAACTAACCGCTATTGTTGATTCTGGTGCGGATGGCTGTATCTTGCCTGTCAAGTATTTGGAGGCTATCGGCAGCGAATCCATCCGCAAAACGCAAATGGTTGGTGTTGCAGGTATTGGCGTTCAAGTAGAAATTCATCTGCTAGTCCTTCATTTAGGACCGTTAACCGTTTATGGTGTTGAGGCCGTTGCCGATAAACAAAACGGCGAAGCGATAATCGGACACAATGTACTCAATCAACTTGTGGTCACCCTCAACGGTATGGCTGGTGTTACAGAAATAACGGATTGATACCGAAGAGAATTGGCAGATTTTCATCCAACCATGTCATGTCTGTATGCAGCATTACGGTCGTACAGCAGCATGATTGCACGACCTGAAACTGCTTGGGCATTCGGAGTGGGTCGTTTAGTTTCTTGGTCGTGCGGCAAGTTTGTCGCAGCGAACATGCCATCAAGCTGACCAGGGGGAAGCGCGCGCTGAATTGAATGTTCGGTGATTTCAGTCGTCTCCTCGCTCGGAAGTGGTTGGGTACGCACCCCTGGCAAGTTGCACCAGCGTTGGCGTTCATCTCGTCGGGTAAGTGAAGAAAGAGGTCTTGAAACTGGGTGTCAATGACCCAGTTTTTCTGGTATAATGGGGCTAAGAATAAGTATAGATTGGGGGGTCTACGATGATGTTAAGAGAGACACTTAAACACGAAATCGATACACTCAGCGAAAACCAGCTTTCAAGAATTGCAGTGTTTGTTGACTTGCTCAAGGCTCACGCCCGGAATTGGATGAAGACCGGATCGTTCTGGCATAATGCTACACCAGCGGAGCGCGCGCACGATTTTCGCACTTGGGCAGCAGGTTTACCAAAGGTCGGCACAAGTCTCAGTAGATCCAAATTTCAGGTTTTGAGAGAGAATTCTGGCTAAACAGTTGACATAAATACAAATTTGCCGGTCGATATCTAGTTTTTGCGTTAGATTTGGGCGATTTTCAGATATGAAATAGGTTGTTTTCTGTAACCGAAATCTGAATAAATGACTCCAAAATCCCTGCAATCTCGACTGAAAATAGCCAAAAACGCCAAATTTGGATCTACTGAGTCTTTCAGATGAAGCGTTCAATCGAGAAAGTATCTACGAATAGTGGCAAAATATCTGCTTGTTACCAATATTGTGTTGCGATTCAGCAATCCTCCTGATGTGCAACATCAGTTGGTTGTAGAGGCTGTGGACGATTGACAACTGTCTGTGCAAGTCGGTGAGAGATGGGACAACCGTAAACTCAGCTCAACTCCGACCTCTTTGATGGATGAGAGAAAGCACCTTCTTGCGGCATAGGCGTGGCAGCCTGAGTCGGGAGCAAAGAAGGAAAGGGGATCAAGTCTAGGTCAGACGGACTGAAGCCCCAAGCGGGTGGCTAGGAGTAACGACCAGGGCAGGTGACTGTCCATGTGGTGAACGGTAAGAGCATTTGTCGGTTGGATATGCAATTTGATAGTGATCTTGGATTGAAAGTCGAGTAGAAGCAGCTCGACTTTTCTGCTATAATGGAGCGGAATCAATTGCTAAGAAGGTGGTGACGAAATGACAAGCTTGACAGCAGACGCCCCAACAGAGGACAGCAAAGCGGATTGGCTTTTGGTTTTTGAGGCAGCGTTACGCGTAGGAGAATTCGCGTCGTTCGACGAGTTACTCTTACGTGCGCTGGATGCTTGGCTCGAACAGCTTCCTGCGGATTTACGCTGGAAAATCGCAATTGAGCTGTATAGTAATGACCGGATCAGTACGGGTCGAGCCGCCGAAATAGCTGGCTTGAACTATGTTGTTTATACTGAGCAGCGCCATTAAATAACACTTTTTAGTCGAGGAAGAATGTTATAATGTGCTGCTGCGGAGTATTTATGGAAAAATTGCGAGAATATGGTATTCCATTCATGGCAGCGGAAATGACCGACGATGCGGAAAGAGAACGAGAGGAAGCATTATTAGATGAGCTCCTCAGCATCTAATCGTCAAAACGGGGTCTTGTTTGATACGAATGTTCTATCACATTTTGCTAAGATCCAGCGGTTGCCTTTATTGCTCCAAGCATTTGTGGACACTCATCGAGCAAAGCAGTTGCATATTTCGCCAGTTATCCGACGCGAGTTAGAGATTGGTGTCCAACATGGTGCCGTATATCTCCAAGAAGCATTACAACTTATCGAAGATGGTGTCGGGTATTTATGGTATATTTCGTCAATATGGTCATTTATGCGGAACTTGTTGAGACTTCCCAGTTGTTAGGCGCGTGACCCGGCACTGGGGCTGAATTCATGCCCCCTACACCGTACCTTATCGTGATCGGAGGCTTCGCTTGCTCCAGAAAAAGCACGTGCAAACCAAAAAGGCCAAACAAGCATGAAAGTCCTATTTATCGGCGGTACCGGTGGTATTAGTTCAGCTTGCAGCAGACAAGCAGTCGAAGCAGGCATTGACCTGTATCTATTGACCAGGAACAAATCTTGGCGAGGAATCCCGGAAGGCACACATGCACTGACTGGAGACATCAATGATGTGGAACTGGTCAGAAAATACTTGGATGAACACCGGTTCGATGTCGTGGTTGACTTCATTGCGTTTACGGCAGAGGATGTCAAGCGAGACATTGCGCTGTTTCAGGACAAAGTAGAGCAGTACATGTTCATCAGTTCCGCGGCAGCCTATAAGAAGCCGCCTATCAATCTTCCGGTAACAGAAGATGCTGAGATCTCAAATCCAGACTGGGCTTATGCCAGAAACAAAGTTGAAGCGGAAATGGTGCTGAAAGAAGCCACTGATCAGACTGGATTTCCGGTCACCATCATCCGCCCCGCGCATACCTATGATGAAACATTGATACCCATGTATGGAGCATATACGTTTCTCGATCGTCTAAAAACGGGTAGAAAAGTCGTCGTCCACGGGGACGGTACTTCACTGTGGACACTGACCAGCAACCAGGACTTTGCGAAAGGATTTGTTCCTCTACTTGGAAATGAGAAGGCAGTCGGTGAAGCATTCAACATCAACACGGATGAGTGGCTGACCTGGAACAAGATCCATGACATCTTTGCTGCACACTTGGGGGTCAAGGGAAACTACGTCTACGTGCCGTCTGAAAAAATCGCTGCCTATGATGAGGAGTGGGGAACGAACCTCTATTGTGACCGCATGCACAATGCCATTTTTGACTGCAGCAAACTCAAATCCCTGGTTCCGGATTTCTCATGCAGCATTTCCTTTGAGGATGGCGCCCGGGAGATCGTGCAGTACTATCACGACAATCCGGACAAACAGCAAGTTAATGAGAGCTTCAATCAATTGATGAACAGGATGATTGCTGAGGTATCGTAGTTCTGTCGATGTCTGAGTGAACGATAGGAGAAAAGTAGAATCGCCATGAAACTTGTTGCTGACATTCACCTCCATTCTTACTATTCACGTGCCACGAGCAAGAATCTTAATTTCGAACATCTGACCAAATGGGCACAACTGAAGGGTGTCCAAATCGTCGGCACGGGCGATATTGCCCACCCTGGCTGGCTGCAGGAGATGAAAGAGAAACTGGAACCGGCGGAGGAAGGGTTGTTTCGCCTCAAGGATGATATCGCTCAATCTGTGCAAGAGGAAGTCTTTTCGGCCTGTCAAGGGACTGTGCGCTTTATGTTGGCAGGCGAGATCAGCAGCATTTATAAGAAAAACGATAAGGTGCGCAAGATCCACAACGTGATCTTTGCCCCCTCGTTGGAGGCGGTCGAGAAAATCCAGGCCGAGCTGGAGAAAATTGGCAATATTCGTTCCGATGGTCGTCCCATCCTTGGACTCGATTCGCGGGATCTGCTCGAGATTATCCTCAATGTCGACCCAGAGTGCTATCTGATTCCCGCACACATCTGGACGCCCTGGTTTGCCATGCTTGGCTCCAAGTCGGGATTTGATTCTGTGGAAGAGTGCTTTGCCGATCTAACGCCCCATATCTTTGCCTTGGAAACTGGTCTTTCATCGGACCCACCCATGAACTGGCGGGTCTCGGCTCTCGATGGCTATACGTTGGTTTCAAACTCGGATGCTCACTCTCCCCAAAAGCTCGCTCGGGAGGCAACACTCTTTGATACGGAGCTCTCTTACTCCTCGATTTTTGAGGCACTCAAGAGTGGTGACCCAGCCACTTTTCGTGGCACCATTGAATTTTTTCCCGAAGAGGGTAAGTACCATTGCGATGGTCACCGCAAATGCAGTGTGCGCTGGCTGCCCAAGACCACCATTGAGCACGATGGGCTCTGTTCCGTCTGTGGCAAGAAGGTTACCGTCGGTGTTCTGCACCGCGTCGAAGAGTTGGCGGACCGAGAGGAGGGCGCGCGACCCGAAAAAACAGCTCCTTACCACAGTTTGATTCCCTTGCCAGAGATCTTGGGGGAAGTTCACAGTGTGGGCGTGAATTCGAAGCGAGTCCGTCAGCACCATGAAGCACTCTTGGCAAAATTGGGATCGGAGCTCAGCATTTTGCAGAACGTTCCCCTGGAAGAGATAGAGACTGTGGGTGGGTCACTTCTGGCCGAGGGGATACGCCGAATGCGTGAGGGGGATGTCAGCATTGCAGGCGGGTATGATGGTGAATATGGTGTGATTAAGCTCTTTGATGAGCAAGATCGTATTGCCTTCACTTCTCAATTAGGGCTGTTTGCACCGGAAGGGGGTAAACGTACAAAGAAGACAAAAACGACTGGGGAACGGGTTCAAATTTCAGATGAACCCAACTCGTCAAATGGGATCGGACGGCAGGTTGCGCAAGCAAAACCACAACAAAACGGAACGGCACCCAAAGATACAGAGCCCCAGAAGACGTTGGTTCACAAAAACCAATCTCCACAATCAAACTCTGTACCCTTGGCGCCGCCGCGGCAGCTGATGGAAGAAGCCGAGACGTACGATGTTGGAGCAAGCACATTTCTAGACGCTCTCAATCCAGAGCAACGAGAAGCAGCACAATCCGTTGATATGCCTCTTTTGATTGTTGCGGGTCCAGGGACAGGCAAAACGCGCACCTTGACCTATCGTATTGCCTACTTGATCGTTGAGCGTCAGGTTGATCCCGAAAGCATTGTGGCCATTACCTTCACGAACAAGGCTGCTGAGGAGATGATGCAACGGTTGGAAGATTTGGTCGGTTCACATATCGCAAAGCGTATTGCCGTCAAGACATTTCATGCGTTTGCCGCGCTTTTGCTGCATGAGTATGGTCACCAAAACGATTTCGCTATTTGCAGTGAAGTTGATCAACGAAGGGTCATGAAAGGTGCTTGCCCGGGTCTGGGTGAACGCGAAGTGACGCACTATTTAGAGCAGATTTCCGCCGCAAAAAATCAGCTGCTGATGCCAGATGCGCCTGAGCTCGTTGACTTTGCCCAACAGTTGGTGGACAAGCATGAGCTTGAAGCGGTTACAATGTTTGTCCAGGTCTATTCTTCTTATCAGACGGCATTGCACGCTAGCCAGTTGCTGGATTTCGACGATCTCATTCTTCAGGCCATCTTATTGCTTCAAGATGAATCGTCCATACGAGCACAGATTCAGGATCGATTTTGCTGGATTTCGGTTGATGAGTATCAAGATACAAACCTGGGGCAATACCGTTTGCTGCGCTTGCTGGCTGGGGAAAAGGTCAACGTTTGTGCGATTGGCGATCCGGATCAGGCGATCTATGGTTTTCGCGGTGCAAATCGAGAGTACTTTCTGCGCTTTCATCAGGATTTCCCTGGGACGCACACCCTCCAGCTCAGCCAAAATTATCGTTCAACCCAGCTTATCTTGGACGCATCAAGCCAGGTGATTGCGCAGAGCGAAGAACGGACTGACTCTGCGCGAGTCCAGGTCTGGTCAGAGTTTCTCAATCAGACCAAGCTTGAGGTGTATGAAGCACCAACGGATAAAGCTGAGGCCGAGTATGTCGTACACCAGATTGAACGGATGGTAGGAGGCACGAGTTATTTCTCGCTGGATTCAGGGCGCGTGGACGAACGATCTGACGGAAACCGAACATTTACGGATTTTGCTGTGCTCTATCGGCTTGGTGCCCAGAGTCATTTACTCATCGAAGCTTTTGAGCGATCGGGCATTCCGTATCAATGTGTGGGTCAGAGGTCGCTCTATGAGGAGACCGATATACGAGAAATTTTGGCATACCTTTGGTTTCTGCATATCCCTAAATCCAGACTGCATTTAGAACAAATTTTGGCTTCGCTCACAACTGCATCAAGCGAGCAGCCATTGAAACACTTGTCTACTTTGGCGACTGAACTGGATTGTTCTCTTTGGACACTCTTGCGGCGTCACCACGAGTTCTCTTTCTTTTCCCCCACGATACAAAAGCATTTGGGGATGCTTGTGCCATTTTTGCGCGAGCTAGACGTAGCCCGTCGCACCGATCAACCAATCTCAAACCTGCTGCAACAAATCGATCAATTTCTGTCCGCCCAGCGTTCGGTGTCGACGAGTGAAAAACGTGCGGCTCATGTCGAGCAGTTGGTCCGTCGGTCGATTTCGTTTGAGACGCGTCTGCAACCGTTTCTGGAGTCAACCGCTTTGCAGAAAGAGACCGACTTTTATGATCCGCGCGCCGATCGCGTCTCTCTGATGACCCTTCATGCTTCTAAAGGGTTGGAATTTCCGGTTGTCTTTATGGTGGGGTGTGAGGAAGGGTTATTGCCGTATGAGAAGGTTGAGATCGAGGCTGAGGCGAAGGCTGGAACGGAGGAAGGAATCAAGAGGGATGCGGACGTTGAGGAGGAGCGGCGGCTCTTTTATGTGGGAATGACGCGTGCCGAGGAGCGGCTTGTGTTGACTCACGCCAAGACACGTTTTTTGTTCGGTGAGCGGATGGAGAATGAGCCGTCTCGCTTTGTGAATGACATTGAAACTCAACTGAAGGAGATTCAGGAGATGGCGCGGCGGAGGGGAAAAAAGAGCGAATCCGAGTCAGATAAACCTGAAATTGAGCAGCTACGGCTTTTTTGACGTTAGGCGATTCCAAAAAATTAATGATCCACAGATGGACAAGATTTACAGGATTAGAAAGAGAAAAATCCAGTCAATCCCGTCCATCTGTGGATGGCGAAGCGCCCGTTGCATGATCGGTTAATCATTGGATTCGGCCTTAAACGCTCGCCCGACTGACGGAAATGGACCGTCGACGAATCTTATAGTTTTTTGTTTTGGCTAATACTTGCGCCACAAATTTCTCTGGTACGTCAACGAATGTCTGGTTCTCTTCAATATAGATTTTACCGATTGTGTAGCCTGGAATGTCCGCATAGGAAGCCAATGTACCAACTACATCGTTGGGCCGAATGCCATCCGCCCGACCTGAGCTGAGCGAGAGTCGTACCATTCCCTTTTCACGTACTTTGAGGGCTCTGTTGCTCTGATTGCGAGCTTTTCTGCTTCGCTCTCGTCCATTCCGATCTTGACTCTTCCGCTCGCGGCTGTGGCCTTTTTCCCGATCAGTGCCATTTTTGCGCCTTGATGGCTGACCTACTTCTTTGACTTCGCTAATCGGTGCAATTGGGCGTTGACTTTCTTCACTGCGCACCATCTTCAAGGCAATAGCCGCTATTTCAAGCGGATCGTGTCCACTCGCAACAAGCTCTTGGACCAACTCTTTTTCTCGACGACAGCGGCCGCGCCGCATCCAGACTTCTATCTTATTGAGCAATTTGGTTTCTCGATGTTTGCGAATGTCGTCGATGGTGGGCAGCATTGCGCGAGGAATTGTTTGCTTTGCATAGCGTTCGATCCGGCGTAGTTGCCATTCTTCCTTCGGTACTACAAGTGTCACAGCGATTCCTGTTTTGCCCGCTCGCCCTGTGCGCCCCACGCGATGAACATAGACCTCTGGATCTTGTGGTAAATCAAAATTAAAGACATGAGAGATATCATCAATGTCGAGACCACGAGCCGCGACATCGGTCGCCACGAGCACTTTGATCTGGTTGGTACGGAAACGATTGAGAACTCGTTGACGCGTCTCTTGCGGCAATTCACCATTCAAGAACTCGGCAGGAAACCCGCGTGCGATCAATGCATTGGCCAATTCACCCGTTCCCGCACGCGTGCGGGCAAAGATGAGAGCACTTGTGATATCCTCAACTTCGAAGAGCCGCGTAATCGCAGAAAGTTTGTCCCGTTCATTGACGAGATAATAGCGTTGTTCAACGGCTTCGACAGTCAATTCCTTACTGCGAATTGTCACCGATTGAGGTGCGTTCATGTATTGATCAGCCAGACGACGAATCTCAGATGAAATAGTCGCAGAGAAGAGGGCCGTTTGTCGGATGGCTGGTGTTTCGGTCAAAATGGCTTCAATATCCTCAATGAAGCCCAGGCTCAACATTTCATCAGCCTCATCCAGAATGAGGGTCGCTATTTGGCTGATATCAAGCGCATTCTGTTGCATCAAATCCAGCAGGCGTCCGGGGGTGCCGACAACAACGTCGATCCCCTTCCGAAGACGGCTGATTTGTCGTCCATAAGGTTGACCACCATAGACTGCCAACACGCGGACCTCGATGCGTCGTCCGTATTGATAGACCGCATTTGCAACCTGAAGGGCAAGCTCGCGAGTGGGTACAACGATCAGGCTCTGCACATGATCTTGACCTGGCTGTAGCTGATGGAGCAAGGGAAGCGTGAAAGCTGCGGTCTTGCCCGTTCCAGTTTGTGCCTGCCCAATCACATCCTGTCCTGTTAACATCAATGGTATAGTTGCAGCTTGAATTGGCGTTGGATCCCTGTAGCCAAGTTCGTCAACTGCTTGGACTAACAAAGGGTGTAGATTTAATTGGTAAAATTCGTTTGTATTTTCTTGTGTATCGACTACTGTATCTGCTATGGTCACGGGTTCTCTCTGGTTCGACTATATTTCTAGCAAGTGGCTATTCTTTGTTTACATTGCAAAAAAATACCCGACCCCAAATGCGTCGGGCAACGATTTATAAATTAGCTTCCTTTAATATAACATATCTGGCCTATATTCCCAATTCGTCATGGGGAACGGGTGTATTTTAATTTTGGGAAGGGTATGATACTATCGAGTCTATGAATAAAACGAACGTCAACCCAACATTTCAAACAGAACGCTTAACGCTTCGCCCACTGACTGAGGAAGACGCTCCTGCATTCTTCGACATTTTTCGTGACCCAGAGACGATGCGCTTTATGCCCTCATTGCCTCATCAAAGTGTTGAGGAAACTCGTGCCCATTTGGCGCGAGAGTTGGGAATGTCAGGAGCAGTTCTGTGGGCCATCTGTTTACGTGGCACGAATGAAGTCATTGGACATGTGCACTATTTGGGTCAAACGCGTCTGCCGGGGATGGGTTACATTGTACGACGAGACCATTGGGGCAAAGGGATCGCATCAGAAGCTTGTCGCGCCGCCTTGTCTTATGGTTTTGAACAGCTTGGTTATGATCGCATTGAGTTATGGATCGACGAAACCAATCATGCCTCTCAACGAGTCGCCCAAAAGCTTGAATTTCGCCTGAAGGCACGGATTCCGCAGAAATATGCACATGAGACCGAGCAGCATATCATGCTGATTTACGGGCTGTGGGCACATGAGTGGTCTGGTCAAAACAAAGACGAGTTGTCTCGCCATACCCGCTTTTTCAACGTACAACCGGTGCTCATCGTTGCTGATGTTCCTGCAACGGTTGCATTTTATCGCGACTCTTTAGGCTTTACGGTTGATTTCTTGTATGGCGATCCGCCGAACCATGCCGGTGTCTCGCGTGGGGATTGGACAGGCGGCATGGCTGTTTTGCAGCTTTCGGACGGAGCACCAGAGGGTAAGGTGACTCCATCCAGCTATCTTTATTTCATGGTCGATTCGACGATCGATACGCTGTTTGAAACATACAAAAGTCGGGATATTGAGATAGTGGAAGCGCTTGCCTCACGGCCTTGGGGAATGCGAGAGTTTACGATTCGTGATCTCAATGGCCATATTTTGCGTTTTGGAACGCATGTATAATCACAATGTAAAACAAGTAGTTTACATCTATTCCATCAACTCAAAACGATTCGTTGACCGACGGCTAAATTTACCCATGATCTGGCGCAACCAAGTACGCCAGAAAAGCGAATGTAGCGTTTGCCATGCTCTTGGCAATTCTGCCTTGGCACGCAGTGCACTGTTTTGGCTGATGAATGAATCGTTGGCCGATTGCTGATCGCTAAATTGATAGAGCACATATCCATTCGTGATCTGTTCGATGGGCCGACGACCCTCGGGTAAGACACGGACAAATTGACGTGCCTGTTCGTAGGGTGTAAAGCCAGCTGCCGTACGAATGCCTAATCGTTCGGTCCAACGTTGCATCCGGTCAAACAAGATCGGAGGCATGTCGGGTGTAAAAGAGATAGGACCAAAAACGGTACTTCGAAGAACCAGGAATCCAACAACCAAAATTGCCGCCAGAGAGACAAGAACTCCCATCCACCAGGGTCTACGGTTGACTGGAATTTGGTCAGCACCGATTGGGTCTTCTGGGAAGATATCGTCTAGGGGGAACTCATCTTCCAGAAATTGTGGGATTTCGCCGTCAAATGGGAATGGATCCTCTTGTTCTGGCATACCGGGAATCAGCCCAGAGTCTTGTAGCTCTGCGTCGAGAGGGCGGTCAAGTACGCTTTCTCCAGCTGTTGGCTCAAATTCGATCCAACCAAATCCTGGGAAGTAGACCTCAACCCATGTGTGGGCATCGCGCTCTGTAATTGTATAGAGACCAGTTTCCTCATCGAGCGTACCTTCTGCGTAGCCACTGGCCGTACGCGACGGAATGCCCACGCTGCGCAGCATGGTGACCATCGAACTTGCATAGTAATCGCAATATCCTTCTTGAATATCATAGAGGAAATACTCAATGGGATCACGTCCTTCTGGAGGAGCTTCGATCTCTTCATTGTACTCAAAGCCTCGCAAGAAGGTTTCGAGTGCTTTGGCCTTGTCGTAGACTGTATCATATCCATCCATCAAGTCATGTGCATCTTGGGCGACTCGCTCTGAGAAATTCTCAGGTAATTGTAGATAGCGTTCCTCGATGTCGGCTGGATAGAATCCCTCTGTACTGCGTAATGCTCGTTCTGTGACATCTGCATAGCGGCTGAGCACGGTATAGCTATCGCCCACATCTAACAAACGATCCGAGCGCGCCCACGTTAGTTCAATCCCCTGTGTGCCGGCCTGGTCGAGTGTCTCTGCTGTGTTGATCAGAGAAGGAATGGGTACATTTTGGTAGAGCCCTGTTATGGGAACATCCGTTTGATAGATATCTGGCGCACCAAATATGACACTACCGGTCGGTGAAAGAAGTGTAATTGTTTGTGTGATTGGGTTACGCAAACTCCAATTCCCCACAGGCACTCTCTCCTCTGCGGCAAATTGTATTTCGGCTTCCGCTGTATTCCACCACTTCTGGCCATCAAATGTATCGTAAGCCACTGCGCGCCAATAGCGTCCTTGAACTGTAGACACTTGGAAAACCGGGCGATTGCCAACATTACGCGCTCCACCCAGGCTCAAGCTACGACCAAATGCCGAACCTGTTGGCCGCGTGCGTGCATTAATATCTGGGTACCACTCGCGTAAGGTTTCGGTGGCCTGTTCCCAGCCACGATTAACTGGTTCAAGGATATAGCGCACTTGGGAACTACGCCCTAATCCAGGAGCAATACTTGCAAAGGTAACGATTGCCAGACTGATAAAGAAACCGTTGCGTAGAAAATCCCAACTAATATCGGGATTAAAGTAAATTCTCTGTTCCCGCCAACGTCGTTGTTGTTCAGCTAGATGTGTTCGAATGAGCAGAATGAGCGCAAGAAAACAGAAGACGAGAAGGAATCCCATAATCGAATTGGGCGCGTAATAGGTATTGATCAAGAGTACGATTCCAGCAGGGATGACCGCTCGCCAAGTATAACCATAACGTAAGATGGCCCAAGTGCCTAGATATGTTAGCCACCAGAGCAGAAAGCTGATTTCGAAAATAAAAACGTAATTTTCTGCCTTTGCGGAATTATTTATCGCCAATTCGACCCAATTCACCCAACGGATGAGAATGTAATAAGCCCTTGCTTGAAATTCAGGAATTCCGTTGCTCATAATCTGGACCAGCTCTTCTTCAGGCACTAGCCCCAACATCCAAAATAAAATCCACGCCAATCCCGTAAACAGACTATGAGAAAGAGCAAAGAAACCATCAAAACGGCTAAATGCCATCAACGTTCCCAAGGCAAGAGCGCCTAGGGTGATGGGAATGAGTAAGGCCATACTTTGTACATAGCCAGCAGCGTCAAGCGAAATTGCGACGATCAAGTAGAGAAGACCGGCGAGTATCCCAGTCAATAACAAGCCATCTTGAAAGTAGACATTTTGGGCATAATTGTGAACACGAGCATATGCCTGATCAATGCCTCCAGCGACTGTATCGCGAATGCTTTTTGAAGCTGAAGATCCAATTGTTGTGGATGTAGGGACGGCAGATGCAGAAGAACTATTTGGAGAAGAAGTAGATATGGTCATAGCACTCTATTTTACTCGAAATCTAATTGAAAACAGTGGCGATGCCTACAGCTCATTGTTGAGCACGCTTATAATAACATATGGAGCGCCTAAAAGCACTGATCTGGGCCAGCGAACCGGCTGTTCACGCAGGCGAACGGCCGGCATTGCCCCGAACATGGCTTCCATCGGTTCTTCCATTTTCTGAGTGTGTCCCAAAGTGTGTAAATAAACATTACTCAGTCAGAGAACCGCTGCATTTACACACTTTGGGACACACTCCCCATTTTCTCGCGTAGAGCCTGAGTTAGGCCATTCCAGAAAATTCATTACCCATAAAGACCAACATGCTTGCCTGGAATGGCTTTGGCTTTTCCTGACGGAGTGGACACTTTATTTTCTGGAAAAGCCTTATAAAAGCCACCAAAGCAATCCACTCATCAGAAACAGACCGAGGACTACTCCAGCTACTACTCCGATAAAGCGTATTGGGTGGACAAACCTTGCTGTTAGTTCGAAAATCTGTGGCGACGAAGGCACGGTCATCACCCAGGATTTGACCTGCTTTTGAGATGCGGAGGAAGTCGATAGCGTAATAGCAACCCAACTATTTGGCGACAATCCGCGCCAAATTTTGGCCGCATCGCGATAATTGATCTCTTGAATTTGAGCGCGGAACACTGATTGAACAGCCTGTGGATCGACACTTTGAGTCTGTTGAGTCAGTTGATCAAATTGCTCTGCCTGCTGTTCTAACATGAGCGCCATCGCATCCCAATGATCGTTGATGGAACGCAAATCTAGTCGCTGCTTCAGCGCTGTTTGTTGCCAGATTGCATGATTATGTTCTTCAATCATAGGGGCAATCTGTTCAAAAAGCACGCGCAAAAATACCCAATTTGCGTTACTTGGTGTTGCTTGAGCGAGCGGTCGGGCATCTTGGCCTTTTGGAAGTCGGATTGTCATGTAGAGCGGTTCTTCTACAGAATTTGAGAGAGCGGCATTCGGTACAATAAGATCATCCACCTGAATCTGATATTGTATTCCCGCAGTTTGCCACCGCTTCGTTTGTATTTCTAGCAGCGAGATGGCTTCAGAATGGTTCATCAAGGCTGGCCAGAGCATTCCCTCGATTACCGTTCCTGCGGGTTCGATCGTTAGGCTGATCTGCCACCGAGCAAAAAGGCTATTTGAGTCTATTGCCGGTCGTAACTCCGGTTGGTCAACTTCAGTTCCCGCAATCGTGATGGCGGCGTCCCGTTTCCCTTGTGCAAGCAACTCAATTGCACGCTGTCCTTGAATGGCTTGTCGTATATCGGCTAATTTTTCATCAGTTAGCAAACGATTTTGTGTCTTAGCGTAAACCTGTTCTAGTTGCTCCAACAGTTTGAGCGCTTCAGACCAGTCACCTGATTGACGGGCGTCATTGAGTAAGAGATAGAGTCCTTCGACTCGCCAATGCTCAAGCTCCACTCCAAGCGGGCTTTCCGCATCTAATGTGAGCAACGCATCCTCTGCTGATTGCAGCATAAGCTTTATATATTCAATATTGCTTGAGCGACTGCTGTTTTGATTATTTTGTTCAGATTGTCTGCCATTTAAAGTACCGCTGCTTAAATGGTTGCTGTCTACGACACGTAAACGATATAGGTTGGCCAGATGATAGTTAAATATACCTGCTATTTGAGGATCCCCCTGGTAGTTCGAATCAGTGAGAACTTGGGAACCCGTTGTATAAGCAGCAAGTGCTTCTGCATAGAAGCGTTCACGAATCAGGCTCTGTTTGGTAGCAAAATTATTTGTAATGACATGATCATAAAGCTGCTGGTAGCGCTTGCCTAGTTGAAGATAAAGAGATGCGACGGCAGAAGGAGACCCAGCTGTGTCCCTTCTGTTGGCCTGAATTTGCTGTTTGATCGTGTTCAATTGTTGCCAAAAAATTGGGGTAACAAACTGAAACATAATCGGTGTACGAGGAGCTTGAGATTCATAAAGCCACTTGATTTCTGGTTGTTGTGGTAAATCGGAAAGAGCGTAGGTCCAGCCTGCTGGTTCGATTGCTAGCCAGCTTTGGGAGGGAATAATTTCTGAGAAAGCGATATTGACACGCACGCTATGTTCGCCTCGCCACTGGCGTATCCAACGAAGCGGATACTGAATTGTGGGGAGAGGGGTGTTCCGGAAGGAATATGAGTAACGTAAACGAAGCTCACTGCGACCATCAGGTGGAATTTGTATCTGTGCCGTAAAATTTTGGGCTGCCGTTTGCTGCAAGTTCAACGGTTGATCAGCTGATTGGAGTACCAGGTCAGAAGGAATATTGACAGCATCCGGCTGAGCTTCTTCGGGCGCTAAACGGACAACAGCGGTGATGAATGACGGATCAGGGTTATATAAACGGTACAGGGCATCGACTGTTAGAATTGACTCGTCATCTCCAAAGGTTAGCAGAAGGTCAACGGTGTGTGTTTGAAGTTCAACACTCGCTGGTTCAAGAAGTGTTAAAACATAATAATCAGAGGCTTTAAGAGATTTTTCGCGTACGGCCTGGTATGGCTCTACAAGCGGTGAAAATGGTGAAGGATAAAGGAAAGAGTTAGCATTAATTGGTTTAGGAATCCATGAGAAGATTCCAGCTATGATGATTCCCCAGAAAAGTTGAGCACTCAGCTTTTTCCTTGAGAGAGGGGACATAAATCTTCTAGGTGAGTATGTTGTACCCCAGGTAAGCTTCGAATCATGTCTGATAGAGTGGAGATGAGACAAAACTAGTCTGAGTGTATATATCTCAGCAAGTCTTATCATGTATGGTAACCGGCTTGTTCAGAGGAAATTTTTTTGTTGTACAAATCACTTTTTCTATTAAGGATTCAATCCTACTCCTAAATTGAAGGTGCCCTGTTCAGATCCAGGAGTTGCAATTCTGATATGCTTTTGGTATCGTGACATAGACGAATTCGATACTATATGTGCTCCAGAAAATTTTGTACTGCGTCTTCCACAGCATAGACGAAAAAATTTTCTAGGAGAATATATGGGGTGGTTCATTTTAGGCGGACAATTAGGTTTACATTTTTGCAAAGAGAAAAGATGTTTATATTTTCTACTTTGAGCCATGCTCAGGCAGAAAATGACCTCATATAGATTTTTATCTATGTATCAAAAGTGTAAACCTAATTCTGAACCACCCCGAATATATCATAGGGAAAGGGTCAGAGTATCTTGCCAGTCAGACTAATCATGCAATGGGATATCAAGATTGGACGAGAACAGGAATTTTCGGAATTCATCGTGCGTGAATTTGCCCCTCGGCTCATGAAACTCGGAATAGAGCCGACAGATATCTTGTATACCTTGTACGGCGAGGGACTGCAAATGTATACCAGTGTAGTTGTCGACAGCCGCGAACAGTTAGCTGAAATCTTACGTGGGGATAGCTGGAAAAAGCTGCATGGTCGACTTTTACACTACATTACCAATTACTCTCAAAAAATTGTTACCGATACTGGACGATTTCAGATTTAAAGGTGCTATACCACAAATTGTGTAAAAGTTATTTGGTCTCTTAGAGAAGAAGCAAATTTACACACATTTTGGGAGACCACCGATTTAAATTAAGAGCCAAATGGAATCATATTATTCCTTTGTTCAGGATTATTTATCCAAATTTAAGTATATACTTTTAAACATATACTTTAACATATTGTCAGCAACTAGTAAGGTTTCCTCCTTGAAACGAACCACTATTCGCATCTATAATAATAATATATGCTTACCAATCATACCACTATTCTATACTTTGCGCGGCATCTATTATAGCGAAACAGGTTAAGTAGATGAATCACAGATTTAGTGTTGCTTTTTTAACAAATCCTCCTTTATCTGCCTCTTCGTTCACATCATGGGCAAAAAGGCCCAAATATCCTGCTCGGATAGCATGGATCCAGTGGCCAGGTTATGATCAATTCAAGCGGCAATCTCTCTATAGCAATCTGGTTGGTGAAGGAATGAACGTTGCCATATTTCATGGTGAACGCAAATCTCTTGAACAACTGTTTTATTATGATTTGATTCTCATGGAACCACCCGATTCAATGAATTTGCATACCTATCAAGCGTTAAATCGGATCCGGTTGGGAAGTCGTGCACCACTCCTTCTACTTACCGATGATCACCCGGTTGAATGGTCTATTAATGCATTCCGATGTGGAGCGGATGCAATTTTGCCTTGGAGTACTTCAAACGATGTGATTGTAGCTCGCTGCAAAGCCCTATTGCGCCGCTGGCTTCCCCACTCGCACTAGCATGTCATTGATTTCCGATGACATCAAATAGTCATTTAAACCTTACGTTTTATAATTGAGTTTGCATCCTGTGTTGGTTCTCTTGTGTCGATAGCCATTTCGTGTGATGGAATCGATGTCAAAATTGCTAATTCAGGGTCTGTCATGTAAGATATTTTTAGTAAAATTTGCCGTTTATCTTTGCTTCGGAAAGTCAATAGGCCATGAGTACTATGCAAGACCTACACTAACGTACTATTCCACTCTTTATTAGGCCAATCCAAAAAATAAAATATACGCGAGAAGGTGTTAAACTAGCTCTCCAAAAGGAGCAAAAATGACAATCTCGCCAGAAATGGTTGAAGTCTTGAAAGAGACGAAGGCCATGTTAAGTGGATACGAAAGAAGGCACTTCATGGCCCAAACGGTCAAAACGATATGCGAAGGGAGTCCGACGAAAGCAGAACGAGAGTTGGGCTGGAATCGGGCGACGATAGCCAAAGCCCTGGAAGAACTAGAAGGCGGCTTCTGTTATGTCGACCAAAGCCACCGACGTGGTCGCAAAAGCCGAAGACCATATCCCCACTTTACTGGCCGATATGGTTGAAATCGCCGATCAATTCAGCCAGACCGATCCCACCTTTCGACCCCCCCAATTGTACACTCGACTAACCGCCGCCGAAATGCGTACCCAGCTCATCGAGCAGAAAGGATACACAGATGAGGAATTGCCTGGCGAAGAGGCCATCCGCTTGAAGCTCAATGAGTTAGGCTATGGCTCAAACCGGGTCAAAAAAAGTCAACCAGTGAAAAAGATCCCAGAGACCGATGCGATCTTTGATAGAATTCATCAGATCAATCAAGAAGCGGATGCAGACGAGACGGTTCTGCGCCTCTTGGGATGCCAAAGCGACGATTTTACTTGACCGTTTCTCGAGAGAAGGGATAAGTCGAGTGGTTGTCAAAGCGCTCGATCATGACTTTCAAGATAAGAAGACCGAGAAAGTCACTCCTTTTGGCATTTACCTCCCTTCAACCAAGGAACTCTTTCTTTACTTGACTCAGTCGAAAGTGACGAGTGACTGTATTGTCGACTGCCTGATTGATTTTGGGAAAGCGTACGTGAACACTTTCCTCACGTCAAGACCCTCGTGATCAATCAGGACAATGGTCCCGAAAATCATACCCGTCGGACTCAGTTTATGTATCGTCTCACTCAGTTTGTTGAGCACTATCGTCTCTCTATTCAGCTCGCCTGCTACCCTCCTTATCACAGTAAATACAACCCCATCGAACGGGTTTGGGGCCATCTTGAAAACACTGGAACGGTTCTCTTCTCGATTCTCTTGAGACCGTTCTCAATTTTGCCCGTTCTTTTCGCTTTAACCAACTACAACCCTTCGTTCACCTGAATTCCACTCTTTATGAGACCGGCGTCAAACTCACTCAGAAAGAGATGGACCGTTTGGCACAACGCTTCCAACGTTTACCTGGTTTAGAAAAATGGTTTGTCCTTATTCCCCCTCTCCATTCTCTCGTTCGCGTATAATTATTTATTTTTTTGGTTTAGCCTTAGAAAATGAGGGGTGGTTCATTTTAGGCGGACAATTAGGTTTACATTTTTGCAAAGAGAAAAGATGTTTATATTTTCTAATTTGAGCCATGCTCAGGCAGAAAATGACCTCATATAGATTTTTGTCTATGTATCAAAAGTGTAAACCTAATTCTGAACCACCCCGAAAATGATAGACTTTACCTAAATCTTACGAGAGCTATTCAAGAATCTGCAATTCACGATGCCGAAGGCCTCAAGACGTAAGTTGAAGCAGCTCTCACAGAACCTCACATAGATTTGTATATATTTATTTCGTAAGGATGGTAAAGATGGCCTTATACGTTCGTAAATTAGGAGACATAGAAAGAGAACAGCTCGAACTACTCATGCATCGTGATGAGAGTGATTTGCCTCGTAGTCGACTCAAGATTGTTGAATTATCTTCAGATGGAAAACGCGTTCCTGAAATTAGCGAAGAAGTTGACCTGCATCCGATTAATGTTCGAAAGTGGATTCATCGTTTTAATCAAGACGGCTTTGATGGTTTACGCAGCGGTAAATCACCTGGTCGACCGCCACTCTTTACAGAATCACAACGTCGTCAGATTGCGCGAATCGCGATGACAAATCCGCGTATGCTGGGGCTTAATTTCTCTAAATGGTCTCTGCAACGTTTACGAAAGTATCTGATTGAACAAGGGATTGTCAAATGCATTAGTGTTGAAACAGTACGGCAGATTGTTCAATCAAGCAGTGCCGAACCTATCGGTCGTCATCGTTGGTTATGATATAATGAGCATTCTGAAAATAACCCGGTGTAAAACCCCTCCGGTCACGGACCGAACTAGTGCGATCTTATACCGAAACAATTATTTAACGTTCATTATATCCTAGAAATCTTGGATTCGGGTTAAAGGGAGAGGTTCCTTCAAATAGGAACCTCTTTTTGGTTCGATTTATGATTCTGCTATACGTTTAATCATACAGAGCAGTTTCAGTAGATCCAAATTCCTGTGGAGTAGGCGTTAGAGATTACACGCAGTAGACATAATCCTGCACTTCTCAGTCAAAACAGACTCGAGCGGGCCAAATGGTCCGAGATTCTCTACTGCGTCTTTTTTCGCCATTTGAACGCTCTACCTCTGAGAAATCCTACTGCGTGTAATCTCTAACGCCGGTTCCAGTCGAGTAGAGCCGCATAAGAGAATGCTCCCTCCGCGGGTATAAGACACATTTTGGATCTACTGAGCATAGAGGTATGGCGGTTCATACCTTTTCAACCACCATTTTTACGTCAATAGTTCATAAGGGCCACCGATTTCCAACGCTTTTTGGTACGCTGGCCGGGCGTGAACGCGCTCAATGAACGCATTTAAGTTCGGGTATTTCTCCAATCCCGCACGAGCCTGCGCAGCTTCCAGTGGATAAATCAGCATGATGTCCGCGCCCGTTAGTTCATTTCCAGCAAACCATTGGCTTTTATCGAGCTCAGATTCCATTTGCTGTAGATGGGCTTCCAACGTTGGGTCGAGATACTTCTTTTTGACTTGAGCGGAAATCAATTTGCTGATTGGCCGAATAAAGAACGGAACAGGTGGTTTTTCGATGGCGCCAAACACTGTATACATCACAAGCGGAGGCATGACCGAGCCTTCGCCAGCATATAGCCAATAGCGATAACGTAAATGCTCATCGGTGCCAGCGGCTGGCAATAGTTTGCCGTTGCCGTGCTGTTCTAGCAAGTAGTCAATAATGAAGCCCGTTTCAGCCACAACGCGCTCGCCATCGGTAATGACCGGTGATTTACCCAATGGATGAACAGCTTTCAATTCAGGTGGTGCCAGTCGGGTTTGTGGGTCGCGTTTATAGCGTTTCACTTCGTACTCGATGCCCATTTCTTCAAGCAACCAGAGAATGCGTTGAGAGCGGGAATTTTCCAAGTGATGCAGCGTAATCATGGTTGGGTTCCAATCTCACTCCCCGGGCGATATGAACCTGGAATCTCTTAACTCTTCCCCTGTTCTTTCGCCAAAATCGCATTCGCCTCTGGCACAGCTTCTCTCATCGCCTCTTCAGCTGTCTTATCTCCGATCCAAACTGCGTCGAGAGCAGGATTAATGATAGCCGATGCTTCGGGCCATCCAATGGGTTGATAGAGTACGTCGCCAAAACGCGGTAAAAACTCAGTGGCGATCTTCTCGTAGTCAGTTGGATGGACGCCATCGGTGATCCATTCATCTAAACCTTCGTCAGTCATCAAGGCTGATTGACTCGGGAGCCACAGACCGATCTTACAGAACTGAGTTTGGTAGAAAGGAGTTGACAGGAAACGAACCCATTCCCACGCCTCCTCAGGGTGCGACGTGCCAGTGAGAGCCGAGTGGAGATGAGCCTGCATGTCCGTGGCAGGGTTTTCGCCGAGTGCGGGTAAGACCGCCGTGTCCAAGGTTGCTTCGATCTTGTGCATCCACGCCAGCGCCCATGAACCGTCTATCGCCATTGCTAGCTTACGGTTTTCCAGCATTTGGGTATTGCTCATGCCTAGCTCTTGCATGGCCGATCCTTGAGGCGCCACATTGTGAACCAGAACCAGATCGGCGATCATTTGGATGGCTTGGGTTGCTTCAGGTGTGTCTAAAATAAGCAATTCTGTATCAGAATCGACCCAATCGCCGCCATTGGAAACAATAGCAGAGTGAAGCGGAATCCACCAAGTAGGCCAATGTACACCCCACTGATCGATGTTGTCGGGGTCGAAGCCAGAATCGCCGGGGTGGTTGCCATTGATATCGACAGTCAACTGTTTGGCCACGTCGACAAAGTGATCCCAACTCCAAGCTTCATCTGGATCGTTAGTCGGTGCATCGATGCCTGCATCGGCAAAGACATCGGCGTTTAAGTAGATGTGTGGGGCAACCCAACAAGATCCGATGCCGTACCAACGTCCCTCACTCGTACATCTGTCGAATTCTTGGGGCTGAATAAAGTAGTCCTCAGCTCCAAGTAGATCATCAGCCTCAAGTTGGTCAGTGATATCCATCAACACACCATCACGGATAAAGGTACGATACTTGTCACCCTGAATAAAGGCTGTATCGGGTGGCGTTCCCGCGGCCAGATTGGCCAGGAATTTTTCCGAGTAGTTTTCAGGGGTGTGCAACCAATTCACGCTGATGCCTGGCTGCTCTTCTTGAAAGACCTCAATGGCCGCGCGTACCCCTTCATCCTCTTCAGCACCATCCCAGCCCATAAAGCTAATCTCGGTCACAGCGGCATCTGCCGCTCCATCGCCGGCGGCACCACCTGGAGCCGCGCCGGGTGCACAAGCGGCCAAGGCAGAAACGGTCGCTGTCACGCCTGCCAGGCGTAGAAATCCGCGTCGAGATAGAGTATGGTTTGTCATGATGGGTTGTCTCCTTTGTTGTAGGCACCTTGGGAAAATCAAATCTTATACAATTTCGCCCGATAAACTCGAGGATATCTGTTTGCCAGCCTGGGGAAGAAGCTAGCGATGAAAGGCACTAATAATTTCTGTATGCTACTATAGTCGGTATTGCCTGTCAAACAGATCATTTATTTATTACCCCTTCACCCCACTCACCACAACACCCTGAATAAAATAGCGCTGCGCAAAAAAGAAGAGAATTAGACAGGGCAACATTACCAAAATTGACACCACCATCAGGTGTGCCCATGTGCGAGTGGGACCAAAGCCAGAGTTGGCGGCGGCGGTGCGATAAAATTGCATGGCAATCGCCAGAGTATGCTTCTCCGTTGAGTTGAGGTAGATGATGGGGGCCAGAAAGTCGTTCCACTGTTCCAAGAAAGTGAAGATCGAGACTGTCGCCAGGGCTGGTTTGGAGAGAGGTAAGATGATGCGCCAGTAGATGCCCAAATTGCTGCAGCCGTCAATGCGCGCTGCGTCGTCCATTTCGCGAGGGATGGAGAGAAAAAATTGACGTAAGAGGAAGATGTAAAACGCCCCCAGTCCCAGCCAGTTTGGGATAATCAAAGGCAGAAATGTATCGACCCAGCCAATCTTTTGAAACAGAACGTAGGTCGGAATCAGCGTGATGTGATAGGGAATCATCCTGGTGGCTAGCACCAGGATAAAGAGCGGTTCTCGTAAACGAAACCGCATTCGGGCAAAGGCAAAAGCAGCCATCGAGGTGCTAAGCAAGCGACCGATAATCACCGAGATGGTAATGATGAGCGTGTTTTGTAGACCGAGAAAGAAGGGAAAGCGATCCAGCGCGTCGATATAGTTGTGCCACTGGATCTTACTCGGAATCCAGATCGGCGGCACCTGGAAGATCTCAAATTCTTGCTTGAACGAGCTGGACAACATCCAGAAAAAGGGAATCATAAGCAAGACGCCCAGACTAGTCAATAGCAGATAAGTGAACGCATTGCCCACACCATCGCGGACGCTACGGCGTTGATACCAGGGAATCTGTTGTGTTGATTGTGACTGGAATGTTTGGGGTGTTGTCTCCATGTTGGCCACTATGCTCGCCCCTCCTCACCTTCGTAATAGACCCAACCCGACGTACGGAAGACAACAATCGTAAAAAGCAAAATGATAAAAAAGAGCACCCAAGCCAGGGCCGAGGCGTATCCCATCTTAAAGTAGCGCCATCCTTGTCGGTAAATGTAAAGAACGTAGAAAAGAGTCGAGTTGGCCGGACCACCGCCGGTGATAACAAAAGCGCTTGTGAAGACCTGCCACGAACCGATAATGCCCATTAGTAAGTTGAAGAAGATGACGGGTGTGGTCATGGGAAGTGTAATGTGGCGAAAGCGATGCCAGCTGCCGGCGCCATCTAGTTCCGCCGCTTCATAGAGATGGGTCGGTACCCCTTGTAATCCAGCCAAGTAGATGACCATGCCACCACCTACACCCCAGAGGCTGGTGATGATCAACGTTGTCAGTGCCCAATCTGGGCTACCAAACCAGCGTGGCCCCTGGATACCAAAAAAGCTCAATGCGCTATTGACAACCCCATATCGGGATGGAAGACCCAGAGCCACATCACGGCCACAGCAATGCCTGAAACCACGGCTGGCATATAGAATATGGTGCGCCACATGGAGAGTCCCCAGACGTTCCGATTGAGCAGCAATGCCACGGCATACCCAGCCGCCACCAGCAGTGGTACGCTGACAAAGGTGTAGACAGCCGTCACCTGGAGTGATTTCCAGAAGAGCTCGTCCCCCGTAAACATCTGGCGAAAGTTAGCCAAGCCAATAAATTCGGGCGATTTGAGGATAGCGTATTCGGTGAGTGAAAAATAGATAGACGCCAGCAGTGGTCCAAGAAGAAAGACAACGAATCCTAAAATCCAGGGGGCCAGGAATAGATAGGCTTCGATCTCTTCGCGTTGTTGTATCGTAAAACGATCTAAGATGCGCATGTTGTGCGGTTTTCCTATGATGTTGATGGGACAGGGAATTTCAGTCTTTTGAGGATCAGTCTGGCGGAGTGAGTCCAATCACAGCATAGCGCCCCTCGCCCTCTATCCAACCAATCATAAATGCAATTAGATTCATTTCAATGGGCGCGTCCGCAAAGAAGGGGTCGTGGATGTAAATGGTATTGTTGTCTTCATCAATGCCAACAACAACGACGGCATGTTTGTGACTTCATCGCCCCAGTGCTCCCACCCTATTGTATGGACACTGACGATGATGGGCAGCCCCAGATCAATATATCGTTCAAACTGCGATAGTTCACCATATTCTTCGCTGATGATCGAGAGTCCAAGGGTTTCTAGGTATCGTAAGTTGCTGAACGGTGTGTAGGATGGTTCTGCTCTCAGCATTTTATACAAGCGTTCATATCTTACTTGGATTTCCAGGTAATTTAACACCATCTCCGCACAAGCGACCAAACAATCAGATTCATGTCTCTGCTGTTTGTGTCCGAAGTTTGACAATAGCATTCGAGCGTTCTCTGATCTTCTTAACCTGAAGGTCATCCAGAGGGATGGGTTCACCGATTTCGGCATCTACATCAATTGTCCCCATAATACCCAAGATCCCAACTCTCGGTAGTTGAAGTTTGATGGCAAATTGCCAAATAGGGCGCTCAAGAGGGATGAATAGACCACCGTTAACACTATAGTGCATACTTATCTGCATAGTTAGGTAGCCGTTTGCCCGCCGCCGAGCGTATTCAGACAGGACATAGCCATCTTCATTCAGTGGCAGGACGCCTTTGCTCTTTGCCTCGGCAATGGCTGCGTGCTCACGAACGACACGAATCTCGTCACTTGTAAACGGAGTGACTCGGCCGGTCTTCGTGTCGACGTGAATGGCTCTCAGCGGCGCATGAGCGCTGCACACGAAGAAACGCCAACGCCCGGTTTCTGATGGCTTGTCAAGGTGATGATCGCCCGCAATAACCTTGAGCGCGGGATCGATGTTTGCAGTCACATATTTGCTGGCTACATCGAGCGCTTTCGCTCTGGTGAAGGTTGAAGGGAGAGCACTCGATTCTAAAGTCTCTACAGGGACAGCTTGCATAATCATTCTCCTGCATCCACGGCAGTCTTGGCTGAGTCTATCCTAGCGGGGAGACTACTTTGAGTCAATCCCGCATACGACAGAAGGCATCTTGCAGATTGGAATCAGTACAAGAACAGTAGCAACTTGAATCAAGTTGCTAGTTGATTGCTTCAGCACGGATTTCTCGAATGATCGAACTGATTTCCTCTTTGGATTGGAGATGTCTTGTCAGGGCTTCTTCCGTCGTCTCCAGTATCCGATCACCAAATGATCTAGCGATATCTTGTCGCAAGCCTTGCCCAATATAGAACTTCAGTACTGCCTGAACCGACATATCTCGTCTAACTGCGACCTGCTTAAGCGAGTTTAGCGTATCCGTTGGGATCCCTATAGATACTGTATCCGTCTCACGTTGACGAAATTTAAGATCGAATTCTTCTATCTCGGCTTTATGTTTCTTCATATGACTTCCTCTCTTTGCGCGTTGCACGACGCGCAGATATGATGCGTGTCCGTTCGTATCGCTCCACAAAAACGACGAGTAAAATGCGTTGCGAGAGTGAGTAACCGATGATAAAATCTCGTTGCTCATCATCAGTGGAAGCATCTCCCGTTTGATAAAATGGATCGAAGAAGACTTCGGCTGCTTCTGAACGTTGCTTTGCGCTTTATTCTCATCCCATTCAAACTCGATTTCCTGAAGTTGGTATGCGATGTCCATGAGACAATTCTATCTGGTCTCTGGTTGACTGGGCAAGTCGGTATGACATAAAGCAAGATTTTACGGCTCAACCGGAATCCGTGTAGTTGACACATGGCAAAAAGATTAGCGCCGGTTGATTAGCCGAAGGCGTATTGCCTGTACTGAGTAGCGTACCGAAGTGAAACCAAAGCGAGCCTACCACATGAGATCCTGTTGAACCGATTTTACTTTGGCAAGTGTTCATTACAATTGATGGCAACAAAGAAGGGGTTCGACTCATATCGAACCCCTTTCAATTGCACAGAAATAAAAAAAACTACGCCGCCAACAAACTATCCGTCTGCTCCTTGGCACTCGTCATCGCTTCTTCAACCGTCTTATCACCATTATAAATCAGATCGTTCTCAGCTTGCAGAATATCGGTGATCTGATTGCCTTGTGGACCAAGGCTGAACGGGCGCGCGGCACCATCTTCGATGGCTGCGTCCTGACGGGCGATGATCAGGTTCCACACTTTGCCTTGGGCTTCGCTTTCTGCTTCGGGCAGAACGCTGGCTGGATCGTAGACGGGAATGGTTCCAACCTTGGTGAAGGCTACCTGTCCTTCCAGTCGGGTGGTGGCCCAACTGATGTAATCATAAGCCGCATCTTTGACATCCGATGCCGAACTCACGCACCAACCGTTGCCCCCATATTTGTTGGCGCGCCGCCCCTCAAAGGGTGGTGTGATCACGCCCCACTCGAAGTTGGCCTTTTTCATGGTGCCATAAATGTTCCACATCCAAGTCATGGCCACTTTTCCGCTTAAGTAGGGGCCTTCTGTGCTCAAGAGTCCTTCATCATCTGGGCGGGTTGCAACACCATGAACCAGTTCAAGATCGACTAACCACTGCCATGCTTCGATGAATTCTGGATCGGTGAAACGAGCCACGGTGGGATTGGAGTGGGTGACATCATCATAAAACTCGCCGCCATTGGTCCAAACCATATCTCGTTGCGGACTCCAAACGCCGCGACCGAGACCACCCAGCCCCCACTGCTCGTAATTGCCCTCTGATTCCTGTTTGGTCAACTCCTTGGCGGCCTCCAGGAAGGTGTTCCAATTCCAGGTCATAAACTCATCGGTCCCAAATTCAGGAACCGAGATACCAGCTTCGGCAAAAAGATCCTTGTTGACGACAATGTCTGCACTATCTGGATGCCACTGAGGCAGTCCGAAGGGGACGCCATCGACGCCAGTATCCAATCCAGGATCAATCGCCCATTTGTTTGGATCGATCTCGGCGTCAGCTTCTAGGTAGGAGGTGAGATCCACCGAAATGCCCTGTGGCAGCAGTGAGCCAAAGAAGCCCGCATCTAAGAAGAAGGCATCGGGTGCAGTTCCAGCAGCAATGGTCGTCGGGAGCTTGTCGGCATAGCCATCCCATGGGGCTGGTTCGTTGGAGATTTCGTACTCGGGCCGGTTGTCAGCGAAAAGATTGATCGAGTCATCAAAGTTTGCACCCCACCAGTGGGTAATGCGTAGCGGAGTCTTCTCGCCGTCTTCAACAGCACCGTCACTTGAGGGCGCTGGTGCACGCATGCAGCCAGCGCTGCACTGGCCAATGCAAAGGTGCTTAACTGCAAAAAATTTCGTCGGGAGAGTTGATTGAACTATGACATAGGGTTCTCCTTTGGTGATTTGAAAACAAGAAGTAAGAGAGATATACCATACAATCAGGATTATGGCGAATCGAAATGATACTATACTTCTTCTTTCCAATACAGTTCTTTTAAACGACGAATATACTCGCGATCTCGCTTCTCAACTGCTTCATCAAATTTCTGCGGATCCACAAACCAGGGCGTCCGTTGAGACATCCGGTCTCGAATCTTCTCATTCTCAATGGTTCTGGCCCGACCCGCATCGACAGGCCACTTCCAGATGCCTGCCAGATCATAGTGCATAAATGGGCCTTCATGGGGCATACGGAACCCAAAGGTGGAGATAATGCCCAACTCGATATCTTCGGCAGAGGCCATGCCCTCTGCCCACAGTTGTAACGCCTCCCGACCCATGGCACCCTGGATGCGGTTTAGCAGATAGCCCGGCAGTTCCTTTTTCAGCCGAATTGGCACTTTCTTGACTCGCTCCATTAAGTCGCACGTGAGCTCATACGTTTCGTCTGTGGTTTCTGGCCCTTTGGCAACCTCTACCCCAGGCACAATGTGAGGTGGGGCAAAATAGTGGGTCAGCACAATCTTGTCTTGGCGTTTTACATCAGAGCCGAAATCACTGAGGACGAATCCAGAAGTATTGCTGGCAAGAATCGTATGCGGCGGGCAGAGTTCATCCAACTTGTTGAATAGTTCACGTTTGTCTTTCGAGCGTTCGACAATGGCCTCGGTCACAAAATCGCTATTTTGGGCCAACTCCGCCACGTCGGTCGTGGGGGTGATGCGACTGACCGTTTCATCGGCTTGCTGACGCGTGATGAGTTCTCCTTCAACAAAGAGAGCCATAGCCGATCGAACATTTTTCATCGACTGTTCCAAGATCTCGTCGCTCAAATCACTCATCATTGTGGGATAGCCCCAAAGCGCAAAATTGATG
Source organism: Chloroflexi bacterium TSY (assembly GCA_019217005.1). Next base: position 55,277 of record JAHBNG010000081.1, read on the forward strand.
GCGATCCCAAACCCCATTGTGCCGCTGCCGATGACGCCTATTTGTTTGATATCGTTTAGTTGCATCTGTGTCTCCTACTGGTTGATTGGAAAAGAATGTGTTAACAATTCACCATTAGCAATTCACAATTTACAATTCCTGCTCCTCCACCTCTCGAATACGGCCATACATGAGCAGAATCGCCATGCCAATGGCTGCACCACCCAAAGCAATGGCGAGTGGGGCCCCCATCACCTCGGCGATCGAACCGAGGACAATGCCTCCGACCCATGTAAAACCGAAGACTTGTGTATAGATTCCCTGCACGCGACCCTGCATCTGATCGGCTGTGACCAATAGAACCATTGCCGTGATCGTCACCTCAAAGGCCATCAAGGCGCCTTGCATGAGAAGCATCAGAAAGAGCGACAATAAATAAGAAGATGAGAGTGAGAAGAGAAGGATGGCAATGGTTGTGCAAAGACCGCTCAATAAAATCAATCTTGTTTTGTCTTTGAAATCACCCCACCCGGCGATGATTGCCGTTGAAATAAGGGACCCAAGAGCGCCATCTGCGGTTAAGAATCCAAGTCCAGATGCATCAACATGTAGCACATCACGGGCAACCACGGGGAGCATGGACAGGTTTGACCAACCAAGTAGCGACATGAGAAATGCCAGGATAATTAAGGGAAACAAGGCACGATTGTTGCGAATATAGGCGAATCCTCTGCTGATAGCCTGCAAGACCTGTTCTTTTTGTTCCATTGTTGGTCGAAAATTTCCTTGTACCATCAAAATGCACCCTGTTGCAATGAATCCACAGCTCGCAGCAAAGAGATAGCCGCTTCCAATCCCAAACGCCGCAACCAACATCCCCGCAATTCCGGATGCGACAATGTTCCCGGCATTAAATCCCAGCATCTGAGCCGCCGAGGCATTGAGAACACGATGCGGTCCCACGGTTTGAAAGATCATCGTATTGATCGCAGGCCACCGGATCGACACGAAAGCTCCTTCGAAGATACTAGCTACGAGGATGTGCCACAACTCAATCTGCCCGAAAAGAACCAAGAAACCCAATGTCAGAGCAATTAAGCTCGTACAAAACTCCGCGATCAACAACGCGAGCCGTCGATTGACCCGATCAAGCAAAACACCCGCAAGGCTTCCCAGTAGAATTTGGGTCAGCCCACGAAGAGCCGGTGCGGCACCCACCCAAAATGGTGAGTCGGTAATGGTCAAGACCAGCCAGCCTCTTACCACGAAAACAGTGATCAGCCGCATCGTCCCAAAGACCGAGTTGAGCCAAATCCAGCGATACGCTGGAATGGCCAGAGAAATTGTTAGACGCTGGAGATAGGTTGAGTTATCTACGGTGGTTGATTTCATGATGGTGATTAATGGTCTGGTTTTCTATGGTATAATAAATTGACCCTTGAATACGGGCAAAAATAGAGATGGAATATAAGGATCCTTTCATGTCCAACGCTCACTCGCATAAACCTCGCATTGGGCTTCTCCTTGGCGACCCCTGCGGCATCGGACCGGAGGTGCTTCTCAAGATGCTGACAGATTCCACCAACCAAGATAAAGCACATATCATCATCATTGGAGACCAGAAAGTTTGGGAGAGAGCCACCGTCGAAGTGGGCGTTAATTTACCGATCGAAGCGGTGGGCGAACTATCTAGCGATTGGCATAGCGATACAGAAGGGATTCTCTTTCTCCAAAGCAACCAAATTGAACCGTCAGCCTATCAGCAGGGTCGCCCATTAGCCGAGGCAGGTCAGTATGTGCTTGACTCAAGTCGCATTGCATTGGAATTGGTACAAGCAGGCCAATTAGATGGCGTCTGTTTCGCTCCTTTTAACAAACAGGCCATGCATCTCGCCGGTTCGCCTTTTGAAGACGATCTGCGCTACTTCGCACATGTTCTGGAAGTGGATGAGTATGTGGGGGAACTAAACGTAATCGGTGATCTATGGTCGGCACGCGTCACGTCCCATGTGTCGTTGAAAGAGGTTGCGGACTTGATCACAGAAGATAGTATCGAGGCCGCCGTCTCATTAGTGGATCGTTCGTTGCGTCGCGCAGGTCTCGCTGAACCACGGATTGGAGTCGCCGCACTCAATCCTCATGCCGGTGAAGGCGGTCTCTTTGGCCGGGAGGAAATTGAGACGATCCAGCCCGTTGTTAATCGCCTCTCTGCAAGCATGAACGTGACGGGACCATATCCATCAGACACAATTTTTCTCAAGGCTCAGTAGATCCAAATTTGGCGTTTTTGGCTATTTTCAGTCGAGATTGCAGGGATTTTGGAGTCATTTATTCAGATTTCGGTTACAGAAAACAACCTATTTCATATCTGAAAATCGCCCAAATCTAACGCAAAAACTAGATATCGACCGGCAAATTTGTATTTATGTCAACTGTTTAGCCAGAATTCTCTCTCAAAACCTGAAATTTGGATCTACTGAGGCTAGAGATGGCGAGTTTGATGCCGTGGTGACCATGTACCATGATTAGGGGCAAGTCGCAATGAAGCTGATGGGGTTTTCCAGAGGGGTCACTGTTCATGGTGGATTGCCAGTGGTGGTGACAACGCCCGCTCATGGGACGGCCTTTGATATTGTCGGACAAGGAAAAGCCGATCCGGGCGCGATGACCCAGGCATTTCAGCTTGCCTGTCGGATGGCAGGGCAGTCGCACACACCATTGTAGAAATAACCGTTGAGACGTTGAGTTCGGAGTTTGGCGTTCTAAACTTAGGCCATTCCAGAGAAATAAATCCCTAATTTGCCAAATCGATCTCTCTGGAATGGCTTGAGCTTTTCCATATCAAATTGGGGATTTTAATCGTTGGAAAAGCCTTACTCGACGGAAATTAGAATTCCGCAGTCTTCGCACCGATATTGAACCTTATCGGCTGCCGGTTCTTCTACTTCTTCAAAATCGTTGCGTTTTGCGCCATCTACTTCATAACATTCAGGACAATAGCTATTTCTCAACTCGTCGGGTTTGAGTGTCAGGTGACAATGGCGACAGCGTAGGCGATTGCTTGGCACGGGCAACAGAAGGAGTGTTTTATGTCGACACTCTTCAGGGTCGATAGGCTCTGGAATAATAGGCTCAGTCCACATGATCTTCGCCACAGAAATTTGGATAGTGATTGCACACTATAATACAAGGAGAATCTCAAAGACGGAAATCATGCCCTGTCCAAAATCTTTTAACAGGATGCTCTCTAGGAGTTACCTAGTTGTGCCGGAGGTGTAGGGACGATTGCGGATTGTTTCATGGTAACTGCTTAGATCACAGTAGACGTATTGGAAACTTTCTGTCGCACGAGAGTCTCTCGTGTTCTAGAGTCCCCAGCACATTCAGTTCAGTCTGAATTGTTACGTTCTATGAAAATTTTCTTATGAAACAGGTACACATCTTAGGTATCCCAATGGACCTTGGTCAGCAACGACGTGGGGTTGATATGGGCCCCAGTGCACTACGCTACGCAGGTCTACAAAGCCAAATTGAGTCTCTGGAGATTCGAGTAGTCGATCACGGAAACCTGACTGTGCCCAATCCAGAAGAGTCGGTCGCTGCGTCAGGCAATAATCGGTTACAAGTCGTGGCTCAAGTCTGCGACCAAATCTTCAATTGGGGCAAACAACAACCGATCAGCGAGGATTTGGCCCTCTTTTTAGGCGGCGATCACAGCATCAGCATCGGTTCCGTCAAAGCCGCAATTGTGAATGATCCAGAGCACACTGGCCTCATCTGGATCGATGCGCATCCCGACTTTAATACACCCAACACATCGCCCAGTGGCAACCTACACGGCATGCCAGTAGCCGTTGTGACTGGCGATGGTCATCCTTCTCTGGTAGAGCTCGGTGACAGCGTTCGAATACCGGCAGCCAATATTGTCCAGATTGGTATACGCTCTGTAGATCCTGATGAACGAGTACGCATTCATCAGTCAAAGCTGTGTATCTACACAATGCGCGAGATCGATACTCGAGGCATGGCCACAATTGCCACTGATGCATTGGCTCATCTTGACCATTGTCGCTATCTTCACATCAGTCTCGATCTGGATAGTTTGGACCCCAGCGAAGCACCCGGTGTTGGCACGCCAGTCCGTGGAGGACTCAGTTACCGAGAAGCGCATCTGCTCTGCGAAATATTGAGCGGAAGCGGCAAAGTCTGCTCAATTGATGTTGTCGAGAACAATCCGATTCTCGATGAGAAAAATCAGACGGCAGAATTAGCTGTCGAGTTAATCGCCTCGCTACTGGGCAAACAAATTCTGTGAAACTGTGATTATGGATAAACTCAAACAACCCACCAACCCCGTTTCATCGCTCGATCAAACCGATGAGAGCTCACCAACTCAACTGGCGCAACAAGCAGTCGGGCTGGCGGCCCAACTGCTGACCGCCGCACAAGCTCAACAGACGAGCGAAGAAAAGCGACAGGCAGCCAAGATCGCAGGCATGATGGACGATCCAATGGGCAAGTTAATGACAATGGCCCTCTCTGATCAGGCTTTTCGCAGTCACAGCCCCGCTCGCATCAACGACCAGATCCTGCACCTCATCGAAGGGTATGGCGTGCCCGCTTACTTTGCCGATTGGGAACAGGTTGCCCTCGATCTCGGCACGCGCATTGGGCAATATATTCCGCATTTGGTCGTCCCCTTTGTGGTGGCAAAATTGCGGGCCGAAACCCACAACGTCATCTTACCCGGTGAGGAAGGTGCCTTGCGCGACTATCTGGCACAGCGCCGCAGCGAAGGCATCCGCTTGAACCTGAATCATCTTGGCGAGGCCATTTTGGGTGAGGAAGAAGCAGAGCGCCGTCTCCATGCCTATCTCCAACTTCTTGAACGTCCAGATGTTGAGTATATCTCGGTCAAGATTTCGTCCATCTTCAGCCAAATTAACTTGGTCGCCTTTGATCAGACATCCGAAGAAATTAACCAACGGCTACGCGTCCTCTATCGCACAGCCATGCAGCACAGCTACACACGGACAGACGGCACAACGGTCCCCAAATTTGTCAATTTGGATATGGAAGAGTATTCCGACCTGCATCTGACCGTTGCATCATTTAAAGCAGTGCTGGACGAGCCAGAGTTTTTACCCCACAAAGCTGGCATTGTGCTCCAAGCATATTTGCCCGATTCGCATATGGTCCAGCAGGAACTAACGGATTGGGCACAACGGCGCGTGGCACGCGGCGGCGCACCCATCAAAATTCGCATTGTCAAAGGTGCCAACCTGGCAATGGAACGCGTCGAGGCTGCATTGCATGGCTGGGAACATGCCCCTTACTATACGAAAGCAGATGTCGACGCCAATTACAAGCGCATGGTCCTTTGGGGGTGTCGTCCAGAATACGCCAAAGCCGTCAATCTAGGCATCGCCACTCATAATCTCTTTGATGTCGCCTTCGGTCTGATTGTACGCGCTGCCTATAGAGTTGAAGAAGAGGTCGAGTTCGAGATGCTGGAAGGCATGGCCAATCACCAAGCTCGCGTGGTTCAACAAAAGGCAGATGGACTGCTGCTCTATGCACCAGTTGTCAAGCAGGATGATTTTCACAGCGCCATCGCCTATCTTGTCCGCAGACTCGATGAAAATACGGCAGAGGAAAACTTTCTGCACGACCTCTTCAGCATCGAAGTGGGCAACGCAACTTGGGAACGACAAAAAGAGTTCTTTCTTACAGCTGTCGAACGTCGTGATGAAGCGCCGACATCGCCAAACCGACGTCAGAACCGCCGGACAGAGGAGCAGCCTTTTGACCCAACAGCGCCTTTTGGCAATGAACCCGACACCGATTTTTCGTTACCAGCCAATCAACTATGGGCCAAAGAAGTTCTTGCCCAATGGAAGGAAATGGCAATCGCCGATGTTCCTCTCCAGATTGGTGGGAACCTAGTGGTAACTGAGCGGGCTGGGATTGCCCAAGATCCCAGTCGCACCAACCGAGGCTATCAATATGCCTTGGCCAATCTAAAACAGATTGACATGGCATTAACGGCAGCAGTGGCCGCTCAAACACTGTGGCAAGGGCATTCCATCGATGCCCGCAAACGATTGCTTGTTAAGGTGGCAGAGTCTCTGGCAGTGCGGCGTGGCGACTTGATTGGCGCAGCCATTGGCGACGGTGGCAAGACGATCACCCAGGCTGATACAGAAGTGAGTGAAGCAATCGATTTCGCCAACTACTATGCACGTGCCTTTGATCCGATGGAGTCAGATTTGGTTACTGACAGTTTCCAACCTTATGGAACCGTTCTGGTTACACCACCTTGGAACTTTCCCATTGCGATCCCGGCTGGAGGCATGTTGGCTGCACTCATGGCTGGCAACACAGTGATCCTCAAACCCGCACCCGAGACGGTGTTGGTTGCTTGGCATTTGGTCAATGCCTTTTGGGACGCAGGGATCCCGAGGCAGGTCTTACAATTTGTGCCAACCAGCGATGACGAAGTCGGTCAATCTTTGGTAACCGATAAACGAGTCGATGCCGTGATCCTAACTGGCGGATATGAGACAGCCCGTCTCTTTCTGAGTTGGAAACCCGAACTGCGGCTGCTCGCCGAAACAAGCGGCAAGAACAGCATGATTATCTCCGCCTTGGCCGATCATGACCAGGCCATCAACGATCTGGTCTATTCCGCTTTTGGACACAATGGACAGAAGTGTTCGGCAGCTAGTTTGGCTGTCTTAGAAGCTGAAGTCTACGACAATCCTGTCTTTCGCCGCCAACTCAGGGATGCCGTGGCCAGCTTACCAGTTGGATCCGCCTGGGATCCCACAAGCCAGATTACGCCCTTGATCCGGCCACCAAGCGGGGCACTTCATCAAACCCAAACCGCGCTTGAACCAGGAGAGGAGTGGCTACTTGAGCCACACATGATCGACGGCAACCCCAATCTTTGGTCACCTGGGATCAAGCTTGGTGTCCAACCCGGCTCTTTTTATCACAAGACAGAATGTTTTGGTCCCATATTGGGTTTGATGCGGGCCGACAATTTGGAGCACGCCATCGACATTGTCAATGATTCAGACTTTGGTTTGACCAGCGGATTGCACAGCCTCGATGATCGAGAGATTGCCCGGTGGCGGGATCGCATCGAAGTGGGCAATGCTTATATCAATCGCGCCACCACGGGTGCAATTGTCCAACGCCAGCCCTTCGGCGGGTGGAAGCGTTCCGCATTTGGCCTTGGAGCCAAGGCAGGAGGGCCAAATTACGTATTCAGTCTGGGCACATGGAAAGATAGCCACGCAGGGCAAGCGTCGCCAACACTTCTCGAGCAATCGCTTGCAAGCTATCAAGCAGCTTGGGCTGATCACTTTAGCCAGGAACATGATCCCAGCCACATATTGGGCGAAAGCAATGTTTTTCGCTACCGCCCGATCCACTCAATCGGCATTCGCATGGATGCCAATGCCCCACGAACACACCTCTTGCAAGCCAAAGCTGCCGCCGAGATCTGCGGCGTTCCAGTCTCCATCAGTCTACCAACTGAGATGGAGATCCCCGCGGAATTGGTTGATGCACAAGTCACACAAGAAAGCGAAAGCGAACTGGCTGATAGAATCGAGACCTTTGAGCGATTGCGTCACATGGGGAAGCCGTCGACAGAGCTATTGATGGCCGCCCATGAACAGCATGTCTCTATTATCAGCGAACCAGTAACAACCATTGGACGGCTAGAACTGCGCTTTTATCTGCGCGAACAGTCAGTCACAGAGACGCTGCATCGATACGGCAATATTATTAAGAAACCATCAAAACCCTAGTGCATCGTCTACACTAAAAGTTCGGATCATTTCGGCTACGCAAACCGAATTTTTAGGATGGATGAAACACTAGATTACTGAATATTGTTTCGAGATATTTGGGATCAAATATTCTGAGAACGAGCGTTCAACATCATATTGCGGTCGCCAATCCCAATCCTGTTGGGCTGAACTATGATCCAGATCAGCGGGCCAGCTATCGATAATTGCTTGTCGCTTTTCGTCTGGCGCAAAGGTAATCTGAGCATTGGGAAATGCATCAATCACACGCTCACGCACCTCGCCCGCGGTTAGACTGAAGGCACGCACATTGTAGACAGAGGTTGTTAGCTTGTCACGCGAAGCTCCCGCCAACATCAACAGCGAACGAGCGGCATCTGGCATGGCCATGAAAGGGATACGAGAATCCTCACGCACAAAACAGGCGTAGGGTTTCCCTTGGGCCGCGGCATGAAGCATCTCTGGTGCATAATCACTCGTGCCACCCGTCGGGACAGTGAAGGCGCTGATCAAGCCAGGAAACCGAACGGCACGAAAATCAAGCGTGACCGGTTGTTCAGCTGAAAGCTGCCGATAATGATGGCTAAAATAGTTCCCCAACATTTCGCAATAGAGCTTGTTGCAACCATACATGGTGCGCGGCTGGTTCCACTCCCACTCACGTACTCGCTGATAGAGGCCCTTGCTCTGCGCAATCTGTGGCATGCCGTAGACGGCAATCGAACTCGGAAAGATGAACTGAATCGATTGATTGCGCCACTGAGACTGTTCTGCGGCAAGCCGCAACAAACCCATCGTCCCTTCAACATTGACTTCATGAGCAACATCGGGTGTAAATTCGCTGCTTGTTGAGAGCAGTGCTGCCAAATGATAGACCACTTCAATTTCGTAGGTGGTAACGATGCGAGCCAGCAAAATCTTGTCGAGCAGATTGCCAACAATATGCTCAACGACGAGATCACTGACGTCTGCTGGCAACGGTCGTAAATCCATCGTCAGCAGATCGAATTCGCTGTCATGAGCCAAATGTCGCACCAATGCATGACCAACCTCGCCGCTGGCACCCGTGATAAAAATGACACTCTTGCGCATACTTTATACCTTCGCTCATCAGCCGGAAGAGGGAACCTAGCTCAGTTTCACTATACAACAGTGTGACACATTCATGATCTCCATAACCGCAATGAGTATTACCCAAGGCTCATCTGTACTTTGCTCTGTATGAAAACCGTAGTGTGCTCTCTCTGGTAGGGCTATCGAAAACTACGGTTTTCATCACAACCGCACTATAAGAAAATTGTGCAAACCGACGTTTGCGACAACGGCGAATATTGCGTTTGCACAATTTCGTCTGATGAGCGCTACCCAATCACTGATAGAGCTTTCCCCACCCGCTGAAAGGCGTCCAGTGCACGTTCCAGATCATCTGTAGAGTGGGCAGCAGAATTCATGACGCGTATGCGCGCCTTACCTTGAGGCACGGTAGGATAGCCAATGGCCATCGCAAAGACACTATCGGCAAAGAGACGCCGACTAAACTCCTGAGCCAATGGTGCCTCCCCCAACATAACGGGAATAATGGGCGTTACGCTCTGTCCAATATCAAAACCGAGAGCCGCCATCTCGCGCTTCATAAACTCTGTATTGCGCCAGAGGTTGTCCACCAATTCAGTCGACTCTGCTAAGAGTTTGACCGATTCAATGCAGGCTGCCACATCTGGCACGGTCATGGCGCTGGAAAAGAGAAATGGACGACCTCGCAAACGCAACCACTCGATGATGCGTTGCTTGCCCGCTACCAACCCGCCAACGACACCAAATGCCTTGCTCAAAGTGCCAACTTCCACATCGATACGTCCATGCAGACCAAAGTGGTCAACAATGCCGCGTCCTCCCTCACCCATCACGCCTTCTCGCGCATCATCAACCATCGAAATACAGTTGTGTGCTTCGGCCAGTTCACAGATTTTATCGAGCGGTGCAATGTCACCATCCATGCTAAAGACGCCATCACTGATGATCAAGCGTCGTTCATATTCAGTGTGTGTTTCAAGCTGATGTGCGAGATCCGCCATGTCATTGTGCTCATAGGCCACAATCTTCGCACGGCTCAGACGACAGCCGTCAATGATGCTGGCGTGATTGAGTCGGTCGGAGAAGATGACATCGCC